>CANRAY010000006.1 GCA_947628735.1 uncultured Clostridia bacterium | reverse complement strand
ATATCATGAAGGGAGTTGCCTTGTCACAAAGCTTAAGCCTTCAGTACTACCGGCACAGCCGGAAGATTATATACATACAAAAAAATAAGTGAGATTTTTAACTCACTTATTTTCTATATTATGCTTCATTACTACTATTCATTCATATCTGCTAATATTTTTTTCATTTCTTCTTGTCTTTTAACTTTTTTAGTAGTTGTTTTTATCAATTCTTCATCAGTTAGTATTAATTTTTGAATATGTTTATATCTTGGGAAAGTAGTATTTAACTGCTTTATATCTCCCCAAATTATTTGATATAATTCTTCTTTCGTCTTACCTGGATATTTCTCTTCAGCTTCTTCCTTGTTATATACTATTTTAACAGCTAACATTACATCATCTTTATCTTTTTTATCAGGTAATCCAAAAGCCATACATTCTTCTACTAATTCTATACGATTTACCAATGTTTCTACTTCTTCTGGAAAAATCTTCTTACCATTTTTCAACACGATCATATTTTTATTTCTTCCAGTTATATATATGATACCTTTTTTATCTATATATCCTAAATCACCTGTATAGAACCAACCATCTTTTAATACTTCTCTTGTTAATTCTGGCATTTCATAATATCCTAGCATTACATTAGGACCTTTAACTTTAATTTCTCCAATACCCTTTTCGTCTGGATTATCTATTTCGATTACATCATTAATCATTGGAACACCAACAGATCCATGTTTCATTACTCTATCATTTTCTGCTGCTATTACAGGAGCTGTTTCACTTAAACCATATCCTTGAACTGTTTTAATTCCCAAATCATTAAAGCCTTTTGCAATTTTAGCATCTGCTGGAGCTCCTCCTGATATAACAAATCTTAACTCTCCACCTAATGCATCAATTACTTGCTTAAATAATTTTCTTCTAATGTCTATATGAAATTTTAATAAGAAATTACTAAGTACAGTAGCTACTTTAATTAATTTTGTTTTTCCCTGTTTTTTTATTTCCTTCATAATAGTTTTATAAATTGCTTCTATTAAAACAGGTACCCCAACAAATACTGTTACTTTATATTCATTTAAATTTTGTTGAATATATCTCAACCCATCTGGAAATACATTTTTAACTCCACTAGCAAGCATCATAATAATACAAGTAGATCCAAAAATATGATGGAATGGTAAAAAAGCAATATTAGTATCAGTACGTCTAATGTCTTCCACACACTGCATAGCATATATATTAGAAGCAATATTTCTTTGTGATAACATAACAGCCTTTGATTTTGCAGTTGTACCAGAAGTAAACAACAAAATACTCATTACATCTTCATCAATCTTCTTTTGCATATATTCTTTATTTCCTGATTTTATCTCATTTCTTCCTTTTTCAAGCAAACTAGGAATAGATAAATATCCTTCTAATTCACTCATACAAATATATTCTGTTAGAGATGTTTTTTTATTTTCTCTAATTTTTTTAATATTTTCAGTTAACTTTTCGTCAAAAACAATGCAGTCTGCTTTACTACGAATAATAGAAGATTCAAGTTCATCATATTGTAAATCTTTATCCAAAGGAACTGAAATCATTCCGCCAAGCATATTTGCTAAATGCGTAATAACCCATTCATAACGATTTTTGCCAATAATAGCAATACGTTTTCCTTGTAAATTCAACTTAAAAAATGCTGTTCCTAATGCATTAACATCTTCCAATAGTCTTGTATAAGATATATTTTCATATGTTACTTCTTTATCATTTTTATGTTTAATTACAAAAGCAATTTGTTCATTATACTCCTCAGCCGCATGATACATAATTTCTTTTATATTTTTAAACTCAGTTGCTTCAAAAATTTTTCTATTATTCATTAATCTACTCCCCTGATACTACAAAATGATTTTATTATATTTTATAGTATAACATATAATCAAAAAAATGTCGCTAGACTGACAAGTCAGTTTATATTTTTTATATTCTAATTTATAATATCCTTTATTACCTCTCCTGCAAGCATTAGTCCTGCCACAGAAGGTACAAATGATATACTTCCTGGAACTCTTTTTTCTTCAGTAGCACTATCAGTATTATCTACTTCTTTAGGAATCATTGGTTCTGCAGTTGAGTATATTACTTTTAGTTTTTCAATGCCACGTGCTCGTAATTCTTTTCTCATTACTTTTGCAAGTGGACATACACTTGTCTTATAAATATCTGTAATTTCAAATTTTGTTGGATCTAGCTTATTACCAGT
Source organism: uncultured Clostridia bacterium (assembly GCA_947628735.1). Classification (GTDB taxonomy): domain Bacteria; phylum Bacillota; class Clostridia; order TANB77; family CAG-508; genus CALXVA01. Next base: position 57,919 of record CANRAY010000006.1, on the reverse strand, counting down.
TCCCATACTAGATATAATTGGTATATTTAGTTTATTAGCTCTTACTACTAATTCTATTTTTGCAGTTATTGTATCAACACAATCTATAACATAATCTATAGTTTTATCTAATATTTCATTACTATCTGGCATAAAAAATTCTTTATGAATTTCTACTTTAACATCAGGATTAATCTCCAAAATTCGTTCTTTAGCTACATCCACTTTATACTTTCCTATTGTTTTAGTGGTTGCAATAATTTGTCTATTAATATTTGAAGCACTTACTGTATCATGATCCACTAAAATAAAGTTTCCAATTCCTGCTCTTACTAAAGCTTCTACTACGTATGAACCTACACCGCCTATTCCAAATATAGCGACTTTTGATTGTTGTAATTTTTTTATTCCATCTTTTCCAATTAACAATTCTGTCCTTGAAAATTGATCTTGCATACTATTCTCTCCTAACTTTACTCTACAGTACTTACAGAAGTTGATAATTGATTATTATAATATTCGCTAGGATCAAAAGGTTCCATTGTTTCAGGAAGTTCATAGTTTTCTCCAAAAGTTTCTACAGTTATTTCTTCAATAATTACTGGTTCTAATGGCTTACTTGTTGATGGATCTACTTCAACATTATTTAGTTTATCAACTACATCCATTCCTGATATTACCTCACCAAATGGCGCATACAAATCATCTAGATCTGTATAATCAGCACTCATAATATAAAATTGAGATGAAGCAGAATTATATCCTCCTGCAAGTACTTCTGGTGAGTATCCAAAATATGCCGCATAATCTGATCTAGCCATTGCTATAACACCTTTTTTGTGTGATATTGTATTTGTTGAATAGCCATTAGCTTTAAATTCTCCTTTAATACAATATTCTTTGTCATTTTCTGATCCTTCTTTTATATTTGGATTTATATCACTTAAAGTAGCTCCTCCTGTTCCATTTCCTTGAGGATCTCCTCCTTGAATAACAAAATCCTTAGCTATACGGTGAAAAGTAAGTCCATTATAAAATCCATTATTTGCTAATGCAATAAAGTTTTTAACTGTGTTTGGTGCCATATTAGGATATAGTTCAACTTCTATAGTTCCAAAATCTTTTACTTTAATTGTAGCAACTGGATTTTTTTCTACTTTTTCTATATCATTTCCATTATCTTCTTCAGTAGATACATTAGTATCAATATTATTTTCTTCTACAATTGTAGTATTAACATTTTTTTCTTGCTTGTCAGTATTTTTTGCTTTTGAAGCACTTAACAAAGCAATTCTTGACACTACTGCAATAACTGCAATAGCAATACAACCTATTATAATTCCAACTATCAAAAATATTTTATTCTTTTTTGACATTTCTCTACACTTCCTATTTTTAATTTTCTAATAAACCTGCAAATTTATCACTAAACTCAGGTGCATACTTTTTTAAATTAATTGGTCTTAAATCTTTATTAGTAAAACAATGCTTTGTTTCCCCTGTCATTACAACTTGACCTGTTTTTTTATCTGTCACATGATATCCAATCGTCATTCTAACACCAGAATATTCTTTTGCAAAAGTATGAATACATATTGTATCACCAAAAGTAACATGATGTTTATATTCACAATTTACTCCTAATACTGGAATTGTAATTCCATTTTCTTCTAATAACTCAAAAGGCATATCTATTGCTTTTAGCCACTCTGTTCTAGCTTCTTCTAAATAGCGAATATAGTTAGAATGATGTACTACTCCCATTCTATCTGTTTCATAATAATTAATTGTTCTCTCAAATACAAATTTCATTGTTCTTCCTTCTTTACATCGCTTTTCTATATAATTCTATAAATTCTTCTTTACTTACATCTCTTGGATTTCCAGGTTTGCAAGGATCATTCATTGCTTTTTCAGCAAGCATTTCAAAATCTTCCTCTTTTGCTCCATAATCTTTAATAGTTTGTGTAATTCCCACTGCTTTACTAAGTTCAGATAACATCCATACAAATGTATTAATAACATCTTGATCATTCAAATTAGCTGCATCTGGTCTTCCTATATGAATTAAGATTTCTCTAAATCTATCTGCACAAACTTCTCCATTAAATCTCATAACAGTTGGTAATAACATAGCATTTGCAATTCCATGTGGAGTATCATATACAGCACCTAATTGATGTGCCATAGAATGAACAATTCCTAATCCAACATTTGAAAATCCCATTCCTGCTATATACTGTGCCATTCCCATCATTTCAATTGCTTCTTCATTTTTATCATTAACAGCAGATGGTAGATATTTAAATATCATTTCAATAGCTTTCATATGGAACATATCTGACATTTCATTATGTGCTTTTGTAATATATCCCTCTACTGCATGTGTCAATGCATCCATACCAGTTGCTGCTGCTAAACTTTTTGGCATTGAAAACATTAATTCAGAATCAATAATTGATAAAATTGGAATATCATTAGGATCAACACATACCATTTTTATTTTAGCCTCTTCATCTGTAATAACATAATTAATAGTAACTTCTGCTGCTGTCCCTGCTGTTGTAGGAAGTGCAATAAGTGGCATTCCTCTATTAACTGTATTTGATACTCCATTCAAAGACTTAATATCTGCTCTATCTGGATTTGTCATAACAATTGAAATTCCTTTTGCTGTATCAATACTAGAACCTCCTCCTACTGCAACAATCAAATCTGCTCCTGATGCTTTGCAAGCCTCTACACCATCTAATACATTTTTAATTGTTGGATTTGGCTTAATTTCTGAATACATATCATAAGGAATTTCTGCTCTATTTAAGACATCCTCAACTTTTGCTGTAACTCCTGCTTCTACAAGTGATTTATCACTAACTAAAAATACTTTTCTAAAATCTCTTTTCCTTATCTCTCCTGCTAATTCTTCTCTTGCTCCTTTTCCAAAATATGATGTTTCATTTAACACAAATTTAACTGACATATTTTCATTCCTCCTTGGTTTTATTATCTCTTGAATTTTATCACAAAAAAAAGTAGTTATCAATAACTACTTTTTAAAGAAATATTACTTTCTAATTCTAATAATTTACGTTTTACTTCTATTCCTCCAGCATATCCTGTTAAATTTCCATTTGCACCTACTACTCTATGGCAAGGAATAATAATAAAAATTGGATTATGTCCTATTGCTCCACCAACTGCCTGGGCAGACATCTTCTCTTTATTTTGTATCTTTGCTACTTTTTTTGCAATATCTCCATAAGTTACTACTTTTCCATAAGGTATCTCACAAAGTAATTTCCACACTAATTGCCTAAATTCATTGCCTATCGGTTTTAAGGAAATTTCATTTATAGAAGGATCTTGTCCTTCAAAATATTTATCTAACCATTCTTTAGCACTCTTTAAAACTTTTACATCATCTTTTTCAATTATTTCTGCTTTTCCAAAATTAACTGGATATTTTGAATTTTCTGTTTGCAGACTAACAATATTATTCTCATCACTAATAATTGTAAGCAATCCAATAGGTGATTTGTATTTTGTATAATAAAACACATTTACCTCCATATCCATTTTGCATAATATCCATTCATAGAAAGAGATATTACTTCTTGAACAGTTCCATTTGTATATGTATAAGTTGAAGCCATATTGCTTCCTGGTACATATTCAAATCCTCTTTTATTCATATATTCTTCAAATAACTCCCAACTTGTATTGACTTTACTAAATACTACTCTATAAGGAAACTCTTGTACAACTGTATACTCTTTATCGGTAAATAATATTTCCAGCATTCCAAAACAAGCAGAAACAGGATTATATACACGAAATTTACAAATTGAAAATATACTTGCTCCAATATATAATAAAACTGCAATAACTACTACAATAATAATTATCGTTTTGGTTTTTTTCTTCATTTTACAATCCTCCCATTTTTTTATCATCTCAGAAGTTTGACACTTTTATGAAATAGATATTGTCAAAAGCGCCAAGGATCATCCACGGCGCTCTCATTTTTATTTATATTTACCATTTTTCATATTTTAATATAGCTTGTACTTCTTCTGCTAACCTTACACCTATTTTCTGATGGCCTTGAATTGTTGGATGCAAACCATCATTTCCAATATATTCAGCCAATACAAATGGTGTTTCACCTTTTGTTATAGTTGTTCCATCACTTGCAATTGATGTGTTTGTTATAAAATCGATAAATGGTATATTATTTTCTAGTGCTACTTCCCTGAGTAATTTATTCATTGGTTCAGCATTTGCTTTAAACTCCTCTTTTATATCATCATCTGCTACTTTTTCTACTCCAATCATAATCAATTTTATATCTTTACCTGTTTCTTGTCTCAAGGCTTTTACTTCATCTATACAATTCTGAGCTTCAGCTGCAACTCTTGCTGGTTCAGTTGCTCTTGAAAATATATCATTACCTGCTCCACCAACAATTATTATATCTGGGGTTAATCCATCTTCCACCATATGTTTTATTCTATTTTGATACCAGATTGCCTTCCATGCATCTTCGTTACCATTAATAGGTACACTATAGCCAGTTGCACCTACCCCATTATTTATACATTCAACACCTAGGGAATCTGATAAAACATTTACATATGAGTTATACAATCTTGAGCTCATACCTTCTACTTGTGTTCCCAATGTTCCATTTGTCCAACTATTTCCTACAAATAGTACTCTCTTTCCAGGTTGTCTTGTCGTTTTTGTTACTTTGCCTGCATCTTCTTTCTTGACTGCTAACCCAACAAAACATTCGCTTCCTTCTATTCTTACTGTTCTTTTTGTTGCATCCGGAAATGTTACTAAATACCATGCCCATCCTTCTTCATTGATTCCAGTTGATGATTGTACATATTTCCATTTGTTTTTGCTTTCATCCCATACTGATAGCCTAAATCCTCCACATCCCACAATTTCAAATTTTTGACATGCTACATCAAATTCAAATGCCAGCTGTCTAGTTCTATTATTCTGAGCTGCAAAATATCCTAGTGGTAAGGGATTTCCACCGGGACTTTCGTCTCGGAATATGTCTACTACTTTATAATTATTTACTGTAAAAATATCATCATTGAATGTATTTTCATCTTTACATGACATGATATATGTTGGATTTTCTCCTAAGTCTTTGTCGTTATCCACACATTCTATGGTTGTAGTCATGTCTACTTCTGGTAATTCTGGTTTATTTTCTCTATTTAATAGTTCTTTCGCTTCACTTATAACCTTTTGTTCATTTTTTTGCGAATCTTCTGTTTTTTCTGCTGCTAATTCTGCTTGTGCTATTAATCCATCTTCTCCTAGCACTGCACCAATACTTATAGTTGCTAATATAATTAAAATTATTATTGTTACAACTAAAGCTACTAATGTAATACCTGAGCTCATGTTTTCTATCAATTTTTTCTTTGGCATATAAATTATTCTCTCCTTTTTATATTTTTTTATTTGTCTGTAAAAACATCAAAACGACAGACTATTTTTTCAATAGTCTGCGTTTTGTATATTAAATAAAAAGAATATTATCCTTTTTAAATTCTATAAAATTAGATGTGTGTGTACTCTCATAAAGGTCTCAACACTTATCATTTTTCGATATTTCTCCTTTGTATTCTTAATTTATTTTATTATATTCATATTAACTATTAATGTCAATACTTTATTTACAACATTTTTTTATTTTAAAAAACTAAAAAATGAAAAAAGGACGCACTTTTTTTAGAATATCATACAAGCCAAATGACTAACAATAAAGCCATTTGCTTTTTAATTGAATATTAAGATAGTATTAATATTTTATTAATAATTTACTATACTTCCTTTTTAATAAAAACATTTAACGATATTTTATAAGAAATAATATAAAATAGAGCTACCATTGCTGTAATTATTGCTATACCGTAATGTATTAATATGTCTAAAAACTGTTCTAATGAAATTTGAAATACCTTCATTACCAAAATGGAAATACCTGATATTATAAACATAAGCAATACAATTGCAGCCATTTGTATAATTCTACCTTTTTCAGCTCCAAAAATATACATAACAGGAATTTCAAATATTTGAAGAACCATCATTCCTAATAAAGCTCCTATTGATGCTCCAATAATACTTTCTATATTAGTCAAGCCTCCTGTTTTGACAATTTGTAAAAATATACTCAAAACAATTCCTACAATAGTTCCAAGAACAGTCAGAATGAAAACATATAAATATTTTGCTCTTACCATATCTTTTTTAGTAATTGGAAGTGTTAGTACATATTTATCTGCTTTTGCAATACTGTCATAACTGAAACTACTAATTCCTAACATTCCAAATATTAAAGGAACACAAATAGGAATAAATGTAGCTATATTATCATTTGCAAAACTTGTAATAGCATATAAAATTAATAAAAACATCAAAGTTGTTCTATATGATTTTATATTCAAAAAGTCTTTAACCATTAGTCCTACCACTGTTTTCATTTTATTTTTCCCCCTTTATATAAATTAGCATAATGTTTTCTATTGTTGGTTTATCTATAATTTCTACATGGTACTTTTTCTGAAACTCTACTTTATTATCTATCAAAATTTCATATTCATAACGATTCTTTTTATATTTAATAAAATCCTTTTTATCAATCTTTTTAAAATCTTCTTCTGAACATTTTACAATTCCATAAGTTTCCAACAATTTATCTCTTGTTTCTGTAAATACAATTTTTCCATCATTTATAAAAGTAATATAATCTGCAATATGCTCTAAATCTGACGTAATATGACTTGACACAAAAATAGAATGTTCTTCATCTTGAATAAAATCTTGAAAAATATCCAAAATTTCATTACGTGCTACCGGATCTAATCCTGAGGTTGGTTCATCTAGTATTAATAATTTTGGATGATGTGATAAAGCAACTGCAATTTTTAATTTCATTTTCATTCCACTTGAATATTCTTTTACCTTTTTCTTTTTGTCTAATTGAAATCGGTCAACATATTTAAAATATAATTCTTCATCCCAGTTATTATACATATGCTTCATAAACTGATTAACATCTATTACATTAAAATATTCTGACAAAAAGCTATCATCTAAAACAACTCCGATATCCTCCTTAATTTTTTTCTCATTCTCTTTTACATTCATTCCAAAAATTTTAACTTCTCCACCATCTGTATGAATGATATTTAACATTGCTTTAATTGTTGTAGTTTTTCCTGCTCCATTTTCTCCTATAAATCCCATAATCATTCCTTTTGGTAGTATAATGTCTACATCTTTTAATTGAAATCCTTTATAATTTTTGCAAAGTTTCCTTACCTCAATTGCATTTTTCATATTAATCCTCCCCATATATAATATCTACCATATCTTGAATTTCCTGCTTTGAAATATTACTTATTTTCGCCACAGATACTGCAGTGTCAATTAAATGTTCCACCTTTTGCAGTTGTTCTTCTCTAATTAGTTCTATATTTTTATTAGAAACATACGTACCTTTTGCAGGAATTGTCTCTACATATCCTTCTCTCTCTAATTCCTCATACGCATTTTTAGTAGTAATAACACTAATTCTAAGATCTCTTGCTAAGGTTCTAATTGATGGTAACAATTCTCCTGTCTTTAATTCATTAGATATAATTTTATTTTTAATTTGTTCCTTAATTTGTTCATATATTGGAGTATTACTTGAATTACTAATAATAATATCCATAATTTTTTCCTCTTTTCTTTGTATATATACAGTATATACAGTTAAGATATAAAAGTCAATACAAAATTAAAAAATCAATGCTATTTTTTCATAACATTGATTTTTTTCTATTAATTTATTAACATCAAAACTTAATATATTTATATATTGCTTCTGCAAAAGCACCGATGATCAACATCTTTAGTTGTTGTGTATTTTGCTACTTTTTTAATTTCATCATATGCATTTTCCACAGCAACTCCTAAGCCAGAATTTTTAATCATATCAATATCATTAACATTATCTCCTATTGCAAGAACTTCATCATCTCGTACTTCTAAATACTTTTGCAATATTTTAAGCGCTTCATTTTTATTTGTATCTTTTGGTACTATATCTAAATATTCATATTCTTTATTAATTAAAATATCTTTGTATCTGCCATATTTCGGAATGTGATATGTCTTAACATTAGATAATGTTTCTATTTCTTTTGCTAAATAGGAAATATCTTTCTGACTAGAAATAACCAATTTTAAAATATGTTTTTTATTTTCTTTTAAATATGTTTCAATATTACTTACAACATTAATAATTAAGCCGTTATTAGTCTGTTGTTTAATTTTATAATTTCTCAAATCCATATACAATAATTCTTCTGTAATAATTTCATTTTCTGTATATAAATGAATATGTAAATTATGTTTTCTAGCTAATTTTATACAAATACTAATATCTTCAGGTGACAAATCTTTCCTATAAATTTCCTCTCCTGTTTTCAAATTAATAATTTGATTACCATTACCAAAAATACCATATCCTGCTTTAAATTCCGAACATTCTTGTTTTATAATTGGATATGTTTTTCCTGTAGAAACAACAAAATTAATATTACTATTTGAAATATCTTGCATTGCTTTTAAATTATCTGAGCAAACAGTATTATCCATTCCTACAATTGTTCCATCTATATCACTTGCAATTAGTTTAATCATAATTTAACATCCTTTTATTCAAATTATTTTGATTTTAAAAATTTATTATATGCTTCTTTAGCATTATTTATTGCTTCTTCATTTGTTGTATTTGTACTTAAATATGGATATATTGAATGATCATTATTCTTTAAATAAATTTTCCAAGCACATGAAGAATATATTTCACTACTAAAATTCATAAATTCGTTCATGATTTTCATCATAGGTTCTATATCCTCATAATCATTAATTTCAATATATGTTTCATAATATAAAAAGCCATCTTTTTCTTCTTCCAATATCTTAAAATATTTTTTATCTTGACTATCCCAGTGTTCAAAATAATATTTATGACAACTAGCAAGGAAATCTTCTTTCATTCCTGATTTTCCTTTTGTAGCATTAAAGTGAATTTCTGGATTATTCTTTAATTGTAAATAATATGTTTCATTTTCATCTTCATCCACATTTTTAGAAATTGTTTCTATTTCGATTTGATACATTGTTTCCATTGTTTTTATAACATCAATATTCTTTCTAAAATTCATATTAGACATATTGATATACAATAACAAAGCAACTACTCCAATTACTATAGTAACTATTACAAAGAAAAAGAACTTTAAGGTTTTTCCTGTAATTTTCATTCCTTGCACTATTTTATCAACGCTCTTACGTTGCTGTTCTTTTTCCTCGTCATTTTGATTATATCCATACTTTTCTTTTTCAGTTTCTATCCTAGACTCATTCCATATCTCTAGTTCTTTCCAATCATCCTTTTTACTCATAAACACTCCCTCTTTTTTCTTTGGTTTATAAAATTATTCAACATTAACTTTTTTATATTCAGACTTACCAAAAGCTAATATTGGATAAAAAATAAAATCAAACAATATCAAGCCTATAATAAAACCTACAGATTTACCAAATTTTCTTGCTAACAAAGACTTCTGTGTTGCATCAACAATATTCCATATAATAAATCCTATAAAATTTGTTTGAGGAATTAAAAGTAAAATAAAAGATAACAAGAAAATTGGTGACATTCCTGATATTTTATAAAAAACAATCATATTATAAATTGGAATAAAGCATTTCCATGGTTTCTGTCCTGCTTTTTTAAAAATTTTCCACATAGATATAATAATAATAATTCCTATTATGCTTCCAATTATTACTAGAACTACTTCTGCAAATTTTATTCCAAATTGTAATGCTTCCTCATTTGCATTTCCATAAATGAGTCTAATTATATCAATATACTCTTCCACTTATCTTTCTCCTTTTATATATCTTCATTTTGATTAATATATTGACTTAAATTTAATGGCATATATCTTGGTCCTCTTACTGCATTAATACCATATTCTTTCAACTTTTCAAATGAGTATTTACCCTTAACATATTTTTTTATTAATTCGATCTTCATTACTTTCTTTATTTTTAGTTTTTCATTTTTATATTGATAAGGAATATTAACTTCTAAAACTTTAAATTTATACATAATAGATGAATAAGGTTGTGCTACATACAAATATACTATATCATTTACTTGAATGTCTGTACTTTGCTTCCAATTTAAAATATTTCTTTCTGCAAGTGCTTTTTCTATATCAAAATATTTTGGATTTGCAGGTATAATCCATTCATTATTTTTATTTGTAACTGTATAAGAATAACTTTTATTAACAAGCTCCATAATTACCTTGTCAGAAACTGTATCATCTAAAAGAATAGTAATCCATGATTTTTTATTCATATGGTATGCCGGATAAAATCCATCCTTTTTTAGTAAATCTAAAATTTCATTTGGTTCAAGTTTAATATTAATAACTTCCACTTCTCCACTAAGTTTTGGATCAATCTTACTTTTATCAATATTCATAATAAGTCCATACCATTTTTTACTGTTTTGATTTCTAAAAACGCCAAAACCTGGTGAACTTTCCCATTCCATCTCTGGTTCATCACCATACTTTTCTTTAATTAAATTTGTAATTCTATTTGATTGCTCAAATAAGAATACTGCTTGTTCAAAGCAACGATTTTTTATATCTAGCAAAACTTCTTCAAATTCACTTCTTATTTTTCCTACAAAAGAACCTGTACTATCTTCAATACGAAAATTAGTATATTCATCACCAAAAGAATCTATTACTTTTGCCTTTACATCACCTAATTGATCTATCTCTACGTTTAGTACAAATTCATCATCAGCAATATTCTTAGAATAAAAATATTTCTTATTCTTTTCTTCAAACCCATATTGTTGAAGTTTATTAAAATTTACTTTGCTTCTTTTAAATATTTCCTCTTCAATACTCATTTATATCTTTCCAAACTTACTAAAATTTTTCAAGTCCATTATACAATAAAGGCAAGTAATTATCAATTAATTACCTGCCTTTTAATATAAATATTTTATTAATGTCAAAATACTTATGAAGAAGAGATCATTGTTCTTAATTTTTGTCTTCTTCGTATTCTCATAATTCCATCATCTAACTGGTTAATAATCTTTGCATATAAAGATAGCCTTTTTGAATCTATAACAGATACTTTTTCTTTTGTTTTGTATCTTATATCATGTTCATTTGTTGCCCAAAAGTCCATTGCCATTGTTCTAATTTGAATCTCCACTTTTACCACTAATTGCTTATTTTCAAAATTAATAGGTGTTTCGACAATCAAATGATATGCTGAATATCCACTTTTCTTAGGTTTACTGATATAATCCTTTTCCTTCAGGACATTTATAGAATTCATTCGTCTAATATGCCTAACAACTGTTTTAATATCTTCTTTTACCGGACAAACTATCCTTATTCCTGCAATATCTTCTATATTTTCTATAAGATTAATATAATTTAGTTCATAATTTTTCTTTTTCATCTTTTTTATAATGCTTTCTGGTGTCTTAATTCTCTTTGTAACATGATAAATTAATTCTGGTTTTTCCTCTTGTAAGCATATTAAATTTTTATAAATCTGCATTAGAGCACTCTGATATATATCCATAATCAATAGAAAACTCTTTTCTTCTACATCAATTAAAAGATTTTCTTTGTTCACAATTTTTACTTCATTCATACATTCTTCCTCCCTGATAGGATGATTTTATATTAGTTTTGTGAACAGAATGTTTTTTTCAAGTGGTTTTTATATGGTTTTATATCTTTCTTATCATTCTTCATATATAATCTGGAAGAATACAATTTAATTCTGCATTAAAATTTGTTGCCCTTCAATTAAGTTATAGTTTACCAATTCACCACTGTCTAAATTTTCTTTATACATATCAATTCCTGTAATTTGACTATTTTCATATGTTGTATAATAATAAATTCCTTTATCCAAATTACAACATGAACTATAAATAGTTATTTCATACTTTCCTTCTCCCATATGAACACAGCCTCTTTGTTGATAAACAGAACCTAATATATGGAAAAATTGACTAATGCTTTCTGACTCTGAATCACCAGATTTAGAATTCATTTTAGTAAACGTTGCTTTTGCAAATCTCGAAGCTGAAGATAAATCTCCTGGTAATCCCATAGCTCCCATTCCTCTACTATATGCTTCTAAATCTAATTCCTTTGAAAAAGAATTTACAGGACTTTCTGTTGATAAGCTCATATAATTGTTTAAATAAAACATTTGCATGTCAAATGTAGGATTATTTGTTAAAACTCCTACAGGATTATCATATACTTTTAGTCCTTCTTTTACACTTTCAACTGTAATAGAAGATTCCTTGTCTGATATTATCCAATGCAATGGAGATGCTGGTAATTCTTCACTAAAATTAATTTTAGCAATATTTATATTCTTTAATAAATCTCTTGCTTCTTTAACATTTGCACATTTAGACAAAATATATGGAATAAATTCAAAAGGTGCTACATTATCCTTTCCTTCTTCTATTTCTTTATAATCTGCATTTCCAGGAAAGTTTAAACCTGCCATTCCCAAACCTTTTTCATTAATCGCATCATAATAAAGTGGAAATTGATTTGCAACATAAGCCATTCCTATCATTGCATAATGATTACTAACATTCTCTCCTTTTCTAAACTTAAATTCATAGTTTCTAGGAGTAATAGTAACTGTTTCTTTATATGAATATTCTAAATCTAAATTTCTTCCAAAATAATGATCCTTCGTATAATATGTTGTAGCTGTACACATATAATCTTTACCTCCATCTAATTTTTTTTAATGATATCATAAGAGCAAGAAATTATCAATTTCTTGCTCACATGTTATTTATTTCTTTTATTATTTTTTACAATCAATTTATCACAACAAGCCAAAACTGCTGGTAATAATACTAAAATTAAAATAGTAGAACACAATGTTCCTTCTGAAATTGTCTTACATATTTTTGCTGCAATAGCTGAAGCAAAATTAGCAATAATTAAAGTTACAATAATTAAAATAGAACTTGATGTTAAAATTGTATGAATTGACTCATTATATGAATCGATAACCGCTTCTTTTATTCCTTTAGTCTTTCTATTCTCAAGATAATATGATGTATATAAAATAGCATAATCAATAGTTGCACCCATTAAAATACTTTGAACAATAAGAATTGCAATAAAGTATACATTTTCACCTACAATAGATAATATTCCCATTGTTAAATAAACTGCTGTCTGTATCGTTAATACTAGAATAATAGGTATAATAATAGATTTAAATGTAACAGCAACAACAATAAATATTGCTACCATTGTAATAATTGTTATTAAATTTAATTCTCCATCAAATGTATTACTTATTTCATAAGCCATAGGAGAATCACCTATAATATAAAATTCATCTAAATCTTCTGATAACATATTGTGTGTATTCTGAATAAAATTAAAAGTTTCATCTGTTTCTTGTGCCAAAGTTGTATTTAACACTACTCTAGAATAGTTATCACCAATTAATAATTCTCTTGCATCTTGTATTGTTGTCTTTGCCTCTATAATGTCATTTTTCATATCATCTTCTATAAAATCTATAAATCTTTCATCCTGTAAAATATCATCATTTAAGAAATTAACAAATTCTTCTACAGTCATTTTCCAATCATCATTATATAACTTGTCACTACCGTAATACGTATACAATATTTCTATTGTATTTTTCTCTACGTCATCACTTAATTGACTTACAATAACAAATATTTCATCTGCAGTATATTTTGTGTCATTTCTTGTATCCTTCATAATACCATTAACCGTTTTTAACTTTACAGTTTGATCTTCTGAAAAATTACTTGAATATTCACTATTATTTATAACATCATCTAATAGAAAGTTAATAAAGTTTTCTAAAGATATTGTTGGATTAGTTGAAATATATTCAAAATTATATAAACCATAAAGTAGTTCCATATCTTCTTCATTTATTCCTAATAATAAAGCAAGTTCACCTTCTGAATATTCTTTACCATTAACTACTCCATTCATAACAGATTTAAGTAAATTCAAATTTTCAATCATACTACTACTAATTTTACCAGATAACATACTATCATTTTTATGCTCTAATACAAAATCCACAAATTCTATTGGTGTTAATTTAGTTTGATCTTGTTTAGCAACAGATAGCATATATATACTTTTCAAAGTACTACTATCAATTCCTATCATTTTAGAAAGCTCTTGATATGTATAACTTTCTTCATTTATTGTACTTGTCATAATAGAAGACAATAATTGTAGTTGTAGCATCGTAGCATCATCTATACCTGCTTTAATTTCTTCTAAATCTTTATTTTCTATAATAATTCCTACAAATTCATTCGGTGTTGCTTTCCATTGTTCAGTATTCCCTGTCATATAATCTATTAGCTGATATATTTGATTAATTTTAGCTTTATCAATACCTAATAACATTGATATTTGTGAAGCTGTAAATTCTGCTGGATTATCTAACATTTCTGGATATGCAGTTATTAAATTTTCCATCATACTTGTATCCATATCATCTAAGTAATGTGTATTTGTTTTAATATAAGTAATATTTGTTACCAATTCTGATATTGTATATTGACTTGTATTTTCTTCATCAATATATTTTAAAAGTAAAATTTGTTTAACTTTTTCCTCGTCGATACCAAATAACTCTGATAATTTTTTTGAAGTCATTTCCTGTTGAATTAATTCCTCATTACTAAACGTCGCTAATAACTTAATATTTTCAACTTGTTCTTTATTAAAGCTACTTGCATAATTTTTATCAGTTAACACCTCATCTATTACAAAATTTGAAAATTCTGAAATAGTCATTTCTGTATCTATATCATTAACAAGAATATAATATTGATATAATTCATTCATTGTATTTGAATCAATTCCAAAAACTTTTGCCATTTGATCACTTGTCATTTTCTTTTGTATCATTTGTTTATCTGTAAATGTCGACAATGTTTCTAACTGTTTTCTACTTGAATTATCAATTCTACTTGCATATTTTTCATTTGTTAAAACATCATTATTCATAAAATATATAAATTCATTTAAGCTAATTTGTATATCACCATTTTTAGAAAGATAATAAATAAAAATGTCATTAATTTTGTCTTCATCTATTTCTAATATACTTCCAATATCATCTGCTGTTCTTTTTCTTTCTATAGATGATACTGTAACAAAATTTTTCAATCTAGTAATATCTTTCTTTGTCTTATCATCAATTTTTTCATTGGTTTTCTCATTATTATAAGCTTCTGTCTCAATAAAATTAATGAAATCATTAAATGTCATTTTCTCGCTTTTATCTTTATTATAATAATCATAATATAAAATTTTCAACAAATAGTCTTCTATGTTAACATCTGAACCTAAATCATTTAGTTTTTCATTTAACTCACTGTAAGCCAACTTTTCATTAATTGTATTTCCATACCCTAATACTTCATCTATTTTTTCTTCTTTTTCAAGTTCTTTCAAATATTTTGCAATTTTCTGTTCATCTTCATTTTTATAAACAATAGCAATTTGATTATTTTCAGTAAAAATATCTGATATCTTATCTGTTTGTGAATCTGTATAATCAATTCCTAAATTTCCTTTTAGCATAAAGCTTGTTATAAATACAATAAGAAATAGTGGAATTGAAATATATCTCATTTTATAACTAAATTTTCCTAATTTATCTAGTTTAATAATAGGACTTTTCTTTTTTGTTTTCCTAATCCACTTATCAAACATTAAAATTAAAGATGGAAGTACAAAGAAAATGCAAACTAAACTAAATAGTACACCTTTTGCTAAAACAAATCCTAAATCTTTACCAATTTTAAAACTCATAAATACTAAAGCTAATAATCCAACAATTGTTGTAACTGAGCTACTTGATATGGCTTGAAAAGCTTTATATAAAGCATTTTTCATTGCTTTTACATTATCCTTTTCAAACTCTCTTTCCTGATCATATCGATTCATTAACATTATAGAATAATCCATAGATAATGCCATTTGCAAAATTGATGCAATAGAATCAGTAATATATGATACATTCGAAAAAATTATATTAGTTCCCTTATTAAGAACCACAGCCATTAATATTGATGTCAAAAATAAAAAAGGTTCTACATAGGATTCACACATGATAATTAAAATTACTAATGCACTAGCAACAGCCAGCACTATAATTCCAAAAGGTAGAACTGATTTATTACTTTCTGATATATTTCCACTTGTATAAATAGTATCATCTTTATATTTTTCTGTAATATCTTTATATACATCAGCCGCCACTTGAGAGTCAGACTCATCATCTACCGTAATAACATATAGAGTATAAATATCTTTATTGTATTTTTCTGTATTATCATAATCTACACTCTCTACACCATTAATTGCTTCTAACTCGCCTTTAATATTTAATTTTTCATCATCAGATAAATTCTCAAACATTAAATTTAAAGTACTTGTTTCTGTTCCAGAAAACTCTTCCTCCATAATGTCCATACCAATTCGTGTTTCTGAAGTATCTGGTAAATATTCAGCAATATCATGATTAATTTTTACTTTTGATGAAATAATTGATGAAATAATAGTAAGAATAATAAACAAAAATAAAATAAAATACCTTTTGTTAATAATAAAATCTGTAATTTTTTTCAAAGTAAATCTTCCTTTCCTTTACACAATGCCTTATATTATATTCTCATTATTTTTTTTATGGAAGTATAAATTATAGCTAAGTGTCTAAATTCATACATTTTTGTTAAAATTGTCTTTATTTCTTGATAAAACTATGATATAATTTGTATACATAATTTTAATTTTTGAAAGGATAGATCAATGAAAGTACAATGTCTAAATTCTTCTTCTATTAAAACAAGAAATTTAATAAAAAAAACTTTTGCTGAATTAATTCACGAAAAAAAGCAATTAAATAAAATTACTGTTACAGAATTAGTAAAAAAGGCTCAAATCACTAGAAGCACTTTTTACACTCATTATGATAATATATATGAAGTAGCTCATGACTATCAATTACAAACAATAGAACTTCTATGTAGTGATGATTTAAAGTTATATTCAAAGCAAGATATCTTAAATTATTTTGATAACATCATTCAATGTTTAAAAGATAATGAAGAAACATATAAATTACTACTATCAACAAACGAATCTCTTCTATTTTTAGAAAGACTTAAAAAAATAGCAAGTACAAAAGTTTACGAAGCCTTAAAAAGTATAAATACAGACAAATACCTTAAATTGGATATTACTTTTTTAATGAACGGAATATTAATGGAATTGCTAAGATATTTTAGAAATGAAAGTTCTTATTCTTTAGATGAAATATTATTAAACATGAAAAAATGGTTTGAGAAACTATTTGGTTAGTCTCAAACCATTTTCTTTATCCTTCACAATGTTCGCAATTATGCTCTTTCAAATGACATTTTTCTTTTATTTCATCTTCTGTTAATTTTCCTTCTTTTCTTAAATAATCTGCAATCGCTTCATGAATTGCTTCTTCTGCTAAAACAGAACAATGTAATTTGACTGGTGGTAATCCATCTAATGCTTTTACAACATCACCATTTTTCAATTCTAATGCCTCTTCTATTGTCTTTCCTTTTAACATTTCTGTTGAAATACTACTTGAAGCAATAGCAGCACCACATCCAAATGTTTTAAATTTAATATCTGTAATAATATTATTTTCAACCTTAATGAACATCTTCATAATATCACCACAAACAGGATTACCAACTTCTCCAACACCAGAAGCATCTTCTATTTTTCCAACATTTCTTGGATTTGTATAATGGTCAATAACTTTTTCAGAATAATCCATTTTCTATTTTTCCTCCTCAATAAATTCTTCCCATAATGGAGACATTTCTCTTAATCTACCAACAATCTCCACTAAATTTTCAACTAAATAATCAACTTCTTCTTTTGTATTATATTTTCCAATAGATATTCTCAAAGAGCCATGTGCAATCTCGTGTGGTAATCCAATTGCTAATAATACATGAGATGGATCTAGAGAACCAGAAGTACATGCACTACCACTTGAAGCACAAATTCCTTTTAAATCTAAATTTAGTAATAAACCTTCTCCCTCAATAAATCTAAATGAAATATTACTATTACCTGGAAGTCTTTTTTCCATATCTCCATTTATTTTAATATATGGAATTTTTTCTTTTACTTGCTCTACATAGTAGTCTCTTAATTTTTTTATTTGTTCATTATGTTCATCCAAATGAGCATAAGCCTTTTCAATAGCTGAACCAATACCAACAATTCCAGCCACATTTTCTGTTCCTGCTCTTTTATTTTTCTCTTGATGTCCACCTGCAATAAGATTATCAAATTTCACACCACTTCTTACATATAAAGCACCTACACCTTTTGGTCCATAAAATTTATGTCCAGATAGAGATAATGCATCTATATTTAATGCTTGAACATCTATTTTAATATTTCCTACTGCTTGAACAGCATCTGTATGAAAATAAATATGATTTTCTCTTGCAATTTTTCCTATTTCTTCTATTGGTTGAATTGTACCAATTTCATTATTAGCAAACATAATTGTAATTAATATAGTAGTTGGTTTTATTGACTTCTTTAACTCTTCTAAATTTAAAATTCCATTTTCATCTACTGAAATATAACTTATTTCAAATCCTTCTTTTTCAAGTTGTTTACAAGTTTCTAGTACAGCAGGATGTTCTATTTTAGATGTAATAATATGATTGCCTTTATCTTTATAACTATGAGCAATTCCTTTAATAGCTGTGTTATCTCCTTCACTTCCACCTGCAGTAAAATAAATTTCATTAGGTTTGCAGTTTAAAACCTTAGCTATTTTTTCTCTTGAATCCTCAACAGCTTTTCTTGCTTCCCTTCCTATTTTATAAATAGATGATGCATTTCCATAATTTTCTGTTAAATATGGCATCATATCCTTTAATACTTCTGAATCTAACTTTGTTGTTGCTGCATTATCAAAATATACGTTATCCATAACTCCTCCTTATTCATAGTAAACTAGTAGGAATTATACAACTTAATTCCTACTTTGTCAATAGGAATTAAAAATAAAATATAGCTCTATCTATAATACAAACATTTCTAGATAGAGCTTTTATTCTATTTTATTAAATCTTCTAATGTTTTACTATCAACATATTCAGTAATTACTTGATCTAATCCTTCCCAAAAAGAATATGTCATACATTCCTTTTTTCTTTCACAATCTCCATTTTCAGTTAAGCAAAAAATCGGTGCTAAATCTCCCTCTGTAGCTCTCAATATATCTCCCACTACATATTCACTAGGCTTTTTTAGTAGTTTATAACCTCCCATATTACCTCTAGCTGTTTCTAAATAACCTGCTTTATTTAACAATGATATAATTTGTTCCAAATACTTATTTGAAATATTCTGTCTTTTTGAAATTTCATTTAATGAAACAAATCTATCTTTACTATTAAGTGCTAAATCAATCATTACTCTTAGAGCATATCTACCTTTTGTTGAAATCTTCATTAAATTTCCTCCGTTCATCTTCACATCTTTAAAAGCATTTACATTTTCTTTACAAACATTTTTCTTACAAAATAATACCACAAAATTTTTAAATTATCAAACAAGTATTTATCTATCTGTAAAATTACTTCCAAATAAAGGTTTACAAATTATGTGAATTCGTGATACAATAGTTTTATGGACATATGTATGTCTAAATTTTTTTTAAAGGAGAGTTTTTAGTGGAAACGACAATCATGAACTGGCGGCGAAAACGAAGTATAGCTCTAGTATTATGCACTTACTGCTTTTTATTTTTGCTCATAGTTCAAAACAACTTCAGCAAATCCCTGGTCCTGGAACAAGCAAAAGAATACGCAAACGACGCAACATTAGCAGCACTCCAAGCACAATCCATAGTAGATGACGCATTAGATGAAGTAAACAAATCTCAGGCTACCGTTGATGAAACAATGGAAACTCTACTGCTGTTACAAGCTAACACAACAGCTACTAACGAAAAAGTAGTAGAGATCCAAGAAATGGCTCAATCAACTGTAGAATCATCTGAGGGAGCTCAATCTGAAGCAAATTCTGCACCAGAAACAGAAGCTAAGGAAGATGCATTAAATTATGCAAAAAATGCTTCTGATCTTTCAACCCAAGCATTATCCCAAGCTCAACTTGCCACCAATACGGTAGTTAAGGCAAAGGAAATTACTCAAGCTGGAATAAATGCTGCTTTGGAAGCAGAAGCTAAAAATAGTTCTTCTTTAGGTAAACTACAACTTGCACAGACAGCTGCTCAACTTGCAATTGATGCACATTTCAAGGCACAAACTGGCCTACAAAACGCTAGTAAAGCCATAACAGTATTTGGAGCTCAATTTCAAGAAGAAATCATAAAAAAAGCAGCATATGACGCACAAACTCAGTTGCAAATTGCTACCAATACTATTCAAAAGGCTCAAGATATCTCTAAATCTTCCAAAGAAGATCTATCTGAAGCTCAAACTTCAGTAAAAGATATAACAAGCCTAGTATACACAGCAAATTCAGCAATTGAAAACGTATCCACAGCTGTATCAGAAACAGAGATTGCAGTACAAGCAACAACAGACGCAGTTGAAGAAGCAATATCTCAATCTAAAGTTCGGATCTCTACAACAACAGTATCGTCAGATTCTGTTCTTACCCCTTCAAAAGGAGTAAACTATTTTGGTGGCCATAAGGAAACATACTATTCAGAGCGCATATTGCCCGGTGGTGGACTTCATATTCCTGGACGCTACACTGATGAGTCTGGATTAGTACGAGATATAGACAATTACATCTGCGTTGCCTCAAGTGACTACCCTAAAGGAACCATAGTAGAAACATCACTTGGAACCGCTAAGGTCTATGATTGCGGTTGCGCATCAGGGGTCATTGACATTTACACTAATTGGTGATTATTGAATAAACCTTTTATGAATCAATTAATTAATCTACATATAAAGGCATAAGGTGATCATCCAAAATAAAGCAGGGAATAGCTATGCTTTCCCTGCTTTCTCCTTTTTATTTTTTTAATTTTAAACCGTCTTTAAATGCATTTCCAACTCTTTCTGTAACTTTATAATATCCATGTGTATAAGGATCAAATGCAATTGCGTCAACCAAAGAAATATCAACTGTATCACCTTTCATAACTCTTTCATCTGCCGTTACATTTACTACCTTTCCTACTACACCGCAACCATATTGATCATTTTGATATTCAATAAACTCACATTCCATACAAATAGGAAATTCATTAATAATTGGTGCATCTACTATTTCCGATTTTGTTGATGTTAATTTACTATTTTCAAACTTATCAGGAGTATTATTTCCAGATGCAATTCCAAAATAATCAGCTTCTGCAACATGTTTACTATCTGCAATACTAACTGTAAAAGCCTTTCTTTCCTTAATATTTTTTACTGTTTTATGCGTTTCTGTTAAATTTAAAATCACATAATCTCTATCTAGCATAGTTCCCCATGCTGCATTCATTACATCAATAGTTCCATCCTCATTATATGTTGAAATCATTAATACTGGCATTGGAAATATTGCCTCTGTTGTTTTAATATTTTTTCTCATATCTTAACCTCCAAATTTTCTAATATGTTCCAATTATACTATAAAAAACGAATCGATTTCAATTACAATTGTCGATATTTTATCGATAACTCAATTTCTTCTTCTATCATTATTTTTAAGCTATACTTATTTCTTATAATAATATTTCAGGTTCTTCCATTGATATTTTCCCATCATGATCAATAGAAAATTTAACTACTATAATTAATGAATCCCCCGCATATTGTACAAATTTATACTCTCCGTTCCATTAATTTTCCATATATTGGCGTCCAATCAAATTTCCATCCCATAATACTATAACGATTATCTTCTTCCATAATAGGTAAATTATATATTAATGGTTCTACAGTATCTTCCTTCTCTATACTTGAAATTTTTTTCACTTCTTCCCATATATACTCTGAACCTGTTCCGTGTAAAACCAGCTATAGAATGCTCCGTATCCTCGCCTATCTTTTCTCCCACTCCAGTATATTCCTTATTCTTTATCTTATTATTCACCGCATAGTTTGCTATATATTCATATGGTAATTCATTCTTATCTACTATAGTAATTGATATACCACTATCGGTTATTTCATTTACATTTACATTTACACTTACATTATCTATTGAACTGTAGAAAAATCTCCATTCATCATCAGATATTGCTACATCACTATTTTCTTTCAAAATCTCAACTTTTCTAACATTACCAAGCGATGCAGGCATACTAGTCATAACATTTCCATCAAAATGAATCAATATTTCTTGTCCCTGTTTAAATTCAGCAGTATGATCATTTGAAATGACTATTAATCCTGTTACATTTTCAATTCCCTTTACTGCTAAATATTTTTCGTCTACCTTTATTATAACCGCTTTCATTGTATAATTTTCCATATAATAGTATACTCCAACAAATGCAAAACCTAGCAGAAATATTAATACAATAGCAATTATTATTAACATCTTAATGATTCTTTTCATAAAATCATCTCCTACTTTTATAATATAACATAATAAAAGTAGTTTAACAATGTTTTTTATTTATCCTTTAATATATCAATCATTTTTACATTTTTTAAGCAATTAGGCTCTGGATTTTCCTCATAAACTAATAATTTATAATTATATACTGCTACTGTTTGTCCCACTTTTAATTGTGCAAAAGAAACCTCCTCATTATTCATTCTAATCTTAAAATTATTACCTATATTTTCCATATTAACATCAAAATAGAGTTCTTGTTCTGAGTTTTCTTTTTCAGTTTTTATTGTTACTCTCATATTATTAATAATACCTGTATTTTCTATTTTTTCTATCGTACCATAAAAAGTATTTGGATACATGTTTTCTGATAAAACTTCATACATTTGTGTTCCTACCTCTGTCATTCTTTCTTCCAAACGCTTACTATAGTCTTGAAAATAGTAACAATAATAAATTGCGACTCCTAAAGAAATTGCTAAAACGATAACAATAATTGCTTCCAAAAGTTTTATTTTGTTTCTAACTTTTTTAATATATTTTACTTCTCTCCCATCACTTTTTTGTCCTTTTACTTTCAATGTCTTTTGCATATTATCTAATATTTCATTACATTCATGACATTCTTTTAAATGATTTTCTATAAATAAATTTGTTTCTTTACTTGTTAATTTTTCAATATAGTTTGGTAATAAATCTTGAACAATTTTACAATTTTCCTTCATACTAATCACTCTCCTTTAACCTATTTTTTCCTCGATAAAATGTAACTCTTGCCCAATTTTCTGATTGATTCATAATAATTCCTATTTCTTTAAAACTCAATTCTCCCGTAATTCTTAAATATATCACTTCTCTTGTTTTAGCATCTAACTTTTGCATTTGTTGATATAACTGTAATTTTTCTTCTTTTGAAATAATTTGTTCTTCTATTGTTTTTGAAACTTCCATTTCTAATAGATCATTTTCTGATAGATTCGTTACTTTCTTGTTTTTTCTACATTGGTCATACCACAAATTTTTAGCAATTTGACATAACCACACAGACATTTTACAATCGCCTTTATATGAATCTATTTTTTTAACAGCCTTATAAAAAGTTTCCTGTGTAAGCTCTTCAGCAATATCATCATTATGAGTTAAACAGAATAAGTACTTATTAACTACTTCAAAATATTGTTCATATATTTGTTCTATATCCTGCATAACTTTTATCCTCCTTTGCATATAAGACGTACAAAAATAATTTTCGTTACAAATATTTAATAAAAAACAGAGCAAAATATTACAAATTGCCCTGTTATTATTTTTATCTTCAATTTATTATTTTTCTAATTTTATTCTCTTTAATCTCAAAGCATTTAAAATAACTGTAAAGCTACTAATCACCATAGCTATACTTGCTATCATAGGATTAATAGAAATACCGAATGGTTTTAATATTCCTACTGCAATTGGTATCATAAGACAATTATAGAAAAATGCCCAGAATAAATTTTGTTTTATATTTCTAATTGTTCTCTTACTAATATGAATCAAATGAACTATACTATTCAAATCATTTCTTGTTAAAATGACATCTGATGAATCCATTGCAATATCTGTTCCACTATTAACGCTAACACCAATATCAGAATTTGCTAATGCTGGACTATCATTTATTCCATCGCCACACATCATAACAAATTTATTTTTTGCCTTTAAGTCTTGAATCATTTTTGTTTTTTCAGATGGTAATACACTTGAAATCACTTGCGTAATTCCAATTTCTTTTGCAATTTTTTCAGCTGTTTCTTTATTATCTCCAGTTAGCATAATAGTTTCTATTTTATTTTTGTTTAATTTATCAATAATACTTTTAGCTTCTTCTCTTACTATATCATTCACACCAATTAAAGCAATCATTTCTTTATTTTTTACAACATATACAATACTATTGCCTTGTTCTGCTAAATTTTTTTCATCCTTCTGATGATTGTTTTTTATTTGGTATTTTTCAAGTATCTTAGCATTTCCCACAATAATTTCTTCATCATTTATTTTGCCTACTATTCCATAGCCTGCAACATTTTCAAAAGTTTGAACCTCTAAGACTTGTAACTTTTTCTCTTCCATATAGTCTGTAAATGCTTTTCCAATAGGATGAGTTGATTTACTTTCTATACTACCCACTAATTGTAATAGTTCTTCATCTTTTAAATTACTATAATTTTTTACTTCTGCAATTTTTAATTTTCCATAAGTTAAAGTTCCTGTTTTGTCAAAAACAATAGTATCTACTTTTTGAGCATTTTCTAATATTTCACTTTTCTTTACCAAAATACCATTACTTGCACAGGTTCCTTCACTAATTACAATAGCAAGAGGAGTGGCTAAACCTAAACTGCAAGGACAAGCTACTACTAGAATAGTAACAAAAGTTATTAAAGCATCTTGAAAAGTATTTCCTAATATCAAATACACAATAAAAGAAATAATTGCAATAATCATAACTGCTGGTACAAAATATCCAGATACTTTATCTGCTACCTTAGCGATAGGTGCCTTTGTATTACTTGCCTCTACTACCAATCTAACAATTTCAGATATGGTAGACTCTTTTCCTATTCTTTCTGCTTTATATTCTACATATCCATCATAGTTCATACTTCCAGCTATTACTTTACTACCTACTTCTTTTGATACAGGTTTACTTTCACCTGTAATAAAGGATTCGTCTAAATGCGCTTTTCCTAATACAATTTCTCCGTCTACTGCAATTTTTTCTCCTGCCTTTGAGATAACTATATCTCCCTTTTGAATTTCATCAAGAGTAACTTCTTTTTCCACTCCATCTTTCTTAAGAGTTGCTTTTTCCGGTGTTATTTTTACCAATTTACTAATTGCTTCTTTTGTTTTATCCTTGCTAATTCCATCTATATATCTTCCAAGTTTAATAAAATAAATAACAATAGCAGTTGATTCAAAATATAAGTTCATTGTGTATGTATGATCTCCTTGTATAATTTTATACATACCATATAAACTGTATAAAAAACTACTAATAACACCAATACCTACTAAAGTATCCATATTAGGTGTTCCATGAATCAAATTTTTATAGCCATTTTTTAAAATATCAAAGCCATATATCATGAAAATAATTGCTAGTATACACAACGAAATAGCATAATTAACTCCATTTGTATGTGGATCTATAATATTTATTGTTGGCAAATTAATCATATGTCCCATTGAAATATACATTAGAAGAATCGCAAAAAAGGTAAAAATGATAAACTTTATAGTTTCCTTTTTACCTTTACTTTCTACCTTGATTTCTTTAAATTCCCCTAAGCTTTTAAAACCAGCTTGTTTTACAAATTCTTCTAATTTTACTTGATTTAATTTCTTTTCATCATACTCAATAGTAGCATTTGCCATAACTAAATTGACACTTGCATTTATAACTCCCTCTTGCTTATTCAAATACTTTTCCAATCCATTTGAACAAGCAGAACAAGTCATTCCATCAATAGACAAAATTATTTTTTTCATTATCTAATCTTCCTTTACTACTTCGAATCCAATATCTTCTATTTTCTCTTCCATAGCATTTTTAGTAACATTTTCATTTGCAGTTACTGTTACAATACCTGTGTCATGGTTTGCAACAACATTTTCAACACCATCTATAGTTTTTAATGCATTTTGAACTCTATTTTCGCATCCTCCACATACCATACCTTTTACTTTTATAATTGTTTCTTTCATATCATTCTCAACTCCTCTATTTATATTTTTTTATTTATACTCTACTTTTTTCTTTTTCATAAGCTTGTCTTAAAGCTCTTGCTAATTGATCTGCACAAGATGTGCCTCTCATTCCGCATTTAATTCCTTCTATTCTTTTAAGTACTTCCTCTACTGTCATACCTTCAATAAGTCTTGGAAGAGCTTGTAAATTTCCAGGACATCCTCCATCTAAAAACTGTACATTTGTTACTATATTTCCATTTAAAGTGAATTTTATTCTTCTTGCACAAGTATTTTCTGTATTATACACATATTCCATAAAATATCAACTCCTTCGTATATATTATAACCATAAAAGCAATTCATAATAAATAAGAATTGCCTTTATAGATATTTATTATATTAATACGCCATATTCATATACATCATTGCGCCAGTAGTCATTATTACACCAAGTATACTATTAATTAAAGTAACAACAAGGAAAATAATAGAAAGTATTAATCCTG
Source organism: uncultured Clostridia bacterium (assembly GCA_947628735.1). GTDB lineage: Bacteria > Bacillota > Clostridia > TANB77 > CAG-508 > CALXVA01. The sequence continues at coordinate 30,891 of CANRAY010000006.1, read as the reverse complement.
CAATTGCCTTAGTTCTATTTTTACTTGATTTTAATCCCTTTACACTAAAAACAATACCAACTATTGTTACCGGATATCCTACAATAGGTAAAAACCATGCTATAATTGAGCAAAGTCCTAGTATAAATCCTACCATTGCTTGTTTCTCTCTTTTTTCTTCCATTGTTTCTTCCCCCTTTCGCATATTATTTTAGCACATATTTTTTTATAATGCTAGTATATATAATTAAATAAGAAATTGAAGCTAAAAATCCAGCTAATACATCTGTAGTATAATGTACACCTAAATAAATTCTACTAACTCCTATAGATAAAATTAAAATTACTAAAAATACAATAAGTCCCCATTTCAAATATGGATTTTTTATATAGCGATAAACCAAATAGATTAAAAATCCATAAAAAGCCATGCCAATCATAGAATGTCCAGATGGAAAACTATATCCACTTTCCTCAACTATTCTAAATTCTGTTGGTCTTGGTCTTTGTACAATGTTCTTTAATAAAAAATTTAATATACCAATTAACCCTAAATTTGCCGCTATACAAAGTCCTATTTTTCTATCTTTAATGCAAACAACTAATAAAATCGTTAATGCAATAAGAAATAAAGCACTTCCAAAAATAGTAATAAATTTAGCAATAGGCGTAGCAAAATCAGATATCAAATGACTAGAAACTAACTGATATCCTATTTCATCAATCTTCATAATCTCATTAAATAATAATTCCATCTGTTTCCTCTCTTTTGTTTATTTCAAAATTCTTAATGATATATCTGTTGTAATATTTGAAACATTGTATAAAAATAATGTTTCTGTAATACCATTTTCTTTAATATATTCAGACATAGAAAGCTTATAATAACGTGGATCTATAAAATGAATTTCTTCATAATTTGTACATAAAAATTGTGCAACATTATGTGCATATGAATCTTTTATTACTAACAATTTTCTTCCATTATTTACTTTTGTTTTAATTACAACTTTAGCACTATTTCCATTTAAAAAATATGAATATTTATCTTTTTTATTCAAATATTCATCATTAAAAATAGAATCATACTTTACACCATCATAATCTCCTTCAATTTCTTGATTAGTATCATTTTTATATGCTGTCATTACATCTGTTTTCTGCCCCAATACTTGCGCCTTTGAATCAAAAGTTCCTAAAAATTCATCTGAAACAACATCTCCTTGAAAATCAGATAGTTGTGTAGCTTGAAGATGGGCTACTTTACAATAATCTGCATAAATTAAGTATGAACCTTGACTTGTCATGTGATGATCTGTTTTATAATACAATGATATCTCATCTTTATTTTCTTTCAAGGTATTTACTACATTTACTGGAATAATTTTATCATTACATTTTTGATAGAATTCATCTATAATTTTACCTTGATCATAGACTTCTACATTGTCTGGAAGTTTATCTGCATTCACATAAATAGAATTAGGTACTAATAAAAAATATACAGGTACATCAACATTTTGAGCAAATTTATTTACTGCTTCTATTGTTTTATTAACGTTATTTTTTTCTTTTTCTCCATAATTAAACTTTTCAAATAAATAATTTTCTTTTCCAATATACACGCCATTATTTTCTGTTTTTCCTTCTGCTATTTGCACAAAAGAATTTAATTTTAGCCAAAAGTTTCTCGCTACAAAATGATCATTAATATAAGTATCTAACCCTTCTGCATATTCACCATTTACTAAATCATCCATAGAAAATTTAGGAACTGTGGCTAAATATCGATTTTCTTGTTCAGAAAATACCTGTTTTGGAAGAATAAAATTAAAAATAATTAGTCCCACCCAAGTTATCATAAAAATAATAAAAAATATTTTATTTTTCATATTCGTTTCTCCAAACTTTTTCTATTTTAGAAACGGAAATATAGGAATGGATTAAATGAATCTGTTACTAGACTTGCTGTTGATAATACTAAAATAGCAACATATCCAATAGATGTTATTGTTTCTAAAACAACACTATTTTTCTTATCTATCTTTTCCTTTAATTTTTTCCATAATGGTACACAACAAATAATACCAATTACAATAATAAATCCGTAATTTTTCAAATAATATAAAGCTTCTGAATTATAAAGAGATTGATTTATAAACATTGCTTTAATATATTCTACTACTTTTGCTAAGTCTTCAAACGCAAATATTGCCCAACTTACTAAAATAAGAATAATTGAATAAATATGTCCTACAATCTTTGGAAGTTTTTCCAATACTTTTAATAAAAATGCCTTTTCTAAAATCAAAACAATTCCAAAGTATACACCCCATAAAATAAAGTTCCATGAAGCTCCATGCCATGCTCCTGTTAAAAACCATACAATTAATATGTTTCTAATTTGTATAGCAAGTCCTCTACGATTTCCTCCTAATGGAATATATACATAATCTTTAAACCAACTTCCTAAAGTAATATGCCATCTTCTCCAAAATTCTGTAATACTTTTTGAAATATATGGATAATTGAAGTTTTCATCAAATTTCATTCCAAATATTTGAGCTAATCCTATAGCCATATCTGAATATCCACTAAAATCAAAATAAATTTGTAATGCAAATGCTATAATACCAGTCCATGACAAAAGAGTAGTTAATTCTGAATATCCACCAGTTTCAATAACATTCCACAAAGCTCCTACCTGATTAGCAATTAATACCTTTTTACCAAGGCCTATTAAAAATCTCTTCATTCCCATAGAGAAATTATCTAAGCTAATTTTTTTATCTTCTAGTTCTTCATCCACTTCTTCATATCTTACAATAGGTCCTGCAATAATTTGTGGGAATAAGGTTGTATATGTCAAATAATTGTAAAAACTTTTTTCATATTTAACAGTTCCCCTATATACATCAATTACGTAAGATAAAGATTGAAATGTATTAAAAGACACACCTATAGGTAGAGGAATGTTTAATAATGGTATATTAAGACCTGTAAGACTATTAATATTTGCTATAATAAAATCCGAATATTTAAAAAAGAATAAAATAAATAAATTTACTCCTAAATTAATCCATAAATATTTTCTCTTTTTCTTTTTATCATCAAAATATTGATTAATTTTTTTACCACACCAAAAATCCATTACCGCAAGTACTAACATAATAAATATATAACGAATTTCTCCCCACGCAAAGAAAACTAGACTTGCTAAAATCATAACAGCATTTTTAAACTTCTTTGGTACAATAAAATAAATAAGAAGCATTATCGGTAAAAAAATATATAAAAATACGACGCTACTAAATACCATAAGATATATTTCTCCTTTTAAAAAGAGGACTTTAATGTCCTCTTTTTATTTATTAATTAATGCTTCTATGTCTGCTGCATTTTCACAAATAATTAGATACACATAATTTCCAACAACACCAATTTTTCTTTGTTTTACTAATTCGTATTGTTCAGGTAGATATGTTGCCCAAACTCTTTCTTGTGTATCACCATAAGCTTCTACTTTTTGCTTAACAGAATCTAATTCTTCTGGCTTTGCTTTAATTACTAAATACATACTAGCTTGTACATTAATCATTGGCATCTTTCCAATTACCTCATCATATTGATTTTCAGTAATTTCATAAATTGAAGCTAAAGCTTCAGCATCAATATCTTGCATTGTCATTAAGCTATATGGCTCTCTAGATGAAATAGTTGTATTTAATTCTTGTAAATTAAGTTCTGCTGAACCTCCTTTATTTTGGTTGTTCATAACTAATACTACGCCAACTACAACAGCAACTACAAGAACTACTGCTACAATTGCAATAATAACACCTTTTTTCATAATTTTACCCCTTTCTTCTTATTTATGACAAAAGTCTATCATAGTTAATTTTAAAAATCAAGTATAATATTTGTCTTTTAGGTTACATAATTTGACTTTGTAATAAAAAATTGATACAATAATTATTAGATGTATTTTTACATCATACCCAGCATAATTCATTCAAATGAATGAATATCGCAAATTCCCTTAAAACATTTTAAAGGAGTGAAAAAAGTGTTAAGTTTGCTATGGCTTCTATTCGTATTCCTCATACTACGCACGTATGTACGGATAAGAAAAGAACGCAACAACGCACCTGTCCTAAAAGAAAAACTGTATATGTTATTAATCCCCTTTGCAGGAATATCCGGAATATTTTTTACTTTGATCGTATTGTTGTTCCTTGGCACACCTAATACAGTCATGCAGGCTCAAAAAGCTCTTTTCTTTGTGGTGTTGTGGTAACTTATCACAAAAATATCGCTGAACTTAAACAAGTTCAGCGATATTTTTATATTTAACATACTTTTTTCCATATCATTCTATTATCAATAAATTCATACTTTATTTTTCCTTCATCATATAAATACGATAAATAAGAACGAATTGTACTGCCAATTAAAACATATTGCTCTACATTTAAACTTAAATTATAATCATCAAAAATAGCTTTGAAAATTTCTTCAAATGTCATTTCTTTTTCACAATAACTAACAATTCTATCTGAAATTTCTTGTATTTTATTTCGATTTATTGCAATTAAAGATTGAATATTATCTGTTGCCTCACAATGAGAAGGAATATATAATGCACCTTCTAATTTTTCTAACTCATCTAACGTATTCAAATATTCCTTTACATTGTAAATATAGAACAAATGATATTTTGAAATTGTTTCTGCACTAAACAAAGAATCTCCTAAAAAATATACATTATCAGATGTTTTAATTCCAATCATATCAAAGAAATGACCTTTTATATTAAAATATGATAATCCTTCTGGAAGGTTTCCATCTATTTCTGTAACATTTGATTCTTTTGCCATTAAAAATTTATTTTGAAGATCTCTTAAAGGATATCCTCCATAAAGAAATGCAGATTCCAAGATTGGAAAAGTTGTAAAAGAATTTTCTATACCATGACCATATATCATACAATTTGTTCTATCTTGAATAAATTTATTTCCACCAATATGATCTGCATTAGAATGTGTATTTATAATGCCTGCTATTTTCCAACCTTGTTCATTTATTATCTTTAATATTTTTCTTCCAGCCTCTTTATCATTTCCAGAATCTATTATATAAATATTTTCTTCATCAATTTTATATATTCCTATATTAGTTGGATTCTTTATATAATAAGTTTTTTCTCCCACTTTTATTAGTTCCATAAATATTCCTCTTTTTCTATTTTTATCTCATCATTTTATGAAGACTTGTTTAGTATTCCTTATGGAGTATCTGGTGGAGGACCGTCTGGCTCATCTGGTGTATCATAGACATTTGTAATAGCCATAGATGACTCTAGAAAATATTCAACACTCACCAATCCTTCACCAGAAACAGACCAAGACCATCCTGGTATACTTGCATCTTCTTCAACAACAATATACTCTCCTGGTTCCAAATCATTCAACGTGATTTTTCCTGATCCTGTTATAGAAACATTTTCAGAATATCCATTTGGACCTGTAACATGGAAAGTGTATGTCTTTGTTTGTGCTGCCACACCTCCACCTAAAACACGTTTATTAATAGTTAATGCTCCTGGTTCTAAATGCAATTTTCTATTTATAATTCTAATTTGGAATGGAGTAGGATCTTCTTCGAATATTTCATACTGATTACTAACCTCTCCAAAATCTCTTTCAACTGCAGTATACTCACATGGTTCTCCTGATTCCCAATAGCACTGCATATCCTCAAAAACGTAAGTCCAGTTATTTTCCTCACTTAACTCTACATACTCTGACCAACCATCCGGACCAGTTACATCAACCCCCACCACTGGAGCACCAGGTTCAGTAATATTTCCAAATTCATCTTGCCATACTTTTTCTATAACCACACAATTTTCTAAATCTTTTAACTCTATATCCACTTCTGGTATTTTATGCCCTGCTGGAGGTGTTGGTGGATCTGTTTTTACTATTTCTGCCATATTTTGTACTGTATGTCCAAGATCTTCTTCCTTTACAGTATATGAATAATCTATATAACCTGTTTGTCCTATATCTAAATATGTCTGCCCACTTGGTTCTGTAAATTCAGTAAATGTTTGTGGATATGTTCCACTTCCTGATGTAATCGTATCTGAAATCTCAAAGCTATTAATTCTCGTATTTCCTGTATTTTTTACTGTTAGTCTATATAATAAAACATCTCCTATTATATAACATTTTTCTTTTGGTGATAGGAGTTCTTTTTCTACAGAAATATCTGGTTTTACTTCTTCTGGAGTTACTGGCGTCTCTACTGGTGGTATCTTATGTCCTCTTGGTAATATTGGTTGTGGATCCCCTGTTAATCGTGTAATACTATTCTTTACTTTTTCACCTATATCTCCTGCTTTCACTACATATCCATATCTAAACTCTAATATAGCTCCTTCTATCATATCTCCAATTATGAATTTTCCACCTTCTGTTGTAATATTCCTTCCATCACTACTATCATTCTTTAAAACAATTTCTGGATCTCCTGGATGATATGCTCCACTTTTAGTTACTAATTCATCTTCTATTTCGACATCTTTTATTGTGACATGTCCTATGTTCTCTACTCTTATTTTGTAAATAATTTCTTCTCCGTTTATATAATATTGTCGTTCTTCTCCTGGTACATTATCTACTGTCTTTTCTACTTTGAAATTTGCATTGTCATTTTCTACTATACTATCACCTAATACTCCTAATACCCTATCTCCACTTGGTCCATAATATTTTACTTGATATTCACTTTCTGCACTTTCTTCTGCCAATTTTATATCTTCATCTGTTGAAGCTATTTTGGCAATATTAGTTTCTTCTGTTTGTAATGGTTCTAGTTTATATACATCATTGTTTCCATCTGTTCCATTTCCTAATGACATTCTTGTTCCTAATAGTTTCTCTACATTTATTACATATCCTGCACCTTGTAGCTCTTTCCCTATTATTCCTTTATCTTCTCCTTGCAAATATGTAATTAAATCTCCATCTAGCATTACTTTATCTATCCAGTAATTTGAGTACTCCATCTCCATTGCTTCCCATACTGTTGCATGGGTATGCTCTATGCTTCCTCTTTCTGCACTTGCTATTAATCCGTCTTCTCCAAATACTGAATTAATGCTTATTACGGCTAAAATAATTAAAACTACTATTGTTACTACTAATGCTATTAATGTTATTCCTCTATGTTCTTTCATTATATCCTCTCCTCTTTTCTTTTGTATCTAATTCTTAGTTTAATCATTTTTTATTATATAGTACATGATTTTATTTTTCAATATTTTCATAAAATATCTTTTCAATTTATAAACTACTTCTTATTATTTTTATTTCTTTTCAATTTTACTTTTTTCCAGGTGTGTCCCTTTAGTGACAATATTGTCACTAAAAGGAACGTCCCCAAAGTGACAAAAGTAACAAAAGCGACAAAAATACCCCAGTTAGCAAAATTGTTATTGTTTATTGCTGTAAGCTCTGAGTCATCATTTTTCACTCTTATTGCCTCATAATTTGCCTTTCCATCTTCTAATATTGCACTTAATCTTTCTGCATTAATTTCTTGATTTTGTTTATAAATCATTTCTTCTTCTTCACTTCTTTTATACACATTAATATTATATTGTTTTTCTGTTATCCCATCTTCTGCTAACACATTTATAAAAATTTCATTATTTCCTTCTTTTAAAGTTTCGTTTCCAACAATAATAACCTTAGCATTTTCCTTCTGAGGAATTGCTAATAAATTAATGTTTTCTATATCACTTCCTACTTCCGCTTCATAATTAGTGACTTTACTATCAAACTCTGGACTTAATATAACATCTTGAATTGCTAATGTTTCTAAATTTGCATTTGCTTTTTCTAAGTTTGTCGTTTTCGTCACATAAATAATATATTCGTTTTCTTCTGTTTCATCTTTAGATTTAACAATAATATGAATTTCATTTTTTCCTATTTGCAAATTTTCATTTCCAGTAATAGTAACAGTTGCATCCTCATTTTCAGGAATAGCCGTTACTTCCAATTTTTCTATATTTTCGTTTGTAACAAAATAATATGTCTTAATATCAGGAGAAAATTCAGGACTAATCCCAACTTTATCCAATCTCATTACTTTTAATCTCATATTAACACAACATCCTTTCTTTTACTGTTGTATGAACTCCACTTCTAATATATGTCTTCTGATAATTAACAAATCTACTGAAGAAGGATTATTTCCATTTTGTCTAATATTTCCTGCACTAATAGCTACTCCTTTTAATAGTTCTATCTCTAAAATGTGTCTTTGTAAAACTAATAGATCTATACTATCGATTTTACCGTCACCATTCACATCACCATAAATAACAATAAAATATTCCATTCTAGTTGTCCCATCTTCATTTAATAATCGTATTTTAGTTCCTGTTCCTATACGCTGATTATACGAAAGTAAATTTTCTTTTAAATCATAAATCTCCATTTTATAATTTGTATGCACTTTTTCCTTTATTTGATTAACAGTAAGATTTTCCATATCCCATCCAGAAATCTCATTTTGCTTTACTGTCAAACTTTCGTCAAATTGTATCTCGTCATTTTCTACTTTAGGCACAATTGTCACATCTACTTCTTTTGTAATATTTTCTGCAGTAACACTTACTTTCGTACTACCAGACTTAACAGCAGTAAATTTTCCTTTTTCATTCATTATAAGAAGATCTGTATTTTTTATTTGATATTCAACATTTTTATCATTAGCATCTGATGGAATAACTGTAGATTGTAACACAAAACTATCTCCTACTTGTAAAACAATATCTTGTAAATTCAATTCTAGATCTGTTACTGGTGTATATACTTGTATTTCAATTTTTGCAGAAACATTATTTTCTTTTGCTTTAACAGTAATTATTGTTTTGCCTGATTTCAAAGCTTTTATATTACCAGAGCCATCTATTGTAGCCACCTTCGAATTACTAGAAGTATAAGTAACTTCATGATTCTTTGCTTCTACTGGTAAAATTTCTACATTCAATTTTTTAGTCTGTCCTTTAATAAGTGTAGTAGTATCAATAGATAAATTAATTTTCTCAATTTGTGTTTTTAGTACCTCTTTTAAATAATTATGAAAAGCATATCCTATAATTCCATTTTCTAATTGTACCTTGTCCCATAATTCTCCTGATTGTCTTCCTTTTGCAATTCTGGTCATTACTGTATTTTTATTTACCAATGTAATACTTTCATATGAAGTAGATGGACCTGTTCTAATATTTAATGTTGTACTTACATTTGCATATACTTTTGTATTATCTGTAGTAAAATCACTTTCTGCAATATTAGGATTTTGTACTGGTACTGTAGGCATATTGTTATAGACCGGAATAATAAATGATAAATCATTATTTAACATACCAGTTTTAGCATATCCACTATAAATAATTTGAGATTCACTATATGGAGCTAGAACATTTGTCATATATTGATGCCAAAACAATTCTCCTGAACCTATCACATGAAATTTTTGTAAATAAATTGTATCTTGTCCTAAATGAATATAACTAGAGCCAATAAAAATACCTCCACCAGTAATTGCTTTTTCTTTTGTATTCCATGGAATTAAATATTTATTCTTTACATCCTGTGTTGCTCCTTTACCATCCTTTGCATATTGTAACCCATTTTTTATAGCTCCCATTGGTTCTGCAGAACTAGTAGCACCAATATTATAGAAATTATATAATCCTTCATATCCTTTCACCGTCCCACTAATTGAACTGTGTGATAGAAATGGTCCTACCTCTTGCTTAATACGTGATGCCAAATGATAACTACTTACTCTAGAAGCTCTTCCTGCTGATAAAATTAAATCTGAATATTTTTTGTCCATAGTAATTGTTTGGCCTGAACTAGTTTTATACTGCACAATTTTATTGTAAAATTCAGTTCCATATAATATTTTTTCAATTCCTGCTGTATGATTAGTATCAGCATCAAAAGATAATCCTTCAAATTGAAGGATTCGTACTTCATTTAAAAAATTACGTGGATCCATTGCATACTCCACGGCTTGTCTAGAACTATCAACCCATCCAGCATCTACTTCAATATTATATTGTCCTGATTTTGTATTTTTCCATCTGTCAGAATATGATTTTGGTACCAAATTTTTTCCAAATTGGTTTTCTTGATCTATAACATATTTCCAATCTAAATCAGTATATAAAGCTGTAAATTTCCAATTAGGATGTTCTTTTTGTATTTCTTTTAAATATGCTTGATAACTAGATGGGAAATTATTAATTCCTTCTTTTTTTTGAACAGCACAATGATGTACTCTTGATGTACTCATCAAAAAGAATAAAAAAAATATCATTACTTTACCAAATATTCTTAGAAAAAACTTATCAGAACTTTTATATTCCACTAATATAACTCCTTTTTTTGTGTTACATTTTATTATTCATTAACTTTCAATTGCTTGTACAACAAGCCTATTACGAGAATAATTTACACAAGTAATTAATGTAATAATTCTTTTTCCACCTGTTTCTTGACTAAGTGGCTCGATATTATCTGGTTTCACTTTATAAATATCATAAATGGTATATGAATATTTACCGTTTTTTGAATCTGTTAAATACATAGTATCTCCCATTTTTAAGTCAATTAGATTACAAAACATATCATTATTATTTTCATAATTATGTCCTGCTATACAAAAATTTCCGACTTCATTTGCATCTGGACCCCAATATTTTGAAATACATTCTTCCATTCCTTCTTCTGTATATTCATTTAACACATATGTTGCTAAGTCAATTTTAGGAATTTCCAATTTAGCTGACACTGGAAAATCCATATATGTTTCTGGTATTAAAATATTGATTTGTTTATTCAAGTTATCTTGTTTTTGTGCTACAACATTAAAATTTAATTCATTTATAGAATGAACATCATTAACCAAAGGAATTTTATTTTCCTGATAAACACCATAGCAAACAGAAAACAATATTCCTAAAATAATTCCAATAATAATTATTTCAATAATTTTTAAACCAATAGAATCTAATGGTCTTTTTTCAGTACTTTTTTTCCTTTTCTCTTTTTCTTTCATAACATTAATCCCTTTGTATTATGTAATAAGGGATTTCTTGAAATACAAGAAATCTCTTATTCCTAATTTATAAATATTTCTTTTTTAAAATAGCATACATACTTACTAAAGCTAAAATAGAACAAATTGTAGAAACGTAAATCATATTGCCTGTATCTGGCATTTTTTCTGGTTGCTCCTTATCTTGTGAGTTATTTTTATCTGTTTCGCCTTTAGTTGAATCATCTTTTTCTGTTTCACCTTTATTAGAATTTTCTGGTTCATTATTGTCTGGTGTCTGAGTTGTTGTTTCTGTTACTAATATTGGAAAAGTTTCAGTTGCTATTACCTGATCAGCATTATCTCTATCTACTAAACTTAAAGTAAGTGCATAAGTTCCAATTTTACTAAATAATCCTCTTACATTTAATATTTTTTCTACTTCTTCACCACCTACAGGATCTCCTTCATCGCTTCCCCATCCACTTTGAATAATATCATGTTCTATGCTGTCATCATCTATTCCTAAAAGTTTTACAACACTTTCAGTAGGACCTGTTACATTAGCATTTATTCTAGTATGTTCATAATTTTTTCCCATAGCTGATGTAATTGTTATTGTCATTTCTTTCTCTTGCTCTGGCAAAATTTTTCCATCGTAATCAAGTGCAATATTATAATCTTCATATTGAGGCTCTACAATAAAACTTTTTGTATATGGTTGAGTAATATCATCATAATTTGTATGTGTATCTGGACTTGTCATTCCTCTCATTGTTACTTTAAACTGAGTTGGATTAGATGTAGTAATTCCTTCAGTATTAGCTGTAAATGTAACATGCATATTATTACGAGGAGATGATCCTCCTTCTGTATCATAGAAAGTAATAATTACTTTATCACCTGTATCATTTGAAGATCCACCTTCAGCAGAATCAAATTTTACTAAATCACTATCATATTCTACTTCAACTGTATATGCTCCTAAATCTTCTCCAAAAGCTACATTTAATATAATACTTTCACCTGGATGAATTTTATCTTTATCAATAGAAACATTAATAGCATCTAATGTATCTGCATATACTGTTAATGTAAAAATAGAAAAAGACAAAAGTATAATAATTGTTATAATACTAGCAATTTTTTTCATAAAAAATTCCTCCTTTTTAATGTTTCACTAAATATTATGTTAATTTTTTGTTTTATTATTTATTCATGTTTTGGAGATATCGGAAAAAATTGACAAAAAAATAGTATTTTAACAAAAATTGTTAAAATACTATTTCTTATGTTACACATTCCAATTAGCATATGGATTTCCATTGTCATCATATTGTGCTGGAACATATTCATAAACCACAATTATATTAAAATGATCTCCTTCTTTAGCTTGTTCTGGAAAACCAATTTTAGCAACTAGTTCATTAGTTATATTTCCAGCTCCCAAAGCCTCATCATAATATATCCAATCATCATTTTCTCCAGGTTTCCACTTTGAATTTAAATTTGATGCTAAATCTATAGGTATATAATCTGGTGAAAATAGTTTAATTCTAACATATGCTGGAAATTCAGAATTAACATCACTACTCAATTTTATATGTTTATCATTATTATCATCAACTTCTTCTTGTAAATCAACCACAGTGTTAAGAGTAATATCTAAGGAACCTCCGAGTTTTTAATATCTCATACTTATCTTTGCCGAAATATCCAATATCAATCATTGGTGTTCCTTGCCAATTCCACTTTCCAGAAACATAATTAAAAGAATTTGTAATTCCTCCTCCACGTTTATTTGACTCTATTGCATTATTAGTAAAAGTTATTGTTTTTAAATCTTCATTTACAATAAATGTCTGTGTAGTAGAACCTTCGCATTTATAAGAACAACTCTCATATACTTCTTCTATTGTTACTTCTGTTCCATATGGAACAGGACCAAATTCTAAATTTTTAGCCATTGCCGCTGAAAATTCTAAATTAACAATCTCATCAATTAATACCTCAGCATCTTTAACTGCTTTTACATGAAATATAAAGACAGCATCATCTTTAAAACCATCAATTTGTTTTACAAGTTCAAATTTTCCATAATTCACCACCTCTTCTATCGGTATCTCTACCTGTGGTATTTTATGACCTTTTGGTACTGGTGGTACTGTTTCTAATACTTCTGCTACATTACTTATTGGTTTTCCTAAATCATCTGCTTTTACTTCATACTCATATTCTATATATCCTTGTGCTCCTGCTTCTAGATATTCTTGTCCTTCTGGATTAGTAAAACTTGTAAATGTTTTTTCTGTTGTTCCACTTCCTGATGTTATAACATCCTTTATTTCAAAACTTTCTATTCTTGTATCAGTATTATTAAACACAGTAATTCTATATTTTATTTTTTCTCCTACTTTATAGCTTGTTCCTTCATTTGGTGTTGATATTACTTCTTTTTTTATGGAAACTACTCCTTCTTCTGCTTCTGAATTATCATATATAATTTCATCTATATATTCCACTGCTTTATTTGCTATTTCTGCATCTTGTGCCTCTGCATTTGCTTGAAAAGCTCTTGAACTTTCTGCTCTGAAAATCAATCCATTTTCTCCCAATACTGCACTAATGCTGATAAGTGCTAATATAATTAAGATAACTATTGTTACTACTAATGCAACTAATGTTATACCACTTTCTTTTTTATTAAAAATTTGTTTTTCACATATATCTCTCTTTTTAGTCTTCATCCTTGGTTTTCCTCCTATTTTCAGATATATATTTATTATATAACAACTCAAATATTTTTGTATATTACAATTTAATTACATTTTTATTACAAAAAAAGAAGGCGTCATAACAGACGCCTTCTTCTGTCAGGTAAATAAAACCTTCTTACTAAATCATCTCTTGCAGTTCTTCGTACGCTTGCATAATGTTCGGAATGCAATTGTCCTGAATCTCGCATCTATCTGCGTCGCCAAATCCGGTTGTATCGAAGATTTCTTGCAAACCCAAGATAAGTTCTTGATACTTATAACGGCTACATGGAATTCTTCTCCACGGTACCGATCTGGTATCAAATACCTCTTCAATCAGATCCAACATCCGCTCTTCGTGCGATTTTTCAAAGGTTTCAGATCTTCCTGACATGCTTTAATTCCCCCCTTTTCAAATTATTCGCCAAGGTGTTTACATCAAAACGTCAAAAAGAGGTTCAACATTTTGACAAGATTTATTCTATCACATCTTTGCATATTCTACAATCAAATTTATCGTATTTTCTATTCCTATTTTAGAAGTATCAATCATAAGATCATATCCACTTCTATTTCCCCATTTTTCATTTGTAAAATAATTATAATAAGATGCTCTTTGTTTATCGATTTTAATTATTCTACGCATAGCTTCTTTTTCAGATAAATTAGAAAATTCTATTTTTCTTTTTATTTTAAAATTCATATCTGAAGCATAAACAAATATATTTTTTACATTTGGATAGTCTTTTAAAAGAATATTAGAACATCTTCCTATAATAACACAAGATTCATTTTTCGCAATATTTTGTATAACTTTTGCTTGTTTCAAAAAGATTTGTTCATTAAATGGCAAATCACTAAATGAATTAACACTATCTGTACTTGAAAGAGAAGACATTGTCATTGTATACCAAAAATTTTTTATATTTTTTTCATCATTTTTCTCTAAAATAGACTGATAAATATTTTCTTCTTTTGCTACCCTTTCTATCAATTCTTTATCATAAAATTTAATATTTAATTTTTTAGCCACTTCTTCTCCAATGTATTTTCCACCACTTCCAAATTCTCTACCAATTGTAATGACAACATTATTCATTTTTATCTTCCTCCAATTTTTTCATACTTTTAAATTCAAAAATAATGAAACATATTGCTAATATAAATGCCATAGCATCAGCCGTTGGTCCAGATCGTAATACTCCATCTATCTTCCAAATCATTGGTAAAATAATCATTGCTGGAACTAAAAATAGTATTTGTCTTGATAATGATAGAATTGCAGATTTTACCGGTTTTCCAATTGATTGTAAAAAAATACTAGTTGTAATTTGTACTCCTTGGAAAATTGTAAATATCAAAAATTCTTTAAAACATCTTTGTGCAAATTCATTATATATCTCATTTCCTTGACCAAACAAATTAATAATAATTTGAGGACATAATTGGAATATTAATGTTGCTATAGCTGTTACAATTATAGCAGTTATTAATGAAATTGTATATGCTTTTTTTACTCTATCATATTTTTGTGCTCCATAATTATATCCTATAATTGGTTGTGCTCCAACACCAATACCAACAACAACTGAAGTAATAATTTGATTTACTTTCATAACAATTCCTAACGCTGCAATTGGAATATCACTTCCATATTCAGACTGTGCACCATAAATTCCTAAAATATGATTCATTGTAATTATGACAATTGTAATAGAAATTTGAGTAATAAAACTAGATGCACCTAAAGAACATATCTTTCCTAAAATTTTAAAATTAACTTTGAAGTCTTCTTTCTTTATTTCAATAGATTTAAATTTTTTAATATAAATAATACTAATAACAAAAGTTAAGATTTGTCCAATAACTGTTGCAATAGCAGCTCCCTGTACTCCCCAGCCTAATACAAAAATAGCAATTGGGTCTAAAATAAGATTTGTTATACAACCTGTTACCATTGATGCCATAGCATATCTAGGAGAACCATCTGCACGAATACTAGAATTCATCATGTTTCCTATCATAAATGCTGGAAAACCTATTAATATCCATGTCATATAATCATTAGAATATTGATAACTTGCCTCTGTAACACCAACAATTTTAATAATAAATCTTTACATAAAAATCCAATTATAACAAAAATAATACTAATAACAGAAATAGCAACAATACTACTTGCAATTCCTTTGCTAGCATTTTTTGTATCTTTTCTTCCCAAACTCAAACTCAAAAAGGCTGCTGCACCATCTCCTATCATAAGTGAAAATGCCATAGCAATTACTGTAATTGGAAATACAATATTAGTTGCTGTATTTCCTATAGGACCTACACTTTGACCAATAAAAATTTGATCCACTATATTATATAACGCACTAATAATTAAAGAAAAAATACAAGGGATAGCGAATTTTCTGATTAATTTTCCTATTTTTTCTGTTCCTAATTCATTTTCCATTTTTTCATCCTTCCATTCTTTTTGCATATTTTTGACCGCATAAAAATAGCATTCTTGATAAGCAATACTGCCTTCAAAAATACTATTTTTATAAGAATTAAATTATATTACATTTTTCTTGATATGTCTAGACTATATTTACATATTCCAATTTGCATATGGACCATCATCATTCATTTGAATAGGTACTGTTTCATACACTACTATAACATTAAATTGTTCTCCTACATCCGGATCTTCTTCAATATTTTTTATTTGAGCCAACAATCCATCAGCATTTTCATCTGTTCCTAAAATCATATTATAATAATAATATCCATCATCACCTTGTGTCCATTTTTCACTAGAACATTCAATATTATGCATATCATCCCAAAATACTTTAGCTCTTATATATCTTGGCTCAGCACTTTCGTTACTAAATATTCTAATATGTTTTGTCCAACTATTAAACTCTTCTTCTATTTCTAATCCACAATTATTATATCCTATATTTTCTTGTATCCAGTCCCAACGTCCTTCATCATTAAACATAAAACTATTTTTTAAACTGCCTCCTCTTATTAAGCGCTCATTATATCTATTAGTAAATGATATATCTCCAGGAGATGTAGAATCTAAATGAACTGTTTTCTGTTTATCTGTAATACAATCGCTATATGTTCCAGTATATATTTGTTCTATTGTAACCTCTGAACCTGTAGGTATACCTTCAAATGTTATTTCTTTTGTTCCTGATTCTTCAAATATTATACTATCTATATTTGAATATTCTACTCGTCCATCTATAGTTGCTGTTACTTTATATATTACTGTCTCTGCATTACCTTCAGGCAATTCTTCCATAGTACTTGTTATATTTATATTATTTTCTCTAGATATCATCAATCCACCCATTGTTATAAAATATCCAAAATTACAGTTAAATTCTCCATCGTCACTATCTTCATCATACACAAAAAATGGTAATTCAACTAGTTCTGATGGACTAGTTATAGTATACGTTTCAGAATATGCCGTATTAAAAACACATAAATACATACCTCCGTAAGGGTAATCTTTATATATTCCATTCTCATATTTTTCCCCTTCTGGACTCCATTTTTCTTGTGGCTCAATTCTATCTCCTGGATTTAATTGCATACATGGTTCTATTTCATTTTGTAAAATGTAATCTTCTATTGTTGTTGTAAAAATTTCTACTTCTTCTTTATTCAAATATCCTAATCCATATTTATATTTAATATCTGTGTATCCTTGACTATCCAAATATGTGTCTAATCCTTCAATATATTTAAATTTTTCTGTTTCATTGTTAAAATCTGCTACTTTATATATGTTTAACAGATAATCACCTTCCCAAGATTCAATTAATTCTCTAATATTACTATTAGTATATTCAGATAATTCCCAATTATCTGAAGTTAAACAATTATTGCCTCCGCCTGATGGTTTTTTTATTCTATTTGGTTTTTCTTCTGGTACTGTTGGTACTTCTACTTCTGGTATCTTATGTCCTCTTGGTACAGTTGGCTGTGGTACTCCTTCTAATTTAGTTATCACATTATCTACTATCTTTCCTGCTTCTATATCCTTTTGTTGTACTGTATATGTATAAATGATAGTTGCTGTTTCTTGCGAATCTAATGAACTTATCGTCCAGCAACCATCTTTTGCTCCTATTTTTTCACTGTTTCCTTTAGATAATACTAAATGTTCATCTCCTGGTTTATATGTTCCACTTCCTGCCGTTAACGTATCTGTTATTTGTATATCTTTTATTGTAACATCTCCTTTATTTGTTGCTGTAATTGTATATTCTATAGTATCTCCTACTGTATAGTAATCTCCTTTGATTGGTTTAGATGTTACTTCCTTCGTTATTTCAAAATTTGGATTGTCACTTTCTACTAAACTACTTATACTATCCCCTAATATTCCTAACTCTCTATTTCCACTTGGACCATAGTATTTTACACTATATTTCGTTCCATTTATTACTTCTTCTAGTTTGTATACATCATTTTCTCCATCTGTTCCATTTCCTAATGACATTCTTGTTCCTAATAGTTTCTCTACATTTATTACATATCCTGCTCCTTTTAATTCTTCTTCTATGATACCTGAGTCTTGCAAATATGTAACTAAATTTCCTCCTAGCATTACTTTATCTATCCAATAATTTGAGTACTCCATCTCCATTGCTTCCCACACTGTTGCATGAGTATGCTCTATGCTTCCTCTTTCTGCACTTGCTATTAGTCCATCTTCTCCCAATATGGCATTAATACTTATTACTGCTAAAATAATTAAGATTACTATTGTTACTACTAATGCTATTAAAGTTATTCCGTTCTTTTCTTTGTTGTAAAAAATTTTCTTTCTTACAGCCATTCATGTTTAGTTGTTTTCTCATACTTTAAATCTCCTTTTCTTAAGTTTCGTTATATCCCTATAATAATAAATTTTATTATTGTAAATATATTGTATCATTGTTCCATACTACTTGCTTCTGGTCTAAAAATACATTTTACAAAATCCTTATTTCTAGCTAAAACTTCTCTGAAATCTCTTACCCATTGACCATCATATTGATCTCCCTCAGAAGCAATTCCATAACTATCAATTCCCAATTGACTACCGATATAAATAGCTCTATATAAATGATATTTCTGCGTAATAATAACACATTTATCTACATGAAAAATCTCCTTCAAACGATACATACTGTCATATGTAGAATATCCCGCACTATCCATAATAATATCTTCTTCTTTTACTTGATTATCTAACAGATATTGTTTCATTACATTTACTTCTGTATTACTTTCTGAGCGATTATCGCCAGATACAATAATTTTCGAAGAAATTCCATTTTGATATGCCTCTATTCCTTTATTTAATCTATCTCTCAACATTAAACTTAAACTTCCATCATCCTTTACTTCACAACCTAAAACTAAAATAGCTCCTACTTTAGGAAAATCTTCATAATTAGTTTTAATTCTTGGCTCTGAATAACCAGTTACATAAGCATTAATACATACAACTATTATGATTCCAATTATAATAAGAATTAAAATACTAATGAATACCCACATAAGTTTCTTCATCCAAACTCCCTTCTTTCTTTTCTATTACTTTTTCCAAGTCTTTCCTCCATTTGTTGTAACTAATGTTATTTTGTCCATTGGTGAAGTCTTAATAACAATTTTGCCATTTTTATTATCTGTAAACTTAATTTGTTCTACTTCTGCATCATTTATAACTGATTCTAACATACAATTAGTCCATGAAAGTCCTTTTTCATCATTTTGATAACAGATATTTACATATCTTCCACTAGTAATCGCAAAAATTATTTTTTTATCATCTATCTGATAAGTACCTTCCTGCAATTCCAATACATTAATACTCATATCTGAAGGTACCTTAGTCCAATCTTTTCCAGAATTAATAGTATAATATAAAATATTTTCTGTATTTTCATCTCCAAATCTATCTACTGTTTTCTTTTCGCGTATTTCATAATCATATTGTTTTATCGTCTCTTTATGAGCAGATTCCACTATTTTCTCTTTGACCCTTAATTCTCCCATTCCACATAATACAAGAATTAAAATTATAGCAAGAATAACACTCTCTATAATATTTTTCTTTTTACTTGGCTTTGGTAACTCTGCTTTTATTTTTCCACATTTAAATAAAATAGCATAAATTATCAATAGTACAATACTGATTGCAAAAATATACCATGTATTTTTACAGATTTCAAAAATAGCCATAGTATATGAATTTATTTCAAAGAAAGCTAACATGTTACTTCCGCAAAATACTTAACACTAACAATACAATATAAAAAATCCAAATACTCTTGTTTATTTTCTTTCTACGTTGCATAAAATATCCTGTACTACTTCCAATTGCTGATATAATAAAATATGGTATCATAAAATTCTCATAAACTGGATTTATCCATATAGATATAATAAATATTGGAATAATAGATACTATTGGAATCCAAAATGCTTTATTTTTCAAACTATATATATAGCTAATTAAGTAAATTGATAATACTATTCCTAGAAAATATATTTGTATTGATCTTATTGGACGTTTAAATATATAAGCACCTAAACCTAAAACAAAAAATTGTAATGCTATAGCAACTATACCCCATAGTAATTGTTTACATCTACGAGTAATAGATTTGCCAGAAGAGGTAAAATAAAATACAAATGCAAATATTAAAACAGAAATTCCCATAATACTACAATAAAGAAGGTTTCCTTGTATTCCAACACATTCCATTCCATATTGTTCTAGTGTAAAAGGACATGTGTATTCTCCCCATTCATTCTTCATAGAATTATTATAAGTATAATAAGCTGTTAGTTGTTTTGTTTCTTGATCTTCAACAAGAAATTTAATAGATTTTGAAGTTTCTATATCTTTCCAGTCATCTGAAAATTCTCCTTTTGTATTTAATAAATTAGCCATTTCATTACTTTGCTCTGAATTTAATATATATAAGTTGATATTTATTAGCGACGCAAAAATAAAACCTTCTACTACAAGAATAACTAGAATAATAACAAATAAAATAAGTTGATAAATTGATTTTTTCTTCATTTTTTACTACCTCTTATATTATCAAAAAGGCAGTTGCAATAAAATTGTAACTGCCCTGTTGTTTCATTTTTATCTTGGGTTTTTAATAGCTGCTTGTGAAGCTGCTAAACGTGCAATTGGAACTCTATAAGGCGAACAAGATACATAAGTTAGTCCAACTCTATGACAGTATTCTACTGAAGCTGGTTCTCCTCCATGCTCTCCACAAATACCAAGTTCAATATTTGGTCTTGTTTGTTTTCCAGCTTTTGCAGCCATTTCAACTAATTTTCCTACACCTGTTTGATCTAACTTTTTAAATGGATCATTTTCGTAAATTTTCTTTGAATAATATTCATCTAAGAATTTTCCTGCATCATCACGGCTAAATCCAAATGTCATTTGTGTTAAATCGTTTGTACCAAATGAGAAGAATTCTGCTTCTTTTGCTATTTCATCAGCTAAAAGTGCTGCTCTTGGAATCTCTATCATTGTTCCTACCATATAATGAATTTCCATATTTTGTTCTTTCATAACTTCTGATGCTGTTCTAGTAATAATGTCTTTTACATATTTCAATTCTTTAATTTCCCCTACAAGAGGGATCATAATTTCTGGAGTAACTTTTATTCCTTCTCTTGTAACATTAATTGCTGCTTCTATAATTGCTCTCGTTTGCATTTCTCCAATTTCTGGATAGGTAACATCTAATCTACATCCTCTATGTCCCATCATTGGATTAAATTCGTGTAAACCTGCTACTATATTTTTTAATTCTTCAAAAGATAATCCCATTTCTTTTGATAATTCAGCTATCTCATCATCAGTATGCGGTAAAAACTCATGTAAAGGTGGATCTAAAAGTCTAATTGTTACTGGATAGCCATCCATTGCTCTAAATAATCCTTCAAAATCTCCTCTTTGCATTGGTAATATTTTTTCTAATGCTTTTTTACGTTGTTCAACTGTTTTTGAAACAATCATTTCACGAATTGCAGAAATTCTTTCTGGTGCAAAGAACATGTGTTCTGTTCTACATAATCCAATTCCTTGTGCACCAAATTCACGTGCTTGTTTTGCATCTTTTGGAGTATCTGCATTAGCTCTAACTTCCATTTGTCTATACTGATCTGCCCATCCCATAAATCTTGCAAAATTACCTGATACACTAGCATCTACTGTATCAATTTTTTCACCATATACTTTTCCTGTTGAACCATCTAATGAAATCCAATCACCTTCATGATATTGATTTCCATCTTTTGTCTCAAAAACTCGATTTTCTTCATCTACAACTAATTCTCCACATCCTGCAACACAACAAGTTCCCATACCACGTGCTACAACTGCTGCATGTGATGTCATTCCACCTCTTACAGTAAGAACACCATAACATACTGTCATACCATCAATATCTTCTGGTGAAGTTTCAAGTCTTACTAAAATTAAATCCTTTTCTCCTGCATTGTGTAATTCAACTGCTCTTTCAGCTGTAAATACAACTTTACCTGTTGCTGCTCCTGGTGAAGCTGCTAAACCTGTTGTAATAGGTGTAGCACTTTGTAATTTTTCTGTATCAAAATTTGGATGTAATAATTGATCCAATTGATTTGGCTCTACTCTCAATACAGCTTCCTTTTCTGTAATCATTCCTTCATCTACTAAATCTACAGCTATTTTTAATGCAGCATTTGCTGTTCTTTTTCCATTTCTTGTTTGTAAGAAAAATAGCTTTCCATGCTCAATTGTAAATTCCATATCTTGCATATCTTTATAATGTCTTTCTAGTTTATTTGCATACATTATAAAGTCATCATAAGCTTGTTTATTTGTTTGCTCTAATTCTGTAATTGTTTTTGGTGTACGAATTCCTGCAACGACATCTTCTCCTTGTGCATTCATCAAATATTCACCAAAAATAGCATTTTCTCCTGTTGCTGGATTACGTGTAAATGCAACACCAGTACCACAGTCATCTCCCATGTTTCCAAATACCATTTCTTGTACATTAACTGCTGTACCCCAATCACTTGGTATATCATTTAATCTTCTATAAGTAATAGCTCTTGGATTATTCCATGAACGAAATACTGCTTCAATAGCTTCAATTAATTGTTCTGAAGGATTTGTAGGAAATTCACTTCCATGTTCTCTTCTATAAATTTCTTTAAATGTTACAACTAATTCTTTTAAATCCTCTGCATTAAGTTCAGTGTCAAGTTTTACACCTCTTTTTGCTTTCATTTCATCAATAGCACCTTCAAAAAGTGGCTTTGGTATTTCCATAACTACATCACTAAACATTTGAATAAATCTTCTATAACTATCATAAGCAAATCTTTCGTTCTTACTTGCCATAGCTTGTACAACTTCTTCGTTAATTCCTAAATTTAATATTGTATCCATCATTCCAGGCATTGAAGCTCTTGCACCAGAACGAACAGAAACAAGAAGAGGATTTTCTGGATTTCCAAATTGTTTTCCTGTCATTCTTTCTAATTCTTTTAATGCATTAAAAATTTGTTCCTTTATTTCATCTGAAATTGTTTGATTATCATTATAATATTGTGTACATGCTTCTGTTGTTACTGTAAATCCTTGTGGAATAGGTAATCCCAAATTTGTCATTTCTGCTAAATTAGCACCTTTTCCGCCAAGTAATTCTCTCATTGAAGCATTTCCTTCTCTAAATAAATATACATATTTATTGCTCATCATAAGCCTCCTTAAAAATCTTTCGTTATGTTTTTACACAGTCATTATATATATAAAATGTGAAAAAGTAAATAAAATTATGCGTTTATTCTAAACTTTTCTTATTGAATTTCAGCATTATTTTATATAAATCATTTCTTTGTAATTTGATAAATCTCCATCATATCCAAAATCATCTTCTGTTACTTGATTCAATTTAGTATTAAAGATTTGAACACCTATATAATCTTGACATTTTATAATAATTCCATCACTTTTTCGAACCCAATATTGATATTTCTTATGCTCCAAATTTATATCTTCATCTCCTGTTAAACAAAAATGAATACAATCTTCTCCATTTATCAATTCTTCTCCTATATATCGATATGTATAACCGTCATCTAGAATACGTCTAAGTAAATTTGAATATTCTTTCTGAATCGTACAATTTTCTTCTGAAAAATTATAATTATTACCAATTACTTCACTTATAGTTTGTTTAGTTATATCATATGTTTTTTTGTTCTGTGCATCTTCATAAATATATATTTGTGGAACATCTAAACCTTTATAACTTATAGATTGATATGCTTTACCAGAAGACATAACCTTATCTTTTGATATACTATTCCCCATAGTATTTGAAAAACTTATACGCTCAATTTCATAATTGTTAACTTCTAAATTTTGTCTAACTAATTCTTTAATATACTCTTTCGAATATTTTTCTTGGAATGGATATATTTTTTGTTTTAAAAAGCCTTGAATTTTATCAATTGGAATACATCCATAATTTCTACTATCATCAGATTGTTCTCTATTATCTCCCATAACAAACACACAATTTTCCGGTACTACTAAATCAAGAAAATAACATTTTCTAACAGAAGTTTCAAAAGTACTTTCTTGTTTATACAAATATGGTTCTTCTAATTCTTTGTCGTTAATATATACTTTTCCATTTTCTATCTTAATA
The DNA here is from genome assembly GCA_947628735.1 of uncultured Clostridia bacterium. Taxonomy (GTDB): domain Bacteria; phylum Bacillota; class Clostridia; order TANB77; family CAG-508; genus CALXVA01. The sequence continues at coordinate 6,287 of CANRAY010000006.1, read as the reverse complement.
TGTTCTCCTGGAAGTGCAATAATCCTTTTTGACATAATACCTGTAAAAATATTTTCATATTTAGCAACTACATTTCCGGCTTCATATGTACTATCATCATAAAATAATTTAGATGGTTCTTGAATAATAACAATATCTCCCCTATTAAATTCATGTTTTGTAATCCATGACCATTTATCTACTAACCATATTTCATCTTGTCCTATTGTTGGATACATAGAAAGCTGATCAGTCTTTATAATCTGTACAAAGAAAGTTTGAATTATCAAATAAACTACAACACAAATAATTATTAATATAATAGAATCTCTAATATTTGTTCGATACTTTTTCTTTTTTTCATCTAAATCTTCCATAATTTTCCCCTAACAATTATTTTATAAAATCTTGATAAACATTAATAATTAAAATAATTTGAATAATTAAAATTAATGGAAATCCAATAAAAAACTTTGCCTTTTTGGTCTTGTGATGAAAAGTATACATACCAATAATAGAGCCAATACTTCCACCAATTAAAGCAACAATCATTAATGTATATTCTTTAATTCTCCATTTTCCATACTTTGCCTTTTTTTTATCAATATACATAAGTAAAAAAACTATTAAATTAATTACAACTAAATAGATTATAAAATATTGTAACATATATTTAAGATATAATCCTCCTTTTAAACTTTTACATTAAAGTTTCTTCTTCATTTTCTTCTTTAAAAAAATGCAATTTTACTAATATAGGATATATTTTTGTTCCAAATGGAATCATCATAATTTCTTCTTTTTCTAATACTTTAAATACTAATATTGCTAATCCATAAACTATTATGCCTACAATAATAGATAATAAAGTACTTATAGTATTACCAAACATCATACTTAATATATAATATGCAATTGCTACAATAACACCCATAATTGCGGCTGATGCCAACGGTTTAAGTAAATATTTTTTCATACTTAATTTTACTTTTAATTTCATACGAATTACTTTGAAACCTAATGAAAATGCAATTGCTTGACATACTACAGATGCAATAGCAGCTCCCACAATATTAATATTTGGATTACTTACTAATACAACATTTAAAATAGTTTTTGCTATAATTCCGAGTCCTAATGCAGCTACTGGTACCCTTGGAAGATTTAATCCATATAGTCCACCATTAATTGTTTGATTTAATGCCGTTAGTATCATTGAAATAGAAGCAATTTGTAAAATAATTGCCCCATCTGAAGCTGTTGGATAAATCAAATTTAAAATTGGATTTGCTAATGCTATAAATCCTGCTGCACAAGGGAATATAATTATAATTGAAGCAAAAATTGAAAATGATAATCTTTTTGATGCAACTTTATATTCTTTTTTTGCAATCGACTCTGAAATTGATGGAACCAATGCTGTAGAAAAAGCAGTATTAATTGCAAGTGGAAATGTAACTAAAGTATCTACCTTAGATAAAATACCAGTCATTTTCATTGCTAAGCTTTCCAAAGCATCTTTTGCCATTCCTGCATCTCTGTATGCAAATTGAATACAATTACTAACTGTTGCTGTATCTATAACAGAACTAATAACTGAAATAATAGAACTTAATGTAACAGGAACTGAAATAGCAAGAATAGTTTTTAATAATTCTCCATTAGTTTTTCTTCTTTCAGGTGATCTTTGTCCTTCCTCTGGTACAATTTTATTTTTTCTATAATACATAATTAAATAGAAAAATGTAATAACAATTGCAAGTGTCGTTGATAAATTTCCTGCTGCAGCCATAATATAAGTGTCTTTTCCTATACAAGCATATACAAATGTAATAGATAACACACAATTTAAAAATTGCTCTAATGTTTGAGAAACACTAGTTGGTTTCATATTCTGTTGTCCTGCAAAATATCCTCTTAATACAGCTGAAATAGAAACAAATACAACTGCTGGTGCTAGCACCCTCATTACATATGCTGTATCTGGAACATTTAAAATATTATTTGCAATAAATCCAGAACCAAAAAACAATGCGAATGACAAAACAAGACCCAAAGTCGCAAAGAAACGAAGCGCAATTTTAAAAATTCTTTGCGCTCCTGCTTTATCATCTTTCGCCAATCTTTCAGAAACTAATTTTGATATTACACTTGGAATTCCTATTGATGAAAGTGTAAGCATTAGAGAATATATTTGATATCCTGCTGAATAATAACCTACACCTACATCTCCAAATCCCTCTATATTAGTAATAACTAATTTATAAATAAAGCCTAATAATTTTACTAATACTTCGGCTGATATTAAAATTAATACATTTTTCATAAAAGAATTAGCTGTTTTCTTTACTTTATTTTCCTCCAAAATTTTTACCTCTTCTTATGATTCTCTTTTATATATTTTGAATTCTATCACACTTTTCAAAATTTTCCATCATTTTTTAAAAAATATGCATAATTTCATTATACTTTGGAATAAGACCTTCTTTTTTATCTACTAAACTTGGTTTTACTTGGAAAACACCTGGGAAACAATTTCCTTCAATAATCATAGGTTCGTTTTCTCCAATAGCAACATCCCAGCCTATATATCCCATTTCTGGAACGACCTTTGCTGCCTCTTTTACAAGTTTCACAGCCTCTTTAAACATTGGTACTTCAAATCCAACAATTTTGCATTTTGAAATAGGATGCTCTTCAAAAATATTATCAGCTTGGTCTATTGCACCTACATATACAACTCCTTTTTCATTAACATATGTATACATTCCACCACTAGAGAAATTGTCTACAACTCCACCATTTCCAAACTTTAAAATTGCCTGTAGAAAATATGATTTTCCGTCTTTATAAAAAGTAAACATTCTTAAAGAATTAACTGATTTATTATACATTTCATTTAATTTTTTATGTTGAACAATACATTGCTCAACAATTGTCTGATTATTTTTCATTAATCTTTTATATAGTTTTTTAGCAGTTTCTTTATTTTTATATTTTATTTTTTCTACGCCTTTTCCGCCTTCTCCATCAACTGGTTTTACAATAACTTCTTTATTTTCCTTTAAAAATTCAATAAATTCTTCTTCATTTTTGCCATCTAAATTCATCCATTTTCTTTTTATAAACTTATCAAATTTCTTATAAAATTCAGCTTTATTGTCAAAAAGATAGAACTTATCCTTTGCATTAAATCTTTTTATAATTTCATTATTTTTTCCACGAGTCAAATAAGTTTTTCTTTGCTTTGCATTTAAGTTATAAAATTCAAACTCTTGATAATCATAGTATCCAGCTTGATATTTCAATCCACACATTGCCATATCAAAAAGTGTTCCTATATAAGTTTTGTGTGCTTTTTTGCTAACACTTTTAGCTATACGAAACATATTTTTATAATCCACTTGAACTATTCTTTTAAATAAATACTTTATTTTTCCCATCTCTCATTTTCCCTTCATTTTAATATAGCAATCTGTAGTATTTAATCTAGATTTTCATACTTATTTTTTATATCAATTTTTTTATATCAAGTTTAAAATTCTATCTTTTCTTGAATCCAATTTTCTAACTCATCTATATTTATTCTAACTTGCTCCATTGTATCTCTATCACGAATTGTTACGCAATTATCTTCTAAAGTATCAAAATCAATTGTAACACAATATGGTGTACCGATTTCATCTTCTCTTCTATATCTCTTTCCAATACTTCCAGCTTCATCATAATCACACATAAACTTTTTAGAAAGTTTATCATATACTTCTTCTGCTTTTTCACTTAATTTCTTTGATAGTGGAAGAACAGCCACTTTATATGGAGCTAATGCTGGATGTAAATGCAATACTGTTCTTACATCTCCTTCACCAACTTCTTCTTCATCATAACTATTGCATAAAAATGCAAGTGTTACTCTATCACATCCAACAGATGGTTCTATACAATATGGAATATATTTTTCATTAGTTTCAGGATCTAAATAGTTCATATCCTCTTTTGAGAAAGTCATATGTTGTTTTAAATCATAATCTGTTCTATCTGCAATTCCCCATAATTCTCCCCATCCAAAAGGAAATGCAAATTCAATATCCGTTGTTCCAGTACTATAATGAGAAAGTTCTTCAGGTGAATGATCTCTTAAACGAAGATTCTCTTCCTTCATACCTAAAGATAATAGGAATTCTTTACAATATTTTTTCCAATAATTCCACCATTCTATGTCTGTTCCAGGTTTGCAGAAAAACTCTAACTCCATTTGTTCAAATTCACGTGTTCTAAATGTAAAATTACCAGGAGTAATTTCATTTCTAAAAGATTTTCCAATTTGAGCTATTCCCATTGGTAATTTTCTTCTTGTAGTTCTTAATACATTTTTAAAATTGACAAAAATACCTTGTGCTGTCTCTGGTCTTAAATATATTGTTGCTGTAGTATCTTCTGTTACACCTTGAAATGTCTTAAACATTAAATTGAATTTACGAATATCTGTAAAATTTTCTTTTCCGCAATTAGGACAAGCAATATGATGTTCCTTCATATATGCTATCATTTTTTCATCTGGCCAACCATCTACAACTTCTTCGCAATTATGTTCATGCATCCATTCTTCAATTAATTTATCTGCTCTATGTCTTGTTTTGCACTCCTTACAATCAATTAAAGGATCTGTAAAATTACCTAAATGACCTGATGCCTCCCAAGTTTTTGGATTCATTAGAATAGCTGCATCTAGACCTACATTATGTTTTTCTTCTTGTACAAATTTTTTCATCCATGCTTTTTTTACATTATTCCTTAATTCTACTCCTAGAGGTCCATAATCCCAAGTATTTGCTAAACCTCCATAAATCTCTGAACCCGGATATACATATCCTCTATTCTTACATAAACTTACCAATTTTTCCATTGTTAATTTTTCCATTGTCAAATTCCTCCTTCTATTCTTGACTAAATATATTAATCTTTTCGAATATTTCTAGCAACTACATAAAAAAAATTTCGCCACTAGCTTTTATTCGCTAGGGACGAAATTATATTTCCGCGGTTCCACCCTAATTGATAAATATTATTTATCCTCTTTCTTATTTTATCGCTCCAGAGCTCCCCATATATTACTTATGATTGGTTCTCAGCTACCCCAACTCTCTCTTACATAAGATATAAATATATTTTTTCTCCTTCATTGCAATTCTGCTAAATATTGTATATGCTTTTACAGAAAAAGTCAATAAATTTCATTTTGATTTTAAAAAAATATTTCAATTTTTCTTCGGACTTTTTCACAGCCCCTTTTATCATCACTTTTTTAAATTCTATAGTATATTAATCTATTTTTTCGATAAGAATACTAGCCTGAATTAATATTTGATCACTATCTATCCACGACTTATCAATATCATATGAACCACGCCTGATATGAACCTTTTCCCCATTGTCTAAGTTTAAAGTCAAGTCGTTCATAGACTCAGAAGTATTAGCCATGTATTTAACCTCCTCTGTTCTAGAAGAATTTTTAATAACAATTTGTATATTAGTAGGCGTCGTGCATCCAGGATCCGGACCAATGTACCAATCCTCATGATCCTCAACACAAGTTGTAGAATCTAGCTGCCAATATACGTCCATAGCGTCATCATATTCTCCGTCAGATTTTCTATAAAATGAAGTATGCTTGCATTCAATGAAGATATCTTTGCCTATTACGGGAATATTATCCTCTGAATCCCATCCTGAGAAAGAAACATGGATCGCACTACGACGTATATTCGACCAACTGCAGCCGGATGGAATATTATTATAAAGAAAGTATCTATTAACGCAAGTATTTTCAAACTCCGCAACAGGAACGGTTGTCCCTTCGATTTCTATAACAGTGCTATCTGCTGATAAAACTTTAACAGAATATATTCGATTATCATGAGAATGCTCATAAAAACGTTCGTTTTCTTTGTCATAAATTTGAACAAAATTTTTTTCTATCTCCTTCAATTTGTATTCTCCAACAGGAACATTTTGGAAAGATCCTTCCATAATGATACCGAGCGTCTCCCTTCGACTCACCAGAGCTAGCACTAAAGCCCGTCGCCATATAGAAACCTTCATCATTGTAAAGTTCGAATGATGGACCCAAGCATGAATAATTAGTGTCACTATGGAGTGAACCACTACCCTCAGTCACAGTAGTCAAATGAAGTATCTTTTTAACTGGTACACTTCCTACTACTGGTACAGGTACCTCTACTTCTGGTATTTTATGTCCTTTTGGTATTGGTTTTGGAGTTCCTGTTAAACTTGTTATCGCATTTTTT
>CANRAY010000005.1 GCA_947628735.1 uncultured Clostridia bacterium | reverse complement strand
GATATTATAACTGTTTTAATGAAGAACGACAGGGTACGCGAATTTAAATGGTTAGATACGAGGAGTTGAGAAGAAGATAGATATTATACCCAAATTTTAAAAGATAAAAAATAAGGGATGGAGATTTCATTGCACAGATATGTACAGATTGAAAGGGAGAAAAAATGAAAATTTTATTTGTAAGGCATGGACAAACAGATTTAAATAATCCACCAAGAATGCAAGGTATATCAGATTTGGAATTAAATGAAATAGGTATAAGTCAAGCTGAATCAGTTAGAAATAGATTAGAAAAGTATAATATAGACTTTATTATAGCTTCGCCCTTAAAAAGAGCAATACAAACAGCAGAAATAATCAATACTAATATGCATAAAAAAATTATAATAGATAAAAGAATAATAGAGATGAATTATGGATTATTAGAAGGAAAAATTTATATACCAGAGTATTGGAATATGGATTATGATTACAAAAGTATTAATGGAGAAAATATATCTGATTTTCAAAAAAGAATATATAATTTTATAGATGAAATAAAAGTTAAATATCCTGAAAAAACAATTTTAATAGTAGCACATCGGAGGTGTAGCAAGAATTTTCAGATGCTATTTTGAAGGAATACCTAAAAATAGAAAATTGGCGGAATATGGGATAGAAAATTGTGAAGTAAAAGAATATTATGCTTAATTTATAACAAAATAATACTCCTATAGATATAAAAATCTATAGGAGTTATTTATATAAACTAATTATTAGAAATGGTATGTAAAAAATAATATATTAATATTCAAATAGTTATTTTTTTAATTTTTTATAAAAATAGATAATAGATATCATCAACATAACTATAATAAAGGATATAATAGACATTAAACTATCGCCAGTTTGTGGAATTGGATCTGGACTAATAAATCCTTGATCTTCAAAGTTAGATGAACCATTATTATCATTATGAGAATCATCTGGTTTAATTTGATTATTATTATTATTATCACCATCATCTGTATCAGCAGGAGGAAGAGGATTGTTAGAATCATCAGAGTCATCAGGTTTATCAATAATAGAGTTATCAAAAGTGAAATTTCCTATATAATTAGCTCCAATAGTTTGATCCCAAATATTATTATTGGCAAGACGTATACATTGATAGTTATTATCTGTAGCTAAATCACCATATTTAGAAATCCTTAAATAAACATTCCATTCTCCTTCTTGAATATCATCAGGTAATTCAACATCAAAACTTACATTAGTTATTTTTGTTGAATCCCATGATGTTGGATCAATTGTAGTATTTATTTCATATTTTTTTTTCTGAGTTTTCTAATACAATAGTAACAGCTTTATTATTTACTAAATTTGCAAATCCAACATTTTCTATATCTAAATCAATATGCAATTTTTTATTGCTAGACATATTGATATCTGAATTTCTAAGAACGAATCTATATCCTAAGTGATTTGTTATATATAAATATCCAGTTTGACCTTTATATAATTCATCATCACCATTATATATTTCGTCTTTCCAAGCATCTATAACATCTTCATCATATTCAGAATTTAAATAAGTAGTATGAGTTCTAAATGCTTCCTTAGACATATATTCAGCAGTATTAATAGTATCAATTTCTTCATTTCCACTAGATGTACGAGTTGCAACAATTTCTCCACCATATAAAGTATGCAATGCTTGATGTTCTAACCATTGAATTTCAATTTCTCTATTTTCAAATGTACCTAAATCACTATGAGATCCAAGATACCCATCATTAAAAAGACCAACTCTATATTCAGGAGTACCTTTAACTGTAATATTTTCATTTAATTTTGCTCTATCAATTCCTAACCAATTCACATAATATTTAGGTTGTCTAACACCAATCTTAATTTCTTCAGGTGTGTTTTGTAACATTACATCTATAGCTTTACTAACATTTTCAGGCTTACATATTTCACTTGAATGCATTTCACCCCATGGTCCAAAGAATCCTAGTTCTACATATGAAATAGCATCTTTATTAGCTGTAAGAATAGGGCATATTTGACTAATATGTTTTAAAATCATATCTAAAGAAGGCTCTAAATCTTCATCTCCATCAAAATTATCATAGGCAAACCTAACAATTGCAGTTCCACCATTAGACTTAATTGTCTTTAATATTTTATCAAACATATTTAACATATCTTCAGAAAATTCTAAATCTTTGTTACCATTTACTTTTCCAGAAAATGCTCCAATTCCTAATCTTAAATGAATTAAATTTCCTTCTAAATAAATTTCTTCAGGATCTTCATTGCCAGATACTTTAAAATTATATCGAAGATGTGTGTAAAAACCTCGTTCAGGATTGTCAAAAGTTTCTAACGTTTCGGTATAATCAATTTTATTCATTTCAACAGCATTACTAATAGTATAAAAACAAATACACAATAATGAAGATAATAATATAGTAAAAATAAATTTAGATAATTTTTCCATTTTTCTCACCTTAATTATGTATTATAACAATTTTTATAGATACAGTCAATATATTATGAAAACCAAGACTGCTAATTCAAATTATAGTTTTGGCCAATCACTTGCTTTTTTTTATATATTTTATAGAAAAAATAAAATAAGTATGATAGAATGTGAAAATAAATTAAAAAGAGGTTTAAATAATGTTAGTTTTAATAGATGGAAATAGCATATTAAATAGAGCATTTTACGGTATTATGGGAAGTAAAATGCTAACAACACCAGATGGAACATATACTAATGCTGTATATGGATTTTTAGCAATTATGTTTAAAGTAATAGATGATTTAAATCCAGAATATATAGCAGTAGCTTTTGATTTGAAAGCACCTACAGCAAGACACAAAATGTATGAAGGATATAAAGCAACCAGAAAAGGAATGCCTAATGAGCTTGCTGAGCAAATGCCAATTATAAAAGAAATCTTACACTTAATGAACATTACTATCATTGAAAAAGAAGGGTATGAAGCAGATGATATATTAGGAACATTGGCTAAAAGAGGAGAAAAAGCTAAAATACCAGTTACAATTTTATCAGGTGATAGAGATACATTTCAGTTAGCAAGTAATAAGATAACAATTCGTATTCCACATACAAAAATGGGAAAATCAGAAACAGATAACTTTGGAGAAAAAGAAATTATAGAAAAATATGGATTAAAACCAGTTCAGTTAATTGAAGTAAAAGGTTTAATGGGAGATGCATCAGATAATATTCCGGGAGTGCCAGGAGTAGGAGAAAAGACGGCAATAGATTTAATTAAAAGATATAAAAGTATTGATAGTTTATATACAGCTTTAGAAAATGGAAAAGATAATATCAAAGGAAAACTAAGAGAAAAATTAGTTGAAAATAAAGATTTAGCTTTGCTATCTAGGACATTAGGAACAATCAATACAGAAGTTCCAATTGAACAAACAATGGAAGACTTAAAACGAGTAGAATGGGATAATGAAAAAGTTTTAGAAAAATTTAAAGAATTAAGATTTAATCGCTTTATTGAAAGGTTTAATTTACAAAATACAGAACAAAGCAGTACAATATCACAAAACAAAACACTACAAGATTTAGTAAAAATAGAAGAGATTACTCAAACAGGTAAAATACAAGAAATAATAGAATATATTAAACAGAAAAAAGAAATAATATATTTTTTAGGAAAAGTAGAATTAAACTTAGATAGTAAAAATATTATTAAAAAGAGAATTACTAGTATAACCGTTTATTTAGAAGAAAAAAATACAGCATATTATATTCAACTTAATGAAGAGACAATACAAGCTTGGAAAGAAGTGTTTGAAAGTAAAGAAATAAAAAAATATGGATATAGCTTAAATGATGATTATGTTATGCTAAAAGAATTAGGAATAGAAATGAATAACATCTTTTATGATATAGAAGTAGCATCATATGATTTAAATCCAACTGCAGGAAAATATCCAATGGAAAATTTAGCAAGTCAATACTTGAATATAGATATTAGCGAGTATTTAGCACCATATCAAAAGGATGAAAAAAAGAATAAACAAATCACATTATTTCAAGATGAAACAACAGATGATACTGAACAATATATTAATGGATTTTATGCATACCTTATTTATCAAATATATAAAACAACAACAGTAAAATTACAGGAATTAAATTTAACAGAATTATTTAATACAATAGAAATGCCATTAGTAAAAGTTTTAGGTGAAATGCAATTTAATGGAATGCTAGTAGATAAAGAAGCTTTAACAGCTTTTGGTAATCAGCTAAAAGATCAACTAGAAGTATTAAGAAAAGAAATTTATGAATTATGTGGCGAAGAATTTAATATTAATTCAACACAACAATTAGGAGTAATTTTATTTGAAAAATTAAAATTACCAGTATACAAAAAAACGAAAAGTGGATACTCAACAGATGTTGATATATTAGAAAAATTAAAAAATGAACATCCTGTTATAGAAAAAATATTAGAATATAGAACATTGATGAAATTAAATTCTACTTATGTAGATGGATTAATTCCATATATTAATATAAAAACAGAAAGAATACATTCACATTTCCACCAAACAATTACCGCAACAGGAAGAATTAGTAGTACAGATCCAAATTTACAAAACATTCCAACAAGATTTGAATTGGGAAAAAGATTGAGAAAAATTTTTATACCAGAAGAAGGTAAAATATATATTGATGCTGATTATTCTCAAATAGAATTAAGGGTACTTGCTCATATATCAGAAGATAAACATATGATAGAGGCATTTATGAATAATGAGGATATTCACAAACAAGCAGCCTCAAAAGTGCTAGGAATTCCTATTGAAGAAGTAACAAAAGAGCAAAGAAGTTCAGCAAAAGCTGTTAACTTTGGAATTGTATATGGAATTAGCGATTTTGGATTAGCAGAACAATTAGGAATTAAAAGGAAAGAAGCAAAAGAATATATAGATCAATATCTGGAAAAATATAATGGTATTAAACATTTTATGGACGATATTGTAGAATCTGCTAAAGCAAAAGGATATGTAGAAACTTTATTTCATCGTAGAAGATATATACCAGAATTATCATCAAACAATTATATGGTAAGGCAATTTGGAACAAGAGCAGCTATGAATACTCCAATACAAGGAACAGCAGCTGATATTATGAAAATTGCAATGATAAATGTATTTAATAGATTAAGAGAAGAAAATCTAGATGCTAAATTAGTATTGCAAGTGCATGATGAATTAATTATAGAATGTAAAATAGAACAAAAAGAAAAAGTAAAGCAAATTTTACAAGAATGTATGGAACAAGCAACAGAGTTAAAAGTACCACTTAATGTTGAAGTATCAGAAGCATCTAATTGGTATGAAGCAAAATAAATCAAAAGATGAAAATAATATAAAGGAGAATTGTTAATGACAAAAAAAACAATAAAGATTTTAATCATTGCCGTGTTTTTACTATCAGCCTATTTTATATTATTTAAAATAGTTAAAATACAAGATAAAATACTAAAAGAAATTTATCCAACACGTTATTCTGAATACGTAGAACCATATGCAAAAGAAAATAATGTAGATCCATATATGATTTATGCAATAATCAAAGCAGAAAGCAATTTTAATCCAAATGTAACATCTGAAAGTAATGCAATTGGATTAATGCAACTTCTAGAAGAAACAGCAGAAGAAATATCAAATGTAGTAGAAAATAAAGAAATGCAAACAGAAGATTTATATAGTCCAGAAGTTAATATTAGATTAGGAATATCATATTATGCTTATTTATTAAAACACTACAAAGGCAATAATGTTCTAGCATTAGCTGCATATAATGCTGGTATGGGAAATGTAGACACATGGGTACAAACAGGAACTATAAAAGAAGATGGATCAGATATTGAAAATATACCATATCAAGAAACTAATAATTATGTAAGAAAAATTTTAAGAGATTATCAATATTATTTAAAATTATATGATGTAATGTCATAAAAATAAGGAGGAAAATAAAATGAAAAATGAATTAATTATAAAAAAATGTAATAACTGTGGAGCAACAATTAAAGTAATAGATGACTGCAACAGCAAGTGCGGTTTTGAATGCTGTGGAGAAACAATGCAAACTTTAATTCCAAATTCGACAGATGCAGCAATTGAAAAACATGTTCCAGAATATGAAAAAGATGGAGATTATATTAAAGTAAAAGTAAATCATGTAATGGAAGAAGAACACTATATCGAATGGATTTCACTTGTAATAGAACATGAACAATGGACTTTAAAATTGCTTCCAGGTCAACCAGCAGAAGCTAAATTCCCATATGTACCTGGTTCTACAATATATGAATATTGTAATAAACATGGATTATGGAAAAAAGATGTAGAGTAAATAACTACCAAGAAAGGATTTTTTATTAAATGAAGGTTTTGTTAGTAAATGGTGGCCCTCACCAAGATGGTTGCACAAATTTGGCTTTAAAAGAAGTAGCCAAAACATTACAAAAGAATGAAATAGAAACAGAAATTATTTGGCTAGGAGTAAAACCAATAAGTGGCTGTATCGGATGTAATACTTGTTTAAAAAACGACAATAAATGTTTTATGGAAGATGAAGTAAACAAATTCATAGAAAAAGTAAAAGACGCAGATGGATTTGTATTTGGAAGTCCAGTGCATTTTGCAGGAGCAAGTGGACAAATAACATCTTTCTTAGATAGAGTATTTTATGGAAGAGGGAATTTGTTTGCAGGAAAAGCATATGCTTCAGTAGTAAGTTGCAGAAGAGGAGGAGCTTCAGCAGCATTTGATCAATTAAACAAATATGCTCTTATGAGTAATATGTATGTAATTGGAAGTTCTTATTGGAATCAAATTCATGGAAACAATAAAGAAGAAGCTATGAAAGACTTAGAAGGATTACAAACAATGCGAAACTTAGGTGAAAATATTGCATACTTTTTAAAATGTGTAAATTTTGCAAGACAAAATGGTATTAAAAGAGCAGAATATGAAGAAACAATTAGAACTAATTTTATTCGCTAAAATGCAAAGGACAATATAAAAATCATGAAAGAAGAGAAAAAGAAAGTAGGATTTACCATTGGAAAATTTGCACCATTACATAAAGGACACCAAAGTTTAATTGAAAAAGCAATACAAGAAATGGATAAAGTTATTGTAGTAGTATATGATACTGAAGCAATTAATATCTCAACAACAGAAAGAGCCAAATGGATTAAAGAATTATATCCATCAGTAGAAGTAATTGAAGCTAACAAACCACCTACCAAATATGGATTAGATAAAGAAAGTGTAGAAATTCAAATGAAATATCTAGAAAAGGTAATTGAACCTTACAAAAATGAAATTACACACTTTTATAGTAACGAGCCTTATGGAGAAAAAGTAGCAGAATATATGCAAATTGAAAATATAAATTCTGATCTAACAAAACAAAAATATAAAATTAATGCCACAGCAATACGTAATAATTTAGAAGAAAATAAGCAATGGATGGATGAAAAAATTTATCAATATATTAAGAAAGAAGGAAAATAAAGCTTGAATTTAGAATTTTTCAATCATTTAAATAAAAATAAAGAGCATGAAGAACAAACAGAAAAGTTTATAAATGAATTAGAAAATTTTTTAGAAAAGAAAGATGAAATTCAAGAAAGCAGACAAGTCAGCTTAATTTCTAAAAATAAAATACGAAATCAACAAAGTGTAATTATACAACAATACGCAGACAAGGAAAATGCCACTTTATACTATGTTAATAATCAATTAGAAAATGGAAAATATAGAATTGAGAAATATAGTAATAATAAAAGAGAAAATCTACAAATAGAAAAAGAAGAATTACCAAGTGATATAGAAATAAATACAGTAATGCAGATGAAAGACGGAAAATATCAAATTGATCAAGAGTTAACAGAAAAAATTGCTCAAGACATAAAAAAATGTACAAAACAAATTTTAGATGAACAAGATAAAAAATTAGAAGAATATAGACAAGAAGGTCATAGCTATAAAATAACTGAAAATAGAAACAATCGAGTTTTTATATGGGATATTACTACAATGCCATCTATTGAAATAGAAGCTGTAGATTTCCCAAAAGAACTAAAAGAAAAAGTAACAGAAGGAACAATTGTCATATATAAAAATGGAAAATATGAAATGAAGGAGTAATTATGAGCAAAAGAAAAAGGCAAATCAATTCTAGAGAATTAATTGTAGCAATACTAATTTTACTAATCATGGCTATAGTATATTTTAATAATGACATCAGAGAAAAATTAGGTCTTAATATTGCAGAAATCAATAATACTAATGAATTAGCTAGTTCTACAGTAGTTTCTTTTGATCTAAAATCAATTCCAGAATATAAAGATGATCCTTATGTCATAATAAATGACAACATACCAGATTTTCAAAATATAACAGAAACAGAAGGATATGAAGAATATAGTGAACTAGATTCTCTAGGAAGATGTGGAGTAGCTTTTGCTTGTGTAGGTGAAGAAACAATGCCAACAGAAGACAGAGAAGCAATAGGACAAGTAAAACCATCTGGTTGGCAAACAGTAAAATACGATAATGTAGATGGAAAATATTTATATAATAGATGTCATTTAATAGGATACCAATTAACTGGTGAAAATGCTAATAAAAAGAACCTAATTACCGGAACAAGATATATGAATGTAGAAGGAATGTTACCATTTGAAAATCAAGTATCTGATTACATAGATGAAACTGGAAATCATGTACTATATAGAGTAACTCCAATTTTTGAAGGTAACAATTTAGTAGCAAACGGTGTACAAATGGAAGCAAAATCTGTAGAAGATGATGGAGAAGGAGTATGCTTTAATGTATATGTATATAATGTACAACCCGGAATTGAAATAGATTATTCAGATGGAAGTAGTAAATTGAAAGATGAAAAGTATTAATAAAGAAGAATTACATTCACTATTTATAGGAATAGCAAATAAAGAAGAAGAAAAATTTAATATATTATATAAAAAATATCATACTTTAGTTTATGGTATTGCTTTTTCAATTGCAAAAAATAAAGAAAATAGCGAAGATATCACACAAATGGTTTTTCATAAAATATGGAATATGTCAAAACATAATTTGCCAGAAAGCGGAGAGGCAAGTTGGCTATATACTTTAACTAAAAATGAAACAATTAATTTCTTAAAAAAGGAGAAACCTACATTAGACATAGAAGAATTAACCTATATAGCAAGTGAAGAAGATGAAATCGATGAACTTATAGAAAGAGAGCATTATAATAAAATCATCTCAAAATTAAATAAAAAAGAGCAAGAAATTATATCGTTAAAAATACTTTCAAAATTATCTTTTAGACAAATTGCACAAGTACTAAATATGCCAATAGCAACAGTACAGTGGAAATATTATAAATCTTTGCATACTCTAAAATTATTACTAAGTAATTTAACTATATTCATTATAGCTATTGGATTATTTATCGTTAACAAAACTATGTTAGAGTCTAAAAACGGACATGATTCTACAACTACAGAAGAAACAAAAGAAGATATAAAAGATGAAAATAATATTACTGGTGACGCTGACTCTAGCATTATGGATCGAGAAGACACCGAAAAAGATATGTTAGATGGAATTGTAGATAATAAAAATAATACAACGAATGAAATAATAGAAGATATTTCAATAGAAAATGATAATAGTTTTTCAAATATAGATATTGGTTTATTAAGCATAGCAGGAATCTTTTTAACATTAGCAATTATTTTTTCAATTATTTTTACAAAACACCAACAAAAACAGAAGGAAAAATTGTCTAAATAACAGAAAGGTTAAAAAGGTGATGCAAATGAAGAAAAAAGAAATTATAATAGGAGTTATATTATGCATTCTAATTATAATAGGAATTGTATTTTTGGTTATAGACACTAATAATCAACCAATAAATGAAATTCCACAAACTTCATCAGGAAATGAAATAAAATCAGAAAAAACAATAGATATATCTGAGTTACCACTTAATTATACTGTAGAACAGGCAATAAAAGACAAATGCTTTGTAATATCAGGAACAAAAGCATACAATGTAGAAACTTTGGAACGATTTATAGAAAATACAAAACAAGATGCTGAAAATAGAAAAGAAGACTCTATAAAAATAGTACGAACTACAATGGAAGGTGATCCTATCATCACTCAAATTGATTATAAAAAAGATAATGAGTCAGAAGGACACTATATTTTAAAAGTAGATTCAAGAAGAGACAAATATGCAGCAGAAAAAGATAGAACTATAAAGATCAACGAAGATATTCCAGGTAGTATTTATACAATTATTATAACAGAAAAAGAAAATATTAAATATGTTAAACTATCTTATGGATTATTGGACTTTATAAGTGAAGAGGCAGAAAAAGAATTTAAAGAAAAATATAAAAACATAGATATTTGTTCATATGGAGCAACAGTAGAGGTATCAGTATCAGATTTGCCATCTTTCTTTGGAAAAGTAATAGAAACAGATACAAATCACATTATTGTAGAACCAAATGAAGGTGAAATGATAAGAAGATCAGCAGATAAAATTTCTATTGGCTTAGGAGAATATAATGATGCAATATATGAAGTAGGAACTAATGTAAAAATTACGTACACAGGAGATGTAAGGGAAACATATCCTGCACAAATAGATGTAATTAAAATAGAAATTAAATCTGTGGATGATTTTGAATTAAGATTCTATGATAAACATCCTCAAACTGATGAAATAATATATCCTATTATAAGTAAAGATGAAACAGACTTATACGATTACAATATTTATGCATATGGTGGTCAAGTAAATGTTTTAATTGATGGAAAAGAAATTTCATTAAAAGAAGCATTATTGCAACAAAAAATTACAATGAATGAAATAATATCAAAAGCAAATCATGATTTTCCAGATGGAGTATCATATGATGATGGAGGAAGCATGGAATATCATTATGATAATTATACCATTATTAAAGTGCATAAATTAGATGGAAATAGAGATGTATATATAGGAATAAAAAATTTAAAACTTCAAGATTTGAATGTATAGTAAAATAGCAGAAAGTTGCTATTATAAAGAATTTATGTTAATATTATATTATAACAGTTTTATTTCTCTGAAGTTCACGAAATCAAACATGTTAGGCTATAATGAATAAGGTGAAAGCAAATGCAAAGGGAGGAAATAGAAATGTTAAGACACAATAGGATCGTCAAATGCCCAAAGTGCAAATCGGTGGATGTCGAAAAACAGCAAAAAGTTTACAAAGTACGTAAAAAGGAAATGATAGATGTATATACATTGCATCGCTCTTCCTACGTAGTAGCAGAAAAATTGAAACTGGTATGCACTTGCAAAAAATGTGGAAACAAGTTCGAAAAAAAGTTAGGTACCCAAAAGTGCCCTATGCCAATTTGGGCAATTCCGATCTAAGTATCATTGGAAACGATTATATGTGTCACAGCAAAAAGGGGTCGCTAAATGGCGGCCTCTATTTTTTTGACTTTTTCATTTTTTATACTATAATATAATCAATAATTTATAAAAGGAGAAATGAGATGGAAATTTTAAAAGTCGAAAACTTAACTAAGATTTATGGAAATGACAATAACAAAGTAGTAGCACTTGATAATGTATCTTTTAGCATAGAAGAAGGAGAATTTATTGCTATTGTTGGAGCATCTGGTTCTGGAAAATCTACACTATTACATTTATTAGGTGGAGTAGATAAACCTACATCTGGAACAGTATATATAGATGGAAAAGATATTTATAAATTAAATGATGATGAACTTGCAATTTTTAGAAGAAAAAAAGTCGGTCTAATTTATCAGTTCTATAATTTAATTCCAATATTAAATGTAGAAGAAAATATAACATTACCATTAGAATTAGATAATAAAAAAGTGGATCAAAAAGAATTAGATGAGTTATTAGCAACATTAGGAATGAGTGAAAGAAAAACACATCTTCCAAATGAATTGTCAGGAGGACAAGAACAAAGAGTAGCAATAGGACGAGCATTAATAACAAAGCCATCAATCGTTCTTGCAGATGAGCCAACAGGAAATTTAGATTCCAAATCAAGCAATGAAATTATAGAATTACTAAAACAAGCAAATAAACAATATAAGCAAACAATAATTATGATAACACATAACATGGAAATTGCTAATATAGCTGATAAAATTATACAAATTGAAGATGGACATATAGTGAGGTAAAAAATATGAAAATATTAAATAAAATAACTCAAAAAGATTTGAAACTAAATAAAAAAAGAACTATAGGAACTTTAATAGGAATTATTCTATCTTCATTTCTTATCATTATGGTAGGAGAAATGTTTTACACAATGCAAAATACAATGTTTCAAAATTGTATTCAAGAAAAAGGATATTATCATATGGAATTAATAAATCTACGAAAAGCTTATGCAGATCAAATAAAAGATAATAACAATTTTTCACATTATGAAATTGTATATGATGTAGGAAGTGGTGAAAGTAAAACTGGAACAGATAATATAATATATGGACATGTACTTTCTATGTCAAAAGAAACAGCAGAATATTTAAGATATCATGTTGAAGAGGGAAGATTTCCAAATAATAGTGATGAAATTATAATAAATGAAGATTTACTAAATTTGCTAAATTTAAAAATAGGAGACAAAATCGAGCTAAAAACATATTATCGAGTTGATAAAAATGGAGATTATCTTTCTGAAACAGAATCAAATTTTGGTAAAAAATTCTATAAGGTAAATGAAAAAGAACGTGAATTTGAGATAGTAGGATATACAGATGAACATATTGATTTAATTACTACTGGAATAGAAACAGATAAAATATATATGTATTCGGCTTTAAAAAATCCAAATGATTCTAGTAAAAATATAGATGAATTATTAGGAACAGAAAATTTCAATCAAAAAAATAGAGGATATCGTTTAAATATAAATTTACTTGGATGGGAAACATTTCAATATTTGGATAAAGTTCCAACTTTATATGCAGTTAGTGCTATCATAATATTAATCATATTAATTACTTCTATATTTGCTATAAGAAATTCATTTGCTATATCAACTAATGAAAAAGTAAAAACATATGGAATGCTCTCATCAATCGGAGCAACAAAAAAACAAATAAAACGTATGGTATTATATGAAGGAATGTATTTAGGAGTAATTGGAATATCTATAGGAACTATATTAGGAAGCTTTGCAGCATGGATATTAGTAAAAATAATTAATAATATTACTACAAGTTCAGGAGTACTTTCAAATGAAGCATATCTTCAGTACAAATTCTCATGGATTCCAATTATAATAGCAATTATAGTTAGTTTAATAATGATATATTTATCAGTAAGAAAAGCTGCCCAAAAAGCAAGTGAAGTTACACCAATACAAAATATAAAAAATGCAGAAAATTTTGATTCAAAGAAAATACAATTAGATGTACCAAACTGGATTAGAAAAAGATTCAAAATAGGAGGAGTATTAGCATATAAAAACTTAAAAAGAAATAAGGAAAAATATAAAGTTACCGTAATATCATTAACAATAAGTATTTTCATTTTTATTACTGTATCTTCTATTATAAATTATATTATGGAAATTTCTTATAAAAATTGGAGCAATGAAGGATATAATGTTATTGTTAGTGATAGTAATGAAGAATTAAATAATGAAAATAATCTACAAAAACTTGAAAGCTTAGAAGATTGTATTACAGAGTACAAATTAGCAAATAGAGATACTGAAAAGAATGGAAACTTTGTAGTACTAGAGCCAGATCGAGCACTATTTGATGAAATTGTAAGTACTCATATTATTAACAAAGGAGAAGACTTTAGAGATGGAATTTCTACTACTCTTCAAATTTACAATGACAATTATTTTAAAGCTGTAGCTAAAAAGTTAAATAGGAATTATGATGATATAAAAGACAAAGTAATTATTATAAATCAAACAAGAGATATTACCAAAAGTGGAAGCGTTTATAGAAAAGTTACAAACTATAAAGAAGGAGAAAATTTAAAATTAACTGACATAAATAGTGATTCATCAATAGATTATAAAATTGGAATAATAACTAATGAAGAACCGCTAGGATTTGAAGGAACTAATGACAATACTCTCAAAGTTATTGTAAATAAAGATTACTTCAATGTAGAGCTAAAACCATATAGTATTTATTACAAAACAAATCAACCAGATGAACTAGTAGAAAATATTAAAAATACTAATATAGAAGTTAATATCAGAAACTTAAATGAGGAGATAAAAACTACTCAAACAATACTTGCAATAGTTTCAATTTGTACATATAGTTTTATTATAATTATTACATTTATAGGAGTAACATCTGTATTTAACACAATATCATCAAATGTACAATTAAGAAGAAGAGAATTTGCTAATTTAAAATCTATAGGTATGACTAAAAAAGAATTTAACCATATGATATATTTAGAATCTTGTTTCTATTCTTTTAAAAGTTTAATTTATGGAACAATTTTAGGACTAATATGTAGTTATATTGCATATAGAATAATTGCTATTAATTGGGATTTTGGCTACATATTCCCAATAATGCCAATATTAATTGCAACCATATTTGTAATATCAATTGTCTTTATTATTATGAAATATTCTGTAAGCAAAATAAACAAACAAAATATAATTGAAACTATTAGAAACGAAAATATATAAAAAAGTGGCTTTGCATAGAAAACTTGAGGTTAAAATTTAGAACCTCAAGTTTTTTATGTTATATTTCTATTTCAGGTTTATATTTTTCAAGCCACATATTAACTTGGCAAAGATAAGCCATAAGCTGTGGACCTGTCATTAATTGACCAAACCAAGGTCTAGTAAATGCTTTGCCATCTGTATTTAGAATTTCCAAAATATACTCTCTATTTAATAAATCATTAATAGGAGCTTTTTTATCCTCCATAATTTTAGAAAGCATTTCTTTTACTTTTTTTAAATATGTTGGATTCCAAGTTTTAGGATAAGGACTTTTCTTTCGATCAACAATTTCTGAAGGTAGAATATCTTTCATAACATAACGTAATAATCCCTTTTCACGTCCATTTAATGCCTTAATTTCCCAAGGAATATTCCATACATATTCAGCTAATCGATAATCACAAAATGGTACTCTAATTTCAAATCCATTATACATACCCATTTTATCAGAACGATCTAAAAGAGTCTGCATAAACCAATTTAAAGTAAGATGAGAAATTTTTCTTTTCTCAGCAGTTTCAGAAGAATCAGATTCTAAAATTTCAACATCATCTAAGCTTTCATGATATCGATAATCAATATATTCTTTTAAATTAATACTTTTAGAAAAAGTAGGATTTAGCAATTGTTGTCTTTCTGAAATTGCAATAGACCATGGAAAAGTTCCACTTTGCAGAGCATCCTCACGGAAAAACCAAGGATAACCACCAAAAATCTCATCAGCACATTCACCAGTTAAGGTAACAGTAGCATCATTTTTTACATTTTTACAAAACAAAAGCATAGAAGAATCTACATCAGCCATACCAGGAAAATCTCTAGCAATCATTGCATCTTCTAATGCCTCAGCTAATTCAGGTGTATCTAATACTACAGTATGATGATTTGTATGAATTTTATGAAGCATTAAGTCAATATAATAATTATCTGAATTTGGCTGAAAATCTGTCTTTACGAAATTTTTATCATTATCAACGTAATCAACAGAATAAGTATTAAGAGGAGGAAGGTCATTAGACTTACAATAATTTGCAGCATATAATGTAATAATACTAGAATCTAATCCTCCTGATAAAAAAGTACATAAAGGAACATCAGAAACTAATTGCCTTTGAATAGAATCCTCTAATAAGTATCTAACTTTTTCACAAGTTTTTCCAAAACTATCTTTATGTTGATATGATTTTAATTTCCAATAATGATACATTTTTATACCATCTTGTTGAAATACAAAATAATGAGCAGGTTTTAATTCATATATATCTTTAAAAGCAGTAAGACCAGCTGTATGAGCAGGACCAATACCAAATAACTCACAAATTCCTTGCTCATCTAATTTGGCTTTAATGCCAGGAAATTCTAGTATAGCTTTAACTTCTGAGGCAAAAATAAGATAATCACTTATGGTAGCATAATAAAAAGGTTTAACACCAAAATGATCTCTAGCTGCAAATAATTTTTTATTAGAAGAATCCCATATCGCAAAAGCAAAAATTCCATTTAACTTATTAACAACATTTTCTTGAAAACAAATATAAGACTTTAATAATATTTCTGTATCAGAAGTGGTATCAATAGTAAAACCATTTTGTATTAATTCTTCTTTTAATTCTTTGGTATTATAAATTTGACCATTATAAACCATAGTATACGTATTTCCATTATATTGATAAGTCATAGGCTGTTTGCCACCATCTGGATCAATTACAATTAATCTTCTGTGTCCCAACAAAATATTTTCTTCTGAATAATAACCACATTCATCGGGACCACGTTTTTTTAAAGTATTATTCATACGAATAATAGTATCTTTTTCATTTGCAATATTTCTTTTTAAATTAATGAAACCTACAAAGCCACACATAAATAAATCCTTTCTTAGATAATTTTAATCCTTAATAGTATATGCAAATATTGAAAAAATGATAAAATAGTATGAAAAATTTAAACTTGACAAAAGATAAATAAAAAATTAATATTATAATAAAATAAAAATAAAGGAGAATAAAGAAAATGAAAAAATCAAGTATTATTTTAATTTGCGTTATTGTAGTTATAGCAATTATTGCTATTGTAGTAATTAGCAGTTATAATGGAATGGTATCGAAAAGAGAACTAATAAATACTACTTTAGGAAATTTAGATGTTACTCTTCAAAGAAGAGCAGATTTAATTCCAAATTTAGTAAATACAGTAAAGGGATATACAAGTCACGAATCAGAGATTATTGACAAAATAACAGAAGCAAGAACTAAGTTAGTAAATGCAAGTACTATTGAAGAAAAATCAAATGCTAATGATGAATTAACAGATTCTTTAAAGGCATTAATGATAGTAGTAGAAAATTATCCAGATTTAAAATCAAGCAGTAATTTTATTCAATTATCAGATGAATTATCAGGTACAGAAAATCGTATTGCAACAGCAAGAAGAGATTTTAATACTGCAGTTCAAGATTATAATACAACAATTATTACATTCCCTGGAAATATTTTAGCAGGAATGTTTGGATTTGAAAAAGAATCATATTTTGAAGCAGATAAAGGAAGCACGGAGGTTCCTAATGTTAGCTTTGAATAAGCAAATAATAAAAATATTATTTATTTGCTTTATGTTTATAATTATATTTCAATCAATTTCTTTAGCAGTAGCAGAACCTACTGCTGATTTATATGTAAAAAATTATATATATTTGCTGACAACAGATACTGGATTAGCAGAACTTTTGGCTTGTATAATAAGTGTTGGAGCATTTATTAATTGCATAGCAGGTGTATTGTTTGGAAGAGCAATTGAAAAAAGGAAAAGGTTAAAAAAGCCAAAAGATAAACCCAAAATAGGAGTAATTGTATTTTTTATCATAATATATGCTATTATTGAAGTTATAATATTGAAATATCTGACAAAAGATTTAATTAGTTTGATTATTGTATTAGTTAGTAATGCTATAGTTTTTGCACTTGCTATTCATCAAGGAATAAAATATCCTAAAGATACAATTATTAATTATGGAGCTCCAACAGGAGGTGGACATTATACAGGTGGACATTCTTCTGGTGGAGGTGGATCTTCTGGAGGTGGAGGTTCTTCAAGAGGATTTTAATATAACAATGTAAGGGGAATTTTATGTTAGTTTTAAATAAAAGAAATATTATTATAAAAACAATAATTATAATTTTTTTATTATTTTTATTATTTAATAGTAAGTCTTTAGCAATTGTAAGACCAACTACAGATTTTTATGTAAATGATTATGCTAATTTATTAAATAGTGAAACAAAAAATTATATTATTAGTACAAATAAAAAATTATATGCTCAAACAGGAGCACAGATAGTAGTAGTTACAGTACCAAACTTAGAAGGAAGAACCCTTGAAGAATATGCTACACAACTATTTAGAGAATTTGGAATTGGGGACAAAACAAAGAATAATGGAGTGCTACTATTATTAGCTTTAGAAGAAAGACAATTTAGAGTAGAAGTAGGTTATGGTTTAGAAGGAATTTTAACAGATGCAAAAACAGGAAGAATTCAAGATCAATATATTATTCCATATTTAAAACAAGATGATTGGAATAACGGAATAAGAAATGGATTTAGTGCTATATTAACAGAGGTTTGTAAGGAATATAATATCGATGTAGGAGCAGATACTGTTAATGAGGTTTCAGAACCAGATCTTAATGAATTGATTGCAATAAACTCTTTTTCAACAATAGGACTTTTTATAAATGCAGCATCAGCTGTAGCATTTGGAAAAATGCTTTCAAAAAAGAAAGAACAAAAATCAAAAACCAAAATAATATTATTCATTCCAATCTATATCATTATTGTAATTGGAATTTTACTAATCGTGTCTAAGAGTATTTTTATAACTTTGTTCTTTATAGCATTTTATTCAATAGAATGGATAATAGTATTTGCACTTAATCGCATGTCAGGAGGAGGCCATTATGGAGGATTCAGCGGAGGTTCTTTTGGAGGATTCTCTGGAGGAGGATTTTCAGGGGGCTCATTCGGCGGAGGAGGATTTTCCGGTGGAGGAGGCAGTTCGAGAAGCTTTTAATACTTGAAATTTTATATATAAAACACAAAAGTAAAATAAATCAAGCATATAGTACTTGACAAAGGTTAAAAAAGTTAGTATAATCTTATAGTATCATTTTAAAGAAATTATGAAAAATAGATATATACAATAGATAACGTTGAGGAGGGAATAAAAATGGCACAACCAAAAAGAAGATGGTCAAAAGCAAGAACAGGATTAAAAAGATCTACTTGGAAATTAGAAAACCAAAATTTAGTACAATGCCCACATTGCCATGAACTAATTAAACAACATAGAGTATGTCCAACTTGTGGATACTATGATGGAAAAGAAGTAGTTGCTAAGGTAGAAAAATAATAATTTAAATAAAAACAGTATGGATTTTCTATACTGTTTTTTTGTTGTTAATTATTATCTAATATATTGCACATGAACATAAAATTTGATAAGATATAAAAAATAAAAGAGGAAAGGAAAAACTATAAATGCAAAGAATTGATAAAGTAAATTATTATTTAAATATTGCAAAAACTGTAGCAGAAAGAAGTACATGTTTACGAAAGAAAGTAGGATGTGTCATTGTTAATAATGATGAAATTATTTCAACAGGATACAATGGAGCTCCGAGAGGAAGAAAAAATTGTACAGACCTTGGATTTTGTTGTAAAAAGAAGTTTTTTCCTGAATTAAGACATGGAGGATATGATGCTTGTCGTTCTGTTCATGCAGAGCAAAATGCATTAATTAGTGCTCGTAGACAAGATATGTTAGGTGCTACTTTATATCTTGTTTTATATAATCCTGAGACTGGAGAATATGAAATGGGAGCAAGTTCATGTCAAATGTGCAGAAAAATGATTATTAATTCTGGAATAGAAAGAGTAATAGTAAGGGACAACAATGAAGAAGGATATAAAATAATTGATGTTCAAGAATGGGTAGAAAATGACGAATTACTAGAAGGAAAAATAACATATTAACAGTCAATACAAAGGAGAAAAATACAAATGAATGATATCATTAAAAAAATAAAGGAAAAAACATTAATACACTATATATTAATTGCTATAATAGGAATTTGCGTTATGATTCCATTTTTTTGGATGCAAATAAGAACAACAGATGATGGATGGTTACATTTAATTAGATTAATTGGATTAGATAAATCAATTTCACAAGGAGATTTTCCATATCTTGTATTTCCATATATATGTAGAGATTTTGGATATAGTATGACAGCATTTTACCCACCAGTAGTAGCCTACATTCCATTTTTAATGGGATTATGCGTAAATTCATATGCAATAGGATTAAAACTGTTTGCAACTTTAACAGTAATATTATCAGGAATATTTATGTATAATCTTGTTCAAGAAGTCACTCACAACAAAGGAATATCTTTTTTATCAAGCATTATTTATATGATATTCCCTTATCGCTTTGAAGTCATATTTAATAGATTTGCAATAGGGGAATTTACAGCTTTTGTATTTATGCCACTGATATTTCAAGGTTTATACAATCTAATAAATGGAGATGGAAAAAAACATTACTATATAGGCATAGGAGCAACACTATTATTATTAAGCCATACAATTTCTACTGTATATACAGCCCTATTCTGTATAATCTATATTTTGCTAAACATAAAAAAATTTTTTACCAAAAAAGTAATAACAAAATGTATTATTAATGCAATTTTCATAATATTAATTTCATTAATATTTTTAATACCAATGCTTGAATTTAAATTACAAGCGAAATATGCTATTTTTGAACCAGATATTATGAAAACGAGTGGAAAATATGTAAAAAATAATGTGATTGAGCCATGGCAATGGATTAAGGATAAAGGAGAGGAAAATGGAGTTTCCTTTATTGTAGGTATTCCAGCAATAGTAATGTTAGCAATTACTATCTTAGTATGGAAAAATATTGACAAAAAGTATAAAAGTTTTTATATAGGTAGTTTTATATTAGGATTAGTTTCACTATTTATGTGTACAAAATTTTTTCCATGGGCATTAATTCCAGATATATTGGCAACTATACAATATCCATGGAGATTAGTGGGCTTTGCATTATATTTCTTTACACCTGTATTTGCAATAAATGTATATCATTTAATAGGATGGGCTAAAAAAGAAAAAATAAAAGACATATTATATGTAATAACCATTTTCGTTCTAGGAATCTTTACCATAATGAGATTAACAATTTATCAGCAAGATAATCTTAATGTAGATAAAGATTTTGAAGAAAAATTAAGACAAAATTTAATTATTTCACATTTTAGTGTTAACAGAGACTATCTTACATTTAATGCTATAGCAAATCAATGGGGATATTTACAAGAGAGAGAAGATAACGTATGTATAGTAGAAGGAAAAGCTAACATTATAAATGAAGAAAAAGAAGGATTACATTTAAAATTTGATATTAAAGATGCTAGTGAAAATACAATACTAGAATTACCATATATTTTTTATCCAGGATATACTGTAAAATTAAATAATGAAGGAATTGAAACAAAATTAAACACATTTGAATCAAAGTATGGATTAGTAAATATTCAATTACCAGAAAATATAGAAGAAGCCAATATAACTGTAGATTATACAGGAACTACAATAGAGAGAGTAGCATATATAATTTCAGCTATAAGTTGTATAGCATTTATAATATACATAATACAATTTAAAAAGAAAAATAAAAACGAAGTAGAGGAATTAAATGAAGGATAAGCTAAAAAGCTATATATTTATTTTTATAAT
Organism: uncultured Clostridia bacterium; assembly: GCA_947628735.1. GTDB lineage: Bacteria > Bacillota > Clostridia > TANB77 > CAG-508 > CALXVA01. The sequence continues at coordinate 67,565 of CANRAY010000005.1, read as the reverse complement.
ATCAATTATTGTGTGTATACCAATATTCTCAGATAATTTAAATATTTATGTAGATGATGGAATACAACATATATGTAGATTAATGGGAACATATCAATCCATTACAGAAGGTCAAACTTTTCCTGTAATTATGTCAGAATTTTGCAACCAATTTGGATATTCTTGGAATATATTTTATAGTCCAATTACAGCATATGTTCCACTTATATTCAAATTAGTATCAAATTCATTTGTATTTTGTTTAAAAGCTTTTATTGTATTAGTTACTTTCTTTACGGGAATATCGATGTATGAATTCATATTCAAAGTAACTAAGAATAGATATGCAGGACTTTTAGCAGCTGTAATTTATATTTTTGCACCTTATAGATTAACTGATATGTACAAGAGAGTAGCAATAGCAGAACTAACATCATTTATATTTATACCAGTCGTATTCCATGGCATTTATAATATATTTAGCAATGAAGAAAATGACAGGAAAAAAAGTGGTTTGCTATTAACAGGTGGAGCAGTAGGACTTATTTTAAGTCATATCATTATAGCAATGTATACTGCAATTTTCGGAATAATATATGTATTAATTAATATAAAAAAATTAAAGGATAAATTAATACTAAAAAAACTAGTTATTAACTTTATTTTAATTTTATGTATAACAAGTTTCTTTTGGATACCGTTATTAGAACATAAAATTGGAACAGAATATGAAGTATTCAAGCCTGGAAGAATGGAGAGAGAAGAAGCATTAATTTATTACAAGTTAGATTTGGAAGATCTATTTTATACAAAGCAAGATGAATTGGCAACAGAAATAGGATTGGTAACAGTTATAGGAATTATACTATCTATTTTTGCCTCAAAAAAATTAGAAAAAAGATACACAACATTATATCTTTTCTCATTTTTTTCAGGAATTATTAGCATTTGTATGAGCATGAAATGGTTTCCGTTTGAAAAATTACCAAGTTTACTCACTATGCTACAATTTTCATTTAGAATGTTAGAATTTTCAAGCTTCTTCTTAACTGTAATAGTAGTTATTAATTATACAACTTTAATAAAAAAATTTAAAATGAGAGATGTGTGCATACTAACAATTATTACTATTTTGTTAGTAGTACCATTAAAAAAGAATTTGAAGTATGATCCTGTATTTACAGAGGAAATGTTATGGCCTTCAGTTAGTGTAACAGAAAAAACAGGCAGAGTACATGCTGGTTGTGCAAGTTTTGAATATTTACCAAGCCAAGCTTTTGCAAATTTAGATTATATAAAAAATAGAGAGAATAAAACATATATATTACAAGGAAATGCTAATATATTAAATGAAATAAAAGAAAAAACAAATACAACTATACAACTAGAAAATGTTTCAGATAATACAATTTTAGAATTACCATATATTTATTATCTTGGATATGAAGCAATTTTAGAAAATGAAGGAACAGAGACAAAAATACCAATAACAGAATCAGAAAATGGATTTTTACAAATAGAAATAAATGCTATAGACAAAGGGACAATTAATATTCATTATGAAGGAACTATACTTATGAAAATATCAACTATAATATCAATTTTAGCATTTACAGTTAGTATTTTATATTTCTGTAAAAAGAAATATGATTGCAAATTGGAAAAAGAGAGGGAAACACAATGAAGTTTATTTATGGAACAGGAAATAAAGAAAAAGTAAAACAAGTACAAGATTTTTTTAAAGCAAAAAATATTGAAGCTGAAATTATATCTCTAAAAGATATTGATTTTAATGAAGAAATTGAAGAAACAGGAAAAACTTTTGAAGAAAATTCTATGATAAAGGCAAAAGCAATAAAAAAATATTGTAATCAAAAAGGAATTAACGAGATTATTATAACAGATGATACAGGATTATGTGTAGATAGCTTAAATGGAGAACCAGGAGTGTATAGTGCAAGATATGCAGGAGATCATGCTCCTCAAGAAGTGGCTTTAAAAAAATTATTAGACAATATGGCCAAAGTAGGAGATACAAAAAGAACAGCTACTTTTGTTTGTGTATTAACAGCAATTTTACCAAATGGAAAAGAAATTGTAGTAAGAGGAGAAACAAAAGGTAAAATAGCTGAAAAGCCTGGAACAATGGGTAAATTAACATATGGTCCAGTATTTATTCCAGAGGGATTTCAACGTGTTATGAATGATTTAAAAAATGAAGAATTAGGAGTAACACATAGAGAAAAAGCATTTTTAAAATTACTAGAAGAATTAAAAAATAATGAATAAAGAAAAAGTTAATGTAATATTTATTGCTATTTTAGAGTTAGTATAGTAAAATAATATTGAAAAAGAGGTGAAACAGAATGGGAAAGCCAACAGTGGCAATTATAGGAAGACCAAATGTAGGAAAATCAACATTTTTCAATTACATTGTAGGAAAGAAAATATCTATTGTAAAAGATACTCCAGGAGTCACAAGAGATAGAATATATGCAGATACAAATTGGAGAGGAAGAAAATTTACTTTCATTGATACAGGTGGAATTGAACCAAAATCTGAGGATGTTATATTATCACAAATGAGAGAACAGGCAAATTTAGCAATTGCTATGGCAGACGTTATTGTATTTTTGACAAATATAAAAGAAGGAGTAACAGCTGCAGATCATGATATTGCTTTAATGCTAAAAAAATCTAAAAAGCCGATAATTCTAGTGTGTAATAAAGCAGATGAATATGGAGAAACACCTGCAGAATTGTATGAATTCTACAATTTAGGTTTAGGAGAACCATATCGTGTTTCATCTGCAAATGCTATTGGAATAGGAGATGTATTAGACGCCATTTATGATAATCTACCTCCTCAAGAAGATGATGAAGAAGATGATGATGTCATTAAAGTAGCAATTATAGGAAAACCAAATGTAGGCAAATCTTCACTAATAAATAAAATTTTGGGTGAAGATAGAGTAATTGTAAGTGATATAGCAGGTACAACAAGAGATGCTATCGATACAGAATTTTCAAATGAATTTGGAAAATATATTTTTATTGATACTGCTGGAATTAGAAAGAAAAGTAAAGTATCTGAAGACTTGGAAAAATATAGTGTAATGAGAAGTCTTTTAGCCATAGAAAGATCAGATGTATGTTTATTAATGATTGATGCAACAGAAGGTGTAACAGAGCAAGATACTAAAATTGCAGGAGAAGCCCACGAAGCTGGTAAAGGCGTCATTATAGTAGTAAATAAATGGGATGAATATGATAAAGATACAGGTACATTAGAAAAATACAAAAAAGAAGTATACAATAAATTATCATATTTATCATATGCACCAATTTTATTTATTTCAGCGAAAACAGGACAAAGAGTTAATAAACTATTTGAACTTATAAATAGTGTAGCAAGTCAAAATGCAATCAGGGTATCTACATCAGTATTAAATCAGGTGTTAAATGAAGCAATTGCTATTGTACAACCACCAACAGATAAAGGTAGAAGACTACGTGTATTTTATATGACACAAGCATCAACTAAACCACCAACATTTGTAGTATTTGTAAATGATAAAAAACTATTTCATTTTTCATATGAAAGATATTTAGTAAATCAAATTCGTAAAGAATTTGGCTTAACAGGAACGCCAGTAAGAATAATAGTAAGAGAAAAAAGCGAAAAAGAAGAATAAAAAGATAGGGGGAATATATTATGGTAGCATACATTATTATAGCAATAATAGCATATTTAATAGGAAGTATTAATTTTTCAGTTATTTTTAGTAAAAAATTAGCAGGATTTGATGTAAGAGAAAAAGGAAGTGGAAATGCTGGAACTACCAATATGTTGAGAACAGTTGGAAAAAAAGCTGCAGCACTTACATTGATATGTGATATATTAAAAGGTGTTGTTTCTATTTTAATAGCTAGACTAATTGCATGGATATGGCCAGAATTAGACGGAACACTACTTCTTCAAATAGCAGGTATTTCAGTTGTCCTAGGACATACATTCCCATTATTTTTCGGTTTTAAAGGTGGAAAAGGAGTAGCAACATCTTTAGGTGTTATTCTTTCAACAAATTGGCAGGTAGGATTAATTTGTTTAGTATTTGCCTTAGTATTAATGGCATTAACACAAACTGTTTCAATAGGATCAATTATGGCAGCAATTCTATATCCTGTATTAATGATTTTTTTAGGAATAGAAGAAGGAACCAATGTATTACCAGTAGTTATTGGAAGTATACTATTAGCAGTTCTTGTTGTTTTTAATCATAGGTCAAACGTAAAAAGAATTTTAGAAGGCAAAGAAAATAAAATTAACTTTAAAAATTTGAAATAACCAAAAAACGAAAGGAAAAAATTTATGAAAAAAATATGTATTATAGGCAGTGGAAGTTGGGGAGTAGCATTAGCAATTCATGCAGCTAAAATGGGCCATGAAGTAAGACTATGGTCTTATTCAGCTGAAGAGGCAGAATTAATTAATAAAGAAAGAAAGTGCAAATTTTTACCAGAAGCTACTATTCCAAGCAATGTAGTTTGCACAACAAATATAGAAGAAGCTGTAAAAGGAACTGACATGATATTACATGTTACACCATCAAAATTTACAAGAGAAACAATAAGAAAGTATAAAGATTATTTAAATGAGGATCAACCTGTTATTATTTGTTCTAAAGGTTTTGAAGCATCTACACTATATACATTAAGTGAAGTAGCATCAGAAGAAATGCCAAACAGAAAAATAGGAATTTTTACAGGTCCAAGCCATGCAGAAGAAGTATCAATAGGTGTTCCAACAGCTATTACAATTGCTTCAAAACATATTGATGTTTTATATAGTGTACAAGATACATTTATGAATGAAAATTTAAGAATATACACAACATCAGATGTAAAAGGAGCTGAACTAGGAGGAGCATTAAAAAACATTATTGCTTTCTGTGCAGGAATTATAGCAGAGTTAAATATGGGAGACAATACATTTGCTGCACTTATTACAAGAGGATTAACAGAAATTTCCAGATTAGGAGTAGCAATGGGAGGAAATCACAATACTTTCTATGGACTATCAGGATTAGGAGATTTAATTGTTACTTGTTTGAGTGAACATAGTAGAAATAGAAGAGCAGGAAGATGTATAGGAAGAGGTCTTTCAATAGAAGAAACTAGAAAAGAAGTAGGAATGACTATTGAAAGTATAGATAATATAGAATTAGCTTATCAATTAGCTAAAAAATATAATATAGAAATGCCAATTGTTAATACAGTATATGATGTATTATATAATAACTTAAAACCATCAGAAGCAGTTACTCAATTAATGACACGTGAAAAGAAATGTGAATAAGATTACCAAGGGTATCTTTCATAAATATAACGGATTACTTGATCAGCATTTGATTCAGTAACATGAATAAATAAGCCAGAATCTAAACTAATCCACATGTGAATTTGATATTGATCAGTATTTTCAATTAAAGTACCAATAATATCCACCATTTCGGTGGGATTTTGGTATTTTTTTTGCCATTCTAATGTATGAGGTAAATAAGTTTTTACATTTTCGTGAGAATAACGAAAAAAAGCATTTAAAAAATGAAAAATATCATCTGGCTGTTTGCTAGATAATTTAATAATAGCTTCCATAAAAATCCTTTCAATTCATATATTTTTAATAATAGTATAACATTTCAAAAAATAATCATACAAGAGAATAAAAGGTAATTTTTTTGGTAATAATATGAATAATTATTATGCAAAAGAAAGGATTTTTTATGAAAAAATATGTAATAACAGTATGCATTATAATTATCATAATTATTCTTATTTTAATAGGATATTATGTATATAAGAATATTAATATGAATACAAATCCAGAAACAATAAAAGCAAAGGCAACTGAAGAAATAAAACAATTAGATTCAAGTATTATAACAATGCTTAATCATTTTAATAATATCTCTTATACAAACTATCAAGTAACAGAAAGCAAAATTCCATCTCCAAATAGCGAAAAAGGAAAATCAACTTCTGGTTCAAGTAGCGCTCAAGAGAGTAATGAAAATGGAGAACAAAGTGAAGGTGGGGAAGAATCGCAATCTGGACAATCTGGAAATGAAAGTAATACTTCTGAAAGCGAAACTATGACAATATCAACTGTAGAAGCAACAGGAGTTTTAACAAATAAAAATAAAGAAATTAATTGGGACACGCTAAAGCAAGAAACAGAATTAATGTATTCTACTTGGCCAATTACATTAATAGATCTTACATCCTTAAATGTAAATGGAGAGCAATTATTACAATATACAAATATTTTAGATAGAACTGTACAGTCTTTAGAAGATGAGAATAAAACAGAAGCAATGAAAAATTTAGCCAATTTATATAGTTTATTAAATCAATATACAGAGCAATATTCTAATGATAATAATTTAAACAAGATTTTAAAAATAAAAAGTTACATTTTAAATGCATATGCTCTAATAGAAGAGGATAATTGGAATGAAATGAAACAAAATATAATAAATGCTAAAAATGAATACAATACATTACTAAATAATGCAAAAAACACAAATGATATTGGTAGTATTAATAAAGGATATATTATATTAAATGAATTAGAAAAAAACATAAATAATCAAAATAAAGATGCATTTTACGTTAATTACAAAAATATAATGCAAGAGTTAGAAACAGTAATGTAAAAGGTTGGAGTTTGACTTTATATAAAATCTATAGTAAAATAATAAAGGAGTAAATTGAATAGTCGCGTATAGCAAAGTCGAAAGACAGCGTACGAGGAAAGTCCGGGCTCCATAGAGCAATGATGCTGGATAACGTCCAGTGAGGGAAACCTTAAGGAAAGTGCAACAGAAAATAACCGCCTTTTAAAAAGGTAAGGATGAAAAGGCAAGGTAAGAGCTTACCGCTGATATGGTGACATATTGGGTCAATGTAAACCCCATCAGGAGCAACACCGAGACAAGAAGGATAAGACTGCTCGTCATCTTCTTAATTTGGTGGCAAGAGACATATAGCAATATATGTACTAGATAAATGACTATTCACGACAGAACCCGGCTTACAGATTTACTTTATATATGAAAAAAGATAGGTATGATCCTATCTTTTTTCAATATTATTTTTCAATCATTAAATTTTTCATATCATCTGGAATTGGAGATGTATAAGAAACATCTTTTTTAGTAATCGGATGAATAAAATTTACTCTATATGCATGTAAAGCTTGTCTAGAAATAAGAGAAGAAGCATTTCCATATAAAGTATCTCCTAAAATAGGATGTCCAATATATTGCATATGAACACGAATTTGATGTGTTCTACCAGTTTCCAAAATAAACTTTACAATAGAATAACAAATATTATTAAATTTTATTTCATTTAAAACTTCATAATGAGTAATAGAATTGTCGCCATTTTCTTGTACACATCTTTCTATAATACTATTTTCTTTCCTAGCTATAGGAGCACAAATAGTTCCCTGTTTTTCTTCAAAAATGCCTTCACAAATAGCAACATATTCTTTCTTAAAAACATTTAATTTCATTTGATCAATTAAACTTTCTTGAATATATTCATTTTTAGCAAAAATAACAATTCCAGAAGTATCTTTATCAATACGATTAACTGGTCTTATTTTTCGTTTTAAATTTTGTAAATCAAAATAATATTTAATACCATTAGATAAACTATCTGTATAATGCTCCATAGAAGGATGAACTGGCATACCAGCTACTTTATCAACAACAAGATAAGCATCATCCTCATATAAAATTTGTAAATTCATTTTTGTAGGAGATATATTAGAATTATCTTCGTCAAATTGAATATTAACAGAAACTATATCTCCAATATTAACAAGTTGATGAGGTAGCACAGATACATTATTTATAAATATAGAATGAGAAAGCTTTAATTTATGTAATAATCTATTAGAAATTTTAAATTCGCATTTTAAAATTTCTGATACATTTTTATAAAGACCATTATTTTTAACAATATAAGTTAATTTCATCTTAATTCTCCAAACATATAAGCAAAATATAAAAAATTATATAATATTTATATAAAAAAAACTAGCCATAAATTATAAAATATGATATAGTAATAAAAGTTTATTATAAGGAAGGCAAAAGAAAATGGAATTAAGTGAAAAAGCAAAAGATAGAATTGAATGGGTTGTATGTATATTAGTAGCATTCGTATTAGCATTATTAATTAAACATTTTTTAATAACTCCAACAGTAGTAAAACAAGTATCTATGTATCCAACATTAGAAAATAATGATAGGCTATTACTAGATAGATGGTCAAGAACTATTCACGCTGACTTAAAAAGAGGAGATGTTATTACTTTTGAAGCTCCAAGTAAAAAATACTATATTAATGATTCGGTAGACATGGAAAAACCTATAGCAACTTATGATAGAGAAATAAACGGATTATTCTCAAATTTTGTATATTATGTATTAGAAATAACGAAAGAAAGTTATATTAAAAGAGTAATCGCATTACCTGGAGAACATGTAACAATTACAGAAAATGGAGAAGTATACATAAATGGAGAAAAATTAGATGAACCATATTTACGAGAAGGTTTACAAACAAAGAGAACAGGTCCATTCTATGACCTAACTGTACCAGATGATTGTATATTTGTAATGGGAGATAATCGTGATCATAGTGATGATTCAAGAGTATTCGGATGTGTACCAATAGAAAAAGTGGAATCAAAGGTCATTTGTAGATTTTGGCCATTAAATAAAATAGGTGGAATTGAATAAAAGAATTAACAAAAAAATATTTCAGTAATCAGTTAGAATTTAAGTGTAAAGGGGAAAGCAAATTTGCAAATCCCCTTTATTTTTTGTACAAATTTTATTGACTTTTTTTAATAGTTATTATAACTTAATAGAAGAAAATAGAAAGGATGAATAACAAATGATACAAGAATTTTATGAAAAAATAAATGGCAACTACGAAGTTGCACTTTCAAGAATGCAAAATGATGAAAGAATAAAAAAATATTTAAATTTCTTTTTAATGGACGAATCATATAAACAATTAGCAGATGCTATGGAGTTAAATAATTGTGAAGAAGCTTTCAAAGGAGCTCATACATTAAAAGGTGTTTGCCAAAACATGGCATTTACAGCACTTAGCACAGTTGTTGAACAAATCACAGAAGAATTAAGAGCAAAGGAATTTGAAAAAGCAAAAGAAACATTTCCAATAGTAACAAAGGAATATCAAAAAGTAATTGATGCAATCCATGAAATTATATAGAAGAGGGGTAATTATGGAAAAAAGAGACACATTATTAATAGTAGATGACGTTATGATAAACAGAGAAATGTTAAAAGATATATTTGAAGATGGAGAATACAAAATTTTAGAAGCAGCAAATGGTGAAGAAGCTATTGAACTATTAGATGCTCATCAAAAGGAAATAGCTCTTGTGTTTTTGGATTTAGTTATGCCAAAGAAAAATGGACTAGAAGTAATGCATCATATGTCATTAAATAATATGATCAATATTATTCCAGTTATTATGATAACAGGAGAAGCAACTGTAGAAAGTGATGTAAAAGCTTATGAATTAGGGGCAGCAGATATTATATACAAACCATTTGAACCAGCAGTAGTTACTCGTAGAGCAAAAAATATAATAGAACTTTATGAACATAGAATTTCTATTGAAAATGAATTAGAACTACGTACTCAAGAATTATTTGAAAGCAAAAGACAAATTGAGCAAAGTAACATTTTCTTAATTAATGCATTAAGTTCAGTAGTAGAATTTAGAAGTCTAGAATCAGGAGAACATATTCAAAGAGTTAAAAAATATACAGAAATTATGTTAAGGCATTGGAGAGCCTTATATGGTGGGGAACAATTTACGGATGAACAAATAGAATTAATGGTAAATGCATCTGCACTTCATGATATTGGCAAAATAGCAATACCAGATAATATATTACTTAAACCTGGAAGATTAACTGATGAAGAATATGCAGAAATGAAGAAACATACTATCTATGGATGTCAAATGCTAGAAAAATTCAAACAAGAGGAAAATGAATTTTATCGCTATTGCTATGATATTTGTAGATATCATCATGAAAGATATGATGGAAAAGGATATCCAGATGGTCTAGTAGGAGATGATATACCAATTTGGGCACAAGTAGTATCAATTGTAGATGTATATGATGCACTTATAAACGAAAGAGTATATAAACCTCCATTTAGTATAGATGAAACATATAGAATGATTCATGATGGTGAATGTGGAACTTTTTCTCCAAAATTATTAAAATGTTTTGATGATGCCAGAGAAGATTTAGTCTCAGCTAATACAAAACAATAAGAAAGAGAGGAAAAATAAAATTGGATAAAAAGAATCAAGAAAAAGTAAAAAGTAGCATAGATAAAAACATAAGAGAAAAAGCAAAACAAATTAGAAGAAGCAATTTCTTTATTGTAATTGTAACAATTATTACAGTAATTGCTATATATTACGCATATCAACTATTTTCACAACTTTTAACAGAAAGAATTGTAGAATCATCAATAAGAAGTATGAGAGAAATATCTAAACATGATGAAAAATCGATTGTTTCTGGATTAGAGCATAGATGGATAGATATAGAAGGAATTGCTAAAGAAATTAAACAAAACAAATTTGATACGACACAAGAAATGTTAGAACAATTAAATATTAAAGCAGAAACAGCAGAAGCAGTAGAAGTAGTTTTAGTAACAGAAGATGGTAAAAGATTTAGTAGTACATATATGATTAACAATGATCCAGAATTGCTAGAAATTTGTAAAAATTCAACTAAAACAAGATTTGCTCATAGAAAAGATGACATTCAACTTACAGCAGCTGATACAAGAAAGTCAATATTATTATTAGGTACTAAAATAGAACCTTTTACTATTGATGGAAATCGCTTTGTATATGCAGTTGGATATTATGAACTTAGTAATTTAACTGATGAACTAAAAATAGAAAGTTATGGTGGACAAGGATATAGTAGTGTTATCGATCAAGATGGATATTATTTAGTGTCTGTATACAATAAAAATAACACAATATTTGATAAAGAAGATTTTTATAGTATTCTAGGAAAAGAAAGAATAGGGAATGGATTAACAGTAGAAGATGTACGAAAGAAAATAGAAGCAAGAGAAAGCTTTGCATTAGAGTATTCTTTAGATGGACAAAGCAGAATTATGGTATGTACACCAATGACTGAGGTAGATTGGTATTGCATCATGTCTGTACCACTTTCAATTTATCAAGAACAAAGTAGCAATTTACTACAAATGCTAACAATATTAATTATAGCAGTATTAGTTACAGTATTAATTGTTATATTCTTAATATTTAGAAATCATTCACAACGAAATTCAATGAATTTTGAAATACAACATAGAGATGAACTTGAATCAGCCTTAGCACTAGCTGAACAAGCAAATAGAGCAAAAACCACATTTTTAAATAATATGTCACATGATATTCGTACACCAATGAACGCTATTATTGGATTCACATCTCTTGCAAAAACACACATTGATAATAAAGAAAGAGTAGAAGATTACCTTGATAAAATTACTCAATCTTCAAATCATTTGCTTTCATTAATTAATGACGTACTAGATATGAGCAGAATTGAATCAGGAAAAGTAAATATAGAAGAAAAAGAAGAAAATTTAGCAGATATACTTCATAGTATAAGAAACATTGTACAAGCTGATGTAAACGCAAAACAAATGGAATTTGTTATTGATACAGTAGATGTAACAGATGAAAATATTTATTGTGATAAATTAAGAGTAAATCAAATTTTAATAAACCTATTATCAAACGCTATAAAATTCACAGAACCAGGAGGAACAATTTCTGTTCGTATTACGCAAAAACCAATATCAAAAAAAGGCTATGGAATTTATGAATTTAGAATAAAAGATAATGGAATTGGCATTAGTAAAGAATTCTTAAAAGAAATATTTGAACCATTTGCAAGAGAACGTAACTCAACAGTAAGTGGAATTCAAGGAACTGGACTTGGAATGGCAATTACTAAAAATATAGTAGACATGATGGGTGGAACAATTAAAGTAGAAAGTGAAGTTGGAAAAGGAACAGAATTTATTGTTACATTAGAACTAAGATTACAAGAAGAACACAAGGAAATAGAAGAAATTGAACAATTAAAAGGTGTACATGCATTAGTAGTTGATGATGATATGAATTCTTGTCAAAGTATTGCTCATATGTTAAGACAATTAGGCTTAAAATCAGAATGGACAATGTATGGAAAAGAAGCTGTTGTACGTGCAAAAGAAGCTGAGCAAATGAAAGAAAAGTACCAAATATACATAATAGACTGGTTAATGCCAGATATGAATGGTATTGAAACAACAAGACGTATTCGTAAAATTGTAGGAAAAAATCCTCCAATCATCATGCTTTCAGCTTATGACTGGGGAGAAATTGAAACAGAAGCAAGAGAAGCAGGTGTAACAGAATTTGTTAGTAAACCATTATTCCCATCAGATTTAAGAAGAATTTTATTAAAAAGTATAGGTAAAGAAGAAAAAGAGGAAAAAGAAGAAGAAAAAGTTGATTTCTCAGGAAGAAGAATCCTTTTAGTAGAAGATAATATGATGAATAGAGAAATTGCAACAGAATATTTACAAGATTTTGGATTCTTAGTAGAAAATGCTGAAAATGGAAAAGAAGCTTGTGAAATTCTAGAAAAATCAGAACCAGGATATTTTGATCTTGTATTAATGGATATTCAAATGCCAGTTATGAATGGATATGAAGCAACTAAAGCAATTCGTAAATTTAAAAATAAACAAATAGCTAATATTCCAATCTTAGCAATGACTGCAAATGCATTTGAAGAAGATAAAAAAGCAGCAAAAGAAGCCGGAATGAATGGCCACTTAGCAAAACCAATAGATATTCCAAAATTAATAGAAGCATTAAAAGAACTATTAAATTAAAGGAGAAATAAATATGAATAGAAAGATCATTATTATTCTAATTGTTTTAATATTGATAGGATTAGGAGGATATATTTTATTAAATAATATTAATCAAACAAATGAGAAACCAGAAATTACACTTACAATAAAAACTCCAGTATTACAAATGACATCTTTAAAAGATGAAGAAATTGATGATACATACAAATTTTTAAGTAAAGTAGCAAAAAGTTTTGAGGAACAATATAAAGACGCCAATATTAAAATTAAACTAGTACAATTTGCAAAAGCTGACGAAGATGAAGAAATTATAGGATGCTTTGATACTGAAGATGCAACAGATGTATTATTTGAAGAATATTTTAATATGTCAACATATGTTCATACTGGAAAAGTTGTACCTTTAGATGATATAATTACAGATGATATTAGAAACGATATAGATAATAGTTACTGGGAAATTAGTAAAGTAAATAATAAAACATATATGATGCCATATTTAGGTATGCAAAATACATTAAGCTATAATAAAGATCTATTTAGACAAGCTGGATTAGAAAAATATGTTTCAGATGAAGATGCAGTACAAAATTGGTCATTAGAAGATTGGGATATTATTCTTTCAACACTAGAAGAAGAATTGCCTCTTAATCATTATCCAATGTTAATGTATGCTAAAAACGAAATGGGAGATACACACATTATGACATTAATGCGTAGTAGAGGTTGTACGTTCTTCGATGAAAATGGAAGAGTTAAATTATCTACTCCTGAAGGAATAGAAGCAATACAATGGCTAATGGACTGCAACCAAAAAGGATATTTTCCACGTAATGCAGAAAGTTTAGAGATAAATGATTGTTATGATCTATTTATGAATGGACAATTAGCAATTTATATAACAAACCCAGTATTAGATGTATCTATAAAAGAATCTGGTGTAAATTATGGAAATGTTAACTTCCCTTCAATAGATGGAAAAGGATTTAATACAAATTTTCTAAATGGATTTGAAGTATTTGACAATGGAGACGAAGAAAAATTAAAAATAGCAAAAGATTTTATAAAATATATTTATGAAACAGATGAATGGTTAGAATATTCAGCAGGAGCAATACCATGTAGTAACAAAGTCGCTGCAAAATATTCAGAAGGATTGGCAGAAGAACAAAAATATATGAACAATAGTGAACAAGGTTGGAATTTTACAAATAATAATCCTGCTTGGAGAAATGTAAGAGCAATCTTCTATAAAGACATTAAAGAATTATTATATGGAGAAAAAACAGCAGAAGAAATGGCAAAACAAATTGAAGATGATTGCAATAAAATGATTAATGATGGTTATATGAATAGCAAATTACATGAATAAAATAACCCCCTACTTAAAAACTATAATAAGTAGGGGATATTTTTATATAAAAATTTGTAATAATTTGTAACAAATATCATATTTTATTGTCTTAATATATAAAGGAGGATAGCTTATGCAAAATATAGAAGAAATTTATCACGAATATTTTAATACAGTATACAAGTATTTAGTATATCTAACTCATAATAACCATTTAGCTGAAGAATTAACTCAAGAAACTTTTTGCAAAGCTTTAGAAAATCTCCATACATTTAAAGGTAATTCAAAAATTTCTGTATGGTTATGTCAAATTGCCAAGAATTTATTAATAAATGAGCAAAAGAAAAATAAAAGATTTTCAACTACTACAGAAGAAGAACTAGTTAAAATTCAAGATAAAGAACAAATTGAAGATAGCATAATTTTAAAAGAAGAAAAAGTACAATTATATAAAAGAATGCAAAAATTGGACAATCTTTCAAAAGAAGTAGTTCACTTGAGAATAACCGGAGAATTATCTTTTAAAGAAATTGGAGCAATATTAGGAAAAACAGAAACATGGTCAAGAGTAACATTTTATAGAGCAAAGAAAAAATTAGAGGAGGTGGATGATCATGAATAAATTAGAATGTAAAATTGTACAAGATTTATTGCCAACATATATTGAAAAGCTAACAAGCCCTGAAACAAATGAATTTATTGAACAACATTTAAAAGAGTGTAAAGAATGTCAAAATACTCTAGAAGTAATGAAAAAAGGTACAGAAATAAAAGAATTAAAAGCAAAAGAACAAATTAATTATCTAAAAAAATACAAAAGAAAAATGTTACTTTCTAAAATTATAATAGGCATCGTAATTATATCTATATGTATTTTTTTAGGAATTAAAATTTATCAATGGCAATTTTTATCTCAAATTTTTGATCATAACATTAATTATGAAATAGGAAACAATTATAAATTAATTGAACGAAATGGCAGTGATGGAGCAACTAAAGAAGTAGTATGTAAAGAAAACATAGGTTATGCAAAATTAGTAGATGGAACAATTATATGGGAAGATAATAATCATAAATTCTTCATATTATCAAATGATAAAAAATATTTCGAAGTAGATAAAAATTCATTACCATCAGGAGTAACCGATAATTTTATAACAATTCAAACTCAAAATTTATTTAACGAAATAGAAAATAAAAATGAATTAATACAAAAAATATTATTAAACCATATTGATATACATGAGGAAGAATATAGAGATCGTCAGTGTTATACAATACTATATGAAGGTGAAAAAATCTGGATAGATAAAGAGACAAATTTCATTATTCGTGATGATTATCAAGGAAAATCAATAGATTATACGATAGAAATAAATACAGTAACAGATGAAGATGTACAATTTCCAGATTTACAAGGATATGAAGAAATAATAAGATAAAAAAGAAACTAGATTATATTTTGTTACTACAATTTAGTAATAAATATAATCTAGTTTTTATATATAACTACTTTGAAAACATCTTTTTTAATTTTTTATAAACACGAACGAAAAATAAATTGTTTAAGTAATTTAATTCATCTTTCTGTTTTTTTATTATTTTTTTCTGATTAGCAATAAAACTTTTTTGTTCATTACTTTGTTGTTTTTGATCTTGAATAACTTTTTGTTGATTTTCAAAAGTTTCATTTTGTTGTTTTATTTTAGACTTCAATTCTTTAATTTCTGATTTCTTTTTTTCTAATTCCATAAAACGAGATAAATAATGGTGCTCAGCTTTGTCACACTTAAAACGATAATCAAATAAATCTTCATCATCAGATACTTTATAAGTAGACAATTCATTTACTATTTGAGAAAAGTTAAAAATAGTCTCATTTTTATGAAATATTTCAGAAATAACTTTATATAAATATTGATAAAGAGTCATTAAATAAGTTTCATCCTTATGATAACTTTTATCATTTAATAAAATTTTTATATTTTCAAAAACTAATGGAGCATTCCACTCATCTAAAGAAATAGAACGATTATCTTGATGAATATTTCTATAAAATAATGGTATTTTATCATTCCAAATTAAACAAATAGAAGGAATATCAAAAGCATATGATACAATTGCTGAATGCATACGTATAGCAGAAACACAATTAAAAGATTTTACCGCTTCAATAAACTCTCTTGTAGAATGTGGAAAAATAAGATAATCATCAGGAATATCATACTGATCAGCAAAATAATGTAATGTATTATTGTCTAAAAGACTTCCATTCGTATAAAATTTATAATCTATATTAGCTTCATCTAATAGATTTTTTAACTCATTTAAGTAATTCATTTCATCTTGCAAATTCCAGTTCTTTTTATTATCTTTAAACAATCCACCCCTAACAACATTAATTCCAACTGAAGTTTTAGGATTTTCAGAAAGATTATGGTAAATATATTGTGTCCATACAGCTGGATCACATACTTGTTCAATTTCATAATGACAATCAGATCCTGCATAAGATTTAAATAAATCAATATTTTCTCTAACAGCAATATATTTAATACATTTATGTTTTAAAATATTCCTTAAAACATTTTCTGTTTCAGGAGTAGCATCCATATTATTAATACCAATAGAAGAAAAAACTACAGGAATTTGATTTTGATCCGCAATAGTAATAATTTCATTTAAATAATCAAAAAAATTAAGATAACTTAGACCAAATAAACCGCCACCAGCAAAGAAAATAATATCTGCTTGACAAATTAATGAATGATCAATGTTTTTCAAATTCATTCGTGAAATTTCATAAGAATCAATATTCAAATTTTTAAAAACAACTTTTAGTAAATTTTCGAAACAAATACGAATTAAATTATCACCGAAGTTATCATCCACATAAGAAATGATTAATACCTTCATATAAAATCTCCTTATTTAATTTTCAACCTTATTATACCACAAAAATTTGTAAAAAAACATTCACTATGCTATAATACGTTTCAGAAAATATATAACATTTATTAATTGGATTTATTCCACGAAATATCTTATAGAACTAATAGTAATATTAGCATGTTATATATTTTCTAATTTTAAATATAAGGAAATTTATATATGTGGAACAATTATTTTTATCAGATAAGAAAAAAATATAGTATGAGATTAAGTACCAAAAAAACATTAATAATAAATTTAGATGGAAAAGATATTACTAAAAGTAAAATGATAAATATTATTGATTTATATGATAATAGTTTTCTAGATAATATGGAAAAAACAGTGCAATATTTTACTACAAGATACAAATGTCTTGCTATTTTCGGTGGGGATGAGGTAAGTTTTATATTTGAAAATCCTATGGAATTAGTCAATGATTTAAATAGTGATAAAAGCACATATTCAACAGAAGTCATTTCTGTATTTTCTCAATATTTTTATGATTATTTTAATCAATATGACTTACATAAAAAAGTATTCTGGCATGGAAAATGTTTTTCTATACCAGATGAAAAAATAAAATCATACATAAAATATAAATCAGGTTTGATCCAAGTATTAACTACCACATATTTTCTAAAAAAGAAGGATGTAAAAGATTCAGGTAAACTTCCACTACAAGTCAAACAAGAAATGTGTAAACAATATGCTGATTATGAAAAAATAGTAAATCTCGAAAAGGGAATTCTATATTATAATGGACATAAAATAGACATAGATGAATTCTTAAATGGAAATATTAAAATCTTAGATAAATTAGATGATAACATATTTGACGATATAATAAATTAGAAGGAAATATACAAATGGAAAGCAATGAAATAGAAGTAAAAAGAGAAGAATATAAAAAATATATAGAGGAACATAAAGAAAATATTATACAGGCTTATAAAAGATTTAAATCGTTTATAGCGAAATGTGATACATGTATCAATTTAAATAATAAGGAATTAGAATGTTTAAAAAATGATATTATACATCATGATGATTCTAAATTTAGTGAATCAGAATTTGAAGCATATAGAAAACACTATTTTCCATGTTCATTTGAAAAAGAAGGAAAAACGGAAAAAATAGAATTTGAAAAAGCAAAAATACATCACTATCAAAACAATAATCATCATCCACAACATCCATCAAGAAAAAAAGGTTTAAATAAAGTCGCGTGCATACATAATGTTTTAGATTGGATAGCAATGTCTTATAAATACAATGAAAAAGTTTGGGAATATTACGAATCTAGTGAAATAAAAAATATATTAAACCCACTAGAAAAAGAATATATTGAACAAATTTTAAATCTAATAAAAGTAAATGAAAAAGAATTTTACCCAGTTGAAAAAGATGAAAGATAATAATTTAAATGGAGAGTTATATGGAAGAAACTTTAAAGAAAACAGATGAAAAAAACAATAAAACCAAAAAAGGATTTACAATATTCGGAATCAGCATATATAGAATATTAATTTATTTTATCATATATAGTATTTTAGGATATATTGTTGAAACTGTATATGGAATTTTGACAAAAGGAGTATGGGAAAGCAGACAAAGCTTCTTATATGGACCATTTTGCGGAATATATGGTTTAGGAGCAGTAGTATTAATTTTATCATTACAACGTTTTAATAAAAGCACAAATAAATTATTCATAGGTGGTTTTATTGTAGGTTCAATAGTAGAATATATTGTTAGCTTAGTAGGAGAATTAATTTTCAATGTAAAATGGTGGGATTATTCTCACATGCCTTTAAATATTAATGGAAGAATATGCGTATATTATTCTATTTTCTGGGGATTTCTAGCAGTATATTTCATGACTACTTTCCATCCAAAAATAGATAAATTAATTGATAAAATAGAAACTAAAAAGTCAATGAAATTTTTAAAGATTGCTACAATAACTTTAACTGTATTTCTATTTCTTGATTTATCAGTCACAATGTTTGCATTAAAAGCATTTATCGTAAGAAAAGTACACGAATATGATTTAAATATTCCAAATAAAGAATATGTAATTAATGATATGTATAATGAATTATACGGTGATGAAAATAAAGCTAACTTTATTAATAAATTTTTCAGTGATGAGGTAATGATTAAAACTTTTCCAAATTTAAAAATTCAAGATGTAGATGGAAATATGTTATATCTAGATCAGTATGTTGGAGATATTCAACCATATTATTTTAGAATATTTGAAAAGAAATTCTTTAATAGAACAGATGAAAATATAATAGAAAATTAGAATTTATATAGGTGCATATAATATGTATGCACCTATAATTTTTTAGTTAACAATTAATCACTTTCAATAAATAGTGCTTTTACAATATAAGGAATTACTTCTTCATACGGATACCATCCAGAGCTTTTACTATCATTTATACCACCATTAGGGTTAGAAACATATACTAAATTATCATCATCAGAAGCAAGTAAAACCATATAATGAGAAGTAGTGGTCCAACGATTTTCATTAGGATTACTCCAAACACAAATTAAAACAGGTCTATTTTCTAACAAATGATTTTTAATAAAACCCTTCGATAAATAGGCTGAATCATAAAAAAATCCACTTGATTGTATTCCATAGTCTTCATACAGTTCTGTACTTAATAAATCATAGTCAATAACAGGATAATATTTTTTTCTTAAATCCTCAGGAGTAACATCTTTTCCATAGCCACTTAAAATAATAGCCATAGCAGTGATACCACATCCAGAATTTTTCATGTAATCATCCCAATATATATTATTGCTCCAAGAAGCATTTCCGTTTTGTTTATACTCTATATAAGTTTTTTCATATGGTCCATCAGTAGTAAAAGTAGTATCATATCCATCTTGATCTAATACTTTTTCTTGTCCAATTCCAGAGTAATTACTATTAATATCTTGTTTTATTATGCTATATTGATGATTTGACACTAGAAAAGGGAATTTTTCTAAAAATTGTGGAGCTATTTTTAAAAGCACGATAATAAAAATCATTATAATAATACATATAAATATTTTCTTTCTCATAATACAACCTCCTCATGATTTTTAAGTATAATTTAGTAGTTAGAAAAATGTTTTAAGAAAGACTTAACAAAGTCTTAACTTTTTCTTACAATTTGCCTCAAACGATAGCTATTTAAAGGGTCTTTATGATAAAATGAAAACAAAAAAGAGGTAATAAATGAATATTTTAGTATTAGATGATGAAAAAGAAATAGCGGATTTAGTTGAATTGTATATGCAAAATGAAAATTATCATGTGTTTAAATTTTATGATTCTAACAGTGCAATAGAGTGTATTAATACTCAAAAATTAGATTTCGCAATTTTAGATGTTATGATAAAAGGAATGAATGGATTTGAAATATGTAAATATATTAGAAAAAAGGGCCTAAAATTTCCCATCATTATGCTTACTGCTAAAATTGAAGATGCGGATAAAATAAAGGGACTAACAGTTCGGAGCAGATGATTATATTACTAAACCATTTAATCCATTAGAACTTGTCGCTAGAGTAAAATCAGCATATAGAAGATATACCAAGTACAATGAAAAAGAAGAAAATAATATTATTTATATAGATGGATTAGAGATTAATCAAGATAAACACATCTGCAAATTATATGAACAGAGAATAGAATTAACACCAATGGAATTTGAAATCTTACGATATTTAGCATTAAAAAGAGGAAATGTTGTAAGTTCAGAAGAGTTATTTGAGAAGGTATGGAAAGAAAAATATTTAGATAATAATAATACCGTAATGGTACATATTCGAAGAATAAGAGAAAAATTGAAAGAAGATAGTAAAAAGCCTAAATTTATACAAACGGTATGGGGAGTTGGTTATAAAATTGAATAATAAAGAATTTGTAAAATTAAAAAATAGTTTGTCAGCTAAATGTGTTATGAAAATTATATTATATAGTATTATAGCTATTGTAATATTAGAAATTATTATTGACGGATTATATAATGATCAGTTAGCAGAAACTCTGATAAACTTTAATAGCAGAATATATTATTGGTGTATAGGAAATAAAACACTACTTATAGGATTTTCCTATTTAATAATTTTTACTATCATATCTTTTATTGTAATTAGAAATTCAAATAACAATATGATAGAAATCATATCTGCAATGGATAAAATACTAAATAATCCAGAAGAAGATATTAAATTGTCAGATGACTTAATAGTACTAGAAAATAGGTTAAACAATATAAGAGTAAATTTAGTAACAAATAAAAATAAGGCTAAGGAAGAAATACAAAAGAAAAATGATTTAATCATGTATATGGCCCACGATTTAAAAACACCTCTAACATCAGTAATAGGATATTTAAGTCTATTATCACAAGAAAAAGAAATTTCTAAAGATATGCAAGAAAAATATATAAAAATAGCATTAGATAAATCTATTAGATTAGAAGAGCTAACAAATCAATTTTTTGAAATTACTAGATACAACTTGCAAGAAATTCCAATACAAAAAAATAAAATAGACTTATCTTTTTTGATAGAACAACTGGTAGATGAATTTTATCCTATGTTACAAGAAAAAAAATTGAAGTGTAAGCTTAATAAGCAAGAAAATATCTATTTTTTTGGCGATGGAGATAAATTAGCACGAGCATTTGGAAATTTAATAAAAAATGCAATTCATTATAGTTATGAAAATACAGATATATTTATTGATATATTAAAAAAAGAAGACAAGATACAGTTAATATTTAAAAATCAAGGTGATAAAATTCCTAGTTATAAATTAGATAAAATATTTGATAAATTTTATCGAGTAGATGAATCGAGAACAAGTGGTACAGGAGGAACTGGTTTAGGTTTAGCAATTACAAAGGAAATTATAGAATTACATGAGGGTACAATTAAAGTAAAAAATGATGATCAATATATAGAGTTTTGTATTGAATTTAAAAATAATTAAAACCATAAACTGTAACTTGAATTATCACATGTTACAATTTATGGTATGGTTGTCAACTAATCAGAATGATTTTTTAAATCAAAACTATCTGTGTCAAATCTTCCTACAAATTGGCCTTTGGTTCTTTCCTCAAAATCAATTTCATATTCATCAACATCATATACTTTTTTAGCTATTTTAGTTACAATTTTAACACAAATTAATATTCCGATTATAACTACAATTGCAATAACCAAAAACATAGAAAATCCTCCTTAAAATAATTATTTTATAATAGCACTGTCTATATATCAACCTGCAAAACAGGATTAAAAAAATTTATAAAAAAATTATAGCATTCTTATTGGTATATATCAAGAATCTATATTCAATGATTAGTCTGTCTATTTTTCCTAGACAGAAAATAGGGATAATTTTATTGATAGTATTATTAACCAAGAGCAAAAAATGGAAAGACAAGAAGTTTCTAAAGACTATGATGTAAAAAAAGGTGATACTATAATCATAAGCACAAATTGGAGTGACGACATAACATTAAAAATTATAGATATAAAAGATAACTATATTGAAATAGGAACTAGTTAAGAATTAAGTGACATAGGTTCAGTACTTGATGGAAAAACTACATTTAGAATAGAAAAAAACCAAAAAACCACTTTGAATACACTAACTTTAGATGCAGGCGCAATATATGAAATAGAAATAAAATAATAGTATAGCTATAAAATAAATTTAAAAAATTGTAAAAATTTTTTGCAAAAAATATTTGCAAAAAAAAATTAGAAATGATAAAATATTTAAGTCGACACAGCGTAACTGCGTATAAGATTGACTCTTATATGCAGTATTTTTTTGCGGTAAAAAAGGAGGAAAAAATGAACGAAGAAAATAAATTTTTAGGAAATGAAAAGATATCAAAATTATTATTAAAATTTTCGATTCCGTGTATTTTATCACTTTTAATTAGTTCACTATACAATATTGTTGACCAAATATTTATTGGAAATAGTGAAATAGGTTATTTGGGAAATGCAGCTACAACCATTGTATTTCCTATTACAATTATTTCTGTTGCATTTGCATGGTGTTTAGGTGATGGAAGTGCTGCGTTTTTGTCACTATGTCAAGGTAGAAAAAACACAAAAGATGCAGATAAAGCAATTGGAAATAGTATATTATTTTCATTTATAATAAGTATAATCTTTGTAATATTAGGATTTATTTTTATGGATAAATTACTATACCTTTTTGGAGCTTCTGATGCTTCAATAGGACTTGCAAGAGATTATTTTACAATTATATTATATGCTATTCCAATTTATATGCTTGCTAATACTGTCAATAGTATTATTCGTGCTGATGGCTCTCCTGCATATTCTATGTTTTCAACATTAATAGGAGCAATTCTAAATATTATTTTAGATCCAATCTTCATATTCGTATTTAAAATGGGAATAAAAGGAGCAGCCTGGGCAACAATTATAGGGCAAATTATATCTTTTATTGTATCTTTTATATATTTCTTTAGAACTAAGACATTTAAGTTATCATTAGAAAGTTTTAAAATGAATTTTTTAATATTTGGAAATGTAATAAAACTTGGAGTGTCGACTTTTATAACTCAAATGTCAATTGTTATAATTTCACTTGTTTGCAATATTATACTTGCTAAATATGGTGCTATTTCTAAATATGGAAGCGATATTCCGATTGCAGTAATAGGAATTTGTATGAAAGTATTTACAATTGTAATAAATATTGTAGTAGGAATTATTTTGGGTGCTCAACCAATATTAGGCTATAATTTTGGTGCAAAAAAATATAACAGAGTAAAGAAAACATTAAAAATTGTTTTAACTTGCACAATAATTATAGGAGTTATAGCAACAATCATTTTTGAATTATGTCCAGAGTTAGTTATAAGACTATTTGGAACAGAAGATAGTTTATATATGGAATTTGCTGTAAAAACATTTAGAATATTCTTAATGTTTGTAACATTCACATGTTGCATAAAAGTAATCTCAATATTTTTCCAAGCAGTAGGAGAGCCAGTTAAAGCTACAATAGTATCACTTGCAAGAGATATTATTTTATTTGTTCCACTTGTAATTATACTTCCAAAATTTTTTGATATTGATGGTCCACTTTATGCAGCACCAATATCTGATCTTTTTGCAATGATAGTTTCTACAACTTTAGTAATATACTTCTTTAAAGACATTTCAAAAGAGGAAAGCAATGAGAATAAAAATGCTATTCCTCAGAAATCAAAAAAAGGTGTTATTATTACAATTTCAAGAGAACATGGAAGTCAAGGAAAATATATTGGTAAGCTAGTAGCCAAAAAATTAGGAATACCATATTATTACAAAGAAATGACTGCAATAGCTGCACAGGAAAGTGGATTAGATAGAGAATTTATTTCAAAAATAAATCAAACAAATAATATAATGCACGAATTATATTTAACAACATCTCCAGTTCAATATGCTATTGATGCACAATATAAAGCTATTCAGAAAATAGCAGAACAAGGAGCTTGCGTATTAGTAGGAAGAGCAGCAGATTATGTTTTGAAAGATTATAAAAATTTAGTAAAAATCTTTATTTATGCTCCGAAAGATTATAGAGTGAAAAACATTATGGAGATGTATAATGATAGTGAAAAAGAAGCTATAAAAAATGTCGAAAGATCCGACAAAAATAGAGCAAGTTACTATAAGACAATTTCAGGGAAAACATGGGGAGATGCCTCAAATTATAATTTATGTATTGATTCATCGGTTGGTAAAGAAATAACAGCTGATATTATATGTGAATATGTCAAAAAAATAATGACAGCATAAGATAAATCTCTATAAAAAAGAAGAAGAGACTGTCAAAGACAGTCTCTCTTCTTGCAGAATTAGTACATAAATTTCTCCATAGCACAGAGCTCATCGAGAGTGTCGCACATTACCACAAGGGTCTGGTGCTCAGCATCAGCTGCGAAAGCTTCAGTCATTGCCAGGAAGTTCTTATTGCCAACGAGAAAATCTCTGGCAGATACTTCAAGGGCGGTCTCGGTGTTGTAGGGCTGCGGAGTTTTGCCTTTAAAGGCAAAGGTCATGGTCTTTTCCATAGATGTTCTTCCTTTCTTTTTCTGCTTGGAATCAGTAAATTAAAAACAATGTTTTTAATAATGATTCCAAAATTTATAGGGAACTACTTATATTATAGCACTTTATGGAACTTTTTTCAAATTACTTAACATAATTTAATAAGGCAAAATACTGTATTTTAAATATTGGAAAAAATTAGTCAGTTACCATATATTACCAATTATGAATGATATATATAAATAATGAAATTTACTCTTTTTCTGTTTTTATATAAAATGATTGACATCAAAACAGGCTTTTAGTATAATAAGTTTAAAATATAAAAGAGATTTCTTAAATTAAAAAAAAGGGAGAAAAAATGAAAATAAAAGAACCGAAAGAGAAAAGAAAAGTAAAAGAGATAAGGCATAAAAAGATGAAAATAATTAAACAATTTAGAAAGAAAAGTGGTATAACTTTAATATCCGTAGTTGTAACAATAATAATACTATTGATACTTGCAGTAATATCAATTTCATGGACAATAGGAGATGGGAAAATTGTGTCTCAAACACAATATGCAAAAGAAGTAACAGAAAAAAATCATACAATAGAATTAGCAAAAATAGATATATATAAAGAACAATCAAATAATAACGGAAAAATAACAGAAGAGCAATTAAAAAAAATACTTGCAAAATATTTTAATTATGATCCAGACTCACAATTGCCAAAGGATTTGTCGGAATTAATACTAACAACAAAAGATGGAAAATATAATGATATAAAAGCATCAGAAATATTTAGTGGAACATTTTCTAAAAATACAAACTCAAGTGCAGTAGAAAATATAAAAGAAGCAAAGAAATTACTAGATGATAATACTGAAATTATCTCAGATGATAATGTAAAAGTAACAATTCCAGCAGGATTTACAATTCCAGAGGATTCACCAACTAATGCAAAAGAAGGTATAATAATAACAGATAGTATAAATGAATCTACAGGGGAAAGTAACGGAAATGAATTTGTATGGATACCAGTAAATTCTGATTTGAAGGTAGTAGGAACAGATAAGCCTATGGCAAAAGAATCTACAAATGAAGAATATAAGGGCACAAATGGAAAAACAAATTATGAAGGAGTTTTCTATGAGTTTACAGAAACAGAATCAACTGAAATGTCATCAGATTATGGACAAGGAACGATTTTATGGAGGGAGCCAGATGCTTTACCTCATTATGACTGCGAGGAAAATTATTTAGGTCATATAAGAAACATATTAAAAGAAGAAGAAGACAGATATGCAAGTAAAGAAACTTTTAAAGCTACAATGCAAGAAGATTATAATGAAATGATAAATAGTGTAAAAAAATATGGGGGATTTTTTGTAGCTAGATACGAAATGGGAATAGAAAATGATAAGGCCATTTCGAAGGCAGGAATAGCAACGAATAACCAAAATTGGGATGATTCCTCACAACAATGGTTTGGATTATATGCCTGTGCAAAAACATTTACCAACACAAAGAATTCAGTAAAGTCCAGTATGATATGGGGAAGCCAATATGATGCAATGTTAAACTATGCATTAACAGGAAATGATAAAGATAAAGTAACAGCAAAAGGCAATGGCTATATGGGAAGTAGTGCAATAGAAACAGGAAAAACAAAGAATGATAAAATACTAAATATTTTTGATTTAGGAGGAAACTATGGAGAGTGGACGTTAGAGGCTTACTGGGATAATCATCGTACTTTTAGAGGAGGCAGTTTTAATAATAATTATTCACCTAACATTCGAATGGATTGTACTTCGGATAGTGCTGATGGTACCCTTTCTACTAGACTTACACTTTATATACAATGAAAAAATGTCTCATTTCTTATGGGACATTTTTACTTAAAATTCACACCCTTGAAAAAACAAGGTATTATAAAAACCTTGTTTTTTCAAGTAAAAAATGATATTATTAAATAGTAAAAAATAGTATTTAGTATTGTTTAATATCATTTAATAGTGCGTCACAAGAAAGGAAAAAAATGTTTAAAATTCATTCAGAATATAAGCCAACTGGGGACCAACCACAAGCAATAGAATACTTATCAAATGGAATCAAAGAAGGCAAGAAATTCCAGACACTTCTAGGTGTTACAGGT
The DNA here is from genome assembly GCA_947628735.1 of uncultured Clostridia bacterium. GTDB lineage: Bacteria > Bacillota > Clostridia > TANB77 > CAG-508 > CALXVA01. Next base: position 40,007 of record CANRAY010000005.1, on the reverse strand, counting down.
TCACGGAAAAACATTCACAATGGCAAACATAATTCAAAAAGTGCAAAAACCAACACTTGTTTTAGCACATAATAAAACACTAGCTCGGACAACTTTATAGCGAGTTCAAGGAGTTCTTCCCAGACAACGCAGTTGAGTATTTTGTATCTTATTATGATTATTATCAACCAGAAGCATATATTGCTTCTTCAGATACATATATTGAAAAAGATGCCTCTATTAATGATGAAATTGACAAACTACGTCATTCAGCTACAGCTGCTCTATTTGAAACAAGGGATGTAATTATTGTAGCTTCTGTATCTTGTATTTATGGATTAGGAGATCCAATTGATTATGAACATATGATAGTTTCGTTAAGACCGGGTATGAAAAAAGAACGTAATGAAATTATGCGAAAATTAATTACAATGCAATATTCAAGAAATGAACTTGATTTTAAAAGAGGAACTTTTAGGGCAAAAGGAGATATTTTAGAAATATATCCATCTGATGAAAGTGAAAAGGCGATTCGAGTAGAATTCTGGGGAGATGAAATTGAAAAAATATCTGAAATAAATCCACTAACAGGAAAAACAATTGCAGCTAGAAATCATATAATGATATTTCCAAATTCTCATTATGTTACAACAGCTGATAAAATGGAAAAGGCAATCCAGAGTATTGAAAAAGAAAAAGAGGAAAGAGTAAAATACTTTAAAGATAACAATAAATTGATTGAAGCTCAAAGAATAGAAGAGAGAACAAATTTTGATATTGAAATGATGAAAGAAACTGGCTTTTGTCAAGGAATTGAAAATTACTCTAGACATATTAGTGGAAGAGAGCCAGGAAGTAGTCCATATACTTTATTTGATTATTTTCCAAAAGACTTTTTACTATTAATTGACGAATCACATGCAACTATTCCACAAGTACGAGCTATGTATAATGGAGATAGAGCAAGAAAAGAATCTTTAGTAAAATATGGCTTCAGGCTTCCATCAGCATTTGATAATAGACCATTAAAATTTAATGAATTTGAAGATAGAATTAATCAAGTTATTTTTGTTAGTGCAACACCAGCAGAGTATGAAAAAGAACACTCAAAAGATAATATAGTAGAACAAATTATTAGACCTACAGGACTATTAGATCCTAAAATAGAAGTACGTCCAGTTATGAACCAAATTGATGATTTGATTGAACAAATTCGTGAGAGGGTTGAAAGGAAAGAAAGAATATTAGTAACAACACTAACCAAAAAAATGGCAGAAGATTTAACTAGCTATTTATCTGGTATTGACATAAAGGTAAAATATATGCATTCAGATATAAAAGCATTAGAAAGAATGGAAATTATACGAGATTTAAGATTACGGTGAATTTGATGTACTAGTAGGAATAAACTTATTAAGAGAAGGCTTAGACATCCCCGAAGTATCATTAGTTGCAATACTAGATGCGGATAAAGAAGGATTTTTACGTTCTGAAAGATCTCTGATACAAACAATTGGAAGAGCAGCTAGAAATACAGAAGGAAAAGTAATCATGTATGCAGATGAATTAACAGAATCTATGGAAAAAGCAATATCTGAAACAAATAGAAGAAGAAAAATACAAATGCAATATAATGAAGAAAATGGAATTACACCAAAAACAATTCAAAAATCAATAAGAGAAACAATAAAAGCAAGTATTATAGAAGAAGCTGAAACAAAATATAATATTAGTAAAGATGAATCTATTGAAGATGTAATTAGTAAATTAACTGATGAAATGTTAAAATATGCATCAGAAATGGAATTTGAAAAAGCTGCAGAGTTAAGAGACAAAATTAAAGAATTATCTAAAAGTTTAGAATAGAAGGAGGCAAATTATGGGAATATTAGATATGGCAGATGAATTTTGTAAACCAATTGATGCAAAGAATATGCAAAATTCTTTTAGTTGCAAAGAAAGTTTAGAAAATAAAGTTCATGATCAACCACTTGTATCTTTTGTAGAAAAAGAAAATGAACAAGACGTAATTTATAGAGAAGAACTTTAAAAAATTCTTAAAAACAAAAATATCGGGCCCCCTGAAGAACAGGGAGCCCTTTTACTTAAAGATTCACACTGTAGGGTGTCGGAACGCGATCCTTGGAATCGACACGTCCGTTGAGAGCGTTGATGCTCATCTTCAGCAATTCGTTTGCCACACTCTCGGGGATGGTCGGCTGCGACCAGTCGATAGTGCAGAAACGCTCGGCGTGACGCCCAGTAGGAGCAACTTCCTCAACGGTAAAACCATCTTTCCGCAGTCGAAGAATCTGATTCTTCCACAGTTTAAGCGGAGCAGAAGTCTCACCAACTTCGGCATAGAGCTCTAACCGATCCAACACTGTCATTTTGCTTACCACTTTGCTGTACCTCCTTTTGTGTTTAATCCAAGATGCACGACTGATGCTACTATACATCAATCATTTAAATACATCTAGTGAAAAATTATATCACAAATATCAAATTATGTAAATACGTATTTATAAATTAGCACCAAACTCTTGTTTTTTATATGAAAATATAGTATAATCATCTAGCAATAAATTTATATGCTGCATAAAGGGGTTGAAAATAAATGAATGATAAAATAGTAATAAAAGGTGCAAAAGAGCACAATTTAAAAAATATTAATATAGAAATACCTCGCGATAAACTAGTAGTAATTACAGGATTATCAGGTTCTGGTAAATCTTCTTTAGCGTTTGATACAATTTATGCAGAAGGTCAAAGAAGATATGTAGAAAGTTTATCTTCTTATGCAAGGCAATTTTTAGGATTAATGGAAAAGCCTGATGTAGAATTAATTGAGGGACTTTCTCCAGCAATTTCAATTGATCAAAAAACAACTTCAAAAAATCCTCGTTCAACTGTAGGAACTGTTACAGAAATATATGACTATATTCGTTTATTATATGCTCGTGTAGGAGTTCCATACTGTCCTAATTGTGGTAAAAAAATAGAAAAACAAACAATAGATCAAATTGTAGATAATGTTATGGAATTAGAAGAGGGAACAAGAATACAAATTCTTGCTCCTATTGTGCGTGGAAGAAAAGGTGAATTTACAAAACAATTAGAAGGATTTCAAAAAGAAGGATTTGTACGTGCTAGAATAGATGGAGAAACAATAGATTTGTCTGATGAAATTCAGATCGATAAAAAGAAAAAACATAATATAGAAATTATAGTTGATAGATTAGTTATTAAAGAAAATGTTAGAGCTAGGTTAGCAGAATCAATAGAAACAGCATTAAAACATGCAAATAATTTAGTCATGGTAGATATTCCTGGAAAGGGAAGTAAACTATATAGTCAAAACTATGCTTGTCCAGATTGTAATATTAGCTTCGAAGAATTAACACCTAGTATGTTTTCTTTTAATAATCCCTTTGGTGCATGTCCAAGTTGTACAGGTATTGGATATCTAATGAAAATGGATCCAGATTTAATTATTCCAGACAAAAATAAAACATTATATGATGGAGTAAAAGCTTTCGGTGCAAGTACAATGAAGAGGGGAGACACCATGGCAAAAATGTACTTTGAAAGTATCGGAAGACATTATGGTGTAGACATTTCTGTTCCAATAAAGAAACTACCAAAAGACTTTTTAGACAAAATATTATATGGCACAGGAGATGAAAAAATCGATTTTGAATATTCTTCAATTGCAGGTGTTAGAAAATTCACAGCACCATTTGAAGGAGTTATTCCAACATTAGAAAGAAGACATAATGAAACCAAATCTCAAGGAATGAGAGACTTTTATGAATGGTATATGAGTGAAAGTGAATGTCCAGAATGTAAGGGTGCAAGATTAAAAAAAGAAGTATTAGCAGTTAAAGTAGGGGATAAAAATATCAATGAATTAACAGCTATGTCTATAGATAAAATAAAAGATTATTTAAACAATTTAAAATTAAATAACAAAGATTCAATAATTGCAGAACAAATCTTAAAAGAATTAAATAAACGATTACAATTTTTAATGGATGTAGGATTAGAATATTTAACATTATCAAGAAGTGCAGGAACATTATCAGGAGGAGAAGCTCAGCGTATTCGTTTAGCCACTCAAATTGGTTCTGGATTAACAGGAGTATTATATATTTTAGATGAACCAAGTATAGGTTTGCATCAAAGAGATAATGATAAATTATTAGGAACTTTAAAGAAACTAAGAGATTTAGGAAACACTGTATTAGTTGTAGAACATGATGAAGATACAATGCTTGCAGCCGACCAAATTATTGACATTGGTCCTGGAGCTGGAGTTCACGGTGGAAAGGTGATGGCACAAGGAACAGCTGAAGAAGTAAAACTTGTATTAGATTCTATAACTGGTCAATACTTAAGTAGAAGAAAACAAATTCCTGTTCCTAAAAAAAGAAGAAAGTCAAATGGAAAATCAATAGAAGTAAAGGGTGCAAGTGAACACAATTTAAAAGATATTAGCGTAAAATTTCCACTTGGACAATTTATTTGCGTAACTGGAGTATCAGGCTCTGGAAAGAGTACACTTGTTAATGAAATATTATATAAAACAATTGCAAAAGAATTAAATGATTCTAAAGAAAAGCCAGGTAAATGTAAAGAAATAAAAGGCATTGAAAATATTGATAAAATTATTAATATAGATCAATCACCAATTGGAAGAACTCCACGTTCAAATCCAGCAACCTATACAGGACTTTTTGATGTCATTCGTGATTTATTTTCAACAACAAATGAAGCAAAAATGAGAGGATATGACAAAGGTAGATTTAGTTTCAATGTACCAGGAGGACGTTGTGAAGCTTGTAATGGTGATGGTATTTTAAGAATTGAAATGCATTTCCTTCCAGATATCTATGTACCTTGCGAAGTATGTAAAGGTAAAAGATATAATAAAGAAACATTAGAAGTAAAATACAAAGGCAAAACTATTGCAGATGTATTAGATATGACAGTTGAAGAAGCATTAGAGTTCTTTAGTAATATCCCAAGAGCTAAACAAAAAATTCAAACTCTATATGATGTAGGATTAGGATATATTAAATTAGGACAACCATCAACAACATTATCAGGAGGAGAAGCTCAACGTATAAAACTAGCAACAGAATTATCTAAAAAAGCCACAGGAAAAACATTATATATTTTAGACGAGCCAACTACAGGACTACATATTGCTGACGTTCATAGATTAGTAGATATTTTACAAAGATTAGTAGATACAGGAAACACTATTATTGTTATTGAACATAATTTAGATTTAATTAAAACAGCTGACCATATTATAGACTTAGGACCAGAAGGAGGAGATAATGGAGGTCAGGTAATTGCTATTGGAACTCCAGAACAAATTGTAAAAAACGAAAGAAGCTACACAGGAAAATTTCTAAAGAAGTATTTAGAAAAATAGAGGTTTACAATGCAAGAAATAAAAACATTAGAAGATTTTGTAATATCGATTCCAGCAAATGCTGATACAGTGATTTCAAAAGCAAGATACTTATACTTAGAACTAGGTAAAAGAAGTTTTTATGATACAAGATATAAATATTATATGTTTGGTGAAGAAGAATCAATGCTAGAATATTCTCAAAAAACATATACAAATCCCAACATTATTATCTGTAAAACATTAACACAACAATATTCTAAATTATTAACGCTAAGCGGAATTAAAAATAATTTAGCCACTGAAGAAAATGGTGCTCATTATTTTGTTGTTTTTTATGACGAAAATGATTGTAAACATATAGCCGATCTTACTAATGATTTAAAAAATATACAGTTTAGATGTAAAACTCAATATTTTGGAAGCGATACAATTTCTGAACAAGAATTAAAGGAAGAAGATTTAAAACTGGGATATATATCAAAAGAACGAGGATATTCAGATGATTATTGGTACATAGTAAGAGATACTTTAAAAGATGCTAATTCATTAAATGATAAACAAAAATTAGATATTGTACTACAAAATTTATATAGATTTGGCGATATAAAAAAACCTGGAAATAATGAAATAGTATACATATATCAAAAATATATACGATACTGTCTTCCTGATTCAACAACAACATTTTGTAGTACCAAAACAAATTATAGTGCAAAAGAAAATATTTCAATTATATTAAGAACTCAAAATAATTCATTTACTTATATGTTCAATCCTACAACTAGGTTATTTGAGGAAGAAAAAACTCAATCATTAATCAAAAGAACTATACCCGAAAAAGAAAATAATGAAAGATAATAATAGAAAAATAGTAGTATTTCTTAAAATAAAAGAAACACTACTATTTTTTATCTAATGCAATTTTAACTAGTTACAGTTGCTATTATTTTCTCTTTCATTTTTATTATTGTTATTATTGTTGTTGTTATTATTATTCTTATTTTGTTTATTTTGGTTATTATTTTTATTTTCTGACATAAAAAGCACCTCCAATCTAAAATTACAATAATATTGTAACCATTTATATGAAAAATATTCAGCTAAGTTGAGATTTCTTAATAAATATGATAAAATGCATTCGTAAATTAAATAAAAAGGAGTACTATTTTTATGCAATCATACATTTGTCAAAATCCAATTATTGAAAAATATTACAAAATTTTATGTGATGAATTTCCAGAATTTTTATATGATTATATTCAAACAGATGCCATGCAAAGAATTGGTAAAATTGGATGTAATTGTGGAACAGAATATACACATATTTTTAATCATAAATTTTTTTATTCAAATTTAGATCATAGCATTGGAGTAGCTTTAATCATATGGAATTTTACCCATGATAAAAAACAAACTTTAGCTGGATTATTTCATGATATCTCAACACCTGTTTTTAAACATTGTATTGATGCTATGTATGGAGACTATTTAACACAAGAAGTAACAGAAAATTTAACCGAAAAAATGATAACTGATTCAAATGAAATTATGAATCTTTTAAAACGTGACAATATCCAAATAGAAGAAGTAAGAGATTATCATATATATCCAATTGCAGATAATGATACTCCAAAATTATCAGCAGATAGACTAGAATATACATTAGCAGAAGGTATGTATTTTAGACAAGATTCTGATATCATTTGGACATTAGAAGATGTTGAAGAAATATATAAATGTGTAGAAATACAAAAAAATGAAGAAGGAATTGAAGAATTAGGTTTTAACAATATCAAAGTAGCAGAAAAATTTATAAATGGTGCTAGTAAATTATGGAAGTGTTGGGTATCAAATGAAGATAAACTTGTTATGCAATTTGTTGCTGACATTGTAAAAGAAATGTCATATAAAAATTTTTTAACACAAAAAGATTTATATACTTTATCAGAAAATGAAGTTATCAAAAAAATAGAAAACTGTAAGGATGAACGAATTTCAAACTGCTTTAAACAATTTAGACAAACAGAAAAAATAGGTGAAAGTGACTTTCCAGTAGAAGATAAATATTGTATAGGATTTAAAACAAAACAAAGATATATTATACCACTTGTAAAAGAAAACAATACATATACAAGAATTAATCAATTATCACCAATCGCAAATCAAACAATAAATGAATTTTTAACATATGAAACTCCTAAATATGCTTACCTAGATTTTAAATTTTAAAAAGAAAGAGGAAAAATATGAACCATATTGTCATAGGAATAGAAGGTTATGTAGGTGCTGGAAAAACATCTATATGTAGAGAATTATTAAATCAAATACCAAATAGTATTTTACTTCATGGTGGAAACTTATATAGAGCAATTGTATTTGCATTAATGCAAGCACAAAAGGATCAAATTAATCTTACTAATTTAGCAGAAAATATAAAAAACATTGATGTAAAACAAATAATGGATAAATTACAAGTAAGATTTGAAATAGAAAATAGAGAAACTGTTGTATATGTAAAAGATAAAAAAATTGATGAAGAAGAATTACAATCTAAAGATGCTTCATTAGCAGTTTCAATAGCAGGAAAATCTGCTAACAATGCCAATTTATATTCTTTTGGAAAAAGCATCATTGATTTATATAAAGATAAATTCAATGTTATTGTATCAGGCAGAGATTTAATGAATATTTACCCAGAATTAGATTATCATTTTTTAATTACCGCTTCATTAGAAGAACGAATTAGAAGAAAAAGCATACAATATAAAGAAAATGCTGATTATGAACAAATCAAAACAAATATTATTGAGCGTGATAAACTTCAAGAAGCAGCAGGATATTATAAAAAATATGATAGAACAATAGAAGTAGATGTAACAAATTGTAAAAATGCAAAGGAATCAGCAGATAAAGTATTACAATACATAGCAAAATAATGCTATGAAAGGGGAAACAAAATTGGAAAATAAAAAATTAGAAGAATTTGAAAACTTTATTATAGGAAAAAAAGTAGCAATTATAGGAATGGGAGTTAGCAATATTCCATTATTAGATTATTTTCATGAAAGAAATATAGATGTAACTGTTTTTGACCAAAGAGAATTACAACAAATAAATGAAGAAGCATTGCAAAAAATAAATAGCTATAATTATAAAATTATAACAGGTCCGGATTCACTAAATTCTTTAAATGGTTTTGATATTATATTCAGATCGCCAAGTTGTAGACCAGATACAGAACAAATTGTAGCAGAAGTAGAAAGAGGAGCTGTTTTAACCTCTGAAATTGAACTAGTATTAAAATTATGTCCTGGAAAAATAATAGGAATCACAGGAACAGAAGGAAAGACGACAACAACCTCACTAATATATGAAATCATAAAAACTTCAGGTAAAAAATGTTTTCTAGGAGGCAATATAGGAAAACCTATTTTTACACAAATAAAAGATATGTCTCCTGAAGATATAATCATTTTAGAATTAAGTAGCTTTCAATTAATGAATGTTGATATTAGTCCATCAATATCAGTTGTTACAAATATTTATCCCGATCATTTAAATGTACATAAAAGTTACGAGGAATATAGAGAAACTAAGAAAAATATATTCAAATATCAGGATGCTAAAGGAATTACTGTATTGAATTACGATAATGAATTCACACGTGAATTTGCTAGAGAAGCAAATGGTGAAGTTATTTTCTTTAGTAGTAAAGAAAAATTAAAAAATGGATTTATCTATGATTCTTCTGATGAAATTATAAAATATTGTAAAGATGATGTACGTAGACATATATTAAAAAAAGAAGACATCAAGTTACGAGGAATACATAACTACGAAAATATTTGTGCTGCACTAGCTGCAACTAGTCCTTTAGTTGATACTGATACACAAATAAAAGCCATCAAAAATTTTAATGGCGTAGAACACAGGTTAGAATTTGTGAAAGAAATTAATGGAGCCAAATGGTATAATGATTCCATCGGAACAAGCCCTGCAAGTACAATAGCAGGCTTAAAAGCATTTGATGAAAATATTATTTTACTAGCAGGTGGATCAGATAAAGGATTAGACTACACAGAAATAGGAACAGTTATAGCAGAAAAGGTAGGAACACTTATATTAACAGGGCCTACTTCTGAAAAAATAGAAACTGCAACAAGAAAAGCTTTAAACAATAAATCTATTGAAATTTTCCACTGTAAAGATTTAGCAGAAGCTGTAAATCTAGCAAATGATAAATCAAAAATAGGAGATGTAATCCTATTATCACCAGCAAGTGCTAGTTTTGATGCATTTAAAAATTTTGAAGAGCGTGGAAATAAGTTTAAAGAATTAGTAAATTCAATTAAATAAAATCACAGAATTTTACTTCCTGCATATAATAAGATAGAAAAATATATAGGAGGTAAAATATGTATTATCAAAATTATGAAGACTATATGAGAAGTGTACTAGGCTACCCAATTGAACGTCAAAATACATATGAAAATTATAATACTATGCCATATGAACATCCAGCATATCCTGTTTCAACACGTTATAGTGAAGAAATTATGGAACTATATCCAGAAATATACAAGCTATTAAATCCTATGGTATGTAAAATGTGCGAGTCTAATACAAAACCAATTACACGAGAACTTCTAGAACAAATGACTGAAGAAATATATCTTAATATAGAAAATTCTCCAGAAATAAACACAGTTATTAATGTACGTGTAAATCTACCAAATGAAAAAGCAGACAATAATAAATCAGCCAAAGCAGTTTCTAGTAATCGAACAAATTCCTTAAATAAGACAGATATAAAAACATCTAATCAAAAGGAAGTAGAAGATAGATCTATTAGAAGAAATCCAACATTACAAGATTTAATTAAAATTTTAATTTTAAATCAACTACTAGGAGGAAATAGACCTAATAGACCTCATCCATATCCTCCATATCAGCCTTATCCACCACAACCACCAAGACCAAGGGAAGATAGGGGATATTATAATTTTTAAATGAAAAATTTTCCAAGATATACAATTTTAATTTGTATATCTTTTATTTTTTCGTAAACAATATCAATATAATTAAATTTTAAAATAAAATTTAATTACTCACTAGAAAGGCGGTAATTTTTTATGAAAGTAAAAGATTGTATGTGTAATGAAATAGCATATGTTAATCCTAACTGTTCAATTGAAGAATGTGCAAGATTAATGTGTAATAATCACATTGGGTGTGTTCCTGTTTGCAATAACGAAAAACAAATCGTGGGATTAGTAACAGATAGAGATATTTTATTAAGAACAATAGGATGTAATAAAGATTACAAAAACACTACAGTAAGTGACATTATGACATGTAAAGTATGTTGTTGTGAAGCTGAAACTGATATAGCAGAAGCAGAAAAACTAATGTCTGAAAAGCAAATAAGAAGACTACCAGTAATAGAAAATAATAAAGTTATTGGAATTTTAACATTAGGAGATTTAGCTGCAAATAAAAGTGTAAATTCAGAGAGTGTCGGATGTACTTTAGAAAATATATGTGGATGTGACAAAACTAACGCTGAATAATAGTAAATAAGCAACAGTTAATGAAAATATTTATCATTAATTGTTGCTTAGCTAAATATACTATAAAAGGACAAGATATAAAAGAAAGAAGGTACATAAGATGATTATTGATATGAACTATTGGGGTAAAGTTTTTAGAAATATAATTGCACTAGCATTAAGTATATTAGTCATTTATTTAGGATTTAAATTAGCAATTTTTTTTATGCCATTTTTGATTGCTTTCATTATTTCATTAATATTAGAACCTATCATAAAATGGATTATGAAAAAAACAAAATTAAAAAGAAAAACAAGTTCTATTATTGTATTTATAATAGCCATCTCAGGTATTGTAGGATTTTTAGTGTGGGGGATAGCAACACTTGTTTCAGAAACATCAGATATTTTATCAAATTTAAATGTCTATGTAGACAGAGGCTATAAAATTGTAGAAGATATTATACATTCAATTGATTTTAGTAAAATACAAATTCCTGAAAATGTTATGAATGTCATTCAAAATTCTACAATTGATTTTCTAGGAACATTAACTAACTGGGCCAAAAACTTTTTAACAAGTACTATAGAATTTATCACATCCATCCCGACAATAGGAATCTATATAGTAATTACATTTTTAGCACTTTACTTTATTTGTGTAGATAAAATATATATGTTAGATCAATTAGAACATCATTTACCAGAAACATGGGTCAAGAAAATCGGTATACATCTAAGAGGTTTAATTAAAACTTTAGGTGGATATTTAAAAGCAGAAGCCATTTTAGTTCTTATATCTTTTATAATTTCTTTAATTGGTTTATATATTTTTCATTTTATAGGATGGAATGTTGAATTTCCATTACTTGCAGCTTTACTAATTGGTTTTATCGATGCCTTACCTATATTTGGCTCAGGTACAGTAATGATTCCATGGGCAATTTTTCTTGGATTTATGGGAGATATCACACTAGCAATTGCCATATTCGTTTTATGGATAATTATGTCAGTAGTAAGACAATTTATAGAGCCAAGAATTGTAAGTGGACAAATAGGTATTCATCCTATTTTTACTTTAATAGCAATGTATACTGGATTTAAATTCGTAGGTATTGTAGGACTACTAATTGGACCAATTATTTTAATAATACTAAAAAATTTTTATGGAACTTTAATCGATAAAGGAATTGTAAAATCTATTTTTGAAAGATGATAGCAAAATAGAAGATATGTAATTTCATATCTTCTATTTTTAAACTATAAAACAGTAGAAGTAGTAATAAAAGTATCATCTGGTGGATATACATATTCATCTTCATTAGGAGCATCTATTTCTTTAATTTCTTCAATTTCTATAATAGGAATTTCACCTTTATAATTTCCTTTTGTAATAGTTCCCTGAATCTCAACCCAAGTGTCATCAGGATAATTTTTAATTTCTGTAGAATGACATAAAAATCCAACAACAACACTTTGAAAATCAGAAGAAATAATCATATTACGTGCTAAAACAAATTGATCTTCACCAAAATCATATAATCGATATACATATCCAGAAAATTTAATTTTTTGTCCTACATAATTATCAATATGTCGATGAACATTTTGTAAAACATTTGTATAATTTTGACTATTTATTTCAAAAATACCATCTTCTTTAAAGGTATCATTAGTTTTAAATAAAGGACAAAATAAAAGCTGATAACAAATCACTATAGTAATTATCAAAATAATAACACAAAGAATTCCCATAAAAATTTTAGATACTCTATGTCCATCTAATTTCATATTAAAAACAAACATAATAAAACCTCTTTATTTTTATAAATCATTATATTAATATTTATGTGCATATAAAAAATAAATTACTATATTTCAAAAAATAATTGAAAAAAGGGAAAAAATAGCTTATAATATAAATATATGAATTAGTTGTAATACAAAGGAGGAAATTACCATGGCAGATAGGGGATTAATTATTTTATTAATATTAGTAATAATAGTAGCTGGAGGTATTCTAGGATTTAGAAGGTATATGGATTTAAATGCTGAAACAGAAATGGCAACACAAGAAGCAGTTCAAAACGGAGGAACAGTTTTAGAAGCAAATACTTTTACAACTAGTGGAGTAACCGATAAAACTGATGAATTTTTAAATATGGGAATCGGCGAAAATGATGTAGAAAAGTTTAATAATAATTTCATAAAATATCAGGGAGCACAAAGCGGAACAATGGTTAGATTATTAATAAATGCTGTTCGTGATAGTAATGCCGCTTCTACACATCAGATTTCTATGGAATACAATGATAAAACATATACAGAAGATGTATCAAATATAAGAAGTTTAATATCTTTAAATAATACTTATACAATCAGCTTTGAATATAATTCAACTACACAATATATAGAAAAAATTATCATAAAATAAGAATTAAACTAAAAAAAGAAGCATTTCTATAAAATATAGAAGTGCTTTTCTTTATTTTACTTGCAGTTTTATAAAAAAAATGATATAGTGTATAATGTACGATTTTATTGCAAAAGGAAGGAAAGAAAAACATGGGTTTATTTAAAACATATAGTGAAAAAGAAGTAAAAAGAGTTATGCCACTAATCAAGAAAATTAATGATTTAGAACCTGAAATTCAAAAATTATCAGATGCTGAATTAAGAGGCAAAACAGATGAATTTAAAGAAAGATTATCTAAAGGAAGTACTTTAGATGATATATTACCAGAAGCTTTTGCTGTTGTCAGAGAAGCCTCTAAAAGAGTATTAGGAATGAGACATTTTGATGTTCAGTTAATTGGTGGTATTATACTACATCAAGGTAGAATCGCTGAAATGAGAACTGGAGAAGGAAAAACATTAGTAGCTACAGCTCCTGTATATTTAAATGCTTTAACTGGAAAAGGTGTACATGTTATTACCGTTAATGACTACTTAGCAAAAAGAGATAGTGAATGGATGGGAAAAGTATATCGTTTCTTAGGTTTAACTGTTGGACTATCTATAGCTGGAATGGAACCAGATGAAAAAAGAAAAGCATATGCTTGTGATATCACTTATGGTACTAATAATGAATTTGGATTTGATTATTTGCGTGATAATATGGTTATTTATAAAGATCAATTAGTACAACGTGGTCTTAATTATGCAATTGTTGATGAGATAGATAGTATTTTAATTGATGAAGCTCGTACACCATTAATCATTTCTGGTAGAGGTTCTCAATCTTCAGATTTATATAAAAAAGCTGACAACTTTGTACGAAGATTAACACCAAAAGTAATTATTGAGGAAGATGTAAAAGATTTTGAACAAGCAGAAGACAATGAAAAATATGATTATATTGTTGACTTAAAAGCAAAATCTGCATCATTAACACAAAAAGGTATCAAAAAAGCTGAGCAAGAATTTGGACTTGAAAATTTCAATGATATAGAAAACTCAGAATTAGTTCATAATGTAAACCAAGCATTAAGAGCTCATGGAATCATGAAAAAAGATATAGACTATATCGTAAAAGATGGAGAAGTTTTAATTGTAGATGAGTTTACAGGAAGAATTATGTATGGAAGAAGATACAACAATGGTCTTCACCAAGCAATCGAAGCAAAAGAACATGTTAAAATTGCAGATGAATCAAAAACATTAGCAACAATTACATTCCAAAATTATTTCAGAATGTATGACAAATTATCTGGTATGACAGGAACTGCTATGACAGAAGAAGCAGAATTTGAGGAAATATATAAATTAGATGTTATTGAAATTCCAACAAATAAACCTATGATCAGAAAAGATAATTCAGATATTATATATAAAAATGAAGATGCTAAATTTAGAGCTGTTATAAAAGACATAAAAGAAAGCAACAAAATAGGTCAACCAGTACTAGTAGGTACAGTTTCTATTGAAAAATCTGAAAAATTAAGTAAATTACTATCAAAAGAAGGAATTAAGCATACTGTATTAAATGCTAAATTCCATGAAAAAGAAGCTGAAATTGTTGCACAAGCAGGTAAATTTGGTGCTGTAACAATTGCCACAAACATGGCAGGTCGTGGTACCGATATTATGCTTGGAGGAAATAGCGAATTTTTAGCAAAAGAAGAAATGAAAAAACTTGGTTATTCAGATGAACAAGTAGAACAATCAACTGCATTTAATGAAACTGATGATCAAGATGTACTTAATGCTAGAAATAAATTTAAAGAATTAAAAGCAAAATATGATCAAGAAATACAAGAAGAAAAGAAAAAAGTACTTGAAGTAGGCGGATTAAAGATTATTGGTACAGAAAGACATGAATCAAGAAGAATTGACAATCAGTTAAGAGGACGTAGTGGTCGTCAAGGAGATCCAGGACAATCAAGATTTTATATAGGCTTAGATGATGATCTAATGAAAATCTTTGGTGGAGATATGATTACTAAAATATATAACACCTTAGGTGCAGATGAAGATATGCCAATTGAATCAAAAATGATTTCAAATGCTGTTGAAAATGCTCAAAAGAGGGTAGAAGGAAGAAACTTTAGTATTAGAAAAAATGTCCTACAATATGATGATGTTATGAACACTCAAAGAGGTATCATTTACTCACAAAGAAGACAAGTATTAGATGGAGAAAACTTAAAAGAAAACATTCATAATATGATAAATAGTTTAGCAGAAGAATTAGTTCAATCTTACACATCAGATGAAGGAATAAATAAAGAAGGACTACTTACAGAAACAGCTTCTGTCTACGGTATTTCAGAACTTGAATCTTTAGAAAGTGGAAAACCAAACAAAGTAATTGAAGAATTACAAGAAAAAGCAAATGCTATATATTCTAAAAAAGAAGAAGAATTTGGTGAAGAAGTTTTAAGAGAACTTGAAAGAGTAGTTATGCTTAAAATTGTAGACGAAAGATGGATGGATCATATCGATGCAATGGATGAATTAAAAGACGGAATAGGACTTCGTGCATATGCTCAAAAAGATCCTGTTGTACAATACAGAATTGAGGGCTTTGATATGTTCGACCAAATGGTAGCAGATATAAAATTAAATGTTGTAAAACTTTTAATGAATGCTAGAAAAAGAGAGAATGCACCAGTTAGAAGAGAAGCCGTAAAAATTACATTAGCTGGAAAAGAAAATGTAAATTTAGATGGATCAACACCACCTAAGTCTTCAGCTCCAGTAAATACACCATATGTAAATAAAGAACCACAAGTAGGAAGAAATGATCCTTGTCCTTGTGGAAGTGGAAAGAAATATAAGAACTGCTGTGGTCAAAATAAATAATATTATAACTACAAACTAACATATTAAATGTTAGTTTGTTTTTTTTATTTACCAATATTGTATTTTATAAATATAATAAGTATAATTACTTCATGATTTGAAAGGAGAATTATAAAGTTTTTATGGAGGAAACTGCAAAAGATAACTTAGAAATAAAAAAAGAAAGAAATTATGGAATAGATTTACTTAGAATAGTAGCAATGCTATATATTGTATTATTGCATTCACTGGGACAAGGAGGATTACTTGAAAGTTCTATAGTAAATTCGCCCCAATACCATTTTGTTTGGCTAATAGAAATATGTGCATATGGTGCAGTTAATATTTTTGCAATAATTAGTGGATATGTTTTATATAATGAGAAAGAAAATAAATTTAAAATATCAAATTATATAAATTTATGGTTACAAGTAGTTTTTTATGATTTATTATTAACTATAATTTTTAATATTATTATGCCTAACTCAGTAAGTTCCAAAGATTATGTAATTGCTTTTTTACCCGTTACCCATAGATTATATTGGTATTTTACCGCTTATACAGGATTATTTATAATCATGCCAATTATAAATAGTGGAATTAGAAATTGTAACGATATACTACTTAAAAGAATTTTCTTCGCAATTATTATAGTTTTTTCATTTTTGAGTAGTATTTCAGGAGAGTTTGAGCTTAATAATGGATATTCTTTTATTTGGATAACACTTTGCTTTATTTTAGGATCTATAATAAAGAAATGTAAAATTGGAAAAAATATGAAAACACATACAATAATACTTAGCATATTATTATTGTATGGTATTACATTTATATATAAAATGTATGGTTTTGAATTTTCTATATTTGATATGTCAATAAATAAAAATTTATTTGTTTCATATATTTCACCTACAATATTACTAGTTTCTATTTTTCATGTAATATTGTTCTCAAGATTAGAAATTAAAACTTTAGGAACAAAAATAATTAAATTTTTAGCGCCATCTGCATTTGCAGTATATTTGTTAAATACTAATAAATTTGTTTTTGATCATGTAATAAAAGGAATATTTGCAAATTTATATGACCAATCACTAATAAAAATATTTATATATGTATTTTCTTTTTCTATATTATTTCTACTTGCTTCAATAATTATAGACAAAATTAGAATATTTTTATTTAAAATATGTAAATTAAATATTTTACTAGAAAAATTAGACAGTATATTTGATAAATAATTTAAAAATAAAATTGACAAAATATAGGTGATATGGTAATATGGAATTGGCTAATTGTAGTAAGTTCATAAGATTATGATAAATATTATCAGATAAAGGAGAGAAAAGAGATGATGAAAAATTTAAAGAAAAGTTTAATGATACTTTTAATACTTACAACTATAATTGGAACACATGTAACAACATACGCCACTAGTATGGCCAGCAATAATGAAGTAAGCTCAACAAGCGAAATAACTGAACAAGATATAGAGTTAAAAGAAGAAACTTATGAATTTTCTAATATGGAAAATAAAGTATATTTATCAGACATTACTCCACAAGGTAATAACTATTCTCGTTATTTTACAGATGTAGATAGTAATGGAAATAAATTTGCTTTATTAAAAGATGGAGAAGAAAAAGAATATGATAAAGGTATTATAACAATACCTTCAACTCAAGCATATTTAATATATACAGATATCCAAGAACAAGGATATAGATTCTTTTCAGCAGATGTTGGAATAAACAAAACAGGAAGACAAAGCAATTCTTCTGTTGAATTTAAAGTATATGCAGACGATAAGGAAGTCTATTCAAGTGAAGAAATGTCTTCTACAGATGAAGCAAAAAATATTTTAGTGCCACTTAAAGATGTACAGGTTTTAAAAATAGTAGTTACTACTATAAGTGGTTCTAATCCACATGCAACCTGGGGAAATGCAGCATTTTATAAAGAAGCAGAAACACCATACTTAGCTGTTGATGACTTAGAATTTAATTTAGCAGAACAAGTAACATCATCTAACATCCTAGAATATGCAGTTGCAAAAGATAAAGATGGAAATGATATTACAAAAAATATTACATATAAAACTAATTATGATGGTGAAAAATCTGGAAATTTTAAAGTTTTATATTCAGTGTCAGATGAAAGCGGTAACACTCATAAACGCCTTGTAAATATGACAGTTACAGGCGAAGACTATTCAAAAGAATTATCAATTGAAAGATTAAAGAAACCATGGGCATCATACCTTTACCATGGAAGAGGCACACTAAGTACACAAGGAAAAAAGGCATGGGATATTGTATTAAACGAAGTATTAGATTTTGATCCAAGTAAATGGACTAAAATAACAAGATATGGAGAAGAAGTATATCAAGTAGACATTGATTTACAAGATAAAGGAATATATGTAAAAAAATCAGAATTAACATCATTAATCCCTATGCTTATGGATGATGAACCACGTACATTTGTTATGAAAGATTGGGGAACTGGAATAACTGAAAAAGATGGACTTGTAAGTCATGTTACAGTTTGGGTAAATAAAGATGGTGAAATACAAGATGAGTGGCTTGCAAAAATAGAAGCTAATACAGTAGATATGTTATCTGTAAAAAAAGATGATATGACTGAAGTACAACGTTTAAAAGTCGTTGCAGATAAATATAAATCATGGTTAGTATATGCTGATGGAGGTCAACTACTTAGTAATTCTCTAGGTAATGGTAGAGCAGTTTGTGGTGGAAATGCACGTGGATATATATACCTATCTCAAAGACTTGGAACTAAAAGTGTATGGGGACGTAGTGCTCCGCATGCGTGGTCATTTACAAAAACTTATGAATATGATTACTGGTTTAAAACAGATCTTTTATCAGGTGAATTCTTAGCACCTGGTGTAGATGGAGAAGGTAATTTATCAGTTGGTGGAAATTACAAAGCAAGACATTATAAATGGTTTGTTTTTGGAACAGAACAATATCCAAGAAAATTACTTAACTATCCATCTGTATGGGTAACAGTAAGTGCACCAGATGTATTTATTCCAAAAAATAGAGAATATAATTTATTAGACTATATTGTAGATTACGGAAGTATTTTTAATGACGAATTTCCAAAGGAAAATATCTCTGTAAAAGTTGATAGAATAACTAAAGAACAAGAAGTCGTTAAAACTGATATAAAAGACTTTCCAACTTCAGGAGATGGAACTAATTTAAAAGCAGGATTTTATCACGTAAACTATTTAATTGAAGATAATGGTAAAACAAATTCAGCATCTCTTGTATTAAGAGTAACCAATGGTACTGAAATAGAGCCAGTAATAGATGATGCAGAAATTACAGGAACAGTTAATAAAGTTGACTCATTAGGACTATGGACAGGAGAAAATGAAAGATACTATACAAATGCAATAGAAGCAAAAGAAAATGCTAGTATAACTTTCGACATAACCGATAAAGGATACAAATACTTAGAATTTGATTATGGTATAAAAAATAGTGTCAGAGAGAATACACAATATGGAATGAATGGAAAAGTTCAGGTCATTGTACATGCAGACGATCAAATAATATATGAAGGAGCCGCTTTAGGTTGGCAAACTAAATATGAAAGTATTGCATTACAAATACCAGAAGGAAGCACAATAATAAAAATAGAATCTAAGGCTGTAGGAGCAGGAAATAATCATGCAGGAATTTGTAATTTAAGATTTATTACTGACGATGGAAGTAACGATTTTAAAGAAGCAAAAATTATAGAAATGCCTCAAAAAATGGTTGCAAATATAGGAGAAAAAGTAACAATAAGTCCTACAATTGAAGAATCAGATGGTATTGATAAATATCAATGGTATAAAGATGGAAAAAAATTAAATGATCAAAAAGATCCTACATTAGTTTTAGAGGCTATGAAACTAGAAGATGAAGGAAATTACACATTAACAATCACATCTACCTTAGAAGATGATACAAAAGAAGTTACAAGTACTGCATGCCAAATATTAGCTACTAATTTTGAAATTTCTTCCGAGAAATATAAAATAGAAGAAACAGTCATCTCAAAAATACCTCCACAAACAACAGTCAACGACTTCAGAGGAAATATTAAAGCAGGACAAGAAATTACTATAAAAAATCCAGATGGAGAAATTTTACAAGATACAGATATACTAACAACAGGCACTACAATTCAAACAGGAGAAAATCAAGAATATACTTTATGCGTTACTGGAGATATGGATAAAGATGGAAAAACTACTGTTAATGATTTATCATTAATAAAATTACATTTCATTCAAAAGGAAAATTTAGAAGGAATTGTTTTAGAAGCAGCTAATATAGATGATGACAATAGAGTTACAGTTAACGATATAGCATGTTTAAAACTAGTATTAATAAAAGAAATTACAATAAAATAAAGCAAGTGAAAAAGAAATAATAAAATGAACCTCAATTGTTAAAATTTTAACTATAGAGGTTCGTTTTTATTGATTATTTTTAACATGTGATATATAATTAGTAAAAAATTAAAGGAGAGAAAAATGAAAGATATAACAATTACAAATGATATAAAATATATAGGAGCAGACGATAAAGATATTGAATTATTTGAAAATCAATATCATGTGCCAAATGGAGTTTCATATAATTCTTATGTTATTATTGATGATCAAATTGCCATTTTAGAAACAATAGATAAAAGAAAAACAGATGAATGGTTAGAAAACTTACATCATGTCTTAAATGGAAGATCACCAAATTACTTAATTATTTCACACTTAGAACCAGATCATGCATATAACATAAAAACACTTATAAATAAATATCCTAATATAAAACTTGTTGGAAATAATAAAACATTTGCTTTTCTACCACAATTTTTTGATATTCCAGACTTAAATGAAAGAAAAATAGAAGTAAAAGAAAATGATGTTTTAGATTTAGGAAAGCATAAATTACATTTTATTATGGCACCAATGATTCATTGGCCTGAAGTTATGATGGAATATGAAGAAAACGAAAAAGTATTATTTTCAGCAGATGGATTTGGAAAATTCGGTACATTAGATACTGACGAAGATTGGGATTGTGAAGCAAGAAAATATTACTTTAATATAGTAGGAAAATATGGGGTACAAGTACAAAACTTATTAAAAAAAGCAAGTACTTTAGATATACAAACAATATGCCCATTACATGGACCAATATTAAAAGAAAATCTATCACGTTATATTGAGAAATATGATATTTGGAGTAAATATGAACCAGAAAGTGATGGAATATATATAGCTTGTGCTTCAATACACGGAAATACTTTTAATGCTTGTACAAAACTAAAAGAGATATTAGAAGAAAAGGGAGCACCTAAAGTTGTACTTGCTGATTTATCCAATGAAGATATAGCAGAAGCGGTAGAAGATTCATTTAGATATGGTAAGGTAATATTAGCATCATCTACATATAATATGGAAATGTTTTCACCTATGAGAAATTTACTATTTGATCTAAAAGAAAAGAATTATCAAAATCGAAAAATAGGATTAATTGAAAACGGTACATGGGCTCCGAATTCTGGCAAATGTATGAAAGATGTATTATCAACAATGAAAAACATTGAAATAATAGATCCTGTTGTTACAATTAAATCAACACTTAAAAATAATGATACAGAAAAGTTAAATGAATTAGCAGAAGAAATTTTAAAATAATATATTTTTGTGAAAGGGGATAATCTTATATGAGAAACAATTTAAAAAATTTTTATCTTACTATCTTATTAATTTTTGTATTGTGCATAACAATCACACCAATAGCTTTAGCAACAGAAAACAATGAAACTTTAACAGAAGAAATAACAGAAACATCTGAATATACCATTAATTACATATTAAATAAAGGAACAAATAATAAAGAGAATCCTACAAGCTATACACCTGGAACAGCTATAACATTAAAAAATCCAACAAGAACAGGTTATACATTTGCAGGATGGTATAGTGACAGTACATATAAAAATAAAATAACGACTATATCAGAAAAAAGCTCTGGAGAAATAACAATTTACGCAAAATGGACAGCAAATACATATGCAATAAAATTTAATGGCAATGGTGCAACTAGTGGTAAACTATCTAATCAAAACAATAGAAAATATGATACTAACTACAAATTGCCTGCCAATACTTTTAAGAAAAAAGGATATACATTTACTGGATGGAACACCAAAAAAGATGGTTCAGGAAAAACATATAAAAATAAAGAAAGCGTCAAAAACTTAACAAGTAAAAATAAAGCAACTGTTACTTTATATGCTCAATGGAAAAAAGCAAAATATACAATTACATATAAATTAAATGGTGGAAAAAATAATAAGAATAATCCAAGTAATTATTATATAACAACTTCAAATATAACACTAAAAAATCCAACAAGAACAGGCTATACATTTGCAGGTTGGTATAGTGATAGCAAATATAAAAATAAGGTAACTACTATAAAAAAGGGAAGCACAGGTAATAAAACACTTTATGCAAAGTGGACAGTAAATACATATACAATAAAATTTAATAGTAATGGTGCAACTAGTGGTAAAATGTCTAATCAAAATAATAGAAAATATAATACTAACTACAAATTGCCTGCTAATACTTTTAAGAAAAAAGGATATACATTTACTGGATGGAACACCAAAAAAGATGGTTCAGGAAAAACATATAAAAATAAAGAAAGCGTCAAAAACTTAACAAGTAAAAATAAAGCAACCGTTACTTTATATGCTCAATGGAAGAAAGCAAAATATACAATTACATATAAATTAAATGGTGGAACAAATAATAAGAATAATCCAAGTAATTACTATATAACCACTTCAAATATAACACTAAAAAATCCAACAAGAACAGGCTATACATTTGCAGGATGGTATAGTGATAGCAAATATAAAAATAAAGTAACTACTATAAAGAAGGGAAGTACAGGTAATAAAACACTTTATGCAAAATGGAAAGCAAAAGTATTAACTACAACTGCTAATACATCAATAACATTAAAAGATGAAATTAGAATTCCTATTAAATTTACAAAAAATAATTATTCTGTATATTATAAGGTTGACAATACAGACATTGTAACTTGTTCATGGGCTAGAGAATGGAACAATAATGTAATAGATTTAACCATAAAAGCAGAACAACCAGGAACAACTTATGTTACTGTTACCAACGATTACAATAAAGAAAGCATTAAATTTAAAGTAACAGTTCCAACATATTGGGAAAATGTAAAAGTAATAATACCAGATACAATTGGAGAAAGTAGCACTCCAGAAAATAGAATGGAAATACTAGATTATCAATTCTATATGAGTTATCCATTCTCAAGTTATTATTATATGAATATCAAATTTAAGTTAGTAGAATATGGAAAAACAGGAAGAAGTAGTTGGGGAGAATATTTCTACTGCTATGATGAAAATGGAAACATTTTAGATAAAGGTTATATGTATGCAGGAAGTCTTTACCTAGGAAATATTTATTATGATGATATATTAATACCTAAAGGTACAGCCAAAATAGAATTCATCGAATATCCATATAACCCTCCAGACACTCCAACAAAACCAGGCGAAAGTGATAATTCAAAATGGAGTTACTCAGATGCTCAAACATTAAATGGGTACATAAAGTCAGCTTATGATTTTTCTCAAAAAGCTTGTGAAGATGCAAAAAAAGCACAAAATAATGGTAATACATCTTTAAAAAGTACATATTTAAAACTTGCTATTGAAAACATGAAAGTAGTAGTATCATCTTTAAAGCAAGCAGAAAACTTAACAAAAAATCGTGCTGAATTATCTCTTACAGATGGAGGAACATTATTATCTAAAATTCAAAATGTAATTAGCATTTATGATGGAATTGACAATTATACAATTTCTTCTTCAAATGCTTCATCATATGAAGAAGAAATATATAATATGGCAGTAGATGGAAATATAGATTGCTCAAGCTTAAATATATTATCAAGTAAATTAATGTTAGAATTTTCTAAATAATAAAAAAAAATAACTCTATAAAAATAGGGTTATTTTTTTTTGACATTTAATGTTCATTTAATAAATAGACCTTAAAATACCATAAGAGGTGATGAGGAAATGCCAGATATATTTAGAAGGGTAGAGAAAAAGTATATTATAACCAGCAATCAATATTTAAAAGTAAGAGATCGAATTAAAAAATATACTGTTGAAGATCAATATGGAAAAAGCACAATTTGCAACATATATTTTGATAATAATAACTATGATTTAATTAGACACTCTATTGAAAAGCCAATATACAAAGATAAAATTCGATTAAGAAGTTATAATACTCCTACTTTAAATACAAATGTATATCTAGAAGTAAAAAAGAAATATGATGGTGTAGTAGGGAAAAGAAGAATAGAAATGAAATTAAGTGAGTTCTATGAATATATGAAAAATATTGAAATATCTAATATACAAAATCAACAAATATACCGTGAATTACGTTATTATTTCCAATACATGAATCTAATGCCCAAAATGTACATTTCATATGAAAGAAGAGCATTTTATGAAAAAGAAGATAATAATTTCAGAATTACATTTGATAACAACATTTTAGCACGAGAATATGAATTAAGATTAGAAAAAGGCAGTTATGGAGAAAATATATTACCTATAAACAATTACATTATGGAAATAAAAACATTAGGAGCTATGCCAATGTGGTGTGTGAAAATGTTAGATGAATTAGAAATAGCACCATGTGGCTTTTCAAAATACGGAGAGGGATATACACAATTGATATTAAACACAAACAATAAAGAAAAATTAGTAATTTAATAATTTAAAAAGAAAGAAGGATTTAAAAATGTTAGAAAGTATTTTTACACAAACTCAATCAGCTGTTAGCATAGAAAGTTGTTTAATAGCAATATTAGTAGCATTTGTTTTAGGAGGAATCATTAGTTTTACGTATAAATTAACAACAAGGGCAACACAAAATTTCTTAATTACTTTGTTTATATTACCAGTTTTAGTAGAAATAGTAATATTTTTAGTAAATGGTAATTTAGGAACAGCATTTGCAGTAGCAGGAGCTTTTGGATTAGTAAGATTCAGAAGTATGCCTGGTACTTCTAAAGAAATATTAAGTGTATTTTGGGCAATGGCGGTTGGATTAGGTTTAGGAATGGGATACTTAATGTATTCTGCTTTAATTACAATTATTGTTGCATTAGCTATTATCATTATTAGCTTCATCGCAAATAAAACAAAAAACATGGAAGAAAGAAAATTAAAAATTGTCATTCCTGAAAGTTTAGATTATGAAGAAGTATTTCAAGATCTATTTGCTAAATATACAAATAAAACAGAAATGACTAAAGTAAAGACAACAAACATGGGAAGCATGTATGAATTATCATACTTAGTAAACTTAAAAAAGGATATTAAAGAAAAAGAATTTATGGATGAAATTAGATGTAGAAATGGAAATATGCTAGTTATGCTAGAAAGAAGAGAATTAAGTGAGGTTGAATTATAATGAAAAATAAAAAACAAATTATAATATATAGTCTTATTTTATTAGCCATATTATTAGCTATACTTTGCTTGATTTATGGAGGCTATTTAGAAAAAAATAATAAAGAAGTTCCAATTAGTACAGAATCAACGCAAATAGATATTCAATATACAAACGATGAATTAACTGGAGAAAATAGTAATTACAATGCTAAAATAAATTTAAATGATGAAAATACAGTAATAGATGGAAACGGAGTTACACTATCCGCTTCTAACATAACAATATCAAAAGGAGGAACATATTATATAACTGGTTCTATTTCTAATGCCAGTATTATAGTCAATACAAGCAAAACCGAAGAGGTTGGAATAGTTCTTGATAATGTAAATATAACATCAAAAACAACATCTGTTATTAATGGAATCGAGTGCGAAAAATTAACTATTACACTTGCTGACAATTCTGTTAATTATCTAACAGATAATAATTCATACACTGAATTTACAGACACAGAAAAATCAGAACCTGATGGTACCATTTTTACTAAAACAGATCTAGTTATTAATGGAAATGGAAAATTGATAGTAGATAGTAATTATAAAGATGGTATAGTTAGTAAAGACACTTTAAAGATTATTAATTCTAATATTGAAATTACTGCAGAAGATGATGGAATAAGAGGAAAAGACTATGTTGCGATAAATAATTCTGAAATTACTATAAACTCTCAAGGAGATGGAATAAAATCAACAAATGATGAAGACACAAGTTTAGGTTATATTGCAATAGAAGGTGGTACTTTCAATATAACATCTGGAGCAGATGGAATACAAGCTGAAACAATCTTAAACATATCACAAAACCCAAACATTAATATTACAACAAATGGAGAAGTAGCTAACAATAATTCATACGATAGAATATATAATAATGTTTCTATATCTTCAACTGATTCTTCAAGTAGTAAAGCATTAAAAGCAGGAAAAGAAATAACAATCGAAAATGGAACATTTACAATAAATTCTACTGATGATAGTGTACATTCAAATGGTTCTGTCATTATAAACAACGGAACATTCAACATAACTAGTGGAGACGACGGAATGCATGCTGATACAAGTTTAGTCATTAATAATGGAACAATAAATATTTTAAAAGCCTATGAAGGAATAGAAAGTGCCTATATTGAAATTAATGGAGGAGATATTTCTGCAGTAACATCAGACGATGGTATAAATGTTGCCGGTGGAAATGATAGTTCTTCTATAGATGGAAGAAAAGGTCAAAATAATTTTAGTCAAGTTGCAGATTCAAATAAAAAACTTGTTATCAATGGCGGAAATATCAGAGTAAATTCAGAAGGAGACGGATTAGATTCAAACGGATCTATGTATATCTATGGCGGAAACATTATTGTTGATGGACCAGCTAGTACTGGAAATGGTGCTTTAGATTATAATGGTGAATGTATAGTAAATGGAGGAACATTAGTAGTATACGGAGCAGCAGGAATGTGGCAAAACCCATCAAATACATCAGAGCAATATATGTTAGTATTTTCTAATATGGGAAATTCCGGAGATATCTTAAGCTTAAAAGACAGTAATGGTACAGAAATAGCAAGTATAACAACAAATAAATCTTATGGCATAGTAATGTTTTCAAGTGAAAAAATTAAAAAAGGAGAAAGTTATACTCTATACGTAAATGGAGATTCTATAGAAACTTTAACAGCTGAAGATATTATTACTGGAAACGTAATGAATGGTATGAATGGAATGCCAGGTGGAGGAAGAGGTATGAAAATGCCAAGATAATTTAAAAGATATATTAAAACTAGGAGCTTATAATAAGTTTCTAGTTTTAATAAAATACAAAAATATGATATAATCTTAACTATTAAAAATGATAAATAAAAAGGTGATAAAATGAGAATTTTAATCGTAGAAGATGAATTCAACTTAGCAGATGTTGTAGCTAGCAGATTACGTAAAGAAAATTATAGTGTTGACATTGCAGTAGATGGGGAAGAAGGACTAGACAATGCTTTATCTAATATATATGATTTAATAATTTTAGATGTAATGTTACCAAAAATGAATGGCTTTGAAATATTAAGAGAAATAAAGAAAAATAAGATTCCAGCAAAGGTAATTATGCTAACAGCTAAAGGACAAATTGAAGATAAACTAAACGGATTTGAAGAAGGAGCAAATGATTATATAACAAAACCATTTCATATCGAAGAAGTTGTAGCTAGAGTTAATGTCTGGCTTAGAAGCGACTCTCCAAATATGCAAAAGGATTATATTGAAGTAGGGGACATTAGATTAAATAAAAAAACATCTAATCTATTATGTACTACTACAAATGAATCTATAGATATTATTTGTAAAGAATTTCTTTTGCTAGAATTTCTAATGCAAAATCAAAATCAAATTGTCTCAAAAGAAAAAATATACGAAAAAATTTGGGGATTTAATAGTGAAGCGGAATCAAATAATTTAGAAGCATATATTTCATTTGTCAGAAAAAAAATTAAAGCAATTGGCTCACAAGCAAATATTAAAGCAATAAGAGGACTACGGATATAAATTGGAGGTTTAAAATATGAAAAAATTAGAGCATAAAGTCTTCTATATACTAGTATCAATGTTATCTATATTTTTATTAACGTTTTTAATTATGTTTAATGTTCAAAGCTACAATAGAGAACGTACAAATATAGAAAATAACCTAATGAGAATGGGCGAACAAAATAAACCAGGAAGAAAAGAAAAAGATAATATAGACAATAAAGAAATGCCAGACAAAGAAATGAATGAAGAAAAGATAAAAGACGAAAATCAAAAAATATTTATGGATTCAATTATTTATACTGTTCAGTATGATAGTAATGGCAACATAGTTAATATAATAAGTCATACAGAGAATGGATCTATAGATGAAGAAGTTGAAAATACTGCTAAAAATTTAATAAGTTCTAATGATAATTCAAAAATGGTAATTGGAAATCTATATTTTGAAAAATATTCATATACTTTTAAAGATTTTAATCAGTTAATTATTTCAGATAATAGTATGGCACAAACAAGATTAAGAAATGAACTTAACACATCTATTATATTATTCATTCTGTTAGAAATTGTTATAATATATTTTTCAAAAAGATTAACTAGTTGGATAATTAAACCAGCCTATGAGTCATTAGAAAAACAAAAGCAATTTATTGCAGATGCTTCACATGAGCTAAAAACACCAATAGCGGTAATTATGGCAAGTTCTGAAGCTCTTGAAAATGACTTTCAACAAAAATGGATAGATAATATAAAAAGTGAATCCGAAAGAATGAGTAAGCTAATTAATAACTTATTAAACCTTTCTAAGATAGAAAATAACAATGATAGAGTATATTATTCTAAAAATAATTTATCAAAAATCATAGAAAACTCTTGCATGACTTTTGAAAGTTTAATATATGAAAAACAAATTAAATTTGTTACTAATATTGAAAAAGAAATATATGTAAAATGTGATCTAGACCAAATAAAACAATTAATGGGTATTTTACTAGATAATGCTATAAAACATAGTGAATCAAAAGGTGAAATATCAATTAACTTAAGAAATCAAAAAAATGAAGCAATATTAGAAGTAATCAATAAAGGAAAAGACATTCCAAAAGAAATTCAGGATAAAATTTTCGAAAGGTTTTATCGTGCAGATGAATCAAGAAATAGAGATGACAATAGATTTGGATTAGGCTTAGCAATAGCAAAGGGAATAGTAATAAATCATGAAGGAAAAATAGAAGTAAATTCTAATAATGGTTATACAACTTTTAGAGTTTATTTAAAAAAGGACTAATAGCAAAATGATCAGTATTAGCAGTTTGACAAAACATAATCAATATGCTATATTGCTTACTGAAATCATTATATAGGAAGTGAAGAAATGGTTGATTTAGAAGAAAACTCTCATGAATTAGAAAATCTTAAAATAAAATTAACAGAAATAGGTGAGTCTCTTTGACATATTAAGTTTAGAGAAAGAACTTAATGAATTAGAAGAACAAACTTCTAATCCTGAATTTTGGAATAATTCAGCTGATAATTCAAAAATATTGAAGCGAATCACCAATTTAAAAAATAAGATAGATAGTTTTAAAAAGGTAAAAAAAGAATTTGATAATCTTTTTGAATTAAACCAATTATTAGGCATGGAACCAGATGATGAGTTAGCTAAAGAACTATTAAAAAATACTAAAATTTTAGAAAAAGAAACTGAAAAATTAGAAATTGCTACTTTATTATCTGATAAATATGATTATAATAATGCCATTATAACTTTGCACCCTGGAGCAGGTGGAACAGAAGCTCAAGATTGGGCGGAAATGTTATACAGAATGTACGCAAGATGGGCAAATGCTAATGGTTATGAATTGAAGGAATTAGATTATTTAGAAGGGGAAGAAGCGGGACTAAAAAGCGTTACATTTTCTGTTATTGGAGAATATGCTTATGGATATTTAAAAGGAGAAATGGGAGTTCACCGCTTAGTAAGGATTTCTCCTTTTGATGCTGGAGGAAGAAGACATACATCTTTCGCCTCAGTAGAAGTCTTGCCAGAAATTACAGAGGATATCGAAATAGACATTAATCCAGATGATTTAAGAATAGATACATATAGATCATCTGGTGCAGGTGGACAACATATTAATAAAACATCATCAGCTGTAAGAATTACTCATATTCCTACAAATATTGTAGTAGCATGTCAAACAGAAAGATCTCAAATTCAAAATAGAGAAACAGCAATGAGAATGCTAAAGTCTAAACTTCTAAATTTAAAAGAGAAAGAACACAAGGATACTATTGATGAATTAAAAGGATTACAAATGGATATTGCATGGGGAAGTCAAATTCGTTCATACGTATTTTGCCCATATACACTTGTTAAAGATCACCGCACAAATTATGAAGTAGGAAATGTACAAGGAGTAATGGATGGAGATTTAAATGGTTTTATTGATGCATATCTAAGAAGTATAGCACATAATAAAAATTAATAGTAACAAACATCGCTTCATAAAATAATATATATTATAGGTTTTTTATTATTATAAATGCCTATAACTTTTATAATAAAGGATTTCACAGATAATGGAAACAGTTGTATTAAAATTTGGAGGAAGTTCTCTAGCCGACAATATAAAACTTAATATTGTCGCAAACAAAATCATTGATTTTAAAAATCAAAATAATAGAGTTGTAGTAGTAGTATCAGCTCAAGGAAAAACAACAGATAATTTAATTAAGGATGCAAAAGAATTATCTCAACATCCAAATAGCAGAGAAATGGATGTTTTACTAAGTACAGGCGAACAAGTTTCAATTTCAAAATTAAGTATATTATTAAATCAATTAGGACATTCTGCTATTTCACTTACAGGATGGCAAGTTGGAATATATACAAATACAAATCATCAAGAAGCTAAAATTGAAACTATTAATTCAAAAAGAATAGAAGATGAATTGTCAAAAGGAAATATAGTTATTATAGCTGGATTTCAAGGTATTGATGAATCAGGTGATATAACTACTTTAGGTAGAGGTGGATCAGACACTACAGCAGTAGCAATATCAGCAGCAATAAAGGCAGATCATTGTTACATTTTTTCAGATGTAGAAGGAGTATACTCAACAGATCCAAATAAGACAATAGAAACAAAGAAATTAGACAAATTGTCATATAAAGAAATGCTAGATTTGTCAAATGAAGGAGCAAAAGTTCTTCATAATAGATGCGTTGAAATAGCTGAAAAATATAAAGTATTAATTGAAACAGGTTCAACATTTAATAGTAATGTTGGTACCATAATTCAAGAAAATATGGAAGAGAGTACAGTTAAAAGCATTGTTAAAAATGATGATTTATTGTTAGTCAATATAAAACATAAAACATATACAAACGATATATTTAATAATTTATTAACTACTCTACTTCAAAATGGAATTCCATTTCAAACACTAATAAACAATAGTATTGACTCTTTAAATTTAAGCTTTACTATTAAATCAGAGGATCTACAATCGTTAGAACACATCATGGAAAACGATTTAAAAATTTTTGATTTCTCTTTCACAAATATTTCAAGAATTTCACTAGTTGGATATGGAATTATGAATAATCAAGAAATAATACAAAAAACACTAAATATATTAAATAAAGACAATATAGAAATTTATACTTATCATATAGACGAGTGTAAGCTATCAATTATAGCTAAAGAAAAACTTTCTAACACAATATTAGAAAAATTACATCAAGAATTAATTAAATAAAATATGAATTCCCTGTATAACTAAAGGTTATGACTTTACACAAACAGGGAATTTTTATATTTTGCCTTAAAAGCAGTTCTAAAAAAGACAAGTACTGAATATATATAACTTAGACTATCTATAAAAGGAGTGTTGCCATTATGTCTTTTGAAGAAAGAAAAGGAAACAATATAAATACAAATAATGTTATGCAAAATATTATTTTAGAAAATAGAGAAAAGCTAAGTATCTCAGGTGTTTTAGATGTATTGAGCTTTGATGATCAAATTGTTATTTTAGAAACAGAACTAGGTTTATTAACTATAAAAGGAGAAAATTTAAGAATTAATAAATTAAGTCTAGATAGTACAGAAGTAGTTATTGACGGCGAAATATATAACTTAGGATACAGTGAAAAAGATTCTATCCAAAAATCCAATAATGGTTTCTTTAATAAGCTTTTTAAATAGTAAAAAAGAAAAGAGGCTAATAAATTTTGAATATAAGCATTTACAATCAACTTTACAACATACTGATTTTTTTTATTATAGGTATAGTAATAGGTATATTATTCGACATTTTTAGGATTTTACGCAAAACATTTAAAACTCCTGATATAGTAACTATTATAGAAGATATTTTATTTTGGATCTTAGTAGGTATTATTATCATATTCAGTATTTTTAAATTTAACAATGGAATTCTAAGAAGTTATATTTTTGTTGGACTAATCATTGGTTTCATTATATACATGTTAACTATTAGTAAATATTTAATGAAAATAAGTGTAAAAATATTACTAACAATTAAAAATATTATTTACTTTCCTTTTAGAAAAATCAATTTATTTTACAAAAAAATCCATCAAAATATAAGAAAATAGGGGAATAAAAGAAGGATTTTTAAGAAATATGTAGAAAAAAATATTATATACTATTTATAGTATACTGGAGAATACGGATGAAGAAAATAAATTTTAAAAATATATATAAAAAATTACTAATACTAGTTTTTGCAGTTTATGTAATATATACTTTCTTTGTACAACAGCAAACATTAAATGCATATAAAGCAGATGAGAAAAAATATGCAGAACAAATAGAAGAGGCTATGCAAAAACAAGAAGAATTAGTTCAAACAAAAAATAATCTTAATTCAGATGAATATATAGAACAAATGGCTAGGGAAAAATTAGATATGTACCTACCTAATGAACGTGTCTATATAGATATTGGAAAATAATACATAAGAGGCATATGCAATGCCTCATTTTATAGTATCAATTCAAATTTCATCTCTTAACATCTTTTTATTCTATTTATATAATCCAGAAAAAAATAAATTTAATATATAAAATTCCAAACAAGGGGGCAAAAATGAATTTAGAAAATTATACATTAGTCGAATTGCGTCAATTAGCCAAAGAAAAAAATATTAGTAATGTTTCAAAACTAAAAAAGGAAGAACTAATTGAAATACTTAAAAATACTGAGATTACAGGAGAAGAAAACAATCAAAATAGTCAAAACGAAAATAATAACTTTGAAAACTTAAATCCATCAATAGACAACAATAGTGGATATAAAATTACAAGTGAAGATGATGAAATTATAGAAGGAATACTAGAAGTATTACCAGATGGATATGGCTTTTTAAGAGGAGATAACTATTTATCTACTCCTAAAGATGTATATGTATCACCTATTCAAATACGTAGATTTCGCTTAGATAAAGGAGATAAAATAAAAGGAATTTCAAGAATGCCTAAAGAAGGTGAGAAATTTCCAGCTTTAATATATGTAGGGGAAGTAAATGGAGAAGCTCCTGATCAGGCTTATAAAAGAAAAAAATTTGATGATTTAATACCAATCTATCCTAATGAAAGAATTCGTTTAGAAACTGATCCTACCGAATATTCTATGAGAATAATTGATTTAATGTGTCCAATTGGAAAAGGACAAAGAGGTATGATTGTAGCGCAACCTAAAGTAGGAAAAACTACCCTATTAAAGAAAATAGCTAATAGTATTACAACTAATAACCCAGAAATAGAACTAATTGTACTATTAATAGATGAAAGACCTGAAGAAGTTACAGATATGAGACGTTCTATAAAAGGTGATGTTATTTTTTCTACATTTGATGAATTACCTGAACATCATGTAAAAGTAGCAGAAATGGTGTTAGAAAGAGCTAAAAGACTTACAGAGCAGAAAAAAGATGTAGTTATCCTATTAGATAGTATCACAAGACTGGCTAGAGCCTATAATTTAGTGCTACCATCATCTGGAAGAACTTTATCAGGAGGTTTAGATCCAAATGCTCTACATAAACCTAAAAAATTCTTTGGAGCTGCTAGAAATATAGAAGGTGGGGGAAGCCTAACAATTTTAGCTACTGCATTAATAGAAACAGGAAGCAGGATGGATGATGTAATTTTTGAAGAGTTCAAAGGAACTGGAAATATGGAAGTTCACTTAGATAGAGGTTTATCTGAAAAAAGAATTTTTCCAGCAATTGATATTAATAAATCAGGAACACGTCGTGAAGAACTTTTATTAACTCCAAAAGAATTAGATACAGTATTTGCATTAAGAAAAGCAATGTCAACATTATCAGTATCAGAAGTAACAGAACAACTAATTGAGCAAATGATGGCAACAAAAAATAATCAAGAATTTCTAGAAAGAATTTCATACTTTTTACAAAAATCTAAATAAAAAAGAAGAAGGGAAGCACTATTTCCCTTCTTCTTTTTCTTGATACCTGTTAGGGAGGATAACTTGCATAATCTTGACTTGTTTATGTAAACATGATATAATTTATAGGTATTTACCCATTTTAGAAACTTTTCTTGTAATTTAAGAAAAGCCTTCTAGTAGCACATTGACAAAAAATAAGAAAAAGCGAGGTAAAAAAAATGACAAGAAAATTGATGTTAGTTGTATTAGCTATTATGTCCGTATTAGTTACGGCATGTGGCAACCGGGAACAGCGTGAAGTAATAGAATCCATTGTTACATATGAAAATTCTAATACTGAAGAAAGTAAATCTGATACAGACATGTCTATGGCTCAAATTGTTTCATCCAATGACACAGCAAACAAGATCATTACATTTTCAAAGGAAGAGATTAAGTTAAAAAAAGCAACTATGATAGATACTAATGTTGCTAGAGGTAACTTAAGGTATGGAATTAAACCTGCAGAATATGGCGTAGCCGCTGGGCATAATGGAACATCCTTTAACTATTTTGCAGATGGAAGCAATGCAAATTTTGCAGCAGATGACTATCCACATATAGACATTGATGTTGATGATGCTGTTGAAATTGCAAAAGCGTATGTAGAGTTATATGACTTGTGGAAATGGAGTGGCAAAACTACTACTTGTAATGGACATGAAGTTCGCCTTTATAGGGGAGAAATAGAAATTGACGGAGTAGCTACTAATGTAAAAAATAACGAACGCATTTTATGTGATAAGGCAAAAACTGCATACTTAAATGGTCAATGGGATGGTACTTTGGCTATGCTTGATTCTCATTATATTGAGTTATCAAGAACTGGTCAGCTCCTAATCGACGGTTATTTAGGCTCAGAAAGTGGACCAGGTAATTTGGATTTGCCTAATGACATTGATTTTGCACATTCAAATACAAATTATGTTTGCATTCCACCTTATGGTACTTTTATCATCGAAAACAAGAAACTTGTAAACTATATGCGTCTTAAACGAACCGAAGTAACAAGTAATCCTTTAGAATGGGAAGGTTATGACTTTGATTTGGAAGAATTCAACAAATTAACCCAAACAGTAGAAGATTATTGTTTCTATGTGTTTAAATCTCCATTACTGGAATATGACGAAGATGAAGATAAACTTTACTTAAGAACAGTTGATTCTGATAAAAATCATTATACTTATGTTTTTTCTGATTACAAAACGGGGGAAAAAGTAAGATTATTAAAAATCGATAATTAATTCCTTTCAATGATGTGCTATCAAGCCGTGCGTGGAATTTTCTACGCACGGCTTTTCAATTTAAAATTGATTAAATTATAATTTTTTTACAAAAAATGAGAGTAGGAGAGAGATAGTATTGAAAGTAAAAATTTCAAAACAGAACATTTGTTATAAATAAAATTTTTGTAAATTTAAATATAATTTTTATAAATATTTTAAGAAATAATGGTTAAAAAACAACGCACGAGAATCGGTTTTAAGGCGTTTTTAAAAATTAGTCATATAGTTTTATCTAAAATTTTAAGACAAATTCATGTTTCAAAGGAGAGAAGAGACTTTTTATTTCTTTATTTTTTATTACATATCTTATTGCACAAAATCAAAGTTTTGTGCAATAAGAGGTAGGAAAAAATAAAAGCACTATAATATGCCATATAATTTAGTAGTAACTATCATGAAAAGAGTTTTATCTCATTCAATTTACACTATAATATCATAGTGAAATTTAATTGTCAATAAACAATCTTTAATTTTACTAACTTTTGTCATTCTTCTAATTTGCTCTATAATTTTTAAATAACAAACTATATGTCTTTTTTCAAAAAATTGCTTAAAAACGATTTTAGAACGTCATTTTTTTGAGTATTTTTTCAAATTTGCAATTTATCTTTTATTATTTTACTTTTTCTAGATTTTTTAAATATTTACTTTAAATTTTAGATATATAATTTGTTGTCTTTAAAAAATAAATCGCTTAGAATCGATTTTAGAAGGTCGTTTTTTTAGACTTTTTTTGTCAATTCTAAGAAATTCTTAAAATATCAATATTTTAAAAGTTTTATCTAAAATTGTATTATAAATTATATTACTAAAGATTAAATCTTAAACATATATATAATTTTGTTAAGTTGAATATAAAAATGTCTTAGAATCGATTTTAGAGCGTTAAATTTATAAAGTAATATTATTTTAAATAATCAAATTAATTATAAATTTATATATTTTAAATTATAAAATTTTAATTGTAACAAATGTTCGTTTTTTTAATTTTCAAAATCTTAATTTCAAATTTCATTTTTATAATTTTATTTTATAATAGATTTTTATAAAATCTTAAAATTTAGTTTTGAAATTTTATTTTTTTAATTATTTAAAATCTTTATTTTTTCAAGACTTCCCCTCTCTCCTACTCTAGAATAAATTTTAAAAAAGTATAGAAATTATTTTTCATTTCTATACTTTTATTATTGTTCTTATGCAACAAACCATTTTATTTTCAATCATCATATTCTTTTTCATGATCTAATATTTGGCCAGTTAAAGCATCAATTTCATAGCTATATTCCATATTATCTTTGTAAAATTCAATTTCATATATTGTTTTTCCATCATCTCTATCTAATTTTGCTTTCTCAAAAGTTACATCTGATACTCCAGCATGGTTTAGTGCAATTGATTTTGCTTTATCTATTCCAATATACGAACTAGTACTATCTTTATTTGTACTACTTGCAGTTTGGTTATTAGTTGTACTTTTTTCATTAATATTATCTATATCTTTGCTAAGAATCTCTCCAGTTTTAGCATCTATCTCATATTCATATTCTTTGTCTGAAGTATTAAATTCTATATCATATACTTTTATTCCATCATCAATTTCTAACTTAGCTTTTGTAAAAGTACATTTTGAAGCAGAAACTCCAGCATTAGATAATGCTTTATTTTTTGCTGTTTCTAAACTAATTAGATTACTTGAATCAGTTTGCGTAGATTCTTTTTGAGTATTTTCGTTATTCTTTTTCTCATCTTTCTGTGTACTATTGCTATTGCTATTTTCTGCATTATTTGTTAGTTGTTCTGCATTTAGTTCATTTTCTTGTTTTTTATCATTATATTCTTTTTGTTTTATAATTTCATCACTTGCATCTATTTCCTTTTTTATAATGCTTCCATCATATGCTTTTATCCAATATTCATATTCTGTTCCATTTGAGACAAATTCTACATCATAGATAAATTGTCCGTTCTTAAATTCAAATTCTGTTTTTATTTTTTCCGCTTCCAAAGGGTCAATTCCTGCATCAACAAAAGCAAAATTTTGAGCATTTTCCTTTCCTATAGATGAGCTTTCAGCAAATGAAGTGGTTGCAAACATTACAATTACCACAACAAGTGCTATTAATACAATCGCACATACATTTATTAATATTCCCCTTCTATGATTTTTTAAAAATTCTTTCATAATTTTCTCCTCCTTGTTTCTATTTGTTATCATTATATATATTAAATATTAGAAAATCATTAGAAGATTAAATTTTTGAAAAAAATATATAAAATTTACTTCCTTTTCCTAACTCACTTTCCACTTTAATTTTTCCATTATGAAATTGAACAATTTCAGATACCATTGAAAGACCTAATCCTGAACCTTCTTCTGAATGAGATGAATCTACTTGATAAAATCTGTCAAAAATCTTTTTCTGATCCTCTTCTTTAATTCCAATTCCATTATCTTCTACAAGTAAAATTATTTCATTTTTTGTACTTTTTAGGCTAACAAATATATTTCCATTTTGCTTGCCATATTTGTAGGCATTATTTATTAAATTTGTTACTAATCTTGTAAGTAATTCGTAATTTCCATTAATATATAAATCTTGTTGTATTTCATCCGATAATGTAATATTCTTCTCTTTAAGTAACATTAAGTCTGCACATATTGAACTAATAACTTTACTTAAATTAATTTTTTCTTTCTTATATTTTTCACTTTGCATTTCTAATCTAGAGAAATCTAACATATCATTAATTAATTTTGACATGTTCTTACTTTGTCTCACAATAATCTCAAAGTCTTTTTTATATTCATCTGGTGTTTTGTTTTGTTCTAAAGATAATTGAGCTTGCGCTAAAATAACTGATAATGGTGTACGAAGTTCATGTGAGGCATCAGATATAAATTGTTGTTCTTTTACAAAAGAATATTCTAATTTGTCTAGCATTTCATTAAAACTATTTGCAAGTTCATGTAACTCGTCATTTCCATTTCCTATATCTATTCTCTTTTTTATTTCTCCATCATTTCCTATTTGCTTTGCCGTTGTAGAAATCATATGAACCGGTCTTAACATTTTTTTTACTATGATATAACCCCCTATAAGTGAAAAACAAATAATAAGTGGAAAAATAATTAAAGATACTCTTACAATAGATTCTATTTGTTCATTTCCCTGCTCTTCAGATACAATTCCTCTTAACCATAAATTATCTACACCATCTAATGGTATTTTTTTATCAAATATATAATAAATGGTTCCATTCACTTTTATTTCCTGTATAACTGAATCTATAAATGTTAATGAAGATACTTCTTTTGAAATAGGATTTTCACCATAAATAAGTGTTTTGTCTTCTTTATAAAGTGCAGTATAAACGTCATTACTATTTTGCAAAAATGTTGCTGATATTTCTAAAAATCCATCTTCATAATTAATTATATGGTCTACTCTATTTATTTGCATATTGTCAGTAGATTTATAATATTCAAATTCATCTAAATTATTTTGAACAGTATGAATTAAAGTATCTTTAATACCTTTATGTACAATGTTATATTCAATAGAAAAAATTATACCATAAGTTATTAAAACAATGATTATAACAATCAAAGTAAACCAAAGCATAATTTTAAAACCAATACTCATCTTTTTCATGAATGTATTTCTCCTTTTAAAATATATCCTTGACCATGAACAGTATGTATCAATTTTATATCATAACCTTCATCAATTTTTTTCCTTAAGTAGCTTATATATACATCTACAACATTTGTGCCACCTTCATAATCTAAATTCCAAATATGATCTTCTATTTTTTTCCTTGATAGTAAAATTCCTTTATTAAGCATTAAATA
>CANRAY010000004.1 GCA_947628735.1 uncultured Clostridia bacterium | reverse complement strand
TACTTGTTAGTGCCAAAATAATCAAGATAACTATTGTCACTACTAAAGCTATTAACGTTATTCCGTTTTTGGCTTTTATTTTTTATTAATCGCATATTTACTCCTCCTAATTTCGGTTTTAATTATAATAAGTTTAAATTTCCATTCTCATCTATATATACATATACTCCCCAGGCAGACATAATTGCATCTTCTGCATTATGTTTCTGTACAGCCTCAACACTTACCTCTACTACTGCTTTGCATCCTTCATATTCTTCCTGTATTTCAATTACTTTATGTCCATCTTGATTACTAATCTCTATCTCTTTTGCTAATATATTTTCATCCTTTATTTGTATAGCATTACAAAATGATTCCGTTTTTTCTCCTACTTCAATAGGTTTCTTATAATATAGTATTGTTCTTTCTGGATTGCTATCTCTAGTCTCTTCTATCCATACATTATCATTAATTAAATTTAATTGGATTAATGATGGATCTTTTGATTTATCTTTTACTTGCTCTTCGTCAATTTCCTGGTTTCCATTATCATATATCCAATATCTATATATTGTAACTCTAACATATATAGGTCCATCTCCTGAATTTAATACTTTTAAATCTTCTGTATATTGTTTTCCTGGTTTAAATTCTTCTCCTCCTTGTAGTAAGTTTTCAAATAATATTCCTTCTGTTTTTTCATTCCAAGTACCATCACTATAATTTCTATATGCCACATCTTTTCCATTCTCTACTAATGTAATTCCTATATCACCTCCATAGGTTTCTACTTCTGGTTTTGGATATGTTAGTGCTTTCTGAGCTTCATATATTTTTAAATTAGATATCAGTTGTTTTTGATATATCACAGCAAAACTAATTATAGTTACTAATATCAATAAGATAATAATTATTTTCTTTTTCATATTGTTCATACTTTCTTCCCCCTATTTATTAACTGTATATTTTGTATCCCAATTTGCATATGGTTCTCCTGATGCATTATATTTTATTGGTGTTGCTTCTTGTACTACAATAACATCAAATTCATTTTTTTCATTTGGTTCTTTTACTGTTACTAATAATTCTGATGAACTTTCTCCTGGGTTTAATGGTTTTTGGTAGTAATAATATCCATCATCCTTGTATTCCCAATTATCTCCTGAATATGTTACATATTCTGATGTATATATTTTGGCTCTTACATATGCACCTTTCTCATTTTTATCTACTTTTACTACTATTTTTTTCTGTAAATTTTCTGTTCCTTCACTTAAAATTGATTTTCCCATCCTTTTTGGAAAAATAATTGCTCCTTTTGCTTCTGCATAAGTAGTAAAATATGCATATACACTAGTTCCTATTGCTAAAATACTAATTAGTATTATGCAAATTATTATAACTTTCTTCAATCTTACATTTTTTTCTTCTTGCATTTTTTTATTTTCCTCCTTTTTTTATTATTAATCTTAAGGTATGTCCCTTTAGTGACATTTTTGGCACAAAAAGGAACGTCCCTAAAGTGACAAAAATGACAGGCTATTTAAAAGTCTGTCATTTTATATGCAAAATAAAAGGCATTATCGTCCTTTACCTCTTCTATAGAATTGTACGTGTGTGTGTGTGTGTGTGTGTGTGTACTCTCTCAACGTTTTCAGGCTTCATCTTTTGTGTTCTCCCTTTATTTTTATAGTTTATAATATATCAATAACTTATATTTTTGTCAATATATTTAGCCATTTTATATAAATTTTCCTTTTAGACATATATTATCTGTTTGTTCTATATACACTTTTTTAATTTTATTTTCATAGTCATTTGCTTCTACATTCTCAGGAAGTTCTACCTTTACTACAATATAATTTGTTGTATGTCCTTTAATATATCTTTTTCCATCTTCTATATGTTCATCTTCGAAAAGAACTTCAACTTCTTTTCCAACATAATTCTTATTAAACTCTATTTCATTTTTATCAGATAATTCTATTAATTTTTTACTTCGTTCTTCTTTTATATTTCCATCTATCTGATTTGGCATAATGGCTGCTTTTGTGCCTTTTCTTTGTGAATATTTAAAAATATGCATTTTATAAAAATTAATTCTTTTTAAGAATTGATAAGTCATTTCAAATTCTGTTTCTGTTTCTGATGGAAATCCCACAATAACATCAGTTGTAAGTGCTACATTCGGATAAGCTTTTCTAAGTAACTTCACACCATTTTCAAATTCTTCTGTAGTATATCGACGATTCATTCGTTCTAATGTACTATCACATCCGCTTTGTAATGATAAATGAAAATGGTCGCAAATTTTTTCTAACTTTGAAAGCCTTGTAACAAAATCTTCTGTAATTAATGTTGGTTCCAAAGATCCTAAACGAATTCTTTTAATTCCTTCAATTTTATTAATATCTTCTAACAAATCAATTAATTTATATTCATTTTTAAAGTCTTTCCCATAAGAAGCAACATGTATTCCTGTAATAACAACTTCTTTTATTCCTTTTTTAGCAATCTCTGTAATTTCATTAACTACACTTTCAGGTTTTCTACTTCTTACTCTGCCTCTTGCGTATGGTATAATACAATATGAACAATAACGATCACAACCATCCTGTACTTTAATTACAGCCCTTGTTTTTTCTGTATATGTTATAGTTCCATAATCAGCAAATTCAGCATTATGTATAACATCTGTTACTACAGATGTTTTATCTTGAATTTCTTTTTGCATTTTTTCAACATATTGGATAATATTTCTCTTATCATTTGTTCCTAATATTAAATCAATTTCCGGAATTTTTTCTAATTCTTCCCTTGCTACTTGTGCATAACAGCCCACTGCTACTAGGATGCTGTCTGGATTAATCTCTTTTACTCTACGAAGCATTTGTCTAGACTTTTTATCTGCCATACTCGTTACTGTACAAGTATTAACCACATATACATCTGCATTTTCTTCGAAGTCTACAACAATATATCCATTTTCTATAAATTTTTGCATCATTGCATTTGTTTCATATTGATTTACTTTACATCCTAATGTGCAAAATGCTACTTTCTTTTTTTCCATTTTAAATCTCCATTTTAGTACATTCCACCCATGTCTGAACCTTCTTCATGAGAATGATTGCAACATTCTGATTCTTTCTTATCTGTTACTAAGCTTTCTGTTGTTAATATCATAGATGCAATTGATTCTGCATTTTGAATTGCACTACGTGATACTTTTGTAGGATCTACGATTCCTGCTTTTTTCATATCAACATATTCTAAAACTGCTGCATTAAATCCTACTCCTACTGGACTTGCTTTTACTTTTTCTAGAATAACTGCTGGTTCTAATCCTGCATTAATTGCAATTTGTCTTACTGGTTCTTCTAATGCTTTTAAAATAATTTTACCACCGATTTTCTCATCATCATGTAATTTAGAAACTTCTTTTTCTACTGCTGGTATAATATTAATATATGCTGTACCACCACCAGAAACAATTCCTTCTTCTACTGCAGCTTTTGTAGCAGCTAATGCATCTTCTATTCTCAATTTTCTGTCTTTCATTTCAACTTCTGTTGCAGCTCCAACACCAATAACAGCAACTCCTCCAGCTAATTTTGCTAATCTTTCTTGTAATGTTTCTTTTTCAAATTCGCTAAGCTCTTCTTTTAATTGTGCTTTAATTTGATTTACTCTTGCTGTAATTTGTGCCTTATCTCCCATACCATCTACAATAATAGTATTTTCTTTTTGGATCTTAATTTGTCTTGCTCTTCCTAATTGTTCAATTGTAGTATCTTTTAATTCCATTCCTAAATCAGAAGAAATTACTTCTCCACCTGTTAATATAGCAATATCTTGTAACATATTTTTTCTCTTATCACCATATCCAGGTGCTTTTACTGCTACAACGTTTAGTACTCCTCTTAATTTATTTAAAATTAAAGTTGATAAAGCTTCTCCTTCTAAGTCGTCACATACAATTACTAATTTACCAGCTTGTTTCATTAATTCTTCTAATAATGGTAATATTTCTTGAATATTTCCTATTTTCTTATCTGTAATTAAAATATATGGATTATCTAATATTGCTTCCATTTTTTCTGTATCTGTAACCATATATGGTGAAACATATCCTCTATCGAATTGCATACCTTCTACAACATTTAATTCTGTATGAGATGTTTTTGATTCTTCTATTGTAATAACACCAT
Organism: uncultured Clostridia bacterium; assembly: GCA_947628735.1. GTDB lineage: Bacteria > Bacillota > Clostridia > TANB77 > CAG-508 > CALXVA01. The sequence goes on along the minus strand of CANRAY010000004.1, from coordinate 96,079 downwards.
CTTTTGAAACTTTTTCCATTGCTTGAGAAATTAATTCTCCTACTTCTGTATTGTCAGCAGATATACTAGCAACCCTTGCAATATCTTCTTTACCATTAACTGGTGAACTAATATCTTTTAAAGCATTTACTGCTACTGTTACAGCTCTATCCATTCCTCTTTTAATTGCCATTGGATCACTACCAGCTGCAACCATTTTAACGCCTTCTTTTATCATGCTTTGAGCAAGTACCATAGCTGTTGTAGTTCCATCTCCTGCTACATCATTTGTTTTAATAGAAACTTCTTTTACAATTTGAGCTCCCATATTTTCAAATGGATCATCTAATTCGATTTCTTTTGCAATAGTAACACCATCATTAGTAATTAATGGTGCACCAAATTTTTTATCTAGTACAACATTTCTTCCTTTTGGTCCCATTGTTACTCTTACTGTATCTGCTAATTTATTAACACCATTTAATAAGCTTTTTCTAGCTTCTTCACCAAATTTTATTTCTTTTGCCATAGTTAAAATCCTCCTCTAATTTAAAATCCATTTTATTAATAATTACTCTGCAATTGCAAGAATATCATCTTGTCTTACAATAATTAAATTTTGACCTTCATATTTAATCTCTGTTCCTGCATATTTATTAACAACTACCTTATCACCTTTTTTGATAAGCATTTTTTCTTCTTTTCCATCCACTAATTTTCCAGGTCCAACTTCAAGCACTTCTGCAATTTGTGGTTTTTCTTGTGAATTTCCTGTTAAAATAATACCGCTTTTAGTTGTTTCTTCACTTTCTAGCATTTTAATAACAACTCTGTCTGCCAATGGTTTTAACATTTTACATTACCTCCTTAAATAACTACCATAAATATATATATGCTAAAAAAACACATTTATTATATGTTAGCAGTCATTATTCTTGACTGCTAAATATTATATACCCTACTTTGTAAAAGTCAAGAGTTTAACAAAAAAATTCGGTTGCTTTTTTATATATTTTTGGATATAATATTTCAAAAATAAAAGGAGGAAACATATGCCTATTCATTGTAATGCTCAAAAAGAAGATATTGAAAAAACAGTGTTAATGCCAGGAGATCCATTACGTGCTAAATACATTGCTGATAATTTTTTAACAGATGTAAAATTAGTAAACAGTGTACGCAATATGTTAGCTTATACTGGAAAATATAACGGAAAGAAAGTAACTGTATTTTCTTCTGGAATGGGAATGCCTAGTATGGGAATTTACTCATACGAATTATTTAAATTTTATGATGTAGATAAAATTATTCGTATTGGTTCATGTGGTTCTTATAGTAAAGATTTAAAATTATTTGATACCATTATTGTTGATAAAAGTTATACAGAATCAAATTTTGCTTATGCATGGTCTGAAAAAGAATCTCATATTGCAGAAGCTGATACTGAATTAAATAATAATCTTGAAGAATTAGCAAAAAAATTAAAAATTCCATATGAAAGAGGAAACACTCTATGTAATGAAGCTTTTGATGGATATTTAGATGATATTCCAAGTTTTATTAAGCGTTTTCCAAAAGATTTAAATATTATTGCCTGTGAAATGGAAGCATTTGCATTATTTTATATGGCAAATCATTTCAATAAAAAAGCAACTTGCCTTTTAACTGTTGTTGATTCTTATTATACTAAAGAAGAAAGTAGCTCTGAAGAAAGAGAGAAATCTTTAAATAATATGATAAAATTAGCTCTAGAAAGTATTTAAGTAATTGATAAAAATAAAAAAACGTAGTATAATATAGAGTATCCCAATAATTGGGAAATTTACAGAAAGGAGTTCGACGAAATGAACGAACTCAAAAAACGGCTAAGCTTTTCCATTTTCCGATGCATCATCTTCCTTACCTTGGTAGCACTTGCTACAGTGGCAATTTGGAAAGTTGCATCTAATTCTTCGGCATTTTCCGATCAGTCTTTTTCTCAGGGCGTTTTGCTTGGTGAATATGTAAATAAAATTGATACTTTATATATTAACCATGAGATTAGTACCCCCGAATATGGAGATTTTCTCGAACTTGCTGATGAATTCTATTATGATCGCACTTCTGGAAGATTGCAAAAGTGGCAAAAAAGCATTAATGAGATTCTAAATCAAGAAAGCAATGATCTGTACATTCCAAACGATATGGACCTATATGTGCTCGGCTATCGTATTCAAGTAACTCAAAATATGTTGGACAATTATCATATTCCCGAGAATACGAAAAATGAATTGAACCAATTATATGAGCAGCTATTAGAAAGCCCTAATACAGATTCTGCTAAGGATTACTTAGAAAATCTTATCGCCGTTCTTGAGGTTGCACAAACCTCTGAAAATCCTATGTAGGATAGTCAAAAACAAAAATTCCAGTGAGAAATCACTGGAATTTTTGTATATATATTTTTTTACTTTGTAATAGACACAATTTTATATTTAATAACCCCTGCTGGTGCCTGAACTTCTACGATTTGTCCTTTTTTAGCTCCCATCAACGCTGAACCTATTGGAGATTCATTTGAAATTTTATTTTGTGCTAAGTCTACTTCTGTTGAACCTACTATAGTATAAGACTCTTCTTCATTAAACTCCATATCTAATACTTTTACAATATTACCTACTTGTACTGTCTTAGTATCAATTTCAGTTTCATCTATGATTTTTGCATAACGCAATTTATTTTCCAATTCTGCTATTTTAGCTTCGTTTGCTGCCTGTGCATTCTTTGCCTCATCATATTCTGAATTTTCTGATAAGTCTCCAAATCCTAAAGCAATTTTAATCCTTTCTGCTATTTCAGCTCTCTTTTCTGTTGACAAATATTCGAGTTCTTTTTCAATATTATTATACCCTTCTTGAGTTAATAATACTTCCTTTTCATTTCCCATTTTGTCATACCTCCTTAGTAAGTTAAATCAATTAGTATCTATATTTAGAAACTTTGATATATATTAAACTAATTTTCGCATTTTGTCAAGATATTTTACTCAACAACTTTTTCCAAGTTTTCCTGTTGAATAAAGCTCTTCTTTTGTGTTTCTCTTAGCTTTTTCATAAATGGTAAATAATAGGCATCATCATTCTCAACATAATCTTCTTGAGTAATAAAATATTGATTAATTAATATCTTCTCTCTGTCTTCAAAAATTTGATTAATTTTATCTGCAATTTCTTTATCAAATAAAACAGAAATATAATACATTACTTTTTCATGATTACGTAAGCGATTCATAGCAGATGCATAATAATACACTGCTCTTCTAAAAGATTTTTCTTCTGGATATAATGCTAACTTTTCAGAAATAAAAACAATATTTTCTAATATTTCTTCAGCCTTTTCATATTGCTCATCCATCATATAACACATTGCTAGAAAATATTTTAATCCCATACCAATATTTTCACATGGCATTTTTGAAATATCTTTAATGTTCATAAAACTATACAATGCTTCATATCCTACATCTTTCATTTGCGTTTCAATTAATTGAATTAAATGTTTTACATTCTTTAAATGAATTCTATGAATATCTTTTAATAAATATTCCAATTCTTCAAACATATTAAATCTTCCTGCCATTGGACCATGTACATATTCTGTCATTCCTGGAATAATAATACGAAAACTTGGAAAGCCCATAACTGATACATCTCTAATTAAAATATCATGTCCATCTTTTATAATACTATTCACCATTTTCTTCAAAATTTGTTTATTATTCAAATTCGAAACATCTGGCATTTTAGTAAAAGAATACGTTTTTTCGTCATCTATTAACTGATATGGTAATGTACCTACATTTGAAAAAAGAAATTCCCTTATATTCTCATCTCGTTCAATATTTTGATCATTAAAATCAAACAAACAAGCTTGTGCATATTCATATATATCCATTCCCTGTGCCGCTTCTGTAAAACATCTTTCCATTGCTATTCCATAATCTGGATGAGCCCCCAATTTAAAACCAAATCTTCCTGTGTTTTTTTGAATAATCATTAATCCAGCAACCGGATATTTTCCCCCTAAAGAACAATCTAATAATTTACATACAAAATCTTTATTATTATGTAGTTTCTCAAGCATTTCATCTACTCTTGGAAAATTAGCCAAATACAATTTTGGAATTTCAGGTAAACTTGGTTTATCATAAAAAATTTTAGTTGAAACATATCTTTCCAAAATTTCTGAAATTCCTTCTATCATTGCTTCTTCTGGTGTATTCCCCGCACACATACCATTTGTACTATAAATATGACATGATAAAACATGTGGTATATAAACTACCGTTTTGTTTTTCACACTATAATAAGGTACAGTAATAACATTAGAATCTTCTCCTAATAAATCTTTAAAAAATTTTTCCCTTTCCTTGCCTTTTAAATTAGAAGAATTATTACTCATCACAACTTCATCTAAAAAAGAATTATCTTGTGCAGCTACTTCTTCTGTTGTCATTATTTTTTCATCTGCACCATAAGTAAAAGGAAGTTCTTCTGTTGGTTTTTCTTCTCGAAATACCAAAATCCCATTTTGATATCTTTCAAAAAATTCTGCATAAGCACTTGCAGCTGCAAATTCCTTTGTCATTCCTTTTCCATTCTGTCCTAAATCGGTTCCCTTAATACAAACACGTAAAGAATAAGTTCCTACACTACTTCTTTTCATCCAATGTTCTTCAACTTCTATACCATTTTCTTTCAAAATTTCTTTCAGCCTTTTAACTGTATTTTTTGGTTCCTCATCTTTGTATCTCATTTGCTTTAAAGAATTCATATACTTTATACCTCCTTATTTTATAAGAAAATATTAGCATATTTTGTCGAAGATAATCGAATTTGTTTATAAAAGTCCCATTTTAGTTTATTAATTTACACATTCAACCTTTTCATATAACTTTTTATCATTTTCATATAATATTTTTCCATTTTCAATAATTTCATTTTTCGAAATAATTCCATGATTTCCTACTAATGCACGTATTTTTATTTCATCTTTCTGAATAATGTCATTAGCTAATGAAAAATATGTATTACGAATATAGCTCTCTGTTTGTACTAAAGAATTATTTTTCTCTTTTTCAATTTTATCTAACAGAATAGATTCATAAAATTTCTCTATATCTATTTTATCTCCATCTATAGCATTAATAGCATCTAGCTTTTCCACATATTCGTCAGGAATTGTGATTAAAATCTTATTTACATTAATTCCTTGAAAACAATTTTCTTCATATTTTACTCCTGGATGCATATGTATAATAATAGAATTTCTTTGTATCTTTAACTTTAATAAATCTTTCTGATTCATATTTACATTAAAAATATATTTTGCTTTTCTTAATGATTTACTTTTATTATTTGATACTCCTAATACTATACTTTCTTGTTCATATAAATCTTGTTGTATTTTTTGAAAACGTGCAAGATCATTCGTAATAATATTAACTGTTTTACAATTTTTAATAAACTTATCTAAAAAATTAAAATCCATGCGAGAATCTTTTTTTATTAGAAAATAAACATCTTCTTGCTTAATATCCCTATGTTGTAAATGTAAAATATATTCTAATATTTCAAATGGCATATACTGCATCAATTTTTTATTTTGATCAACTTGTCCAAAATTTCGTTTATAAAACTCATCACGAAAAATAATTGAGCTTTCTCCTTTATTAGAAAGATTATCTGAGAAAATCACACTTTTAATTCTATATTTTTTTAAATACAGCAATAACTTTTCTACTATTTTTTCATACTTTTTTTCCATGTTTTTTTCACAAATAGGAAGTCTAAAAATAAAATTTCCATCAAATTTTTCAACTTCTATTTCATTCAAAAAATAATATCTAATTTTGTCCATAAATGACACTGGTTCATCTAATTCTTTCACATATCCAATTGCCAAAAAAATCACCCCACATACTATAAGTATATGAGGTAATTTTTTTATTTATTACTCTATATTTAATTTTTCAGAAATTAAATCCCATATTGCATTTATTTCTCTGTCTTTTGCCCAATAAGCTGCTCCAGCAAGTTTGTATTCAAGTGCTAAATCTAGTTTTGCTTCTATTGATCTTTCATCTTCAACCCAAACTTTTTGGATCCTTCCATTGCTTTGGTATTCCACAACATATTGTTTTAATTGATCATCCCAAGTTCTAGAAGCATTTTCAGGAATTAAATCATCAAGTTCACTCATATAATATGCACTTGGTTCTCCTCCTTCATCTTCCCAAACCCAAGTATAAAAAGGCATTCCTAATATAATTTTTTCAGGTGCAATTTCTTCTTGAGTTCCTACAAACTTATCCAAGTTTGCTTCTACCCAATCACATCCTGCAGTAGTTCCTTCTTCCTCTGTAGAAGATCCATGCTGGTCATAAGCCATAAATACAAGATAATCTGCCACTTTACCTAAAGTATGTCTATCATAACACATTGACCATTCAGCTGATCCATCAGGAGCTGTAACATCTACAGAAAGTACTTTTCCCATTTCATTTAAACGTGGTTGTAATTCAATAATAAATCTTGTAAACAAATCTTTATCTTCTTCATACATATATTCAAAATCTATATTAATACCATCTAAATCATATCTAACTACTAGACTAACAATATTATTGATTAATACTTGTCTTAGTTTATAATCTCTCATAATTTCTGATGTTGTTTCTATTTGTGATGAATTTGAAACACTTGGCCATACTTGGTAACCATTAGAATGAGCCCATGTAATATAATCTTTTCCTGCATCACCAGCATTATCTAAAATATTACCTTTTCCGTCTTTCAACTAATACAAACATTGTTGGAGATACAACATTAACTCCTTTTATATGACCAGTTCTTTCAGGTGCATCAACATATTCACTATAATAATCCCATACCATACTAATTTTTCCTTCTACTTTTGGTACAGATTCCATAGCATCTCTTATAACAATTTCATTGGTAAGAGAATTTTGTTTTACATACCCTAAAATTCCTCTTTTTGTTCTAACCTCTATCCAACCATTTTCTTCACTATCATTAACAAGTACAACTGATTCACCTCTTGCTATTTCATCAACTGTTCTAGAAATACCTGTTGGCATGTATTTTACTTGATTATCACAATTGCTATCTGCCATAACACATTTACGATCTATTGATTCAACAATAACTCTATCAGTATTTGCAATATATTCTACTTTTATATTATAAATATCTTCTAATTCTGAAATAGGTAAATAATATGTACCCTCTTTTTCAATCACAGGTGCAGAAATTTTAACAGTTGAACCATTGTCAGTCATAGTATTTTCACCTACTACTAATGCTGCAATTCTCTTTTCTGAACCAGTTACAATTGTATTATATTTTTCATCAAAATACACATATTGATCAAAGAAGTTTGAAATATCCTCTTTTGCCACATAAACTGTTTCATTTTCAATTAATACTGGCTTTTCTAAATCAGCTGTAATATTGTTGTTATTAACAATAAAGTTTGTTCTATCTACAATATCATTTCTAATAAAATTTTGTGCATATTTTAATACAATACATACAGCTAGTACAAATAAAAATGTAACAATTAGCTTTACAATAGTTCTATTTCCTTGTTTTTTCTCTCTTTTTTCTTTCCTTGACATATTTTTCTCCCTTCTTCGACAATTACTATATCATAAAAAGAATAAATAGAAAATAGAATTTAAAAAAAATTAATTTTTATTAACTAAATTTCTTTCATAAAAAAATATTACATTTTTGTAATATTTTTATTTTTTTGGGAAAAGATAAAAACAGATTCATTTTTAATAAAATTGGAGGTTGATTTTAATTGGGAATTGAAAAACATTTAAGTATTACTGGTACATCAAACGTTTCATGGAAAGATGCCGTTGTACAAGCAGTTGCTGAAGCTTCAAAAACAATAGATTATTTATCTTCAGTAAGAATTTTAGATCAAAGAGCAAAAATAGATGGAAAAAAATTAACTGTATATTATGTTGATTTGGATATTTCATTTGTTATTGATAGAGATCGAGATTAAAAGGAGGAGTTATGAAACCAATTGAAACAAAACAAGAATATAGTAACTATGTTGACCAAAAATCTCCTAACTCACCTATCTTAAAAAATTGTTTCAATGCATTTTGGGTAGGAGGTTTAATTTGTTCTATTGGTCAATTAATATTTGACTTTTGCAAATTTCAAGGAATAGATGAAACATCATCTTCTACAATTGTTTCCATTATTTTAATTGGAATTGCAGCAATTTTAACAGGACTAAACATATTCAATAAAATTGGAAAATTTGCTGGTGCCGGATCATTAATTCCAATTACAGGTTTTGCAAACTCAATTGTATCACCTGCTATTGAATATAAATCAGAAGGATATATTATGGGAGTTGGTGGAAAAATGTTCACAGTAGCAGGTCCTGTACTTGTATTTGGTATTTCCGCTTCTGTCATCATCGGCATCATTGCTACTTTGTCACTTTAGGGACGTTCCTTTTTGTGCCAATTTTGTCACTAAAGGGACACACCTTTAATATATTTTTTAGAAAGGACTATAATTATGAAACATATTGGAACTCAAACAATAATGTTTGATCGCCCTCCTACTATTTTAGAAACATCTTCTATAGTAGGTCCAAAGGAATCACAAGGACCACTTGCAAAATATTTTGATCAATGTTTGGAAGATGAGTTTTGGGGAGAAAAAACATGGGAAAAAGCAGAAAGTAAAATTATAAAAGAAAACGTAAATGCAGTTATTGCTAAATCTGGTATTCCTGCCACAGATATTAATTTTTGTTTTGCAGGAGATCTATTGAATCAATGTATTTCTTCTAGTTTTGGTCTAAGAGAAATCAATATGCCATTTTTCGGTATTTTTGGAGCCTGTTCTACATTCGTAGAAAGTATGTGTTTAGGTAGTGTATTTATCGAAGGTGGAGGTGCTTCAAACGTTCTTTGTGCTACATCAAGTCACTTTTGTAGTGCAGAAAAGCAATTTCGCTTTCCACTAGAATTAGGAAATCAACGTCCTCCTACTGCACAATGGACTGTAACTGGTTCTGGAGCAGCTATTTTAAGTGCAAATGGTTCAGGTCCTTACATTACTTGTATTACTCCTGGAAAAATTGTAGACATGGGAATTAAGGACGCTAATAATATGGGAGCTGCTATGGCCCCTGCTGCTTTAGATACAATGATTAATCATTTTATGGATACTGGAAGAAAACCTAGTTACTATGACGCAATTATTACAGGTGACCTTGGATATATTGGAAAAGATATTTTAACTGAACTTGCAGAAACAAAAGGTTATAACATTAAAAATAATTATAATGATTGTGGTGTATTAATTTTTGATAAAGAAAACCAAGATACACATTCTGGTGGAAGTGGTTGCGCTTGTATTGGAACAGTTTTCTCTGGATACTTTTTTCAAGAATTAAAAAATAAAAAGATAAATAGAATTTTATTAATTGCCACTGGTGCTTTAATGAACTCTACTAGTTCTCAACAAGGTGAATCCATTCCTGGTATTGCTCATGCAATAGCAATTGAAAATGAGATTCCCTCTGATAAAAAATAAAACAAAGAAAGGAATATTTTATAACCATGGAATTTATTCAGAGCATCGATTGGATGCAGTTATTAAGATGTTTTGTAGTGGGTGGTATTATTTGTATTATCGGTCAAATTTTAATTGATAAAACAAAACTAACTCCTGCTAGAATCCTTGTAGCATTTGTTACAGTCGGAGCTATTTTAGGTGGACTTGGTATATATAAATACTTAATTGATTTTGCTGGTTGTGGCGCTACTGTTCCTTTAACAGGTTTTGGTGCTAATCTTGCCAAAGGAGCAATTCAAGAAGTTCAGTCTTCAGGTCTATTAGGTGCCTTCACTGGTGGAGTTAAAGCTTCTGCTGGAGGAATTGCAGCAGCTATTATTTTTGGATATATAGCTTCTTTAATTGCAAAGCCAAAAATAAAAAAACAATAATATAAAATAAAAAACACTGTATATGCTTTTATAAAGATTTATGGTGTTTTTTATTTTTTTATGCATTTTACACATTTTCTGCGTTTTTGCTTGACTTTTATCTCCTTTTATTATAAAATATTATAGCATTATGTAGATTGTTACCTAGTAAAAACTTCTCCCCGGTGGTTTTTGCAATGGTTTCATATATAATAACAAAATTTTAATTATGAAATGGAGGATACATATTACCATGAATAATACAACATATAGTGTTAAGAAAAGTGAAATTGAAAGCAAATGGTATATAATTGATGCAGAAGACAGACCATTAGGAAGAGTTGCAACAGAAACTGCCAAATTACTAAGAGGAAAACATAAACCAACTTACACTCCAAACTTAGATGTTGGAGATCATGTTATTATCATCAACTGTGGTAAAGTTGCTTTAACAGGAAAAAAATTAGATCAAAAAGTTTATAGACATCATTCAGGATATATCGGTGGTATGAAAGAAATTACTGCTAGGGATTTATTAAATAAAAATCCTGAAAAAATGATGATGTTAGCTGTAAAAGGAATGCTTCCACACAATAGTTTAGGAAGACAAATGCTTAAAAAATTAAGAGTATATGCTGGTAGCGAACATGAAAATGCTGCTCAAAAACCAGAAGTTTGGAATTTTTAGTAAGTAAAGGGAGGATATAAAAATGCCTAGAGCAAAAAAAGATAAAATAACATTTTATGGCACAGGAAGAAGAAAAAGTTCAATAGCTAGAGTTAGATTAACAGAAGGAAATGGAACTATTACAATTAACGAAAAAAATATTGATGAATATTTAGGAACAGATACTTTAAAAGTTATTGTTAAACAACCACTAACTGTTACAAATACATTAGACAAATATGATGTTATTTGTAATGTAAAAGGCGGTGGATTCACAGGTCAAGCTGGTGCAATTCGTTTAGGTATCTCAAGAGCTTTACTAGAAGCAAATTCAGAATATAGACCTGCTCTTAAATCTGCTGGATTCTTAACAAGAGATCCACGTATGAAAGAAAGAAAGAAATACGGTCTTAAAAAATCTAGAAAAGCACCTCAATTTAGTAAGAGATAATATATTTTATATCAAAGATTATCAAGCCATAGAAATATCAAAATTTCTATGGCTTTTAATTTATTCTATACTTTTATAATTATTTATATTTATGACTGTTTCAATCTCAAATATCCTAATTCTTCCCATTTATTATATGCTAAATTTAGTCTGAAAAGTAATCTTGGTTTAGCACCTGCCCTATTTTTATCAACAACACATGCATAATACCTTACATCTGGATTACTAAATAATTCTATATCAAAAAATTTAGTATCAACTTCTTCAAGTGAATATTCATATTCTTTATAGTTTTCTCTATTAATTTGCTTTATTAAACACAAAGTATCTAAAACTTCCTTAACAGTTCTACTAACAGCTAAATCATTTACTGTTAAATTAACTGGTAAAGTAGAACTTTCAGCTAATTGCAAAGTAGAACAAATAAATATATTAAAATTTTGTGCTAAATTTGAAAGAATTGTTGCTGTCTTTTTTAACTCTTCCCCATTTCCTATATTATCTGTATCTGTTTTTAAAGTATCATAAAATATATATTCTATTTTTTCCTTATAATAATAATTCATAATAACTTTCTTTAATTCATCATTTGTATGATCTGTAATATTTATAAAGTAAATAGAATTATTAATTTGTTTGTTAGCCCATTCTGTTGCCTTAATAACACTATTAAATTCTGAAGAAACTTTTTCCAATCTTTCTACAAACTGTTGTCTAGTTTCTTTTTCTTCTTGAATTATAAAACCTTTTTCATCTACTTTTACATTTTTAGTATCATCTGGTCTAAATTTAAATTCTAACAATTCCCCTTCCGTCTTATCTAACTTTTGACCATGAATCTTTTGCATGTCTGGATTATTTAAAATTGTAGTAATTAAACATAATCTCATTTTCTCTTCTGACATTTCATTAGAAATAATTAAAACCTTTTTTTGATGTACTAATGCTGTGTATGCTGCTAAATTAATGGTAAACCTACTTTTTCCCGAGTTAGAAGGCATTGCAAATGCCATTGTTTCACCTTTTCTAATTCCCTTAAATACACTAGATATAATTGGAAAAGGTAAAGCTAATCCATTAGTTAAATTATTTTCTCCCTCTTCTAAGAAACTTGTTAATCCTTCACTTATAATTGCTCTTTTAAATTTTCCGGTATCATTAACTTGTTTAACTGCACTTTGTATCTCTTCAATAGACATCTGATCATATAAAAGATATGATGTTATTTCAACAATCTTGTCTTGCAATTCTTGTACTGGTGTATCTAAATATGCTTTTCTCAATACAAATAACTTTTTTAATTCTATATAGATTTTTTCCATACTAACATTACTATCTTCTGCATCATATTTCCAATCTGATTTACATTGACGAGAAGCTTGAGTATCTCTTGCAAAATTAAAGCCTTGTTTTGCCTTTTCTGGCGTAAATTTAGATCCCTCAGTAAATAGTACACTTTTATATATATTAAGTGACATATCATCTTCAAAAGCACATTCTGGATACAAAAAGTAAAATTTCATAATTAATTTTGGATTATTTAATAAAGTACCTATATAAAGATGTTCTAAATCAACATTACTAAGAGCATTAGGATATAATTTTTCTTCTTCTTCCTCTTTTTTGTTTTCTTTTTTTTCTTCTGCTTCTTCTAATTCTTCATCCTCATTTTCATCTTCTCCATCATAATCTTCTTCAGTATTATTTTCTACATCATTATCACTTTCATCTTCTTCAGGCTCTTTACTTTCTTCATATTCATTCTCTTCTTCATAATCTTGATCATCTACATCATCTGAATCATCCACATCTTCTACTTCTTCTATTTCTTCATTTGAAGATTTTTTACCATTAGAAAGACTTGTAATCATTTGAATTTTCTCGAAAGCTCCCATCATATCCTCATTTTTCAAACATTCTCTAGTTTCTTCTATTAATTCCTTATTTTCTTCCGTTACTTTCATATTATCTAATAATGCATAAATTTTATCTATATCTTCTTTTCCCATATTTTTCCTTTCTAAGATCCTACTTAGCTATACGATTTTTTAAAAAATTCGTAATGGTATTTTCTATTAGTTCTATTTCTTCTTTTTTCTCAGCATATCGTTCTAACTGTTGAAGTAAAATCTCAATATACTTTCCTTCTGAAATAATTTCCAATCCTTTTGAGAAATAGAAATTATATACAAACGAAAGAACAACAATAAGATCATCTAATCTATTTTTACAGCACACTTTTCTAACAGATTTATGTTCTACAAAATCATTTAAAACCTCAGGTGTAACAACATCTTTTATATCATCATTATTGTGATACAAAACACCCCTGTTATTCAAAATATCATCAACATGAACTACATAGATATCAGTTTTATCTGCATCACGAATTAATTTTGCATGTAAAAGTTCTCTTTCATTAAGTCCTTCCTCTATTTCATATTTATTATGATTTTTAATTGCTTTATAAATAATATCATCATATTGCCTATCTTCTATAAATTCTTTTATTATACCATCTTCAAACAATACTTTTACACTAAAATCTGCATGATCAATTGATTTATTATCATCAAATGTGTCATATATGCGTAATTGTTCAAATCTTCCTATATCATGTAACAAGCCTATTAAACATGCTAATTGTACATCTTCCTCTTCTAAATTTAATGATTCAGCTATTTTTTTAGCTACTTCTACTGTCCTATATGTATGAGCTATTTTGATTTTTATCTTTGGATTATTTATATCATATGGAATTAAATATTCCTTAAACGCTTTTTCTGCTTTTAAAATATCTATCATATTTTACACCTCGAAAAAATTATATATTTTTTTAATCATTTTGTAAACAAAAATTCCAGCGAAAATCACTGGAATTTTATTTTTTAATTTAACGGATCTAACACTTGATCCTGACTCAAACCTTCTAAATTATAATACGTATCTGGTATTTCTCCCATAATAATTCCTTCTGCTAACAACACTTGATTTACTATCTTTTCTTTGCAAACATGAAAAGGTGTTAAAATATCAACTTCACAAATAACCTCCAAATAAATACTATGCAATGTTTGATTAATACCAGCTGATCGAAATTCAGATTTCAAATTTGTTTCTACATTACCATTTGTTTTCATTTTTATTTCTATGTTAGGTCCCCTACCAGCTAATAAATTGCTTCCAGTCAAACTACCTAATTTCAAATAGAATTTACTGTTTTCCTCTTTTTCCAGTTCTTTTTGAATTAAAATAGGAATGTCTGAAATAATTTGATTTACTGTAATAATATTGGTATTTATCAATTTTATCTTTCCATCTTCATCTTTTGTTATGTTAGTTAAATCATCATATTGATAATTTGACATAACAATACTAGCTTGTTCATTAGAAATCTTAGTAGCAATTGATTTTGCCATATGAATACATTCTGCATCCATAATTGGTTCAATTGCATTTACAACTGTATAAAAGACTGTAAATGCAATTAATAAAATAACAAAAATTTTGCAGATTTTTACACCATTAGGTTTTAATAAATTACTTTTATTTAATGGTAAAGAAGTATAAATTCTTTCTATCCTTTTTTTCTGATTATCCATAATATCTAGGAATAAATAATTGTTTTCCTAAAACTAACTTATCTCCTGGATCAATTCCATTTACCCTCGCAATTTCTTCTACAGTACTTCCAAATTTCTTTGCTATCTTCCATAAACTATCATCTGGTTTTGCAAAATAAATTACCATGCTATAAGTAACCATATCACTTTCTTCTTCTTGAATATCCTCAATGATATTTAAAGATGTATTCTTAGACATAGATGCTATAAATCTTAAATCAACTTTAATATCAACACTGTCATCTGCTGTAACAATAAAATCTTGAGAAAGTATTTCTACATGAGTATCAATATTAGAATTAGTATTTACTCCTTTAAAATCCATTTGATAGCTAAAAGGCAAAATAACTGTTTTTGTATCTATTCCATTCCCCGGTGAAGCATAAATGAAATCAAAGTGCACTTCTCCTTCATATAAAACACGATCATTTAGCAAAGTTTGCCTTTGAATATCCACTTGTACTGTTACATCATATATTTTATTTCCTTTCAATTCCTGAATCATTTGATTTTCTCTTATATTATATGTTCCTTGCATCATTTCTTTTTGTTGCATTACTTTTACTTGTCTTTGCGTAAATAATAATTTTTTACTAGGACTATATAAATCTTGAATAACATTCAATTCTTGATTTTTATAAATATGGCAATATATTTGAACTTCCACTTCTACATATATAGAATGATCTTCAACATTATTAGGCTTTATAAGTATATTTTTAATTTCATAATTAAGATCACAAATGTTATCATCTGTAATATTTGGTATATCAATAAATCCCATAATTGGAATATTGGTTTCAACTGAACTAATACGATTATCTGTTGTAAGATATAATAAATTCACATACATATCTGCTTTAGCAAGTACTTTATTATAACTAATTTTAGTTTCTTTATTCATAATTTTTACATTCGTCTTCATAATTTCTGCCAATTCATCAGCATCATCAATCATTACTGTATCTTTTGCATATACTTTAGTTTCCCCATTTCCTATTAATAAATGAATATTAAAATCTTTATTTAAAAGTTGAATATCTTTTAAATTCACATTCTGTATCATCTCTAATTGTTCATTTGCACTAATTTTTAATTCAATATCTAATATTGCTTTAATACTAATTTTGCGTCCATTTAATACCCTACATTCTATACTTTTCAATTCAAAATTAGTATCTAAAACCATATCAGGTGTTATAGCATTCATTTCAATTACTTCTGTAAAATCTATACTACTATTCATACTTCTAACTGTATTATTTTCATCATCTGCTAAATATATAATGTATGCATCAATGCTTCCATCAATTCTTACTTTCCCATCTAATATTTCTTTTTTATAAATACAAACAGTTCCACTAGTGTGAATTGCATTTAGAATATCTGGCTTTATATCTGGAATAATACTATCTCCTTCAACCACAATACTTTCATTTTTTTGTCCTATTATTTGATTAATACATATACTATCTTTTGTCGTTTCAATAGCCATATTCTTACCCTCCTTAAATTTCTAATTATTAATTTATATGAAGGGCAATAAAAAAAATTCCTATTTAAATAGGAATTTTTTATTTAAAATTTTATAATCTTGCTCTTTTTACTTCTGTAATTGGTGGAATCAATGGACTATATCCGGTACCATCAAATACATCTACTTCAACAGTTCGTGTTAAAACGTCTGTATAACTATAAGTAACATTTCCTTCATCTTCTTCATATTTAATAACGAAAATATTTGGATATGCTTTTTGTATAGTAGCCTCCTTTTCAAACGATTTACTTCTTCCTAATGAACCTTTCACAATTATCTTTTGTCCAACCATCTGGTTGATATCTGTTTTTAAGCTTGTTATATCACTTGGGCAAATCATTTAAATCACCTACTTTTCTAAGATAGTGAAATTATATCATAGAAAAGTGGCTTCGTCAAAAAACGTCAGTTCTTGTCGTTTTTCTAAAATACTGCTTTCGCAATTATTACAAAAGATTTTTTGTTAAATATTACAGTTTTGTTACAATTTGATTACAAAAATATTACATGTAAGATTATAATTTTTTCTTAAACATTAAATAATATTGAATTATCTGATAATTATCAATCAATTGGTTACTCATATTTGTATCACAATTATTTCCATATTTATCTATAACATATCTTTTAGTATATACAGGATATTCTTTACAAAAATTTTCAATATATCTGTATTCCCACGGTAATGATATATTTGCATTTTCAAGTACATACATTGATAATGCAGATATAGATAATTCTTCTTTATCTTCTATCTCTTTATCATAATTTGTCCATATTACATATGGTGTTTCATATCTTTCTATATTTTCTTGATACTCTTCATTATAAATTTCATTTAATGCTGGTAAATGATCTCCAAATGTAACAATCATAACAGGTTCTTCTTTTTTACTAAAATACTCTACTAAATGTTGAAGTGATTGATCAAAATTATAAATACTTTGTGAGTATGATTTTAATTGATTATTAGTTTCTTCAGTATAGTTCGATTCTTTTATATCTACATTATAATTATTATATTTATCAATTCCATAACTTGCATGTGCTTCTATTGTAACAGCAAAAATAAATTTTTTATCTGCTTCAGAATTTTCATATTGATAAATAATTTCATTTGCAGTATCAATATCTGACACAAGTTCATTATATATATTTTGAATTTGATGATAATCGTCATCAAATATCAATTTATCAAATCCGAGATGAATCCATCCATTTTTTCTATCATAAAATCCACTATCATTTGGATGAATTGCAATAGTATCATATCCTTGATCACTTAAAATCCTTGGTATAGAAAGCATATTTCGATTAACAATCTGATTATATGGATATTTTTCATATTGTAAAAACTTATTAGTATTTGACATTAAAAATTCAAATTCTGATATACATGTTTCTCCACCATATACATCTACTACTGTATTTCCATTAGCATAATTTTTAGATAAATTTCTATAATTTGATATTGGATCTTGATTAAGAGTTACACCTTTCAATCTAGTAGGATCTGATAACGATTCTGACATAATCACTATAATATTTGGTTGTTCACTTAAAGATACTTCATTTTGAGGTATTTTTTCTACATCTTGTTTAATTTGATCTAATCTTTCCTCATTATATATATCACATTGAGTTCTATAAAAAATATCTTTCATATTCTTGAAAAATTCTACCACAGCACCATATCTATAATAATTATAACGTGATTCAAAATCATCATCATATAGGTAATGATCTACATTTCCAAAGAACGAAATATTTAAAATGATCACTGCTATAATAAAACTAATAATTCTTTTTCTTCCACTTATTACTTTTTCATAATGTGTTTGCTTTGTTATAATTCCCTGCACAATAAGTAAAACAATATTAACAAATAATTGTTGTATTATACCAACTTGTATAAAGTTTAAATTTCCATAACCTATAATTTCAAAAGTATTACCTATTAAAGATAAATCTGTTGGTAAAAATGGTTTCTGCACCACTTCCATTTTAAAAAATGATATAATAGAAATAATTTGAAATAAAATACTCAAAGCAATATTCTTTCTTAAACTTTTTTTAAAAATAGCTTTAAATAATAAAGAAAAGCCAATAAGAAGAGTAATTTCAAATAAAAATTTTATAACTACAATATCTATTAACAAATCAAATGGTATTGTTCGTAAATATATTTCTCTTACTCCATAATATCCAGGATTACTAATATTAGAAATTATAAGAATTAACCATGGAAATAATACATCAAAAATTAATGCCAATTTTTCTTCAAGAGTATATTTTTTCTTCTGCTTTTTTAAACCTACCGTTTGTTTACTATCCATATTTTCCATCTATTTTCCTTTTCTTTTCATGACTCAATTTCATAATATCATGTTAAATTTCTTTATTCAATATATTTCCATTATTTTCTTTTTTCCCATAGCTCCAATACCATTAATTCCTCTTTCACCATCTCTTAACTCATCTTCTATATCTTTTATTGTTAAAAAATGATGATTATCTGTTGTAGCAATTCTTTCTGCTACAATTAATGGATCTAAAAAATCAATTAAAATTCTAGCAGGAGAAGAAGCAAAATTTGCTCCAGCCTCAATCAATTTTTCATAATAACTTTGACATGCACCTGCAAAAATAACCAAATCTTTTTGTAATACTGGATATTCCCTTACTGTACGAACTGTATTTATAAAATATTTAGAATTTCGATAATTATATATATCATTATAATATCTCCCTTTTTTTATCATACCATCATGACCAGTTACTACTAAAATATCTGGTTTATATCTATAAATCAAATCATTTATCACATTTGCTTGTCTATTTTCTGGAATGTTCTTTACAATAGCTTTTAATCCCATCTTTTTATAAAACATATTTGACTTTTCACTATAACGTTTATCACCATCTAAGTGTAATATTTTCCCTGTATAAATAACTTTTTGTCCCCTCTTCATTAACGTTTCTTCTATGATTTTATTCTTTTTTATTACCTCCTCAAAACGTTTATTACTTTTTTGTTCATTTTTTATAACAGTATCTATATCTATCAGTTCTAAATCTTCTAAATCACTATCTGCTTGAATACGAACATCAATCCCATTCAAAATAGCAATAGAATTTCCAGAAGCTGTTTTTATTATTTTATCAACCATAAATAAAATATCTTTATTATATGATCGTCTTCCAACAATATCACCTTTTTTAATTTTTTTCACAATATCACCTCATATTTTTAGCAAATTACTATATGATATGTCGAATATTGTAAAAAAGTGTAAGATTGTTTCTTTGTTCTAATACAGATTTTTGATGAATACAATGTAGAAAAACATCGTATTTCAAGGGGGTTTTTTAATTGAGAAAGGTATATATCGAAGAAAGAGCCATTCGCTTAGCACACTATATTATAAATAGTAAAGATACCGTAAGAGGAGCTGCAAAAAAATTTCGGAATTTCAAAAAGTACAGTACATAAAGATGTTTCCGAAAGATTGCTAAAGATAAATCCCACTTTAGCATCTGAAGTTAGAATTATTTTAGATGAAAATAAAGCAGAAAGACACATTCGTGGAGGTCTTGCGACAAAATTAAAGTACAATCATTGTGATAAAAACAAATAATTAAAATAAATAAAGAGGATTTCCTAAAATAGAAATCCTCTATTATATAACTTTACTCACAAATCAAATCATAATCATTCGCTTCTACCACTTTTGCAGTGATAAATTCTCCAATTTTTAAATTTTTTTCTTTTGCTCTTATGTATACAATCCCATCAATTTCAGGAACATCCATTTCACTTCTACCTATATAGTATTTTTTATTCATTGTCATACCTTCTATTAATATAGTTAACGTTCTTCCCTTATACTTCTCCAAGTTTTGCTTTGAAACAGTCTGTTGTAATTCCATAATTTTACGATAGCGACTTCTCTTTGTCATAGGATGAATTTGTTCCTTTAATTTTTCAGCAGGTGTTCCCTCTTCCTTTGAATATGAAAATGCTCCAAGCTTATCAAATTTAGTTTCTTTAACAAATTCATAAAGTTCTTCAAAATCTTTTTCTGTTTCTCCAGGAAAACCTACCATAATTGTTGTTCTAATAGTAACTTCAGGAATTTCTTTTCTTAATTTTTGAATTAGTTTTCTAATACTTTCACCATTACTTTGCCTGTTCATTCTTTTTAAAACACTATCAGAAATATGTTGAATTGGTATATCAAAGTAATTACATATTTTATCATTTTCTTTGACAACCTTTATTAATTCATCACTAATTGTTTCTGGATATGCATATAAAAAGCGAATCCATTTTATCTTTTCAATTTTAGATAATTCTGTTAATAATTCTGATAACTTTGGTGTTCCATAAATATCAACACCATATTTAGTTGTATCTTGTGCAATTAAAATTATCTCTTTATATCCTTCATTTGCAAGTTTATTTGCCTCACATATAATATCCTCCATTTTACGACTAACTTGAGGTCCTCTTATATATGGAATAGCACAATAAGTACAACGATTACTACATCCATCAGCGATCTTTAAATATGCATAATTCTTTCCTGTTGTAATAACTCTATCTGTATATTCATACAAATTATAATTTTCTTTTGATCTACTTTCTATTACATCACTAATTTGTTTCCAAAAGCTGTCATATTCACTATATTTAATAAATAAATCAACTTCTGGCATTTCTTTTTGTAGCTCTTTTTTATAACGCTCTACTAAACATCCCATTACAATTAAATACTTACAATTTTTTTGCTTGTATTCTGCCATTTCTAAAATTGTGTTAATTGCTTCCTCTTTAGCTGACTGGATAAATCCACATGTATTAATTACAATAATATCCGCTTCTTCTGGCTTTTGAACAACTTCATATTTATGTTCCTTAAAAAGTGCTATTGTTTTTTCTGTATCTACTAAATTTTTACTACATCCTAATGAGATAAATCCTACTTTCATGTTTGCTCCTTTTTATTTTTTTAATGTTGTATCCAACATTTTAATTGCTCGTATCAATTTATCATAAGTTTCTCTTGTAATACCTGCTTGATTTCCAGATGTGTAATCACTTGCTACTGATTTCATATCAATCAATTCATATCGATTTTGAGCTCCCTCACCATTATCAAGCACATAAATTGGCGTATAATCTACTTTATTTAAATAAATTTCCCCATCTTTTCCACTTTTACGTAATTCTATATTTAAAACCAACTCTGTTCTTGAATCTTCATCTGAAAGATTTGAAATATACGTACCTATAGAATATGCAATAAACACATTCTTTCCTTCTTTATTTTTTCGAACTTCCATAGGTTGTACTACTGAAGGATGAGCTCCTATAATAACATCAACCCCATTATCAACTAAATAATCAGCAATGTCTTTCTGCTCTTGATTTACAGTAAATGATATTGCATCACCCCAGTGAATTAGAACACAAATATAATCTGCTCCTTTTTTCTTAGCGTATGCTATATCTTTTTTAGCTTGTTCTTCACTATATATATTAATTGATTTTAATTCCTCAGATGTTTTACTAGCCTGAGCATTAACACCATAAGTATATGTTAGAAATGCAAATTTACTGTCTTTAATCTCTTTAATTAAAATAGTATTATCTTCTTTTCCTATTTTGTCCCCATATACATCATATCCTAAATCTTGTAAAACTTTTTTAGTATCTTTTAATCCTTGAATTCCATAATCTAAACTATGATTATGACAAATACTAACCAAACCAACACCAGATCCTTTTACTGCTTCTGCAAACTCTTTTGGAGCATTTTCACTATTATATTCTCCACTAGTAAAGTTTGTTTCCATAGTTCCTATAATAACATCTGCACGTTCAATATAACCAGTAACTTTATCAAACATTTGAGTAAAATTATATGTTTTCCAAACTGGATCATATGCATCTTCTATCATAGCATCACCGCAAAGTGCATCACCTACTGCTGAAATACGAATAATAGAATCAGCTTCTGATATTGATTGATTAACTTCATCTATATTACTATCTATAGCAGAAAAAATTTCTTGTGATTGCCTTTCTAATTCTTCTTTCTGCTGAGCTAGTAAATTTCTATCTTGTTGTACTCTATATTCATTAATACCTACACAAACAAAAATAATAACTATCAGAATACTAACAATAATAAGAAAAGTTTTCATAGTAAGATATTCTGTTATTTTTCTTCGTCTTACGTTTCTTCTATTCCTTGCCATTTGTACTCTCCTATCTTTCTAATCATTACTACACATATGCTTTCTTGTCATCTCTAACAAATTTAACTGAGTAAACCCAAGCACTTGTGTTTTAGAACGATCTTTTTTTAAATTTTCTTCTAGTATAGCTGTAATTTTTTCTCGATTTTCTTCTTTTTCCATATCAATATAATCAATAATAATAATACCACCAATATCTCGTAAGCGTAATTGCTTTGCAATCTCTATTGAAGCTTCTTTGTTCACTATAAATACAGTTTGTTCTAAATTACTTGTACCTATATATTTTCCTGAATTAACATCAATAGCTGTTAATGCCTCTGTTTTATCAATTGTAATAAAGCCTCCGCATTTTAGCCAAATTTTTCTATTATTTAATTTTTCTAATTGATCATCTAAATCGTACATATCTAATAAATTTTCTTCTTTGCACTCAACCTTAATCTTATATTCTTTTTTCATTTCACATAGAATATTTTTAATTTCATCTTGTATACTTTTTTTATTTGTCCAAATACGATCTATGTACATATCAGCTAAATCAAATAATAATCGATGTACCATTCCTTCATTTTTATAAATTATTTTTGGTTCATTTATTATAGGTTCAGTATTACAACATGTTTGATATTCTTTTAAAATTTTTTCTAACTTTTCAATAGTCTTTTTCATATCTTCTTCGATAAGTGAAGAATCTATACCTTCTGCTGCTGTTCTCATAATAGCACCATAACCATCTGGTAAAACTTTTCTTGCAATCTCTTTTAGCCTATCTTTTTCATTTTGATTTTCTATTTTTTGAGATATAGTAATAAAATTTTCATTTGGCATAATAACAGCAAATCTTCCTGATAAATTAATATGTGTAGATACTCTAGCTCCTTTTTTATTAGTACTATCTCTTTTTACTTGTACCAATATTGGCATTCCAACTTTAATATGTTTTTTTATATCATAGTTACTTAATAATTCATTTTTATTTCCTGTTTCGTCACTGACCTTTGGTATAATATCACGAATATGAATAAAAGTATTTTTTTCCATTCCTATATTCACAAACGCGGCTTGCATACCAATTAAAATGTTTTTCACAATTCCTATATAAATATTACCCTCTAATCGTTCATGTTCTTTGAATTCTTCATATTTTTCAATTATTTTTCCATTTTCTGTTACTAGAATTAGTCTATTTTTCTCTTCATCTTCATTGACGATTATTTCTTGCATGTTTATCATTAATTCCCTTCTTTTAATCTGTTTAATTAAACTGATTCATTGCATGGTCTATACCATTTTCTATATAATCAATTACCGCTTCTACGGCTTTTTGTTGTCCCATTTGAAGATCAATATATTCCTCATCTGGAATACTTCCGATTACATAATCAATTCTATCAAATTCATCATTTGGTCGTCCTATTCCTACACGAATACGTGGAAATTCTTCTGATTTTAATTCTTGTACCATAGACTTCATTCCATTATGTGTTCCTGCTCCACCCTTTGAACGAATACGAATTGTACCTATTTCAGTATCCATATCATCATATATAACAAGAACTTGCTCCAATGGTATTTTATAAAATTCTACATATTGTTTTACTGATTCACCACTTAAATTCATAAAAGTCTGTGGCTTAACAAGTATTACTTTTTCTTGCTCAATAATTCCTGTTCCATAAATAGCTTGAAAATTAGATCTTGTTAAATCTATTTCATATTTTTTTGCTAATTGATTAATAACATCAAAGCCCATATTATGTCTTGTCCTACTATATTCTGGTTCCGGATTTCCAAGTCCTACAATTAAGTACATTTTTTGCTCCTTTCTTGAACTTGTTAATTATACCATATTAAATAAATATGTGTCAATTTACATAAATGCAAAATATAGGCTAGAAGATATCTTCTAACCTATATTCTTTATCTAATTTATCGTTTAAATAAATTTTACTAATCAATGATAATTCTTTTCTATTTTCTTCCGATAGGTTAAAAGAAAATAATTTTTTAGGAGGAGCCATTACAATATATTTAATTGCTATACCAGTTGATTCTGAAATAGCAACTGCTCCTTTATCTTGCTTACTACATGTTTCGCACTTCATACCACTATCTTTAAAACTAAAATGTGTTAAATTCTCTGTTTTTCCACATACAGTACACTTTTGAACTTCAGGCATAAATCCTAAAAGACACATCAATTTCATTTTAAAAATAGAAACAATGAAATCTAAATCTTTGTCTGATTCTGATATCATATAAATTGTATTTAAAAACAATTGTAAAATATTATATGTATTTTGATTTTCATCAGTAACATCATTAATAATTTTTGTAATATAAGAAGCATAATTTAGCTTATCTAAATCTGTTCTGATATGATAGAATAGCTCTAATAATTCACAAGAATTAATATTATATGAACTAGCACCCTGATATATCATATATTCTCCCAAACACAAAAATTGAGTAGCTGCCATTAAAGTGCTTTTCGGTCTTCTTGCTCCTTTGGCAGCACATCCAATTTTTCCATTTGGTGTTAATATAGTAACCATTTTATCATAGTCGTTCATATTGTGTTCCGCTATAATTATTCCTTTGGTTTTGAATATTCCCATATTGTTCCGCCTTATTTATATCCTTTTCTATATTTTGTACTTCTATTAATTCTAAAAAAGTATTAATGTCTCCTGTTTTTTTAAATGTATTCCATGCTATTTGTTTTATCATGCAACTCATCTCCTATCGTAAGCAAATCTCTCATTTTTATCTTCTGCATTTTTTTGAAAATTATGCTTAACAAAATCACATTTTAAATTGTCAATATTTTCATTTTATCTGCAAATTTTATTGTAATTTGAATTTTTTAACTAAACTATCATTATTAAGCCAATCCTCTTTTACTTTTACCCAAAGCTTTAAATTGACTTGTATTCCAAGCATTTTTTCTAAATCTTGCCTTGCATAAGTTCCTATTTTTTTTAGCATATTTCCTGATTTTCCAATAATAATTCCTTTATGCGAATCTCGTAAACAATAAATAGTAGCATCAATATTAAATATTGGTTGATCCTTCATTGTTTTACTTTTTTTAATCTTATCTACTTCTACAAAAATTCCATGAGGTACTTCATCATCAAGAAGTTTTAAAGCTTTTTCACGAATTGTTTCCTCTACTAACTGTCTTGTTGTTTGATCAGTATATTCCTCTACATTATAATATGCTGGTCCTTCATTTAAGTTACTTTCAATTTCGTCCAAAACAATTTCCACATTAATTTTTTTCGTAATAGATACTGGAATAACTGCTACAAATGGATACTGTTGCTGATACATATCAATAATTTCTGCTACATGAGATTTTTCAACCAAATCAATTTTATTAATTACAAGGATTGTCTTTTTCTTTGCCTCTTTAATTTTATCTAAAATTAATTGATCTCCCTTACCTATTTCTGTTGATGTAGCTTCAATCATAAATACAATCACATCTACATCTTGTACCACTCCAAAAGCAGTTTCAACCATAACATTTCCTAATTTTGTTTTTGGTTTATGAATGCCTGGTGTATCAATAAAAATGATCTGTGAATTTTCTCTATTAACAATAGCACGAATTGCAGTTCTTGTAGTTTGAGGTTTGTTAGCAATTGCTGCCACTTTTTCTCCAACTAACTGATTAATCATACTTGACTTTCCTACATTTGTCCTTCCAATTACAGAAACAAAACCTGACTTAAACATTTTTCCTCCTCTTTCTCTTGCCTCTTGGAAATTTAATATCATCTATTTTGTAAACCTTATTATACTTCATCTTTTCAAACTTTTTTGTAGAAAGATGTCTTATATATTATATTTTTCCTTTTGTTTATAATCTGTATGTAATAATTCATGTGCCCTATGTTCACCAGGATTTCCAACATATTCTTGGTAGATTTGTTTTAATATAGGATTTTCATGAGATTTACGAATTACTGTTTTTTCATCAATTGAATAAAGTGCTGATGCTCTTTTTGCTCTTACATCAATCTCAGCTCTTGTTTTAGAACTTTTAATTGGCTGTCCTCCACCCATAACACATCCACCTGGACATGCCATAACTTCTAAGAAATCATAATCTGCTGTTCCGTTTTTAATTTCTTCAGAAACTTTTCTTGCATTTCCAAGTCCATGTGCTACAGCTACTTTAACTTCTGCATCTCCTATTTTAATTGTTGCCTTCTTTATTCCTTTTTCTCCTCTAACTTCTTCGAAATTAAGTTCTTTCAATTCTTCTCCAGTAATTAATTCATATGCTGTTCTTAAAGCTGCTTCCATAACTCCACCTGTAGTTCCGAAAATAGCTCCTGCACCTGTTGCCTCACCCATAGGATGATCAAATCCTTCATCCTCTAAATTAACAAAATCAATTCCTGCTTGTTTAATCATTTTTGCTAATTCTCTTGTTGTAATAACAGCATCAACATCATCTTTGCCATTTACTTTCATTTCATCACGTTGTCTTTCATATTTTTTAGCCACACAAGGCATAACAGATACAACATACATTTTACCTGCATCTATTCCATTTTTTTCTGCATAATATGTTTTTAAAATAGCTCCAAACATTTGATGAGGTGATTTACAGCTTGATAAATGTGGTATATTTTCTGGATATTCCATCTCTGTATATCTAATCCATGCTGGACAACAAGAAGTTGTCATTGGTAAATTATCTTTTTCTTTAAATCTTCTAACAAATTCTGTAGCTTCTTCCATTATAGTAAAATCTGCACCTGTATTTGTATCAAAAACTTTATCAAATCCTAATCTCTTTAAAGCTGATACCATTTTTCCTGCTACATTTGTTCCAATTGCCATACCAAATTCTTCACCTAAAGCTACTCTAACAGCTGGTGCTGTCTGTACAACAACATAACAATCAGGATCTTTTAATTTTTCCCAAACATCATCTATATTTTCTTTTTCATGTAATGCACCTACTGGGCAAGATTCTATACATTGACCACAAAATGTACAATTTACATCATTTAAACTCTTTCCATAAGCAGTAGAAATACAAGATTCAAATCCTCTATTACTACTATCTATAGCTCCAACATCTTGTACTTTTTTACAAGTTGCTACACATCTTCTACATAAAACGCATTTGTTAAAATCTCTTACGATTGATGGAGATTTATCATCAACTTCATGATTTCCTTTTTCTCCTTGATATTTAATATCTCTTACATTAAATCTATTTGCTAAATTTTGCAATTCACAATTTCCAGAACGAATACAAGTTAAGCAATCTTGTGGATGGTTTGAAAGAATTAAATCCAATACCATACGTCTTGCATCAACAACACTTTGAGTATTAGTATGAACAACCATTCCTTCTTCTACTTTTTGAACACATGAAGTAACAAATCCACGTCTGCCTTCAACTTCCACAATACACATTCTGCAATCTCCAACTTCATTAATTTCCTTCAAAAAGCATAAAGTTGGTATATCAATTCCTACTTGTCTTGCTGCCTCTAATACTGTTGTTC
Source organism: uncultured Clostridia bacterium (assembly GCA_947628735.1). Taxonomy (GTDB): domain Bacteria; phylum Bacillota; class Clostridia; order TANB77; family CAG-508; genus CALXVA01. The sequence goes on along the minus strand of CANRAY010000004.1, from coordinate 67,991 downwards.
CTTCTGGTACACTTACATTTTTATTATCTATTACTAAATTTACCATTCAATATAACCCTCCTTTTATCCTATTGCATGGAAAGGACAAGAATTAATACATGTTCCACATTTAATACATTTTTCTTGATTAACTCTTCTCTTTTCTCTTTCTTGACCTTCAATTGCTCCTACTGGACAGTTTCTTTGACATAATCCGCAACCTTTGCAAAGCTCTTCATTTACTTCAATTTTTGCCATTGCTTTACATTCTTTTGTACGACATACCTTATTAATAGCATGTTCTTCAAATTCATCTCTAAAATATTTCATTGTACTTAAAACTGGATTTGGTGCACTTTGTCCAAGTCCACATACACTAGCTTTTTGAATATTAAGAGCTAATTGCTCTAATTTTGCTAAGTCAGATTCTTCACCTTTTCCATCACAAAGTTTTTCCAAAATTTCCAACATTCTTTTTGTACCAATTCTACATGGAGTACATTTACCACAGCTTTCGCTAACGGTAAACTGTAAATAGAATTTTGCAAGTGATACCATACATTTTGTGTCATCCATAATGATTAATCCACCAGATCCCATCATAGATCCAATTTCTTTTAATGATTCATAATCAATTGGTGTATCTAAATGTTCTTTTGGAATACATCCACCTGAAGGTCCTCCTGTTTGTGCTGCCTTAAAATCTCTGCCATTTGGAATTCCTCCACCTATATCATAAACAATTTCTCTTAATGTTGTTCCCATTGGAACTTCTACTAAACCTACATTATTAACATTTCCACCTAAGGCAAAAACTTTTGTACCTTTTGAACGTTCTGTACCTATTGAAGAATACCATTCTGGACCATTTAAAATAATTTGAGCAATATTAGCATATGTCTCAACATTATTAATTAAAGTTGGTTTACCCCATAATCCAGAATTTGCTGGATATGGTGGTTTAATTCTTGGTCTTCCGCTTCTTCCTTCAATTGACTCTAAAAGTGCTGTTTCTTCTCCACAAACAAAAGCACCTGCTCCTAATCTAATGTCTATATCGAAACTAAAATTAGTTCCCCAAATATTATCTCCAAGAATTCCATATTCTCTAGCTTGATTAATAGCAATTTGTAGACGTTTTACTGCAATTGGATATTCTGCTCTTACATAAATATATCCTTTATTTGCTCCAATAGCATATCCTGCAATTGACATTGCCTCTAAAACAGCATGTGGATCTCCTTCTAGAATACTTCTGTCCATAAATGCTCCAGGGTCACCCTCATCTGCATTACAAACAACATATTTTTGATCTCCCTCTACAGCTTTTGTAAGGCTCCATTTTTTTCCTGTTGGAAATCCAGCTCCACCTCTACCTCTTAGTCCTGATCTTTCAACAACATCTATAACTTCATCTTGAGACATTTGTGTTAAAACTTTTTCTAAAGCTTTGTATCCATCAAAAGCAATATATTCATCAATTTCTTCTGGATTAATAACACCACAATTTTTAAGAGCAATTCTTTTTTGTTTTTTATAGAAAGTAAGATCATCTAACTTTTGAGCTTTTTTTCCATCTATATCTGTACATAATAATCTTTCTACAACTTCACCATTTATAATATGCTTTTCTATAATTTCTTCACAATCATCAGGTGTTACCATAGCATAAAAAGTATCTTCTGGACGAATAATAACAATAGGGCCTTTAGCACATAATCCAAAACATCCAGTTTTAATTACTCTTACATTTTCAATATGTTTTTCTTCTATTAATCTCTTAAAATTCTCCATAATTTGTGGAGATTTAGAAGAAGTACATCCAGTTCCATTACATACCAAAATATGTTTTTCTCTGGTATCTGCATTTGTATTTTTTCTTAAATCTAGTTCTTTACGTTTTGCTTCTCTAATTTGATTAATCTCATCTAAACTTTTCATATAGCCTCCTTTGTCACTTTTGGGACGTTCCTTTTTGTGCCAATTTTGTCACTAAAGGGACAGACCTTATATATTTTTTTCTAATTTATATTTATTCCAACTCATTTAAAACTTCATCAAGTTTTTTTACAGTTGCTTTTCCATAAACTTCATTATTTACTGTAAATACAGGTGCTATTCCGCATGCTCCAACACATCTTGTTGTATCAATTGAAAATTTTCCGTCACTACTAGTTTTGCCTTCTTCTAATTGTAATCTTTCTTTTAATCTATCTAATATTTTTTGTGATCCCTTTACAAAACAAGCTGTTCCTAAGCATACAGAAATATTATATTTTCCCTTTGGTTCTAATGTAAATCTTGAATAAAAAGTAACAACTCCATAAACTTCTGCCATTGGAATATTTAAATATTTTGATATCTCCATTTGAGCAAGTTTTGGTATATATCCATATTTTTCTTGCACTTCATTTAAAATTGGTATTAAATTATCTTTTTCAACTGTATATTTTGTCATAATTTCTTGCATTTCTGCAGATATTCTTTTATCAATACATTCGCACATTTTCTTACCTCCATCTCATATTCATTTTATGCCATCATTATATCAAATAGTCCTGTTGAAAACAAGAAAATTAACACAGATTTATTCGTTTTTTGTCGAAAAATAACACATAAAAAAAGATGGTATATTTTAAAGTAAAATTTAATATCATCCACTTTATAATATACCTATCTCTTTTACCTATCTCTTTTTTATTTTTATTTTTTATTCAAGTTCTTCTGTATCACTTTCTATATCGCTATCTTGATTTTCTTCAACTTGTTTTCCTTCAATTTGTACATCAGCATTTATTGGACAAATTTGGATAAATGTTTTTCCATCATTAACATCTATTTCATTTTCTTCTAAGTCACGATATACAGTTTGTTCTTCTCTTGATGGCTTCACACATTCTATTTTTATAGCTTTTCCATTTGTAATATAATATCCATCCAAAACACCAACATTTTCAATATCCTGTCTATCTTGAGAATCTATTGCTGTATTTTTAGCAAATGTAATAATAATATTCTTTGTTGTTATTGTTTCACCAGAATTCCAGTCTACCTGTTTTTCTCCCCTTGAATATCTAACATATTCTTTAAGATCTTCATCATAAACATATTTAACAGTATTAATATCAGAATATGGAATAACAACTGTTTCAGCACCTTCTCCATTTTCTAAATTTACTTCATCTACTACATAATTTAAAACTGGATCTTTAGTAGTTATAGTACGATATTCATCTCTTTCTGCAAATTTCAAAATATTTTCTGTACTAGTTACTGCATTATGTGGTGCATATTTTTCATCATCTCTCCAAAAAGATGATTCAGACTCACTTTCATAGATTCCATTAATATTACTGATTCCTAAACTTGAAATATCTGAACGTGCTCTAGGGCTCCATCCAAAATGAACATAAATAGCATCATTTTCTAACACATAATCCAAAAAGTCATGTCTTGAACTTCTAATAGGTCCAATTCTATCTAAATCTTTATCTTGTAAGATTAACATTAATCTAGTTTCTCCGCCTTCAACAATCATTTCATAAACTATATCTGCTTCTAATAAACCTGCCTGTGGCATCGCATCAATATGATTATCAATCATAACTGCAATTGGTCTTGATTGTCCTGAAAGTGTTTTTGGTTTTTGTACTACAGCTTCTTTCTTTTCTTCTTCTGAAACCATATTTGTATTTGCAAATGTTTCTTCTTGGTTTTCTTTATTCATCAAAACCTTCATAGCAAATAAAGCACCTGCAATAATAATTAAAAGAATTAATACTACAATAAACATTTTTGTACTATTACTTTTTTTCTCTGCACTCATATTTTTCCTCCTAGATTTTAAGGATTCCACAAAGCTACTACATTCGAGCCTACTGCTGCCATAGCCAATCCATATAAAATTAATACTAATAAAATTCCAACACAAGCACTAAAAACAACTTCTGAAAGTCTATGTGCTTTTGATTCTATTCTACTTTCTGCAACTAAAATTGCTAATACTAATGACAAAGTAATAATCACAATATTATTAGTAGAAAGCCATACAATTGTATTTGCAGCAAATGCAAGTGCTGCATGTCCACTAGGCACAAATTTTTTATTAAGATATTTATGCTTATTAGTCATTGCAGTAGCAATTAATGCTAAAATACCAATAATAGTAATAACAATTGTTGCAAAAGCTAAATGAATTGGTGAATTTGCTATATTTTGAATAAATTGTAAACCTATATCACTTAATTTATCAAAAAATAAAAAATAAGCCACAATAATTGCATTAATCGTAGTAATAACTACTCCTCCTGCCGCAACATCTTTTGCAATTTTGGCCTTTGGATGGTATAAATCTGTATATAAATCAACTACAGTTTCTATTGCTGTATTAACCATTTCTGCAAAAATAATTAATATAATTGTAAACATAAAGCACAAGAATTCAGCCTTACTTAAATCAAAAAACAAACTAATAATAACTACAATAACCGCAATTATTAATTGTTTTTTTATATTTCCTTGTGTTGTTGTTGCATATATAATTCCATTAATTGCATTTTTCCATGCATCTAAAAAATTTTTATTCTTAGTAAAATGTTCTTTATCTATATCGTCATTTTCTTCTCTGAGAATGTTTAACTTTTGCAAAACATTCTCTTCTTTTTCTCTCATTATTTTTTTGTCTTCTTCAACCATGTGATCATAGCCCATTAAATGATAAAAGCCATGAACTACCATATAAGACAATTCCCTTTCAAAACTATGACCATATTCCTGTGCTTGTTCATACACTCTTGGAACAGAAATAACAACATCTCCAAGAATATCTTGCTTTAGCTTTACTTCTTCTATATTTTCATCAACATTTTCTTTATGAATTATTTGATCAATCTCGTCTTTTTCAAACATAGGAAATGAAAGAACATCAGTCTCTTTATTAATATTTCTTTGTTTACGATTAATCTTTTTTATTTCCTTTGCATTAGTTAAAGTTATACTAATATATAATCCTGTATTTTCTAATCCCTCTGTATGAAAACATTCATCTACAACTTTTTGAATTATCTTACTATACTTTTCATCTGTGCTAATACCTTTATAGACAATTTCACAATCTTCTTTCATAATAATCCTTTTCTACTTTTCTTTATACCACTTTTAAATTTCTAATTTTTTTAATTTTATCTGCTCCTACATATTTTCCACCTGAAACACAAGAATTGCTTAATTTTCTCATAACACCTAATTCTACTAATTTATTTTTATAGAATTTAATAATACGATAATATTTGTTTTCATCTTTTTCTACATTTTGTAAATCATTTTTCACAAATAAAATTTCTTTTTGTTTCAATGCTTCTTCTTCATTTGTTTCTTTTAAATTATTAATTTCTTGATACTTTTTCCAAAATTCTTTATATGCATCTCTATCTGAAGGTTTACTCCAATAAATTTTTGTACTTAATAATTGAACATTAAACTCTTCTACAATATGAATAAATAACGAATATGCTTTTTCCTGTTTTCTTAATACCTTAGTATCAACCATTAAACTTCTTATATCTTCTAACAATTTTTCATAACATTGTTCTGCCACAACAAGAGGTAAACTATGTGTAAACAATTTTCTACTAATACCTAGTAAAATCATATTTTTTTCTATGGTATCATTTTGATCTAATTTGCCGACAGAAAATCTTTCAAAATTATTATATTCATCAATGATTTCCTTATATGTATCATTTGGTTCTACTTCTAATTTAATTGGTAAAATACTAGAAATATATTCTTCCAATGTTTTAAAAATCTTTTGATATACTTCACATTTTTCATTATCTGATAATCGATCTGCTAATCGAATTGAATAATGTTTCAAAAGACCTTTATAAAGTACCTCCATCTCCATTGCATAAAATTTCTTATATTTATCTAAAATTTTTGTTTTAGTATTAGTTACTGTTTCATAATCTAAACGTAATAAATACATTTGCTTTCTGTATTTATATTCTGTGTATCCATTTTCCTTTAAATGTGTTACTGCATAGTACTGTGATAAAGCTTCCTTTTCAAATTCAGTAGCAGTTTCATTTTTTACCTTTTTATAGATTGAATCCATAATATACTTATCAATTGATTCTAAATAAAGTGCATAAATATCGTCTAATTTCTTAGTAATGTTTTCTTTTTTTGCAGTATCTTCTAGATTTTCAGCTTCAATATAATTATCATACGCCCTTAGCACATTATTTCTTTTCATTGAAATCATAACACCATTAATACCAACCTTTGTAGGTATTAATAATTTTGATAATGTACTTGTAATTTTTGAAAAAAATGTCTTCTCTGAATCATAAATTTTTAAGCTTCTTTCTTCCATTCAATACCTCCATCCCGTCTTTTAAAATTTAAAAGACTACTTTCTCTTTTGTCCCAATACCCTCTTGAACCTCATATGTAACTTCGACTTCTACATATTCTGGATTTTCGTATACATTAACATGTTTATCTACAACATTTTTTACATCTTCTATTTCTTTTTGCAGTTCTACTTCTGCCCTTGATATTCCTATATTTTTAGCCTCTTCCAATGTATAAGTTACTTCATAATTTTTATATTCTTTATTTGTATATGTTATAAGTTCTATTGGTAAATAAAAATTTGAAAATATTTTCATTTTTTTATTCTTCTCTATTGTATCATAATTTTCAAATTTTGAAAGAGTTTTATACAAATTTATTTGAAAATTATTTATCTTTACGGAATACTTATTTTCAATCTCACCTGTTTCCTCTTTTTTTATCTCTTTTAACAAAACTTTTTGCTTATTTGTATACCATACTTTTGCCTGAACATCCCCCTGTGCATGGACATAGCGAGTTCCTGTATATTTTCCTTCTATCCATCCACCAATAAGTATATCTCCTTCTTTTACAATATCATATTGGTTTACTAGGGGTGTACCATTTTGAGCACTAATTTTTAAAACCATTCCTGGTTTTTTAGCAACAATATTACAATATTCTGATTCATCAATTACTTCTGGTTTCAAATCCGCTTCTTCTACTTTAATCAGCATATTAGTCCCTTGCAATTCAATTCCTACCCAAGCCAAATCATCTCTTTGCAATCTTAATTGATTAATAATCTGCTTTGTATCAATTTTCCCTTTCATCTTTCCAATCAAACTTCCATTAGAGTTTACTATTGACAGTATCTCCTCTGTAGGAATTGTATTATTGCCTGTTACTTCTATATTCCACACAAAATTTGATAAAGAAATCACAAGTAGAATAAGTATAACTAATAATCCAACAAATATTTTTCTCTTTTTATATCGATTAAGAATAAATGGAATTCCAATTTTTCGGCAAATCTTTACTTTACAGTCTGTTTTTTTGCATATATAACGTAATCTTTTAAAATCTTTAATTCCAACTCTAGCATATAATAAAGTTTCTTTTTCTTTTTTTACATTCCATAAAAAAATTTGTTGATTTGCACAGATATTCATAAAACGTTCTATATAAAATCCTTCTACAACAATATCAACAAATCCCTGCATATAGTTTATGAATATTTTAAATTGCAAAATCTTACTCCTCCTCGTTTTCATCTCCCATAATATTTTCAAAATCAATGCTATCAATTTTTCCTGTAACCATCAAATCATCTTTCGTCATATCATCTAATTTCAAATTAAATCCATTAATATTAATAATACCTATATAAGTATTTAATCTTACAAAAAAGTCTTGATATTCCAATATACCTTTATGATTTTCTATTAAAACCTTTTCAAAACCTAAAACTGTAATTTTAGGAATATTAGTACTTACTTCATCAGGAATACTTAAAATTTCATCTAACCTGCTTTTCTTTTTCAACTCTTCTCCTCTTTTCAAATTATTTTACAAATTCATCTAAAGATCTAAATTCATATCCCATTTCTTTTATATTTCTAATGCACTCATCCAAGATATTACTATTATCTTTTGATGTTCCATGTAATAAAATAACTTCACCATTATGAACATTATCTAAAATTTTCTTTTTTCCATATGCCTCTCTTCCTTGCTTTGCTTCATCCCAATCATCATAAGCAAACGACCACATAACAGTTTTGTAACCTAATGTATTCGTATAAGCAAGGGTTCTTTCACTATATTCCCCCTTAGGCGGTCTAATGTATTTCATTTCATAGCCAAACTTTTGATAAACAGCTGTATGTAAATCCATAACTTCTTTTTTTATTGTTTCATTATCAATTTCAGGCATAGATTTGTGATTTACAGTATGATTTCCTATAATATGACCTTCTTCAATCATTCTCTTTACCAATTCTGGTTGAGTATTAATATAATGTGCAGTAAGAAAAAAAGTAGCAGGAACATTATTCTTTTTCAATACCTCTAAAATCTTTTCTGTATATCCTGCTTCATATCCATTATCAAATGTTAAATAAACATATTTCTGTTCTTTGTTTCCCATACAAATTCCATTATATTTCTCCATCATATCTTGATTTACAGACCCTAAATCTGGTTGTTCATGATTATCTTTCCTTCTAATTCCCCATTCTATTTTTTTATTACTTAAAGCTGTGTTACTCGTTGAAATTGTTTGATTTTCTTGTTTCATTTGTATTACTGAAAAAGTAAAAACAAATACTAAGATACAAGCTAAAAATATATTTGTAATCTTATTCTTAGAACATAAAATTTTCTTCATACTTGCCTCCTTTTTCACATTCTATGACCTTGCTTATTGGTTTATTCCATTCCACATAAAAAAGGAGGGAATTAATACCCTCCTTTTTTGCTAAAACAAATTCTAATGCTAATTAGCTATACCTAAAATCTCTCCCTTTTCATTAATGACATAAAATGTTAAACCCATTCTTACCTTAGCTGTACCATCCTTTTCAAATAGAGATGCATCATCAAACTGGGGCTCAATTACAACATTTCCTTCCTCATCAATATATCCGTACAAATCATCCTGTTCAAAATACCGATATCCATTTTCTCCCATGTAGTCAGAAATATAGTCGTATTTAGGTTCGATTATTACTTCTCCGCCATTTTTAATTAGACCATACTTATTGTCTTTTTTCACGCGAATATATCCCTCATTAATCCACAAGATCGAATCAAACTCAGATGCCTCTGCTACTCTTTTTTCATTTTCTTCCGAGGAAGTACTGTTGTACTCATTGCTACTGTTACATCCAGTAAGTAATGCAATAAGCACCATAAGGATTACGAGATTCCGTTTCATACGCTTTAGCTCCTTCTATTTTTTTTGCAGCCACACGACCACATATAAATATTATATCACGTTTACATAATTAATTCAACTTTTCTCCACATTCACTACAGAACTTAGCATCATCATCATTTTCAGCATTACATTTTGGACAAATTTTCTTTGTACTTTTTGGTTTTCCGCATTCATCACAGAATTTAGCATCTGGATCATTAACATTACCACAAGAACAAGTCCAACCTTTTTCTTCTTGTTTAGTCAAATTTTCATTTGTTGTAACCGCACCTACAATATTAGCATTTTCTTGCGCATTTTCTTGTACCTCTTCCTGTTTTTGAACCTCATTTTCAGTAGCTGTTGCAGATTGACTCATATCAATTGTACTCTTTTCCATATTTTGAGAGCTCCAAGGATTACTTGCAGCTGCACCCATCATACCATTTGACGCCATATTTGTCACACCAATTCCAACAAATCCTGCACCTGGTCCATTTGCATTTTTTGCAGCATCTTGAACAGCATTTGCATATGCATCAACCATTCTACCTTGTTGCATATAAGCATTTGAGCTTAACTCATATTTTTCAATCTTCTCTTTTGAAGTTTCATCTAATGATACAGACTCTACTGCAAAGCAAACAACTTCTATTCCTCTTGCACGAATTGGTTCATCAAATACTTGCTCATCCATCATTTGTCTAATCTCGTCAGTTTGACTTGGCATTTGCATAACTGGTACTTTATATTTTTCATCGCCTAATTCATTTGCAACATTTTGAAAAACTGCCATAATTTCTGTTCTCATTTGCTCTTCTACTTGTTCTTTTCTGTATTGGTCAGCAGTTCCAGAAACTTTTGACATAAATAATGCTGGATTTGCAATTTTAAAAGTATATGTACCAAAACATCTAATATTTACTGCCATTGGCATTAATGTATTAGTCATTTGATTAGGAATAGCATGTGACCAATCTTGAAAAGCTATTGGCTCTTTTGTACCAAATTTATTTCCAAAAATTTCTTTAATATTAAAGTAAAATACATACTGTTGCTTTGCTGTTCCACCTCCATATGTAAATCTTTGCCACATTTCTTTAAAAACTTCTCCAAACTGTCCTCCAAAGAATGATGGTGATGAAGAAGAATCAAATGTATAAACTCCTTCTTCTGCTGTTGCATCTAATATTCTACCATTATCATATATAACAGCACATTGTCCTGGTCCTACTATAATTGTACTCTTATTTGTAATAACTCCTGTTTCTGTTGTTTTTCTTACCATTAAAACATCATTTGTAATGTCCTCACAACGAATAACTTCTTTCCATTGATCTTTAAATGTTCCTCCTATTGCTTCTTTAGCAGACTTAATTAATCCCATTTTATACCTCCTAAAATTTATTTTTTACTTTATTATTGCACTTTTTCTAAATTTGATAAAGCCCAATTATATTCTCCTGTAGTAATAACACTTCCACAATATTCGCATTTTCCTGATGATGTAATCTCTGTAGGAGCTCCACAATTTGGACAATTTGTTGTCTTTACTTCACTTGTTCCTTGCTCTGTTTTTATACCTGTTGTACGAATAAATGTCATTTTATATGAGCTATGTCTTTCTGTTACAGTATCTCCCTTTATAATATTTCCAGTAGTATCATCCATGATATAATCTATCATTTTAGAGTTTAATACAACTGTTAAAATATCTTTGTCTCTTGCTTGTGAAAAGCTTTGTAAATAAGCTGACTTAACACAAATTCTCTCCATCATATTGATTTGATGTCTATCAATATATCCTTGTAATTGTTGCCTATGTTGTTCAAATAGTTCATTAGTTTCAAATGTTCTAATTGTACTCCAGTCTCTATCTGACCAAGCTTGTTGTAATTTAACAAATAAGTCTTTGGCAAAAGCAAGAAATTCCTCTTTATTAAAGAATGGATCTATTTGTTGAACTTGCATTTCTATTGGTCCATCATCTACCTTAATTTCTCTTGGTTGCGCTGGTTGATAGCTTCTAGTACGTGACATATAAGGAGGTGTTCCTCCGCTTTTTGATTTTATAATTACAGCAACAATAATCATAACAACCATAAAAATAAATATAGCTCCACCTATACTAGCATCACCACTTGAATAATATATTCCACCTGAACTGCTGCTGCCCCAGTCCCAATCAGAGTCTGAATCCCAACTAGAGCTTCCCCAATCAGAACTACCCCAGTCTGATCCTCCCCAATCTGATCCACTATCGTAACTTTCAAAGCTTCCAACATCTGCAAAAACTATAGAAGTATTTAATAAGCATAACATCATAACAATTGATATACATATACTTAGTGATTTATAGATCTTTTTCATTTGTATCCTCCTTTTATTATATTTAAATTATATTTTATGGAATTACTTTTTGCAACATTTTTTGACTTTTTTCGTTTATTTGTAAAAAATTTCTAGCCGCTATTTGACATTTTTCGACAATTTTACTATTTTTTTCCTTTTATAAAAAAAATGTTGACAAGGAATTTATTTTAGATTATATTATAAATTAATAACTGGAAAATTAAGGTAATTTTTTCACACATTTTTTTACATATATTACCTTATTTTTATTTTGAGTTTATTTTACGTGGGGGATAAAATATGTTGAATTTTGCACTTTGTGATGATAATCATTCAGCCTTAACTAGGCTTTCCAAAATGTTAGATACAATTTTACTAAAACATAACTTAGATGGACAAATTGTATTCACAACAACTAGTTCATCTAAAATTCTAGAATACATTAAAAATAATCCAGTAAATGTAGTTATTCTAGACATTGACTTAAAAGATTCAACATCTCGGTCTAAAAATAGCCGAAATTATCCGAAAGCAAGATAAAAATATCTATATAATTTTTATAACTGGACACCTAGAATTTGGTCTAGTAGCTTATAAATATAAAACTTTTGATTATATTGCAAAACCTTTAATTTTAGAAAGATTAGAAGAAACAATTTTAAGACTATTTGATGATATATTAGGCACAAAAGAAAAATATATTAGACTCAATAACAATAAAACTATTATTCCTGAAGGGAATGTTAAATTTATTCAAAAAGATGGCATGAAATTAGTTTTCCATACAGATACCAGAGATTATATCATTTACAATTCTTTTAATAAAATTAAAAATCTATTACCAAGTCAATTTGTTCGATGTCATAAATCCTATATAGTAAATATTAATAAAATAACAGATATAGATCCATCACAAAATATCATCTCTCTTTCAAATTCCGAGAAATGTTATATTGGACCTAAATATAAAAATGATTTTATGGAGGTTTTAAATCATGGAATTTTTCCAAACAATTCTAACAGCAGTAACCACGCCAAATGAAAATTTAATCAATATTCTAGGCATTCCACTAACTTATCTTGATGTTTTTATTGGTTTGTTATTTTTTACTACTGTTTTAAATATATTTACTACGAAAAAAGAAAAACTTATTTATGTATTAATATATGGAACACTTTCTATTATTATGAATGTATTTATACCAAAACAATATGCTCTCTTTATAAATATAATTATCTGGCCAATCTTAATCTACTTCACTTTAAAAACTAGTATTTTAAAATCAATACTAGGTGAAATCACAGTATTAGTAGTTACTTCTATATTAGATGCTATACTAATTAACTCAATTACAAAAATATTAAGCATTTCATTAGAACAAATTTTAGTTATTCCTGTATATAAAATTTCTACATCATTAATAATTTATTTAATTATGTTGACTCTAACAATGGCTATTAAATATTTCAAACTAAATATAAATATCTTTGACAATATGCATAAAAAGACAAAACTATTTATAATTCTAAACTGCATCTTATTAGTTATTATACTAGCAATGCAATTTTACTTAATTATGTTCTATAGTGATACAATGCCAATTGTTATTACAATTATTAGTATTATTGGAATTATTGCATATTTCTTTACAAGTCTATTTAGTATCGTAAATTCTTCTAAACTTGAAATTGCTAATAGAGATTTAGAAGGTGCACAACTTACTATTCATTCCTTAAAAGTATTGCATGATACAGTTCGTTCATTTAAACATGATTTTGATAACATTGTTAATGGCATTGGTGGATATGTTCACAATAATGATATGGAAGGACTTGAAAAATATTATAATCAATTATTACAAGATTGCAAAAAGACAAATAACTTATATTCACTAAGTCCAGATGTTATTAATCATCCTGCTATTTATAACATTTTAGCAACAAAATATTATGTAGCAGATGAACTTAATATTCAAATTGAATTAGATATCTTTTTAGATTTAAATGAAATTGAAAAACATATGAAAATATATGAATTTACAAGAATTCTTGGTATTTTACTAGACAATGCTATTGAAGCTGCAAGTGAATGTAAAGATAAAAAGATTAATGTTACTTTTAGAAATGAAGAAAATAAACATAGAATTCTTGTTATCATTGAAAATACATATAAAGACAAGAAAGTAGATATTGATAAAATTTTTGAAAAAGGAATTTCTAGTAAGAAAGATCATTCTGGTTTAGGCTTATGGAAAATAAGAGAAATTTTGAAAAGAAATAATAATTTAAATCTATTTACAACTAAAGACAATAAACTATTTAAACAACAATTTGAAATTTATTATTAACATATATTTCTAAATATATATTTTAAGAGGAAGTTTATTTAAAAACTTCCTCTTATTCTCTCTTTATTCTAATTAATCTTTCTTTATTAATGATGCTGGCATTTTTGGTTGATGTAATATACTCATAACAAAACATGTTGTATTTGTTGATCTTGCATATTTTTCTGCCATTTTAGCTAAAAATTTTAACATATTTCATTCCTCCTCTTTTGATTTTTTCTATAATAAAACACTACCGGTAAATGTTTATTATTCTTGATAAGCTTCATATCCATATTTATTATTAGTAAGTTTATATGCAATTCTCGTAATAAATAATGTTTGTAAAAATACACCAATGATAATAATATTAGAAAGTACATTATCTGTTATTAGAACAGCAGCTATAAGCGTTAAAGTTAGAAAAATATATGACAGAATCTTCTTCATTTTTCTTTCTTTTTTACTAAGAATTGGAAGATTTTCAGTATCTGCTGGTGCATATAATGTAACCATAATAATACCAAATATAAAAAGACTAAAAATAACAATATATTTAGTTATCATATCCATATTAAGAAATTTACTTAAATACACATTACCATAGTAAAATAAACTTGTACCTAAAATACATCCCAAATGACTTTTTAAGTGAAATCCTCCTGTAGTTGCTCTATATGGCATAATTACTAAAAATGCAAAAAGTACATACCAGCCAATCCCCAAAATAAAACTTAATACAAATAATAAAAATATTTTTGGTATTTCTCCAATAATTAGTTGTATTCCATATAAAATCACTTCTGCTTTTTCATCATCCATTGGAATACTTTTTCTCATTTTTCCTACAATCCAATTACATATCTTTTCTAACATATTTTTCCCTCTCTTAACTTGTCTCTATCTTATAATGTTTTATTGTAAAAAAACTATTTTTTATATCAAAGAGCAAAATATTGATACAAAAAGTCGAATTTTGTATTTTATATATATTTTTTAGCTATTCATAAAATTTACATAAAATATATTAAAATTAATTTTTATTTAACAAACTCCTGCAAATCAAAAAAGAACTTCATTATATATAAATATTTATTACTTATATATACTGAAATTCTTTTTAATAAATTTTTTTTATATTTATAAATTATTAATTCCTTCTAGTATCTTCCAACTTCCATTTTTCTCTGGTAAAGAAGTAAATACCATTTCTTCTTTGCTCACTGGATGAATTATTTTTAATTGATATGCCCAAAGAGTAATTTGTTTTCCATGACCCCTTCCCCCATATTTTTGATCACCATATATGCTATGATTTCTACTTGAAAGTTGTACACGAATTTGATGATGTCTTCCTGTATGTAACACAATTTTTAAAACAGATAAATCCAGTTCTTCATCATATTTTAAAACCTCATAATCTAAACAAGCAAATTTACTGTTTTTCGTTCCTTCTTTAACTACCTTACTTGTATTATTTTTTTCATTTTTTAAAAGATAATCTTCTAATGTACCGTACATTCTGCTCCATTTTTCCATTAACAATAACCAAATAATTTTTTTGAAATTGTTTTTCTCTTACTTGTTCACTTAACCTTGATGCCGCCTTAGAGGTTTTAGCAAATACCATTACTCCTCCAACTGGTCTATCCAATCTATGCACTAAACCCAAATATACATTTCCAGGCTTGTTATATTTTTCTTTTAAGTATTCTTTAATAATTGTTAGCATATCAACATCACCTGTTTTATCTCCTTGTGATGGAATATTAACTGGTTTTTCTACAACAATTATATGATTATCTTCGTATATTACTTTTAAATTTTGCATTATTTGCTCTCCCATCTTCCATAAATTCCACAAGGAAGAATTAACTTCGAAGACTTCATTGGTAAGCCAACTTCTCCACTTTCTATTTTTCCTTCATAATTCTTTCCTATTGTTAAATTTAAAATATCTTGCAATACCATACTTGAAATTCCTGTTGTATATGAATTAATTAAGAAAAATAAAGATTTCTCTGATAAAACTTTCGTACATAATTCTACTAAGTCAGAAATATTTTCTTCAAATTTCCATACTTCTCCACTTGTTCCTCTACCATAAGATGGTGGATCCATAATAATTGCATCATATTTATTTCCTCTACGAATCTCTCTGTTCACAAATTTCACAACATCATCTACAATATATCGAACTGGTCTATCTGCTAGTCCTGATGATGCCATATTTTCTTTTGCCCATGTTGTCATTCCCTTTGAACTATCAACGTGACATACTTGAGCACCTGCATAACTACACGCAACTGTTGCTCCACCTGTATAAGCAAATAAATTTAAAACTTTAATTGGTCTATTAGCTTTTTGAATTTTATTAATCATCCAATCCCAATTAACTGCTTGTTCTGGAAATAGTCCTGTATGCTTAAATCCCATTGGCTTTATATTAAATGTTAATTCCTTATATTTCACTTGCCAACTATCTGGAACTTTTTTATTATATTCCCAGTGTCCTCCTCCTGTATTACTCCTTCTATAAACAGCATTTGCCCTTTTCCATATTTCCGGAAAAGATGGATTTTTCCAAATAATTTGAGGATCTGGTCTCACTAAAATAATATCTTTCCATCTTTCTAATTTTTCCCCATTTGCCATATCTAATATTTCGTAATCTTCCCATTGATTTGCTACATTCATTTCTTTCTCCTTTTTTCATTCTATATCCCACTTAATATCTGAATAAAACTTGATAATAGAACAAAATCTAAAACTCCTAACATTACTACCATACCAATTGTAACAGTAATTAATTTATGCCTTTTAATTTTTTGCATTATCCTATCTAATAATTGAATTTTCCTTTTTGAATCTTGTCCATATTGAACACGAAAAATAACATCTTTTGTATATTCCATAAAAATTCCCCTCCTATAGAAAATATATTCCAAGTGAAAAATTTTTATGACTATAATCGTGTATCATATTCCTACTTTTTTGTTAATTCTTCCTTAATTTTCATTGCTAGTTCTTCATTAATTCCTTTTATTTGAGCAATTTCTTCTATTTTTGCCTTTTTTATTTTTTCAACACTTCCAAATTTCTTTAGTAATTCTTGTTTTTTCTTTTCTCCAATACCTTGGATATTATCTAATTCTGACTTTGTAATAGCTTGATCACGAAGCTTTTTATGATAACCAATTGCTGTGTCATGAACTGTATCTTGAAAATTAGTAATTAAATTCATTAATTTTTCAGAAAGTGGAAGTTCATTTCTTTCCTCATCAATTAATGCTCTTGTAGAATGTTTATCATCTTTTACCATACCAAATAGTTTTATATCTACTTTTGCAAAATCATATTCCCTATCCTTTGCAAAAATTTCTTTACGAATTTCTTGAATTGCCTCTTTTGCCGCACGAATTTGAGTAATACCTCCATCAACAAAAATAACATCTGGAAGCTCCCCAAAGCCTGTAGATTTTTCTTCATTTAAAATAGGAATAGAATGTTTTAAACGTCTTGTAATAACTTCTTTCATACATCTTGGATCATCCTGTCCAATAACTGTTTTTATTTTAAAACGTCTTGATAAGTTCTTTTTTATCACTCCATCTTGCATTACACACATACCTGCAACCACAAATTCTCCAGATAAATTTGAAATATCATAACACTCAATTTTTCTTGGTAGCTTTGACATTTGTAATACTTCTTTAAGTTCCATTAAAATAGCTGTTTTATCTTTTTCCTTATTTTCCAAAGTAATTTTAGCATTATTTTCAGCCATTTCTACTAATCTTAATTTTTCACCTTTTTGTGGAGATTTTATCTCTACTTTATGTCCAGATCTTTTTGATAACAATTCTCCTAATAAATCTTTTTCCTCAATTTCTTCTCTTATCATAATTTTACTTGGTAATAATGGTCTATCCATATAATACTGTTTTATAAAATTTGATAAAATTTCCTCATCTGTTTCATCCACCATATTAGCTAAGAAATAGTGCTCTCTACCTATCATTTTACTCTTGCGAACAAAAAATAGCTCTACACATACTTGATTATCATTTCTAGCAATACCGATTACATCAATATCATTTTCTGATAAATTTGATACTTTTTGTTTAGCACTAATTCTTTCTATTGCTTGTAATTTATCTCTCAAATACGCAGCTTGTTCATATTGCATTTTTTGAGAAGCTACCTCCATTTCTTCCTTAATTTGCTTCTCTATTTTTTCTGTTTTACCTTCAAGAACATCTATAATTTCATCAATTTGTTTTCTATATTCTTCTTTTGAAATATATCCCATACAAGGAGCAAAACATTTTTTTATATGATAATTTAAACAAGGTCTATCTTTATATTTAAAACTTCTACATTGTCTTATCTTAAATTTTGCTTTAATAAAATCAATCATTTCTTTTGCACTACCAGCAGCAGCATATGGTCCAAAATACTTTGCCCCATCATTTAAAATTCTTCTCGTTATATAAATATCTGGATAATCTGCTTTGACATTTACTTTAATATATGGATATGTTTTATCATCCTTTAACAATACATTAAACTTTGGCATATTTTTTTTAATCAAATTACATTCCAAAATTAAAGCCTCTGCCTCATTGTCAGTAACAATATATTCAAAGTGATCTATTAATGAAACCATATTTTCAATTCTTTTTGTTTTATTCGTTTTACGAAAATATTGTCTTACACGATTCTTTAATGAAATTGCTTTACCTACATAAATAATCTTATCATTAACATCATGCATAATATAGACACCTGGCTTAGATGGTAACTTTTTTAATTCTGCTTCAATATCAAACATTTTTCTCCTCTATTTTTATCAATTTTTAAAATTGATCTTATCTTCAAATTTCTCTGATACCTTTCTATTTTACCACAAAATCCCCTCTTTCTTCAATAAAAAATAGCGTAAATATTTAAAATTTAGCACTTTTCCACCTTTTGTTTGACACTTTTTTTCTTTTATAGTAATATGATACAATAACAAAGGAGGTTTTTTTATGTGTGGAATTGTAGGTTATATTGGTGAAAAGAAAGCACAACCAATTTTAATTAATGGCCTTTTGGCTTTAGAATATAGAGGTTACGATTCTGCTGGAATCGCTACCATTGAAGATAATAAAATTCAAGTAAAAAAAGATAAAGGTAGAGTAAATAATTTATATAATTTAGAAGGAATTCAAGATTTAAATGGAACCATAGGAATTGCACATACTAGATGGGCAACTCATGGTAAACCTTCAATGGAAAATGCACACCCTCATATGGACAATAGTAATACATTTGCCGTTGTACATAATGGTATTATTGAAAATTACCATGAACTAAGAGATTTCCTAATGCAAAATGGATACACTTTTCTATCTGAAACAGATACAGAAGTAATTCCAAACTTAATTCATTATCATTTTGAACATAATGTTTTAGAAAATAATGATAAATTTTTATATGCTGTTAAATCAGCTGTTAATCAACTAAAAGGAAGTTATGCTATTGAAGTAATTTCATCACTTTATCCTGATAGGATTGTAGTTGTTCGCAAAGATAGTCCTCTTGTTATCGGAAAATCTAATGGAGAAAATTACATTGCATCAGATATTCCAGCTATATTACCATATACTAAAGATTTTTACTTTTTAGATGACAATGAATTCGCTGTAATTTATCAAAATAAAACAGAATTTTATGATGCTAGTTTAGTTAAGCATAATAAAGCAATTAAAAATATAGATTGGGATGCAAATGCAGCTGGAAAAGATGGTTTCGAGGATTATATGTTAAAAGAAATTTTCGAACAGCCAACTGCTATACGAGAAACCGTTGGTTCGAGATTTCATCTTGGAGAAAAATGTACTTTTGAAGATTTAAACTTATCTAAAGAATATCTTCAAAATATTCATAGAATATATATTGTGGCCTGTGGAACTGCAATGAACGCTGGATTAGTAGGAAAACCAGTATTTGAAAAGCTTTGTAAAATTCCAGTAGAAGTTAATATTGCATCAGAATTTCGTTATCAAGACCCTCTAATTGATGAAAACACACTATGTATTTATATTAGTCAGTCTGGTGAAACAGCAGATACAATCGCAGCTTTAAAATTAGCCAAAGCAAAAAATGCTAAAACAATTGCAATTTCTAATGTTATTGGAAGTTCAATTACAAGAGAAGCTGACTATTCTATTTATACACATGCAGGACCTGAAATTGCAGTAGCATCAACAAAAGCATATACTTCTCAAGTCGTATTAGTTACTATGCTAGCAATTTACTTTGCTGAACAATTAGACAGATGTGATACAAATACTATAGAAGAATTAAAAGAAAACATTTTAGATTTACCTACAAAAGTAGAAACTTTACTACAAAACGTAAATGAAATAAAAAGATTTGCAAAAAAAGTATATACTCAAAAAGATATGTTTTTCTTAGGTCGTGGAAATGATTATTCTGTGGCTCTAGAAGGATCTTTAAAATTAAAAGAAATTTCTTATATTCATTCTGAAGCTTATGCTGCAGGTGAATTAAAACATGGTCCTATTGCATTAATAGAAAACGGAGTTACAGTAATAGGTATTATAACTAACCCAGATCTTGTAGAAAAATCAATCAGTAATTTACAAGAAGTAATTACAAGAGGAGCTAGAACTTTAGTAATTACAAATCAAAGTTTACCAAATACACATTTTGATTTTGTAATTAATATTCCAGAAACTCATCCTCTTCTTTCACCTATTCTTTCTATTATACCATTACAACTATTAGCATACTATATTTCTAAGAATAAAGGATTAGATGTTGATAAGCCTAGAAATCTTGCTAAATCAGTAACCGTAGAATAACTTGTAAGACAACAAGCAGTCCAGCACCTGGAATGCCCAAAAGTCCTACACATAAGGCAGTTAAAATATTAATACCAATATGAAATCCAAAATTTTGACCAATAACATTAATAAAAAACAACAAAATTGCTCCTAATAATGAATTAAAAACAATTTTCAAAACATGCTTTAAAGGAAGATAAAAAATTTTTCCAAATAATAAAAGAAAAATAATACATGATAAAAATGTAATACCACTATTAAAGTCCAAGATGATTCACCTCTTATGTCCCATTTTATGAATCATCTTGGACAAATATGACTAATTACTGTGCTTTATAATTTCGAATATAAATTTCATTTATCATATCTAATGCAATTCCCTTTTTTCTTGCTTTTTTCATTAGATAATCTAATTTAATTTGATTTGCTTTAATCTGATAAGCATAATAATCAATTAATCCTTCTTCTGCATATTCAAAATTTTTATGTGCCTCATTTAATTCTTTTTTAGTTTTAATAACATTAATAATTAATTCTAAATTTTTCTCATCATCAGACTTGTCTCTAATTCTTTCATCTCTAATATACTCTTCACTCATATGTTTCTCCTACCATATATTTCTAATAGTATATTCTATTTATTTTCCAAATATGCATATTTTATGAAAATTACAAAATCAAAAATAAAAAAATGGCAATCGATTGAATTACAAATAAATTCATCAAATTAGAAGTTAATAAATTACTTGTTGCTTCTACTACTCCTTCCAAATCTTCTTTATGATGTTTTTGTGATTCTAAAAAAGTAATAAATTCTGGAAGACTGGTAATAAAACCTAATAAAATACCTAAAATAAATTCCGGTATTTCAAACCTAATACACAAATTTTCTAATACATTACTTAATAAATTTCCAATACCATATAAAAGTATTCCTACAATTGCAAGTAAAATTGCTTGTAATACAACTGAGCTAATCTCTTTTCTTGAATACACACTAATATTAGATTTCTTTTCTTGATCTTTTTCATTCTCTTCATATTTGTTTTCATTTTGATTTTTCTCCACTTTTGAATACAAGCTATGTGCATTATTTGTAATACGATAAAACACAAACAATAATAGTATAAAAATTGGTATCAATATTCCTTGAGTTTCAAAATGAAATATTCTCATTAAAATTGGAATTAAAATAGTAAATCCAACTAATATAAGATCTATTTTTAAAGCTTTATTTTTTAATATTTTAGAATTCTTATTTAAAATAACAGTAAACATATACTGCACCACATTTATAATATTAGAGCTTATAATATTATAAGTACTTGTTAAAATAAAGCCACTCATCGCTGAAAAAGAAGCTGTTAAAAGTTCCGGAATAGATGTAGCAACTCCAGCTATGTTTCCAATTGTTTTAGATTTTAACCTTAATAATTCCCCTATTCTTCTTAAAATACATACTAATATGTATTTTGAAATCAAAACAATCAAAATTGAATATAATAAAAATTCTAATATTTCTAACCATAAATTCATAATTATTTTTCTCCACTATTTCATTAACTATTATGTTAATTTTTTGCTTTATTATTTATTCATATCTTGGATATAATGGAAAAATAAAGATGTGTCATGACACAATTAGCAATACCGTTGCCTAATTTAGTAAAAAGAGTAAAAATATTTTAGATAAAATGAAACAACAAATTCTAAGAGCACCTGTCACTCATGAAGATGAAACACCAATAAAAGTAAATGGTAAATTTATGAGTGTAATCGGAGATATGGACAATATGCCACGATCATAATAAAATACATAATTCATTTGTGCAATCACAACAAGCTAAATGTAACTTTCATATTTTAAGGTATTGTAAAGCCGAGTATGAACCCAAATTATTAAACTTATTTTGTCTAATAATTTGGGTTCACTTCAATTGTACCTACTTTTGTTTTTTATTCAAATAAAGATTTTGGAATTTTAACTAATGGACGTATTCCGGCCATTACTCCACCATCATTTGTACCAAGTTTACAATCCATACAAGATACATAACATACATACCAATGCATATTTGAAGCAGATGCTAACCAATAACCGGGACATCCTTCATATTTTTCATGATGAGGAAAAAATAAATCATTATTATAAATTTCTTCGTCAGTCAAATCTAAACTTTTTACATATCCAAAATTTCCTAAGTTATAATCCCCATAATAATTGCTAGTCTGACCTGTAACAACCAATTTTTTAGTTTCACCATATCTTTCATTATATGCATCTGCAAATTGTTCTTTCATTGGTGATCCTGTTGTAGAAATCTTATTTATTTCTTCTTCAGGTAAATCTTTTTTTCTTAATGCTTCTTTAATAGCCTCTGTTACTGGATCCCATATACCTGCGTAATTTTTTGCACCTAATAAATAATTAACTAAATCATCTTGTCTTTCTTGATTACTACTATTACTATATAATGACATAAGATTATATGGTTCTGTTATTCGTATCCAACCACCACGTGTTGTACCAGGATTCGGAATTGCATCACTATCAAAAAAATCTTCGTATATAAAATAATAATTATCTTCATCTTGACAGAAATATTTCCAACCTTTATCTAAAGGATTATTATTTATTACAACTTCACCTATTTCTAAAGTTTTATCGTCACCAGTTGGTTTTTCTAATTTGGGTGTTTCTAATTTTGGTGTTTCTTCTTTACCTGAATCATCATCATAATTTTCCCAATTTGAGTTTGTAATATCATTTATATAATCTTCTATATCATTTAATTGTTTTTGTTCTTCTTCCGCTTTTTTAGTATATTCCTCTGAAGATTTAGTTGCCATATTTATTAATCCATTGTCTCCTAATATTGCTCCTATACTTACCATTGCTAATATAATTAAAATTATTATAGTTACAACCAGTGCAATAAGAGTAATACCATTAGCATTTCTTGTATGTGGCAAGTAATTGTTTGCACTTTCCTTAAATGTTGATTTTATTTTCATTATTTCATTCCTCCTTAGTTCGATAAAAATATTATATGTCTTTTTAGCGATTTTTGTCAATTTTTTTACATACCATTTTTCTTATTTTATTAAATTATATAATCCATCTGCTTCTTCAAACAATACTGGTATTTTTTTGTTCATCTTTTTCATATTCATAAATTTTTTTCTAAAAATTGGCACTTTCCATTTTAGGTATTGATTTTTTGAAAAAAAGATGTTAGAATATTGGTTATTAATATACATAAAGCGTTTGATAAAAGATTAGTAGTAAATTAACTTTTATTTAGAGAGACTATGGATGGTGAAAATAGTTTAAAAGAATTTATGAATCTACTTTTAAAGCTTTTTATGAAAATAGAACCGAGTGATGCTAGGTTATAAGCATTATAGAGTTATTAATCATTAGATTAAATAATTAAGGTGGTACCGTGAGATATAGACTCGCCCTTATGCAAATAAGAGCGAGTTTTTTGTTTATCTTGCACAGACCCAAAAGGAGGAAAAACATGATAGATATTAAATTTTTAAGAGAAAACCCTGAAATTGTAAAAGAAAACATTAAGAAAAAGTTTCAGAATCACAAACTTGTATTAGTTGATGAAGTACTAGAGCTTGATCAAAAAAACAGAGATGTTAAATTAAAAGGCGACGAACTAAGGATGAAACGAAACACTATAAGTAGCCAAATTGGTGCTCTTATGAAAGATGGCAAGAAATCAGAAGCTGAAGAAATGAAAAAACAAGTACAAGAAATTAATGATCAACTAGTTGAAAATGAAAAATTAGAACAACAATATGCTGATGACATAAAAGAAAGAATGATGAAAATTCCAAATATCATTCATGAATCTGTTCCAATTGGAGAAGATGATAGCAAAAATGTAGAAATTGAAAAATTCGGAGATCCTGTTGTTCCAGACTATGAGATTCCATATCATGCAGATATTATGGAAAGTCTAAACGGAATTGATTTAGATTCTGCACGTAGAGTAGCAGGAAATGGATTCTATTATTTAACAGGAAATATTGCAAGACTTCATTCTGCTATTCTATCTTATGCAAGAGATTTTATGATTAATAAAGGCTTCACATATTGTATCCCACCATATATGATTCGTAGTGATGTTGTAACTGGTGTTATGAGCTTCGAAGAAATGGATGCTATGATGTATAAAATCGAAGGTGAAGATTTATATTTAATTGGTACAAGTGAACATTCTATGATAGGTAAATTTAAAGATCAAATTCTTCAAAAACAAGACATGCCTTATACAATGACCTCTTATTCTCCTTGTTTTAGAAAAGAAAAAGGCGCTCATGGTATAGAAGAACGTGGTGTTTATCGTATTCATCAATTTGAAAAACAAGAAATGATTGTTGTATGCGAACCAGAAGATAGCTGGGAATGGTATGATAAATTATGGTCATATACAGTAGAATTATTTAGAAGTATGGACATCCCTGTACGTACTCTAGAATGTTGCAGTGGAGATTTAGCAGACTTAAAAGCTAAAAGTTGTGATGTAGAAGCTTGGAGTCCAAGACAACAAAAATATTTTGAAGTGGGAAGTTGTTCAAATCTAACTGATGCACAAGCAAGGCGTCTTGGTATCCGTATAAAAGGTGAAAAAGGAAACTACTACGCTCATACATTAAACAATACTGTAGTGGCTCCTCCACGTATGTTAATTGCATTTTTAGAAAATCACTATCAAGCTGATGGAAGTGTTACAATTCCAGAAGTCCTTCGTCCATATATGGGTGGAATTGAAAAATTAGAGCCAAAAAAATAAATATTAAATAAGGATGTTAAATAATGAATAAATCTAAAAGATATAGTTTTTTTCACGTAAGAAAAGATGTAGTATTCGTTCCTGATGGAATTAGTAAGGAGCAATACTCAGATATTGCAGAAGACGATTTTCAAGACACAATGATATATGATGTAAATGATAGAAAAATAGTTGAGGAATACTGTTTTGCAAATGGAGATTGTTCATTATATCGTGATGATGGCAATGATACATTATCTGTACTTTTCTCTCGCATGAGTAATCCAGATGGAAATACCTATACTGTTTTTCAACCAGATGGAATATATTTAGCAAATAAAGAAGGAGTAACTTTTTCGTCTGTTATATTCATGACCGCTAAAGACTTTTATTATTTATATAATATAGCTAATCACCCTGTTCCTCAAAAGTTATACTCACTAAGAGATCTTATAAGTGATTATTATACATCCAAACATTCTATTCCTGTAGTAATGGACGGATCTATTGTAGAAGGAAGTCAACTTCATTATGACAGATTCAAAAAGAATTTTATGAAATATTCTATGGCTTCTGAATACATACCTGCAAGTGTTACTTTACAGAATCTATCAAAACAAATCATACATTATACTGCTACCAGAGAATTAGACGAAGAGGCCTTTTTAGCAGATTTTACTAATTTGCAAAATTTTCAAGAATTATGTGCCAAATCAATAGACACTCTTTGTCAATTTATTAATCGTACACCCAAAACTGATTTAAGACATATTAATGAACAATTGCAACAAACAAATAAAAATATATCTAATATTATTGATATATATTTAGAAGAAGAATTAGAAAAAGAAAGGTAATATATATGTTAATTAAAAATCCTGAATTTAAAATCTCAGCAGTATCTACTTCTCAATATCCTAATGATAATTTACCACAAATTGTTTTAGTTGGTAAGTCAAATGTAGGAAAATCTTCTTTTATTAATACTCTTGTTAACCGAAAAAAATTAGCAAGAACAAGTAGTGAACCTGGAAAAACTAGACAAATTAATTTTTATAATATGGATGAAAAATTTTATTTTGTTGATTTACCTGGTTATGGATACAGCAAGATGTCAAAAGAAGAACAAATAAAAGTAGGTCATTTCATTGAGGAATATCTTGAAACAAGTAAAAATATATGTTTAATAATATTCTTAATTGATATTCGTCATAACCCAACTGAAAATGATAAATTAATGTATGATTATATTATAAGAAACGGAAAGCCTTGTTTCATTATTGCAAATAAAGCCGATAAGATTGCAATAACAAAAGTCAATTCAGCTATAGCTAATTTACAAGAGATATTAAATCCTATTCACGATTTAACATTTCTTCCCTTTTCTGCAGAAAGAAAAATTTACACTGAAGATGTATGGAATGAAATCCAAAAATATATATGATATATAATGTACATCTTGACTTATTCTCTATTTTATATTATAATTTAATACGTTATACGCATTTTGTGTATGGCAAAAAAATACATTATCGGAAGGGGGACATGATTAATGTCCAAGCAAGTAAAAAGAGCATCACGGTTCATCTTCGATGATCCAAAGGTAGCTGACAGCTTCCTTTTCGAAGCCAACCACAACCCGAACGTGGCATATGCCCAGCATCCGCTGAGCGGTGACGGTTCCTTGTCCCGCGTCAGCAACCAGGTTCTGGTAACCTGGAAGATCGGCTGCCGCATTTCCGTCTTCAGTGCCCTCGAAAAGAGGGCTAACGAGTTGGGTGGTTACTACCTGGCCTCGCGTGGAAACGCTTGAAGGCATAAGTATAACCCAAGCTCATTACATGTAACTTCCAACCACGGGTAACTCTGTGAGTGCCCACGATAAACCCCCGGTGCTTTGCATCGGGGGCTTTTCAATGTAAAATATTTAATTTTCTATTTTCTTTACAATCATTTTTAAGGCCTTAGGCCTATCTAATAATATAACATGTCCGACATCCTAAACATTTCAATTTAAAATCAACACCCACTCTTGTTATCTCCCATAGCTTACTACCACACGGATGTTGTTTTTTAGTTTGAACAACATCTCCTACATTATATTCCATATTTATTCTCTTTCTCTCTATCATATTATTTTATAAAATAATTATGTGCTATTATCTAGTTAATCTTTTAATTACACTTTCTTTTCCTAATACTTGCATAATTTCATACATATCTGGAGTATTTTGTCTACCTGTTAATTTTACACGAATAACTGTACTAATATCTCCTACATGTCCTGGCCATTTTTCTGGTTCTGCTTTATATTCCTTTACTTCTCTTGCATATCCCATTTCTTCAGCCAAATCTTTTATTTTGTTAAACCAAGTTTGCTTATCATCAGAAATATCAAAATATTTTTCTACATATCTATTAATGATTTTATTAATTTCTTCTGAA
Organism: uncultured Clostridia bacterium; assembly: GCA_947628735.1. Classification (GTDB taxonomy): domain Bacteria; phylum Bacillota; class Clostridia; order TANB77; family CAG-508; genus CALXVA01. The sequence goes on along the minus strand of CANRAY010000004.1, from coordinate 39,982 downwards.
TCATTAATTTTAGCATAATCATATTCAACATCATTCTCAAAAAATTTATTATCAAACATATAAATTATTGCATTCTTAACATCAGACCACTTACCTATATCTTTTCTAGGCTTTGCACTTTCTCTTTCAATTCCAAACACCTTTAATGCATATTCTTTATCTTCTTCTAATAAAGCCTTTAACTCAGAATCATAACGTTTTGACCATTCGTATACTTCATCATAAAGTCTTTCTTTTGAATATTTAGAAATAACATTTTTAGAAACATCCAAAAGTTTTACAATATCAAAAACTGCTCCACTTACACTCATTTTATTAATTTCAAATTTAAATTCTGAAACATCTGCATTAGGATTTGCTTTTCTCCATAATTCAAAATTTGAATTTCCTATATTCATTAAGTATTCACAAACGGCTTGTGCAGGTATTCCCTCTTCATGATAATAGCTAACTGCTGCTTCAGGATCTTTTCTTTTACTAATTTTTCTCTTTTTACCATCATCATCTTTTAAAATTGGTGCATAATGGCAGTATTTTGGTGTTTTAAATTCTAAAGCTTTAAATAACTCTAAATGTAAAGGAATAGAAGATACCCATTCATCTGAACGAATTACATGAGTTACTCTCATTAAATGATCATCAACTGCATGAGCAAAATGATAAGTTGGAAGACCATCAGCTTTAATAATAACAATATCTTGATCATTTTCTGGGAAGTCAATATTTCCTTTAATTACATCATGGTGTCTAATTTTCTTTTCTTCATTTCCCATTGATTTAAAACGAACAATAAAAGAATCTCCGTTTTTTATTTTAGCAATTGCTTCATCAACAGGTAAATTTCTATATTTTGCCCAAACCCCATAATATCCAGGTCTTATTTTAGCAGCCTCTTGTTTTTCACGCATTTCTTCCAATTCTTCTGTAGTTGCAAAACAAGGATATGCTTTTCCTTGCTCAATTAAATGTTTTGCATAAGCTTGATAAATTTCTTTTCTTTCACTTTGTTTATAAGGACCATAATTTCCTTTTTCCTCAGTTTCATTTAACATTCCTTCATCAAATTCAATACCAAAATCATGAACAGAATTTACAATTTGATTAACTCCATCCTCTATCTCACGCTTTTGGTCTGTATCTTCAATTCTTAAAATAAATACTCCGTTTGTTTGACTAGTTATTTGTCTATCAATAACACATTGCATTAAACCACCTATATGAACAAAACCTGTAGGACTTGGTGCAAATCTTGCAACAATAGCACCTTCTGGTAAATTTCTCTCTGGATATTTTTCTTCATAATATTCAATTGGTTTTGCATCTGGAAAAACTACATCTGCTAAATCTTTATAATTCATAAGTTATCGCTCCTTCAATTTTACTTTTTTGCAATTCCACTTTATTATACTCTATTTCTTTTATTACTTCAAACTTTTTCTATATTTCCATAATTATAGGTAACAACATTGGGTTGCGCTTTGTTCTTTGGAAAATATAATCTCTTAAATTATCTTTTAATGTTGATTTGATTGTTGACCAATCACTAATTCCTTGTGCCTCTAACTGTCTTACTTGATCACGAACTACTTTTTTAACATCTTCCATTAAATTTTCAGATTCACGAACATATACGAAACCTCTTGATACTACATCTGGTCCTGATACAATTTCACCTGTACTTGAATCCATTGTCATAACAATAACAATTAATCCATCTTGAGATAAATGTTGTCTATCACGAAGAACTATATTTCCTACATCTCCTACTCCTAATCCATCTACCAAGATTTTTCCAGATGGTACAGAAGATGTAATTTTAGCTTCTTGCTTATTTACTTCTAATACTCTACCATTTGATAAAATAAATATATTTTCTGTTGGAACACCCATTTTCTTAGCAGTTTCCGCATGTGCTCTTAATTGTCTATATTCACCATGTACTGGTATAAAAAATTTAGGTTTTGTTAATGCTAAAATCAATTTTTGCTCTTCCTGACAAGCATGGCCTGAAACATGTATATCTTCTAAGGCACTATAAATAACTTCTGCTCCAATTTGCATTAAATCATTAATAACATTAGAAACTAATTTTTCATTTCCTGGGATTGGAGTAGCAGAAATAATAACCATATCATTTGGTGTAATTTCTACTTTTTTATGTTCTCCTGATGCCATTCTTGTTAAAGCAGACATAGCTTCTCCTTGGCTTCCTGTTGTAATAATAACTAATTGCTCATCTGTATAATTTTTAATCATATCAATATCTATAAAAAGATTATCTGGAGCATCTATATATCCAAAACTTCTTGCTGTTTCAATCATATTAATCATACTTCTACCACATACAGCTATTTTTCTACCATATTTAACAGCAGAATTTACAATTTGTTGCACACGGTGAACATTAGAAGCAAATGTTGCTACAACAATTCTTTTATGATTATTCATAAACAATCTATCAAATACTTCTCCTACAGAACTTTCTGACATTGTATATCCTTTTCTTTCAGAATTTGTACTATCAGAAAGTAATGCAACAACTCCCATTTTTCCTAATTCAGCAAGTCTCGCAAAATCCATTAATTGTTCATCTATTGGGGTATAGTCTACTTTAAAATCTCCTGTATGAACTACTAATCCTGCTGGTGTATGAATTGCAAGCATTACAGAATCTGGAATACTATGATTACTTCTAATAAATTCAACACGAATATTTCCAAAATGAATTGTTTGTCCTTGTTCCACCATAATTAATCGTGTAGATGATGCTAATTTATGTTCTTCTAACTTATTTCTAATTAAACCTAAAGTTAATTTAGTAGCATATATTGGCACATTTATTTTATTTAATAAATATGGAATAGCACCTATATGATCCTCATGACCATGTGTAACTACTAAACCTTTAATTTTTTCTTTATTTTTCTCTAAATATGTTACATCTGGTATAACCATGTCTATTCCTAGCATATCTTCTTCTGGAAACTCTAAACCACAATCTACAAGAACAATCTCATTTCCATATTCAAAAACAGTAATGTTTTTTCCTATTTCATCTAATCCACCCAAAGGTATAATCTTTAAATTATCTCTTTTATATTCAAACTTTGGAGTTGTACTCTTTGTTGTTCTCCTTCTTGTTTGAGTTGTCTTCTTTACTTCTTCTTTTACCTCCTCTGTCTGTGCTGTTTTAGTTTGAGTTTGAGTTCTATTTACAGTCTTTTTAGTTGTTCTCGGCCTAGCAACCCTTTCCTTTTTCTTCTGAATATTATTCTCTTGTTCACTCATTTTTTTATTCCTTTCCTATTGAAATAGTATTTATATAGATAAAACGAAAAAGGTAGTTTAATACTATAAACTACCTAAAAAACAATAAAATATTTAATCTAATAACAAAAACATGACAAAATATATTTTATTACAACGACCATAAAATATATTCTTTTCTTTTATTTCTCTATAAAAAATATTTTAATTTTCCGCTCTAAATAATTTACAATATTTTATATTTATTTCTTTTTCTTTCTCTAAAAATAAATATTCTATATAAATCTCATCTTTACCTTATTTTGGTAACAACTGAACATTATTATACTATTTTTTATAGATTTTGTCAAATACATCAAATTTCAATCTTTTATTAATAATCCAAAAATATTTCTTCCAATACTTCTTTTGGTATTTCTCCAACCTTTCTCCTTACTTCTTGTCCATCTTCAAATAAAATAAAAGTTGGTATCAATTCAATTTCATATTCTTCTCTTAATTCTATCTGCTCATCTGTATTAACCCTACATATTTTCGCATAATCACCTGTCTGATTAATTTCTTCTATAATTGGTTCCATATTTTGGCAATCTCTACACCAATCTGCAGCAAAATAAACCAAAACCTGTTTATCAGATTGTACCTCTGCTTGAAAATTTTCCTCTGTTAAATCTATTATATCTCTATTTGTTTCATTTTCTGTGCTTTCCTCATATTGTTTTGTTTGAAAATTAGTATATATAAAATATATACTAATTGCTATTATTGCAATTAATACAACAATAACTCCAAACGAAACAATTTTCAAACCAGCACTTTCCTTCTTTTTATCTTCCACTTTTTCAATATCTCCTAGTATATTAATCTATCTTTTCAATCAGGATACAAGCTAAAACTTCTCTACTATTCCCCCAAATTTTACTGCGATCACATTCTGAATCCATTGTAATTTTAACATTATCACCATTATCTAATTTTAAAGTTAAATTATTAGAAGACTCATCCGTCATTGTCCCATATTTAACCTGTTCCCCCGAGGCATTCTGTATAGTTATCGGAGTATAAGTCCAGCATTCTTTTATACTTTCATACCATCCATCTTCTCCTTCAATTCTACTATTGTCATCAATATTCCAAACGATTTCTTTATTAGAAACACCTGTTCCGTACCACACAGTCGTCTTTTCCCATTTTATTATAATGTCCTTACCTAATACGGGATGACTAGATTCATCTTCCCAGCCTTTCCAACTTACATGGACCGCAAAGCTTCTTGGGCCAGCCACACATCCTTTTGGTATATATATACGTTTTATAGCACAACATGTATCCTCAAATTCTGCTGTCTGCTTCACTTCATTATTAAGTTTTATCTCAGTTTCAGTTTCCGACAAAACTGAAACATCATAAATCCTTTCATCATGTGTATGTTCATGACCCGCAGCATAATATTGTATAGTGGTAGTTTCCTTCAATTTATACTCTCCGACTGGAATATTCGTAAAGGTACCAGTCTTTTCATATTCCTCAGAAACAGGTTCTGACGGCCATTCCATTCCATCCGGATGAACCCACAAATGAGTGGAAACTAAGTCGATAGTAATAAAACCAACCATTTCATCACCTTTGTAAAGTTCAAATCTAGGATGTAAGCAAGCTAGATTCAAATATTCTTCATAATTTCCCTCAATATTATCTTCCCATCGTGTCATATGTAATATCTTTTTAACTGGTACACTTCCTACTACTGGTACTTGTACCTCTACTTCTGGTATTTTATGTCCTTTTGGTATTGGTTTTGGAGTTCCTGTTAAACTTGTTATCGCATTTTTTATTGGTTCTCCTACATCCTCTTTCTGTACTGTATAATAATAATTAAATATTATTTCTTCATCTACTCCTAATTCTTCTATATACCATTGATTGTCTTTTGCCTGTACTTTACCACTATTATTACCTTCTAGTATCAATTTATTTCCTGGAGTATATGGTTCTTCACTTTCCTTTGTATTTAGCTCATCTTTTATATAAATATCAGTCATTTCTACATCGCCTATATTTTCTACTCTTATCTCATAATGAATTTGATCTCCTACCAAATAATATTCCTTTGGCGCTGGGCTAGTAGCTAGTCCTTTTGTTATATCAAGATTTTCATTTTCTACTTTTACTTCACTACTTATGCTATCTCCTAATATTCCTAGTTTTCTTTCTCCACTTGGGCCATAATATTTTACTTGATATTCGCTTTCTTCTTTATTTTCTTCCGCTAATTTTATATTTTCTCCTGTTGAAGCTACTTTTGTAATATTCGCTTCTCCTGTTGATAATGGTTCTAGTTTGTACACATCATTGTTTCCATCTGTTCCATTTCCCAATGACATTCTTGTTCCTAATAAATTCTCTACATTTATTACATATCCTGTTCCTTGTAATTCTTTTCCTATTATATTTCTATCTTCACTCTGCAAATATGTAATTAGATCTCCACCTATATTTACTTTATCTATCCAGTAATTTGAGTATTCCATCTCCATTGCTTCCCACACTGTTGCATGAGTATGTTCTATACTTCCTCTTTCTGCACTTGCTATTAATCCATCTTCTCCAAATACTCCATTAATACTTATTACCGCTAATATAATTAGTACTACTATAGTTACTACTAATGCTATTAACGTAATTCCGTTTTTTCCGTGGGTATGTGTCAAGTAATCGTTTGCATTTTTCCTAAATGTTGATTTTGTATTCATTTTTTATTCCTCCTCTTATGTTTTCTCACCTTTTATTATATATTATCTTTTTTTATTTTTCAACTACTTTTTTAGTAAATTTCAATTAGCAATTCCATGATGAACCATCTCTGTTTCTGGTGTAATTACTTGAAAAGAATAACCATTTTCTTTACCATATTTAATGATTTTTTTCAAAGCCTTAACCGTTGCTCCTTTTCCATTTGCATCATGCATCAATACAACATTTCTTCCATTCTTAAATAAACCATTAACAACATTTTTATAAATTTCATTTTCACTATCTGAACCACCTGCATCATTAGAATCTACATTCCAATCACAATATTGATATCCACGTTTTTCAACCTCTTTAGAAAGTTTTGTCATAATTCCAGGATTAAAATCACTAATTGTATTAGAACTACCTCCCGGAAATCTAGTAATCGTAGTTTTTTCTCCAGTTGATTTATATATTTTTTCTTGCAACTTATCCAAATTTTCCATATAACTATCTACCGATTTATAAATTTTACCATAGTCATGAGAATATCCATGAATACCAATCGCATTACCTTCCGCTACTTCTCTTTTTACTAAATTTTCTTGTTCATCACTATAATTTAGCAAAAAGAATGTTGCATTTACTCCTTCCTCTTTCAATATATCTAATATTTTAGATGTATTACTTGAAGGACCATCATCAAAAGTTAAATAAATAATTCCTTTATTATTTTTCTTTTCCTCTTTATTCTTTTCTCCTTTTGATTTATTTTTTCTCTTTATTTTTACAATTCTTTCTTCTTTCGCCTCATTACCTGATGAATCTTTAACTGTATAAATTAATTTATATTTATCTTTATCAATTTCCTCTCTTTCAATTTTTACTTTTTTAACAATACTTCCTTCTTCTTCATCTATTGCAGAATATCCTTGTTCCTGATAACTTTCTCCTTCATTTAATGTAATTTCTTTTTCTCCTTTCAAACAAATAACAGGAGGCGCATCATTTTTAGGACTTTCTTCTAACTGCATTACACTAACTGTTTTATTAACATTATTTTGATAAATAATATATCCCACTCCTAAAAGTATGCTAATTCCCATTATTATCAAGAACAATTTACCAATTTTTTTCTTCATTTTCATTCCTTCTATTACATATCTCATTTTATATTAATGTAGCTCCAATTAACCCAGCATCATTTTGCAGCTCAGCTAATTCTATCTTTGGTAAATAATTATGATTAAAAACATATCTACGTTGTGACATTTCATCTATTAATCTATTATATAATATATCTTTAAAGTATACAAAACTACCACCTAATACAATTCCTTCTGGTTCAAATATATCAATAATATTAGATAATCCTATTATCATATCATTAATATAATTCTCCACTAATTGATTTAATTTTGGATTTTCTATATTTGCCTTTAATTGTACAACAATATTAGATGCATCTTCTACTGAAACTAATACTCCTATTTCTTGTAATATTTGTACAACATTTTCTTTAAAACGTTTCATAGAACAATATGTTTCAAAACATCCTTTTTTCCCACATTTACACTGTTTTCCGTTTTTTTCAATAATCATATGTCCTAGTTCAAATCCAGGATTTCGATTAGCTAACAATAATTGATCATTTAAAAATACTGCTCCACCAATACCTGTTCCTAAACACAAAAATACACTATCTCTAAACTCTCTCATTGCTCCATACTTCTTTTCTGCTAATCCTGATGCTTTTCCATCATTTATTGATTTTATTTTTAAATGATATTTTTCTTCTATAAATCCAAAGTCAACCTTTTCTATACCCAAATTTACTAAATTAAATATAGTGCATCCATCAGGATTTCCCGGTGCAGCAATTCCAATAGACGAAATATCTGCAATTTCACTGAATTTTTCTAGTCCTTTATCCACATAATTCACAAGAAATTCTTGTATATCATCATAATTTTGAATATCTTGCTCTAACTTTTGAATTATTTTTCCGTCTTCTACTAGTCCTATTGAAATATGACTTCCCCCAATATCTATACCTACTTTCATACCATTTCCATCCTTTGATTTCATTTTACTAAAAATATAATAATGCAAATTACACAAAAAAGCAAGTAACCAAATATTATAATGATTACTCGCTTTCTTATATTTACTTTTATTTTTACATAGGTAAATCCACTGCGTCGAAAATCCAATCTCCCATATATAATTGAACACAAGGTACGATAATAACAAGTACTAAGAAAATTAAGAATATACCAACAATAGAATATACGATTTGTGGTAATACCTTCATAACTCTTTGCATTTGATTATTAATTTCAATATCCATGTATTCTACTAATTTTTCCATCATTTCTGGTAAATCAGTTTGCATACCTATTTTAAGCATCTCAGTCTGCATTGAAGAACATAATCCAGACTTTTCAAATGGCTCTATCCATGAAGTACCTATTAAAATATTGTTAATTGCTGTTTCAATAATAGACAACAAAACATAGTTTTTTATAACAGATTTGCCTACTTCCAAAGCATCTTGTATTCTCATTCCATTTTGTAGGTTTAGAAGCATTGCTTTCATTAATCTTGAAAAATCCATTGCGAAAATTAATTTTCCGAAAACTGGCATTGTGTATTTAAAATAATGAAATTGATATTTTCCTTTTGGAGTATTGACATAAGTAACAATAATCGCCACAATTCCTGCAATAATAACAACTGGTATATACCAATTTGCCATAAGCACATTACAAAAATCAACAAACCACAGTGTAATACCAGGTAATTGTGCTGTTGTTCCTGACTGTGCGAATGCATCTTGAATTAATGGAATAATATATGCTACACCAAATATTAATAAACCTAATATCATTAATAATTGAAGTAAATTTGGTACAATAATTCCTCTTAATGTTTTTTGCGTTTTCGAAGAAGTTTCCAAATATTTAACAGCTTGTTCCAAAGATTGTGTTAAATTTCCAGATAGTTCTCCTACTTTAATCATATTTATGTATATGTATGGAAAGATGTTAGAATAATATTCCATCGTAACATACATATATTCTCCACCTTCAACTCCTGCTAAAATATCCTGCAAAACACCTCTTAAAGATAAATTATCTGTACTTTCTATAATTGTACTTAATGCATGAATATTATTAAAGTTGGCCTTTTTTAATAAGTAAAAATTCTGTGTAAAAATAATTACATCCTGAATAGTAATCTTCTCATCTTTTGCAATTAACAAATTGACTCTTTCTTTAAAAGATGGTTTTAATTGAGCTTTACCTTGCAAAATACTTGATGAATCAGCCTGTGTCATAATTTCATTAATATCTATCATATTTCTTTTATTTTGTTTCTTATTACCAATCTTTTTTCCCATTAAGCCTACTTGAACAATACTAATAGGTAACATATCATTACTCTTCAGTTTTTTTACTAAAGTATTTTTGCTGGCTTCTTCCACTCTGTTTCTAACTATTTGCCCCTTAGAAGTTACTGCACGATAAACATATTCTGGCATTTTTCCCTCCTTTTCTCGTCATTATAAAACGAATTTACATTGTTGTTGATCTTTTTTCTTTTTTGATTTTTAATTGCATAATTGTTCTATTTAAAATTTCTATATTTTTCTCCTCTATTTGTGCTTTTGCTTGATCTAATGTAATTATATCATCTACAAATAATTGAGCAATAGAATTTATTAAACTTATACTTCCTTTTTCACTATTACTTTGAATAGCATCTTCTATTTCAGCAACACTTATTTTTTCTTTACGTATAATACCTGAAATAATATTATCTACTACCATAACTTCTGGTACTAATACTAAAGAACCATCTCTAGCTGGTAACAATCTCTGTGCAATAACTAATTTCAAAAGTGATGAAATTAAATATTTAATTTGTTGTTGATCTCTTATTTCATAAAAGTTAACCATTCTGTCTATAGTTTCTGCACAAGATTTCGTATGCAATGTTCCAATAACTAAATGTCCTGATTCAGCAGTTTCAATAGCTGCTTCCATAGTCTCTTTATCTCTAATCTCTCCTACTACTAGAATATCACAGTCCTCTCTTAAACAGTTCTTTACACCATCACTATATGTTAAAGAATCTCCACCTGGTCCAATTTCTTTTTGAACAATAATTGATTTTTTACTAGTATGTTTAAACTCGACTGGTTTTTCCAATGTTAAAATCTTTTTGTTTTGTGTTTCATTTATTTCATTAATTAAAGCATTTAATGTAGTTGTTTTACCAGAGTTTGTTTTTCCAGTTACAAGGATAAGTCCTTGAGGTTGATATGTTGTTCTTCTAACAACATCTGGAACTCCTAAATCTTCATATTTTGGTAATGTATTTTTTATTAATCTAAGAGTAAAAATTGGTATTTCATTTGAAAGAGATATATTAACCCTCAAACGTAATTCTCCAAATACAAAAGAGCTATCTAATTTTTTAGTTTCTTTAAATACTTTATCTTTATCTAAATTACCTCTTACAAAATAATCATAAATATCTGCCATATCATCTTCTGTTAATACATCTGTTTCTGGGCAATCAACTAATTCTCTACGAATTCTTAGTGTTGGCTTAATTCCACAAATTAAATGTACGTCAGAAGCATCCTTTTCCTGAGCTGTCCTTAAAACTTTATCCATATCTATCATTTGTTTTTCCCCCTGTTTTCATTTTTAATATAATGCTAACTTATTATTTAGTTCTTCTAAATTGGTAATACCAGATAAAACTTTATTAATTCCATCTATAATTAATGGTAAATATCCAGATTGTAATGCAACTTTTTTAATTTCTAGTGGTGAAGCATCTTTTACAATCAACTCTTTAATATCATCATTAAGAATTAATACTTCAAAAATACCAATTCTACCATAGTAACCTGTATTATTACATTTCTTACATCCAACTGCATCAAAAGTAGTTTTCCCTTTAAAGTCAAATTTCACACCAGACTTATTTCCAATTTCAGTCATAATTTCTATTTCTTTATCTGTAAAAGGTCTTTCTTTAGCACAATTTGGACATAACCTTCTTACTAATCTTTGAGATACTGTTGTTGCTAATGTACTAGAAATATCATAATTTGAAACTCCCATTTTTCTTAATCTAGTAATAACCTCAATTGCATCTATTGTATGTATTGTTGACAAAACATAATGTCCTGTTTGACCTGCTTGCATTGCTATTTCTGCTGTTTCATTATCTCTAATTTCTCCTACTAGAATGATATCAGGATCTTGTCTAAGAACTGTTCTTAATGAATTAGCAAATGTTGTTTTAACATTATCGATTTCAATTTGATTTAATCCATTAATACGAATTTCAACTGGGTCCTCAATTGTTGTTATATTGATTTCATTTCTATTTAAGAAATCTATAATACTATATAAAGTAGTTGTTTTACCTTCTCCAGTTGGTGCCGCAATAACTGTAATACTATTCTTTTTATTAAAAGCATCTTTTATAAGTTGATCATCATCAGGAAATCCTAAATCAAATAAACCTCTAACATCAGCATCTTTCTTCAATAATCTTAAAACGAATTTCTCTCCATATATATTCTTTTGTGAAGATACACGAATATTATAATCAGGATATAAAATAATTCTACCATCTTGTGACTCTTGTTTTTCTTGATGCATATTTGAAATAGCTTTTAATCTTCCTATTATTTGTGCTTGTTTATCATTACCTATTTGAATAGCTGTCATCAATTGACCATCAATTCTGTACCTAACTCTTAGTCCCATTTGCATTGGTTCAATATGAATATCACTTGCACGTTTCTCCATTGCTGATTTAATAACACTATCCAAAAATCCAGATACATCTGATGTAATATTAATATTTTCAGAACTACCTTCTAATGAATTTAAAATTGTATCTATATTTGTTTCGAAGGTAATATATTTTTCCATTACTAGACCTTTATTAAGCAATAACAATCTTACTGTCTCAACAGAACGTCTGTTACTGGTATCTGCAAAACATACCTTTATTCGTCCTCCATCTTCTTCAAAAGGAATCGCTTTTGTTTGTCTTGCAATATCTAAAGAAATATAGTCTAACATATTAACTCTAATATCAGCTTCTCTTAAATAAATTGCTTTTTCTCCTAAAATTTCACCTATTGCATCAATCAAAACATATGGATCAGCCAATCTTAATATATTTAGTATATCTCCTATTTTTTTCCTTGGCTCTGCCTTTTGATAATCTAAAGCTTTCTCAATGTCACTTTCTGTTACAATTCCCCTTTTTACTAATTCAATTCCTAAAGGTTGTCTTTTATCCATAACATGACTCCTTTCTTTTGTTCATCTATTTTTAATTATACTATATATCTTTTAAAAAGAATAGATTTAATATAAATTTACATTTATTTACCAATATTTCAATACATAATCTGTTCCTTCTATAATTTCTTCTTCAGATCTAGGATCATTTAAAAACCAAATCTGAACATTTACAATTTCCTTTTTTACATCTCCTACATAATAAGAATCTACCATATAAAATTTTGCATCTTTAACATTCTTAGCTATTTCAACGTCATCTCTATATATTTTGCCAGCTGAATACATATAAGTTGTGCCATCTTCAAATCTTACACTAGTTCCATTTTCATTTGTTATAGCTGTTTGATTTTTCTTTACGTCATTAATAAAAAACATGTTAAATTTATTTAATTCAGATGGATATTTCAAAGGCTCTTTAATTTCTGTCACATTTTTATAAAAATAATTACTAATTGTACCCATAATAGCAATAATTATCATAAACATAGCAATATATATAATTAAAGCAATTAAAGTAACACCTCTTTCTGATTTTACCATATCGTTACAACTCCCTTATTTTATATCTGTCTATAACAATTTCTTCATCATCACCATACAATGTATAAGAAATTGTTAATTTTACTTCTTTTACAATATCATATTTAACTGTTCCTAAAGCAGTTTCATTTATATCTAAATGTATATGATAGCCTCCTGGTATTTGAAACTTTTCTTTATAATATGTTTCTGTTAATGAACTATTAACTTCTTCATAGGCAATTTTGTCAATATCCTCCATAATTTGAATAGCATAACTAGTTGCATTTTCTGTTAATCTAATTTTATATGACATCTGATAAGCAAGACTCATTAATCCCACAATAGTACTTGTAAAAATAAGAAATATTATAATTGCTGCAACTAAATCTTGCAAAGTAAAACCTTTTTTAGATTTAATATTTAATTGAATTTTCCTTCTTTTTTTCATTATACCACCTATATCCCATTACTGATAAAAAAATACATATTAGTAATAATCATCATAATAATATTAGCAACACACATATAAAAAGCTACTGGAATTTTACTATCTTTTACTTTGTCGACTTTAATACATTTACTCTTTATATTGCATAATTTATGTAACAATAATTGTATTGCAACAGCTAAAAGTGTAACAATAATTGTATAAATAGATACAAATTCATAACTAAATGTTACTATTAAAAGTAATAATAATAATATATCTATTGTATAACTATTTTTAATTTTTTTTCTTAAATAGAATGTATCTAAAATAGTCAAAATACATGCTAAAAACAAATATATAACATATCTATATATACTAGGATCATTTTCTATTATATATAGATAAATCATATAAATACTAACACAAATAAAGCCAAATAATAGAACTGGCTTTTCTACTCTTATTTTTTCTTTATCTATTCCTGCAATAATAAATAATGTTGCAATATATAATAAGGCAAATATTAAATATACAATAACAGAAGGTGTCATTGTAAAAATACTAAATTTTATTGAAACTGCAAATAACACAAAAACGACACCCGATAATACTTCTAAAAGTAAATAACGAGGTCTTATTTTTTCTTTACAGTATCTACATTTTCCTCCTAAGAAGACATAGCTTAATATTGGAATCATATCCCAAAAAGCTAATTTATGCTGACAATTAGGACAATAAGAACGTGTATGTGTAATATCTTGTCTTAATGGAATACGATAAATGGCAAGTGTAAAAAAACTACCAAATACTGTTCCAATGCAAAAAATTAATAGATATAGTATATAATCCATGTTCTTCTCCTTTTTAAAAAATAGAGGTTACCTAAATACAATTATCATAAAATGATTCTAGTCTTAGATAACCTCATATTTAGTTTAAACTAATTTTAAACCGTTTAAAATCAATTTTTTATACCTGTTTCTTAGTTTCCTGCTAAAGCGTTTCCTAAAATGCCATTTACTTTAGAATCTGTATATTCTACAATTTCATTGTATTGTGCATCAGCATTTGCTTGATGATTTCTAGCACTTTCAGCTCTGTTAATTAATCCTCCATTAAATGCAACTGAAATACTTATTGTAGCTAATATAATTAATATAACGATTGTTACAACTAATGCTACTAAAGTAATACCTTTTTGATTGTTTAACATAAAAAATTCCTCCTTATCTTTTTTTGTATATATCTATATAAATTATAAATATACCCTAAGTTATTATTTTACATCATTAAAGAATGTACCTGTTGAATTTCCACTTGGTTTGCTACTACCACTACTACCTGTGTTGCCAGAGCTTTGATTTCCTCCTGTAGATCCTCCTCCAACGCTATTAGTATTTACTGAATTTGTTGTATCAGCACTTACCAAAGCAAATGGATTTTCTTTACCAGGAACATAGCTTTGACTTTGTTTGTATATATTTAAATCTGAACCTGTAATCTCATATGAAATTTCTGTTTTCTTAATTTCTGTTATATTTTCTTCAATTTCTTCTCTTACATTACTTGGAGTTACATATGCTTCCTTTGATGGAACAATTTTATTTGTTGGAATATAATCATAGAACAATATTCCTAAAATCAATACAATTGCTACACATAACAATAGCATAATAATAATTTCTCTAATGACTGACTTTACCATATTTACCTCCAATCTTATTCAGATACAGAATTTGTATTTTCTGTGTTATTTTCATCACTGATTGAACTACTTTGAGTTCCGCTTTGTGAGCTTGTTGATCCTGCTGATCTTCCTGACGTTGATGATCCAGATGTTGATCCTGTTGTAGATCCAGATGAACTACTTGTTGCTGTCTCTGTCTTAATTCTTACATTATTTACATAGAATGTTGCTACTAGAGTTGAATTTGAACCATTTGGAAGTATTTTAAAACTATCAATTCTAAAGTTCAAATCACTGTCACCCTCAATTGCATATAGAAATTCTATAATTGCTGGATATTGTCCTTCTACATTAAAAGCTAAATTTTTAACATCTCTATCTCCTGCATCTGCTGACATAACATCCATTCTTAAATTAACGCCTTTGCTTCCTGCATGTCTTCCAACTCTTACCCATAAATATTCTATCAAATATGTTTCTTCTCTATTTGCTTTTGCAAGCTCACCAGTTGTACTTATTTTAGCTAAGTTAAAATATTCTTGCTTTTTTTCTAGTAAATCAGATACAGCGCTTGATAAGCTTTCTTTTTTAGATACAAAATCTTTTTTTAGTAATGAATTCGTTTCAGCAATTTTATTTGTTAGTGTATCATTCGCATCCATTATTTGTCCAACACTCAAGACTCTAAAGTTGCCTGCTGATATTCCTTGAAAGATAACGAAATATGCCAATACAAGTAATAGTAAAATGAACACTGAGCTTAAAATCTTTTTCATGGCAAATCCCCCTCTATTGTTATTTTTACAAATTCGCCTTGTTTTTCTCCTTGTGTTGATATAACTGTATTTTTAACTAAAATATTATCTTCTTTTATTTTTGCTTTAAAATATCCCAATTGCTCATATTTTCTAGATTGTGCTCCTATTACTACATGAGTTCCAGTAGTATTTTCAATTGACAATAACTGAACATCTTTTGGAATAATAGACATTAATCTTGTTAATAGATTTGGTATATTATTTTTAACCTTTGCTGCATCTTCTACACGTTGACTAATATTTCTTAAATTTTCTGATAATTCAATATATCTATTTGTTTTTTGTTTTACAGAATTCGTATCATTTTCTACTAAACTAATCTGTGTTAATGTATCTGATTTTACATCATCTACTTCTGCTATTTTATCACTAATTTGTCTATCTAAATAAATAGAAAATCCTACATAAATTAAGACTAGTATAAGAATTCCACCTGCTGTACGGAATAACCATCTTTCAGTAGCATCTAATCCTTTTCCGCCACTAGACAAATTAATCTTAAATCCGCCTTTTTTTCCTTCTTTTTTTTCTTCTGAACCACCTGTTAGCCAACTAGGAAGCTTATCTGAAAAAGTAGGATCCTTAAAGTTCATACTTTGGATTCCATATCCAACGCCTTGTGCTGCAATAGCAATAGCTGAATTAACTTCTATATAATCTTTTATATTAATCTTTGTATTATCTGTTACGAAATATGGTCTCAATATTTCGCACTTTTCCTCTGTAAAATATTCTTGGAAATATAAATCAACATTATTAATCACAGATAACGTTCCTGTGATATAAATTGTATCATATTTAATTGTTGAATCTGCCACATATTCTTGAAGTTTTGTTACAATTTTATATAATGTTGGCATAATATCATCTAAGTACTCATTTTCTTCGTCTTGTAATTCTTTACCTTCCATTGTATATATTGTAGAATTACGACAAATCTCATATGCTTTAACATAAGAATTTTCCTTAGCTACAATTTTTTCTAAAACCTCATCAGAGCCAACGGCAATTTTATCAACACTATATACCTTTTGATCAACAATTGAAGTAATTGTTGTAATATTTTCCATATTAACAATTAAAATATTTTCTTTAGGTTTTATATCTGCAATATTAGGTATACACATTCCTATTGGAGTTATTGTAGTCAATTTGTTTTCTTTCATAATTTGAATCATTTTTGAAATAGTAGCTTTATTAGCTGAAACGTGTAAAACCTTTATTTTATCTTTATCATCATTATTATTTACTAATGCATATCTTGATTCATATGCATTTTTGTTAATGTTTTTTTCAAAACAAAATGATTCAAATTCCGTGTCTATTGCCTTTTTCAAATCTGCTTTATTAAGTAAGCTAAACATATTGAAATAATTGTACATTTCTTCTGATAAGTTAACTGCAATTGGAGTTTTAAAGCTGTAAGTTTCTGAAACAATTTGATTAATTGTTTCTTCAAGTTTTTCGTAAAATTTCATGCCAAAAGATTCAACTTTTAGTACGTCACGATCTCTTGTAACTTTAGCATATTTAATTACATTGCTCTCAATATATAATCCTAAACAGCTTGACATATTATTCTCCTTTGTTTATTAAATAGACACTATTATAATTGACGAAATACGACAAATTATTACTTGAATCTTTTACCTTTTTCTTGCGGAATATCCATTTATGTGCATTTTAAATCTAATTTCATACTAAATTCATATTTATTTTATCTTTTTTAAATTAAAAGTCAATATTATACTATTATATTTAATACAAATGTAATATATTTGTAATATTTTTGTAATATATTGTCAAATTTTAACGTACCAAAATACATACAAGAATAATTATACCAAAAATAACCCTATAAATTGCGAAAATTTTAAAATTTCCCTTTTTTAAATAATTTAATAAAAATTTAATTACAAAAATACCAACTAAAAAACTAGCTAATATTCCAGCTAACAATTCCCATGAAAACACAAAATGTGGAATATCAAATATAACTGCTGCTAAAGTAATTGGCATAGATAAAAGGAATGATAATCTTGCTGCACTTTCTCTCTTAATATTAAGTGCTCTTGCTGTTGTCATAGTAATTCCAGATCTTGATACTCCTGGAAATGCTGCTGCTAATGCTTGTGAAATTCCAACTAAAAATGTTTGTCTAAAAGAAATTTTTTTATATCCCACTGTTGATTTTGAATTTTTATCAACATAATACAAAATAACTCCCATAACAATCAAGAAAAATGAAATTGTTAGCATTTCTAGTCCTAAATTATCTCCTATAATTGCTTTAGCAATATGATCTAATATCAAACTTAAAATACCTGCAGGTATTGTTGCTATTACTAAATACCAAAACATTCTTCCATCTCTTGTATTTTCTCTTTTTATCACTTGTCTATAACCTGCTCTTACTAATATAACCCAATCTTTAAAGAAGAAAAGAATTAATGCTAATAAAGTGCCTATATGTAATGCCACATCCATTCCTTCTGATAATGGTTCCCATCCTAATAACCATGGAAAAACATTTAAATGACCTGAACTAGAAATGGGTAAAAATTCTGTCAATCCTTGAACAACTCCTAAAATAATTGCTTGTAATAACGTCATTTTTTCTCCTTTCTAATCTAATTTAATTTTTCTTGAATTACTTCTTTTATATATTTTGCTGTCGCATTTGGTGCTATTTTTCCCGGAATCCCCAATGCTACTATATTTCTTATTTTATACATCTCAGCGCACTCTTTGTCAACCCCTCCCGGACTAGAAGCTAGATCTATAATAAAACAATCTGATGATAATTTTCGTAATATATTATTTCCAATAACCGGGCTTGGAACTGTATTAATCAAAAAATTCATTTTTTCTACATATTCTTCTGCTTTTTGATAAGTTACAGGCACACATTTTTCCGCTCTTATCCATGTAAGATCTGAACTATCTCTAGCTACGCAATAAACATTTGCTCCCATCATTTTAAAACGATTACATAATATTTTTCCGATTCTTCCATATCCAAAAATCATAACATTTGAATCATAAATTGTACCTTTTGTTTCTTCTATTGCTATTTTTAATGTTCCTTCAACTGTTGGAATCGCATTTAAAATAGAAAAAGATTCTATTTCATTAAAATCTATTATTTCCACATTTTCATAATTACACTCTAAAACATTTTTTGGAATAACTCCTGCAAAAAATGACTTATTTTTCAATAATTTGATCAGCGTATCTATTTTTATAATTTCATTACTAAACGGTGCATGAATTGTTACATTATCTTTTGAAAATGGAATACCACTAATAATATTATCACTAGCAGAAACACAATCTTCTAAAGTATTGCATTGCTTTAAATATTTTTCTCTTTTTGACATTTGTTCTGTTTTATTTTCTAAATTTTGAAAATACTTTTCCTGTCCATAAAAAAATACGGTGTATTCTTCGTCAGCAAAAAGTTCTATTAATTTTGCTATACGTAAATCTCCACCGTATTATTGATACTTTTCTTTTCATCATAGCACTCCCTTTATATTCATTTTTAATATTATATGAGAGCACCATATTAATAATACTAATTACCTCTTTGTCTTTCTTTTCGTATTTCTTCTTTCTCTTTTTCTTTCATATTTTTCATTGCTTTTATATCATCATGATTTAAACCACTCACCAAAGTACAAGTTTTAGCTAAATGATTCACTGCCTTTCTTTCCTTTGGATTTAATTTAATTGGTTTATTATTTTCTTTTTCTTCTTCTGTTGGTTCATGTATTTCTTGTTTTATTGGTTGAAAAACAGGTTCTTTTTGTGCTTTATCATACATTTTTGGCTCTATGCTAACAGCTAGATTCATATAATTAGTAGCTTTTTCTTTTTCACCTTTAAGCATTGCAACCTGTGATAAATAATAGTAAGAACCTCCTTCTACTTCTTCACCTTTAAGACTTTCATTAAAATAATGTTCCGCTTCATCCAAATCTCCACAAATTAAAGCAATTTGTCCAAGACTCAATTTAGCATTATATAATAAACTATTAACCTCCGCAGCCTTGTCATAAAACTCTTTAGCCCTTTGGAAATCATTTACCATTGTATATGCCATTCCCAAATTATAATATAAATCATAATTTGCAGGATTATATCTTAGCGCACTCATATAAACAGAGATTGCTTCTTTATAACGTTCTTCTGAGCATAACACATTACCTAAAAGCTCCGTAATTTTATAATCTTCAGGCTTAATTTTCACTAGATCTTGTAATATAGAAACCGACTCCTCATTACGTCCCTCTTTATTAAGTAAAGTAGCTATATTATATTTAATACGATAATCTTTATTATTAATTTCTGTTACACGAATATATTCATCTATTGCATTTGAATTTTTTCCTTCTTTTTCATATAATTCAGCTAAGGTTTTATGTGCTAAATAACTTTGAGGATACTTATTCATTAAATTAAATAAATAATCTTTTGCAACATCATTCTTTCCAGATTTAATGCTAATTTGTGCCATAGCAATATATACTAATTCCGGTAAGTCATATTTCAACTTTTTTTCAATATAAATAACAGCAAAAGGTATTACAATTGATAATACATAAATAATCACTACCAAAAATGGAGGTAAAGACCAACTAAAAATTAATTCTAAAAACCTAACAACAATTCCTAAAAATTGAATTCCTAAAACATATACATATGTTGTATCATTTTTTTTAATCATTTTCGCAAATATAATAATGAACAACGTAAACGCTATTAAACTAAAAATTATTTTCTCTATAATTTCCATTTTTTCACCACCATTTTCTTCTTATGAATAAATTATTTATTTCTATATTTTATATATTATCTATTTTCTTCACTTTTTAGTTCCTCTTCTGCCTCTTTTACAGCTTTTCTTTCATCCCAAGGATATTTTACACCTTTAATATCTTGATAATTTTCATGTCCTTTACCTATCAAAAGAATAATATCACCTTGTTCAGCATTTTTCATTGCATACTTTATAGCTTCTTTTCTATCCTTTATAAAAATATATTTACCATTATATTTATTTAACCCTACTATTATATCATTATTAATAGATTCAATTTCTTCAAATCTTGGATTATCCTCTGTTAGAATTGTTAGATCTGCCCATTTTCCAGAAACTTCACCCATGTCATATCTTCTAGATTTAGCTCTATTGCCTCCACCACCAAAAATACAAACTAATCTTTTAGGTTTGTATTCTGAAATAGTATCCATTAAATTATCCATTTCATCTCTATTATGAGCATAATCAATAATCAATTTATATTTTTCATTAGAACTAACTAATTCCATTCTTCCAAGTACTTTTACTTTTTCTAATGCTTTTTTCATACTTTCTACATCTATTCCAAGTTCATAAGCCACACTAATTGCACATAAAGCATTATATACAGAAAATCTACCTGGAATATCTAATTTAAATGTAGCACTAACTTTACCAGATACATCAAATTGCGCACCTATAAAATTATCTTCCATTAAAAATTTAATATTAGATGCTTTCATATCTGCATTCTGATCATTAAAACCATATTTAATAATATCACAAGTATGACCTTTTATAATCTTTTCCCAATATTCTGAATCACTATTAATAATTCCAACTTTGCATTGTTTAAATAATAGGCTTTTGCAATATAAATATTCTTCAAAACTCTCATGTTCATTAGGTCCTATATGATCAATAGAAAGATTTGTAAATATTCCATAATCAAATGTAATACCTGCTACTCTATCCATTTTTAATCCTTGAGATGATACTTCCATAACAGCATATTTACAACCTTCTTCTACCATCTCATGAAACAATTTTTGTACTTCATAAGCACTTGGAGTAGTATTATGAATTTCTATTTTCCTTTCACCTATCATTGCACAAATTGTACCAATAATACCAACTTTATATCCAAATTCCTCTAACATACTTTTAATAATATAAGATGTAGAAGTTTTACCACAAGTTCCTGTAATTCCAACTGTAGTTAGCTTTTCAGCAGGATAATCAAAATATGCAGATGATATTGGTCCAAGAACAGCTCTAGAAGATTTAACCTTAATAACAGTCACATCTTCCTCTATTGTGATATCTCTTTCAATAATAATAGCCTTAGCCCCATTTTGAATTGCATTTGGTATAAATTTATGAGAATCAGCTGTTGTTCCAACTAATGCCATAAATAAATCTCCTGCTTCAACATTTTGTGAATTATCTTTAATATCTTTAATTTCAATATCTAAGCTACCTTTAACTAATTCATAATCAACATGTTTTAATATTTCCTTTAACTTCTTCATATTCACGTCCTCCTTTACTTTTCCATAAGAAAAGGAACATCAATTTCTGATTCAAAAACTGTATGAGAAGGTCCTTTCATAAATACTGTATTAGTTTTTTCATCCCAATTTACTTCTAAATTTCCACCAATTTGTTCAACAGTAACTTGTCTATCACATCTACCTGTAATAGAAGCAAATACTGCTGCAGTACAACATCCAGTACCACATCCAATTGTTTCTCCTGTGCCTCTTTCCCATTCTCTCATTTTAATATAATTACGATTAATTACTTGAGCAAATGTGACATTTGTTTTATTTGGAAATAAATCTGTTTTATATTCAATTTCTTTACCATATTTATGAACATCAAAATGTTCTACATCATCTAAGAAAATAACACAATGTGGATTTCCCCATGAAAGTGCAGAAATTTTAAAAACCTTATCTAAAATTTGAACTGGTTGTTCTATAAATTCATCCTCATTTGTATTAACAGGAATCACTTTTGTGCTCAACCTTGGTTCTCCGATATTAGCCTCTATATTAACAACATCACCATTTTCTACAAATAGTTTTACCTTTTGTAATCCTCCTAAAGTTTCAATTACTAGATCTGTTTTATCTGTTAGTTTGTGTACATACACATATTTGCTCAAACTTCTAAGTGCATTTCCACACATTTCTCCTTCAGTACCATCTGGATTAAACATTCTCATTCTAAAGTCTGCTATTTCTGATGGACAAATTAATACAATACCATCAGAGCCAACTCCGAAGTGCCTATTACTTAAAAATCTTGACAATTCATCTAATTTATCTACCTTTTGATGAATTGCATCTATATATACATAATCATTACCATATGCTTGCATTTTTGTAAATTTAATTTTCATATCCTCGTCCCTTTCCATATACTAATATTGCTAAGGTAAGCTTTTCTTCCTTAGCAATATTACATCTTTATTATTTTAAAGCCTGTTCTAAATCTGCAATAATATCATCTGCATCTTCAATACCAACAGATAATCTTAAAAATCTATCATTAATTCCTAGTGCCTCTCTTACATCTTCTGGTACTTCATGATGTGTAACAACCATAGGATACGTAATTAAACTTTCTACTCCTCCTAAGCTTCCTGCAAATATAATCATTTTTACTTTTTCAATTGCTTTTAAAGCTGTCTCTTTACTATCTACTTCAAATGAAAGCATACCTCCAAAACCAGTACATTGTTTCTTTGTTACAGCATAGTTTGGATGATCTTCAAATCCTATATAATATACTTTCTTTACTTTTGGATGATTTCGTAACCATTTAGCTACTTTCATCGTATTTTCATTATGTCTTTGCATTCTAACTTCTAATGTTTTTATTCCTCTTAATGTTAACCATGCATTTAATGGTGCTAAACAAGCTCCTTGATATTTCAAGAAATTACGCATAGCTTGTCCTAATTTTTCATCTTTAACAACTACCATTCCTGCAATAGTATCATTATGTCCTTCTAGATATTTTGTTCCACTATGAACTACAATATCTGCTCCTAATGTTAAAGGTTTTTGATAATATGGTGTAAGCAATGTATTATCTACCGCTACAACAATACCTTTTTCTTTTGCAATTTTAGAAATTTCCGCAATATCTGCAACTTTCATCATTGGATTTGTTGGAGTTTCAATAAATACCATTTTTGTATTTGGTTTTATACTTGCCTTAAACTTATTTAAATCACTTAGATCTACAAATGTCTTCTCTATTTTATTTTCAACAAATACAGTTTGTGCAATTTCATAAGTTCCACCATAAATATCATCTGATAAAATAATATGATCTCCAGGTTTTAAAATAGAAAAAGCACACATAACAGCTGCCATACCACTTCCTAATGCAAATCCCTCTGTTCCTTCCTCTAACATTGCCATTGTTCTTTCTAATTCTTCAATGGTTGGATTTTGACATCTTGTATAGTCAAATCCTAATGAATCTCCTAATGCTCTAAATCTAAATGTCGCTGTTTGGTAAATAGGAAAACTAACAGAACCTGTTAATGGATCTCCCCCTGCTGCTCCATGTACTAGTTTTGAACCTACTTTCCAATTTTCTTTTCTGTCATACTCACTATAATCTTTAAAGTTTCTCATGTTTATCTCCTCAGTTTTATTACATAAATAAAATCAGTATACTCTTAATTAAGTAGTATAAGCCTGACGGTTTGAAAAACATTTCGTACACATTATATATCAACTTTATAAATTAGTAAAGTTTTTTTTATTTTACAATACATATAATAAAATACAGAAAAATTGTAAAACGCTACCTAACAAAATAAATAAATGAAAAATAGAATGCATATATTTATGTTTTTTTCCAACTCCATATAATACAGCTCCTATTGTATAGGCAATTCCACCTAATACTAACAATGCTATTCCTGTAGGTGCGAGTAATTTAGGGAATAAATCAACTCTAACTAATATAACCCATCCCATTACCAAATAACATATCATAGAAAATCTTTTATATTTCTTTAAATCAATTGCATTTAAAACAATTCCTAAAATAGCCATGCCCCATATAACACCAAATAAAGTCCAACCTATAGCAGGATTATATTCACGAAAAGTACAAAGAGCAAAAGGTGTATAAGAACCTGCTATTTGTAAAAATATAGTACAATGATCTAAAACTTGTAATACCTTTTTCCCTGTACATTTTGGACTTAGTCCATGATAAATGCTAGACATTGTATATAAAATAAGCATCATGCTACCATAAATAGCAGCACTTACCACTCCATACACGCTTCCATGTGTAGCAGCTCTAATAACACATAATACAATAGCCACCACACCTAAAGCTGCTCCTACAATATGAGAAGTCATATTAAAAATTTCTTCTCCTTTTGTATAACTTGGTAATACTCTTTCACTTAATTTTGTTCTATTCATAATTTTCCTTTTTTCCTTTTTCAATAATAATCTTATTATACCAAATAAAGTAAATTTTGATAACTAAATTTATAAAAAAAGCCGGAGCTTTTGCTCCGGCTTTTTGGAATCTTTTATGTTAATTATCATCTTTTGTTTTAAGCATATATATTTTAATTATATAGCTTCCGCATTTTCTGAAGCTTCTGATTCTTCTTTTTCTCCTGATTCCTTATCTATGATTTCAAGACTTGCAACTGAAACTTCATAAGCAACACGTTTCTCAATTGTACCATCTTCATATTTCTTTTCATATTCTCTTGACTGTACTCTACCTACAATTCTAATTTCTGCTCCTACTGGTACAGTTTCACAGAATTTTGCATTTCTTCCCCATGCAATACATGGAATATAGTCTGATTTATTATAAGAACGATTAACAGCTAATAATAAATCTGCAATTTCTCTTCCAAATGGTGTTTTTCTATAAATTGGTTTTTTACAAATGTAACCATCTAGTATTACTTCATTTGTTGTAACATCTTTTCCTACTTGAATTTCCTCTTCTTGATTTTCTAAAAATTCAACTTCTTTTGCAAATACAGTAAGAATTAATCTGTTTTTTTCACCTTGATAGCAATTATATGATC
This sequence comes from uncultured Clostridia bacterium, assembly GCA_947628735.1. Taxonomy (GTDB): domain Bacteria; phylum Bacillota; class Clostridia; order TANB77; family CAG-508; genus CALXVA01. The sequence continues at coordinate 14,285 of CANRAY010000004.1, read as the reverse complement.
TAAATTGTCCTTCTACTGATATTTTACTATCTATTGGTAAGTCTGTTTGTGTTAATAGTCTTTCTGATATTGTAATTGGTATATTGTCTGCATTTCCACTCAAACGAGGTATACTTAAATCAAATATATAGAATTTTTCTCCATATATTTCATGGCTAAACCTCTTTTCGCTTGTTACTTTTCCCACTAAGGTAATGTGGTTGTTATCTGAATAATTTGTATTCAACTTAATTTCCTCCTCCATTTGTTTCTTATTTTAATCTTATTCATCTTGTTCTTTGTTTATTCTCTGTTTAACACATTTTCTATTATACAACTTTTTTTTGGTTTTGTCTACATAAAATGTTATTTTTTATCAAAATTTGTAAATTTTAGAGGATTTGAAATTTCTTTAAATCGGCTTTTATCATACATTAACTGAATTCCTATTGTTCCAAGTAACGAATTTATTTCCATATTTTCTGGTTTAATTATTTCAAATTCCTGCGGTTCAATTTCTTCTCCCTGTAAGTTTTTAATCATTCTCTGCAAACAAATAATAACATTATTTTCTTCTACACTTGAAATACTAATAGTCGATTTGTTATGAAATCCATATGTTATAACTGTTAAATCTAAATTCTCTAATAATTTATCTCCAATATTTAAATCTGAATTCAAAATAATATATTTTGTATGAGATATAACTTTCTTTAGAGATACTTTTTCTTTAATCATTTTATCAATCAATAACACTTCAAAATAAATATTTCTCATATTTTGAATATTTTTATCACAAATAAATTGAAGATTTTTAGTAGGAAAAATATCAGCTAACATACTTTGTATATATCCTTCATTTTTTGGATTTGTTATAACCCCTATAAAAGACATCCTTTCTTCTCCTTTATTTACTATGTATATGTTAATATTGTTCCTTTTTTTACCTTATTTATTCATGAACTTCATTTTCAAATATAATATTTTCGACAATATTAGTAGATGTTTCTACTACTGCATTATTAGGAGATACTATATTATCAATTTTAGAAACTGCTACAAATAAAACTATAACTGTTGTTAATGCAATTGCATATGTATAAATTTTTGATTTATTAAGAACAAAAAACATAAAAATACCTCCATATACAAGATATTACAATTATATGCTTGTATATGAAGGTTTATTACTATTTTATAATTTAATTACTTTTTCCCATGGTAAATACTCTTTTCCAAAATGTCCATAGTTAGTAGTTTGATGGTAAATTGGTTTCTTTAATTGCAAATATTTAATAATTCCATTTGGTGTTAAATCAAATTTTTCTTTAATAAGATTAGCTAATTCTTCATCTGATTTAGTACCAGTTCCAAATGTATTAACATAAACAGCTAAAGGTTCTTCCATTCCAATAGCATATGCTATCTGAATTTCACACTTTCTAGCCAAATGATTAGCTACAATATTTTTTGCAATATGCCTTAACATATATGCAGCTGATCTATCTACTTTACTAGCATCCTTACCAGAAAAAGCACCTCCACCATGTCTACTGTAACCACCATAAGTATCTACAATAATTTTTCTTCCGGTTAAACCAGTATCCCCTAATGGTCCACCAATAACAAATCTACCTGTAGGATTAATATAAATTTTAGTTTTTTCATCTAACATATCCTGTGGAACAACTTCTTTGATAACAAATTTTTTAATATCATCTTTTAGCTTGTCCATTTGAACATCTTCGCTATGTTGAGTTGAAATCAATATTGTTTCAATTCTTTTTGGTTTATCATTTTCATATTCTACTGTTACTTGTGTTTTTCCATCAGGTCTTAGATATGGCAAAATATTTTCTTTTCGTACATCTGTTAAACGCTTTGCAAGTTTATGAGCTAAATCAATAGCATATGGCATATAATTTTGTGTTTCATCACAAGCATATCCAAACATGATACCTTGATCTCCAGCCCCTCCTATATCAACTCCCATAGCAATATCTTGACTTTGTTTTGTTATATTAATATCTACCTTGCAAGTTCTATAATCTATATCTAATTCCTCATTATCATATCCAATTTCTTTTATTGTATCTCTCACAATTTTTTCAATATCTATCTCTGCTTTTGAGGTTACTTGTCCTGCTATAGTAATTTGACCTTTTGATGCAAAAGTCTCAACTGCAACTCTAGAATTTTCATCTTGTCCCAAATAAGCATCTAAAATGCTATCTGAAATCATATCACATAATTTATCTGGATGTCCCTCTGTTACACTTTCTGAAGTAAAATAATATCTTTCCATCTTCTGTCCCTCCTATATTATTAGTTTTATTATATTTTCTGTATATGTCTTACAATATCTTCATCTTTTAACAATATTTTTGCTACCTCTATAAAATTACATTCTGTATCTGTTAAATATATTTGATAATTCGCCTCACTATTTTTCATATTTTTTAAATTATGTTCTTGTATATATAATTCTACTGCATTAGATACCATTTCTCCGGTATTAATAACTTCTACATTAGAACTTAATTCACTAACAATTAACTCTCTAAAAAGAGGATAATGAGTACATCCTAAAATAAGTGCTTCCACATTTTTCATTTCTTTCATATATTCATGTACAGTTAATTTTGCAATTTCATTTTCTATCCAACCTTCTTCTGCCATAGGAGCTAAAAGAGGACAAGCCTTAGCCTGTATAAGACAATTGGGTATTTTATCATTTATTGCTTTTTGCCAACCTTTACTTCTTATTGTACCTGTTGTTGCAATAACCCCTATATTATGATAATTCTTTTTTTGCAAATATTCTATTGTAGGTTCAATAATTCCTATGATTGGTACATCATATAATTTTTTTACTTCTTCCAAAGCTTGACTGGTTGCCGTTCCACAAGCAATAACAATAAGTTTTACATTTTTTTGAATTAAATCTTCAATTCTTTTCTTAGTAAGTTCTATAATTGTTTCTTTAGATTTACTTCCATAAGGAAAACTTGCTGTATCTCCAATATAAATAATATCTTCATTTGGTAATTTTTTTCTTACTTCTTGAAAAACAGTAATTCCTCCTACTCCTGAATCAAACATTCCAATTGGTCTATTATCCATCTTTTCAACCTCCTTCCAGTATTATATTCCTTGGTTAGCCATAATATTATACATCACTATAAAACATTTTTCTACAAAAATATCACCTTTTTTTCTATATTGAATACTATATATTATAACAATTACTTAAGAAAGGATGAAAAAATTATGGATTATGAAAAAAATATATGTCCAGTTTTAAATGTAGATGGAGTTTTAGCTACAGGCACACAATTTGATTTAGACATTACTCTTCCTGAAGATAATCGTTCTGTTATTTATGGTATTGTAAAAGATTGTTATAAAGATCCTATTTGTGACGCAGTAGTAAAATTAGTAGAGGTAGTTAAAGATTGTGGAAAAGAAGACAGAAGACCTGTTTCTCATACATTCACAGATAAAAATGGTGAATTCGTATTTGGACCTCTTTGTGCAAACAAATTCTATGAAATAGAAATTTGGGTAAATGAAGTAAAACATTGTAAAGTATGTACAAAATGTGAGCATAATGGTAAATGCTTAAAAGGTGTAAAATTAGATTGCCCTAAAAATGACTGTGAAACAATGAAACCAGACAAATGCGAAAGATCGTGTGAAACAGAAAACTAGATAAAAAATCAGTCGTGATTTACGACTGATTTTTATATTTATAACATTCCCATTTTCCTTGCAAATTGTTTTCCCATTTTCATCATTTTCTTTTTACTTGGTTGCATTGTTTCTGTACACATCATAGCTACTCCAGCTGAAATTAATCCTCCTATAATCATTCCTTTTACAAATTTCATATTCATATCTATCCTCCTTTTTTTTGCTTTTCATTAGTATGTCTCTTTTTATTTTTTATATACTCATAAGATTGATAAATAGCAACAATAATTAAAAAGGCCCCAAAACATTTTCTTAAAATTCCCACATCCATATAAGTTGAAATCTCAGCACCAACAAAAGCTCCTATACATCCCCATATTATTACAGGAATTCCAATCTTTATATTTATATTATGATTTTTTAAACTAACAATAATAGCTGAAACAGCAGTTGGAACAAAAAAAATGACATTTGTAGCCTGTGCAATATGCTGTTCTATATCCAATAATAAAGAAAGGAGAAGAATCAAAATTGTTCCTCCTCCCATTCCCAAACCGCCAACAATACCAGCAACAACTCCAATAATAATTTCCATTACATTTTCCTTTCATTTATTTTAATAAAATACGAATACCTGCATAAAACAAAAATAATATGAATGAAATTTGTAAATATCTTTCTGGTATTACATTTAGTAGTTTACTTCCTATAAGTCCTCCTATAATTCCTCCTATAGCACACCTTATTCCAATCTGCCAATCAATAAAATCATTTCTTCCATATACTAATGCAGTTATAACAACCATTGGTAAAATACAAAATAATGATGTTGCTCTTGCTTGTTTCTCATCTAATTTCATAAAATAAGTATAAATTGGTACTAAAATAAGTCCTCCTCCTGATGCAAATAATCCACTAATAATACCAGCTATTATACCAATAAAAGCAATTTTCATTTTTCCACACCATAAATATTTTTTATTAGTATGGACTATTTTTTTTTAATTATTCCTCTTTTGCCTTTTGATAGCCTTGTTCATAATAATAGTAAAACATCTCTTCTGCAATTTCAGTAAGTGCTTTATCACACTGCAACATTTGACTTATAATATCCTGTTTTAAATGTAAATCTTTAATTTCTTCAACCCTATCAAAAAAAAGTTGCAATTCTGATAAATACTTATGATTTCCTTCCTTCCATTTTCTATCATCTTTTTGTAAACAATTTTTCAGTCCCTGTTTTTTTTCATTCGTTTTTTTAATTTTCATATTATCTCTTCCTTTTTACGTCTACTAGACTTTTTCTTACTCTTATCGTTATATTTTAAGTTCCATATGTAATTTTAATACACACCATGTTAAAATACAAGCACCAGACAAAATATGACATTATTCGACTTGTAGCAAAACTTAGATGGAGGAAAATTAAAAAGAATGATTAAAATAAAAATCTCTGATTTACTAGGTAAATATAAAATGACACAAAAAGCTTTATCCGATATGACTCATATTAGACCTGCAACAATTTCAAAAATGTATTATGAAGAATGTAAACGTTTTGATGTATCACAATTAGATAGAATTTGCCAAGCATTTAATTGTGAAATATCTGACTTATTAGAGTACATTCCAGATAAAAAACAGTAACTTCTTATTTTAATATTAACTTATAGGTAAATATATTATATAAAAAAACTAGCTTTATGGCTAGTTTTTTTATATATTTTTTCTTAACTCATACGTTAACCTTTTTAAATTATCAATCAAAAATTCAACATCTTCTTTTGTATTAGACTCTCCAAAAGTAACTCTTAAAGTGCTATTAGCCAAATTTTGATCTAATCCTATTGCTGTTAATACATGTGAAGGAACAGGATCTCCAGTAGAACAAGCAGATACTGCTGATGCACAAATACCTATTTCATCTAATTTAAATAATAATTCCTGTGCATCCACTCCTGAAAAAGAAATATTACTATTTCCCGGTAACCTTTTCTCACGATCTCCATTTATTTTTATATTTGGAATTTGCTTTTCTATTTCTGAAAAATAGAATTCTCTTAAATCTAGTAAATGCTTATTATATTTTTCAAAATCCTGATAAATTAATTCAATTGCCTTGCCCATTCCTACTATTTGAGCAACATTTTCTGTTCCCGCTCTTTTATTATGTTCCTGATGCCCTCCATCTTGTATCTTTTCAAATTTAACTCCTTCTTTTACATACAAAGCACCTACTCCTTTAGGAGCATAAAATTTATGTCCAGACATAGATAACAAGTCAATATTCATTTCTTTTACATTTATTTTTATATTTCCAATCGCTTGAACAGCATCTGTATGAAACAAAATATTATAATGATGCGCAATCTTTCCGATTTCCTCTATTGGTTGGATAGTTCCAATTTCATTATTAGCAGTCATAATACTAATTAAAATCGTATCATCTCGTATACTAGTAACTAACTCATTCAAGTCAACCATTCCATTAGGTTGAACATTCAAGTACGTTACTTCAAATCCTTGTTTTTCTAAAGATTTACAACTATTTAATACAGCATGATGTTCTATTTTTGAGGTAATAATATGATTTCCTTTATCTTTATTTGCATAAGCTACACCTTTAACCCCTAAATTATCACTTTCACTCCCACAAGATGTAAAATAAATTTCATGAGAACTAGCACCTATTGCATTTGCTATCTTATTTCTTGATTTATCCATTGCATATTTAGACTTTCTTCCCAAACTATACATTGCAGATGCATTTCCATAACATTCCCCAAAATATGGAATCATTTCTTTAATAACATCTTCTTTTACATAAGTAGTAGCTGCATGATCAAAATATCTAATTTTCATAAAACCCTCTTTTCACACAAAAAAATATCGCATATTTTATTATATGCAATATTTTTTCCTTTATTACCTATATTAACTTACTTAATTGTTTGCTCTTTTTTTTGCCACCTTTCAACACGAATATTTTTATATGCTTCTAACACTTCTTGATACTTTCTATATTCATCCTCCCAAATAATTGGTGGTATCTTATCAAAAGCCTGAAAAACTTCTTCTGCCTGGCTCAAAAAAATAATTTGTTCTTGTGGAGTCATCATTGAACAACGCTTTGAAAAAACATAAAGTCTATCTAACAATTGATTTGCTTGAATAAATCCCCAAAAATCCCTTATTTTTATACCAGCCATACGTATTTGCATAACAGAAAAAGCAATCAAAGCAAAAATAACAAAAATTAATATATATACTATGACTAACAGATCCATATTAGTACCTTTCTTTATTATACATCTCTTTTATTATAGCATTATCTTAATTTATGTGCAAGAAAAATTAATTTTTACATTTTCTATTGCCTTATCACATATATATGATATAATGAAACCTAACGTCTTAATAGGAGTCTTAATATGAATAATAGATTTGAAATTACTAAAAGAGCCGGAATTTTAGGTATCTTTGGTAATATTTTTTTACTAGTTATAAAAGCTACAGTTGGATTTTTAAGTGGTAGTCAAGCAATGATTGCAGATGCAGCTAATAGTGCAGGTGACATTTTCGCATCATTAATGACCTTCATTGGAAATAAAATTGCTAGTGAACCAGATGATGAATCTCATAACTTTGGCCATGGAAAAGCAGAATATATATTTTCACTATTTATAAGTATTGCTATGATTCTTGTTTCTTTTAAACTATTCTATGATTCCATCTCATCATTAGTATCACACCATCAACTAACATTTTCTTGGCTTTTAGTATTAGTATGTATTATCACAATTATTGTAAAATTAGCACTATTTATATACACTCATAGATTATCAAAAAAATATCATAATATTTTACTAGAGGCAAATCAAAAAGATCATAGAAATGACTGCATTGTAACAACTTTTACTTTAATTTCTATTTTGTCTAGTTTATTTGGTATTTACTCTTTAGATGGAATTGTTGGAATAGGCATTTCTATTTGGATTTGCTATACTGGAATTAAAATTTTTATAGAAAGCTATAACGTATTAATGGATATTGCTATTGATTCTCCAACTCTAGATGTTATTATGAAAAAAATCAAACAATATCCAGAAATTCAAAAAGTAGATAAAATTTCATCTACTCCAGTTGGATATCAATATCTTGTTGTAATAACTATCTATGTAGATGGAAATATGTCTACTTTCGATAGTCACAATTTAGCAGATAATTTAGAAAAAGAAATTACAAAATTAGAAAATATACATAAAACAATTATTCACGTTAATCCAATATAAATAAAATTCAATCACAAAAGCTTCCACTTATTTGTGGAAGCCTTTATTTTTTACAACCTATAATAGAAACTCATCTTTTAGCCTTTACTTAATTGTCACTTCATCATTCTCTACAGAAACTTTTACTGACTTTTTCTTTTGAATTTTACCATCCAAAATAGCTTCAGCCAATCTATCCTCTAAATTGCTTTGTATTGCTCTTTTTAAAGGACGTGCTCCATAGTTTGTATCAATTCCTTTTTTAGAAATAAATTCTTTAACAGAGTTATCAAATTCAACATTCATCTCTTGTTCTTTCAAACGATTTTGAACTTGCTTTAGCATAATATCAATAATCTTTCCAATATCATCTTGGCTTAATTTATGGAATACGATAATTTCATCAATACGATTAATAAATTCAGGTCTAAATTGTTTCTTTAACTCAGACATAACATCTTTTTTAGTATTTTCATATTCTTTTTGTCTAGTTTCATCCGAATCACTACCTACTGAAAATCCAAGAGTTGTTTTATCAGTAATTAGTCTTGCACCAATATTAGATGTCATAATAATAACTGTATTTTTAAAATTAACTGTTCTTCCTGTTGCATCTGTTAATCTTCCATCATCTAAGATCTGTAATAACATGTTCATAACATCTGGATGTGCTTTCTCAATTTCATCAAAAAGAATAACAGCATATGGTTTTCTTCTAATCTTTTCTGTTAATTGTCCTCCTTCATCATATCCAACATATCCTGGAGGTGAACCAATTAATTTTGAAACAGAATGTGGCTCCATATATTCAGACATATCAACTCTTATCATAGCATTTTCATTTCCGAATAAGCTCTCTGCTAATGCTTTTGAAAGTTCTGTTTTTCCTACTCCAGTTGGTCCTAAAAATAGGAATGAACCAATTGGTCTATTAGGATCTTTTAATCCTACTCTACCTCTTCTAATAGCTTTTGCAACTGCTTTTACTGCTTCGTCCTGTCCAATAACTCTTTGATGCAACGATTCCTCTAAATTTTTTAATTTTTCATTTTCATCTTGTGTAATTTTATTAGCTGGTATATTTGTCCAACTTGCAATAACACTAGCAATATCTTCTTCTGTCAACGTAATTACATTTCTTGTATTTTTATTTTGCCATTTTTGCTTTTCTTTTTCTAATTTTTCCTTTTGAGATTTTTCAGTATCCCTTAAAGTTGCTGCTTTTTCAAAATCTTGAGTACGAATAGCATCTTCTTTTTCTTTATCTAACTCTGCAATTTTTTCCTCCAATGCCTTAATATTATCTGGCATTGTATAAGTTTTCATTTTAACTCTTGATGCTGCCTCATCTACTAAATCTATAGCTTTATCTGGTAAAAATCTATCATTAATATAACGAACAGATAAATTAACAGCAACTTTAATTGCTTCCGGTGTAATTTTTACATTATGATGTGCTTCATATTTATCTTGGATTCCTTCCAAAATTTGAATTGTTTCCTCTATAGTTGGTTCTCCAACAGTAACTGGACTAAATCTTCTTTCCAAGGCAGCATCTTTTTCAATATATTTACGATATTCATTTAAAGTAGTAGCACCAATTACTTGTACTTCTCCTCTAGCTAACAAAGGTTTTAAAATATTAGCTGCATCAACTGCTCCCTCTGCTGAACCTGCACCTACTATTGTATGAATTTCATCAATAAATAAAATAACATCTCCTGCTTTTTTTACTTCTGATAAACATTTCTTTATTCTTTCTTCAAAATCTCCTCTATACTTAGCACCAGCCACCATACTTGAAATATCTAAACTAACAACTCTTTTATTTTTCAATGTTTCTGGTACATCTTCTGCTACGATCTTTTCAGCTAAACCTTCAACAACTGCTGTTTTTCCTACACCAGGTTCTCCTATTAAACATGGATTATTTTTTGTTCTTCTAGAAAGAATTTGTATTACTCTTTCTATTTCATTTTTTCTACCAATAACAGGATCCAACTTTCCTTCTGTTGCCTGTTTTGTTAAATCATTTCCAAATTGATTTAAAGTAGGTGTTTGATGGAAACTTCCTTTTGCTTTTCCATTATTTTGATTCATTCCTTCATTAGCATTATCATCTTCTCGTATTACTTTTACAATTTCATTATATAGTTTCTGAGGGTTAACATCCAAATCCATCATAATTCTAACAGCCACACTATCTCCCTCATGCATAATACCAATCAAAAGATGTTCTGTTCCAATAAATTCTGAACCCAATTTACGAGCTTCAATAAAAGCATTTTCGATAACTCTTTTTGTCCTTGGAGTGAAGCCAACTTCATCAGAATCTTCTATAGGTTCACCAACACCAATTAAAGTTTCTATTTCTTCAACAATTTTATCTGGAACAACTCCTTGAGATTCTAATACCTTACTAGCAACACCATTTCCTTCCTTCGATAAACCATATAATAAATGTTCTGTTCCAATATAATTATGACCTAACTCCATTGCAATATGATTTGCAAACTCAATTGCCTTTTCTGCTCGGTTTGTAAATTTATATATCATAGTTACAATTATATCCTTTCTTCTATATTTTCAGTAAAATTCTATTCCTCTAAAATTTGTTTAATTACTTCTGTTCTCCTAATATCTCTATCATAGCCATCTAGTTGTTTTCCTAAATATTTTTGCAAATTTCCAGGCTTTGTATATAGATTTAATTTATTCACTTTTGTATCATCCAATTCTTTTATAATTCCTAAGTCTGTTCCCAATTTTACATCAGACCATAATCTTCTACATTCATCTGAAGTCAATTTTGTTGCATATTTTAAGATACCATATGAGCGATAAACTCTATCTTCTAAAGATACTGGATCTTTAGTTAAATACTTTCTTGCTAATCTTTCTTGCTCAATTACCTTATCTGTAATTGTTTTTAAATTTTTGATAATCTCTTTTTCTGTTAATCCCAATGTCTGATTATTTGAAATTTGATAAATATCTCCTTGTACTTGTGTACCTTCTCCATACACACCTCTTACATTCATACCAAAGTTATTAACTATATGTAATACTTTATTAATATTACCTGTTAATGTAAGAGCTGGTAAATGTACCATAACAGAAGCCTGCATACCAGTACCAACATTTGTTGGAGATACAGTCAAGAAACCAAATTGTTTGCTATAAGAATAATGAACAAGCTCTCCTAGTTTTTCATCAATTTCAATTGCTAAATTAACTAAATTTTCTAAATCTTGACCAGAAGAAAATACTTGCAATTTAATATGATCTTCATTATTAATCATCACACATATATTTTCATCATCATTTACTAAAATAGCTCCATTAGAATTTTTCTTCATTGCAAAATCTGGACTAATTATATGTTTTTCAACTAAAGTAATTTTTGTAATATCATCCAAATCTTTTAAATCAACAAATTTTAATCCATAGCCAATACTTGGTGTCACTTCTTTCATCATATCTAAAATTTTATTCAAATCTGCTGTTGTACACTTTGTCATAAATGGAAAATCTTCTATATTTCTCGCAAGTCTAACTCTAGAACTAATAACCACATCAGAATCTTTACCATTCTGCAAATACCAATTCACCATAATTATCCTCCTTGTCACTTTAGGGACGTTCCTTTTTGTGCCAATTTTGTCACCTTTGGGACACACCTTCATTATTTATTATCTTCAATTTTTTTAATTTCATCTCTTAGTTTTGCTGCATCTTCATATCTTTCTTCTTTAATAGCTTTTTGTAAATCTCTCTTTAACTTAGCAATTTGATTCTTCTCTGTTGCTTTTTCATCTGTCTTTTCATCAGATTTATTTTTTTGAGCTTCATTCTTTCCTTCTTTATCCTTTTTACTTTTTTCGAAAGCTGACTTATTATATTCTAATTCATCAATACTATCCTTATAACCTCTACCTATATGTTGATTTGATCCATGTAAATTCTTTAATACTGGTGAAATTCTATCTGCAAATGTAATATAGCAATTTCCACAACCAAATTCTCCTGAATTTACGAAATCTTCAAATGTTGTTCCACATTTGCTACAACTTAATAAATCTGTTTTTGCAAAGCTTGGTAATAAACCTTCTGTATCATTAAAGAAATCACTAAAGAAACTTGAAAAGTTAATTGGCATACTAAAATCCAATCCTTCTAGTCCTAACTCTCTTGCACATTTATCACATAGATGCATTTCTTTTTTTACTCCATTTACAATTTGAGTATAACGAAAATTTACCTCATTTTTTCCACAATTTTGACACTTCATAAAAACCACTCCTTTACTTTTTGTGTCATTTTTTCTAATAACATAATTTTATCTAAGATCAGTCTTCTACTAAATTAATTAGCATATTCTTAAAGATTTTTGCTCTTAACTCGTCCTTAATTTCTGTAGGAACAGTAAGAACATTATCACTAGTAGCTACTTTCAGCAATTTTGCTTCTTTATCTGTAATCATTTTATATGATAGAAAATTACTAATAAAAATATCAACTTCTTGTGCTGTAATTTTATCTCCTATATTAGAAACAATATGCATTAAATAATTGCTTTTAGTAATATTAACTTTACGAATACTTATATAACCTCCGCCACCTCTTTTACTTTCTACATAATATCCTTGAGTTGGTTTAAACCTTGTAGCAATTACATAATTAATTTGAGATGGTACGCAATTAAATTGTTCTGCAAGATCATTTCTTTGTATTTCAATATAGTCTTCATCTTGAAATAATTCTTTAATGAAATCTTCTATCATATCTGACATTCTCACTTATATCACCTCTTTTTATTCTTTCTTAATTTGTATATTTTATATTTGTTTTTGACTTTGACTTTCTTTGACCTACAAATATATTATACTCTGTTTATTTAAAATGTCAATATATTTTTATGTGAATTTTATGTGAACGAATACACTATCACATTAACACCTTAATCTTTTTTGCCTGTAATATCCTCTATTTCATTTGCTTTACGCTTTTGTACTTCAGGAGTTAGCCATGCAAAATAAGATGAGATAAATTCCCCATATTTTGTTGTATCCTCCATCCCCTCTATACATCCTATCTCTTCCTTACTATTTCTTTGATCAATGTTATCTTCATTTCTTTTAGAACGAGTTTTTTTCCTACGATTCACTTTTTTCCTCCTATACAAATTTGACACTAAAAAAAACACACAATGTTTATTTACATTATGTGTGTTTTTTTATTTTTTATTCTCATTAAAAAAATTATACTAATTTATTAATTGCTTCTGCTACTCCATCTTGATTATTATCAACTACAACCATATCTGCAATTTCTTTAATGTATGGTGCACTATTTCCCATAGTCACACCTACACCTGCATTTTCAATCATAATTTTATCATTTACATTATCACCAATAGCTACAACTTCTTCTTTAGGAACATTTAATTCATTCATCAAATATTCTACTGCATACCATTTGTCAACATTTTTACTAGTAATTTCTGTATAATAATATCCAATTGAAAACTCTTCAGTTCCAGACTTAATTATTTTCCTTGACATATGTGCTACATCTAAAACATCAATATCTTTTACTTCTCTTAACTTTCTAATAATTCCATTAAAAATAATTGTATCATTATCACTAATTGTAATTTTTAAAATATTCTGATTGTCCATTTCCTCTACATATTTGTAAATGTCCTGAACTAAATTAATCTTTGTTTTTTTACTATCTGGTTTATTACTGTTTTCTTGATAATAAAATAATACATTATTGTTTAAACTCTTTGCTATTACCATATCTTCAGTATAAACATTATAATAAATACTATTTTCTTCACAAATTTGAATAATTTGTAATACTTTTTTCTTATCTATAAATTTATCGTATATTATTTCATCTTTTGATAAATCATATATTAAAGAACCATTTCCACAAATAATATACTTACAAACTCCAAGATCACTTGCAATATTTCGAACAGAAGTTGTAGATCTTCCTGATGCAAGAACAATTTCAGCTCCACTATTTTTTGCTTTTATTAATGCCTCTTTATTTTTTTCTGATACTTGTCCATATGAATTAAGTAATGTTCCATCCAAATCAATTGCAATTAATTTATACATAAAATCTTCCTCTCTAAATGTTCATTTTTATTATTTCATCTTTTGAGCTTTTATATTCTTTTTTATTTTGTTATTATATCATTTATTTTTTGTTTTACAACACGTTCTCAAAAATTTCCAGTGTAAAAAAATCAATATGGTGCAAGATATATATTGAAAAAGCAAAACTGTTTTTTCAAAGTAGAAATATCAGTATCACATTCTAGGAGGT
>CANRAY010000003.1 GCA_947628735.1 uncultured Clostridia bacterium | reverse complement strand
TATTTAATTTTACTGTAATTTTTCCATCTTTATCAATTTCTAGAGATTCAATTTTCGTTTCCATAACTTCTTGTTCTTTTTTTGGTAAAAAATGGTATGCAAAAGTCAATACAAATCTTGATATATCAGTCTAAATTGGCATTTTATTAAATTCATATTTTAATATTTATAAAATAAATTTTTGAAATTTTATAAATATATATTTGACAGTTGCACTGATATTTTGTTATAATATCAGTGTAGGAGTTAATTATGGAAAAATATAGTAAAATTATAAATTTTATAAAAAAATCAAAAAGTATTATAACAGCTAGAGATTTTAAAAGTAATAATATTGGATATTATTATATAAATAAACTTGTGAAAGATAATTATATTAAAAGAATATCTGCAGGGATTTATGGTAAAACAGATAGTTTTGATGATGATTATTATATTATTCAACAAAGATATAGAAAAATAGTTTATTCTTATAATACAGCTCTATTTCTTATGAATGAAACCGAAGTAACACCTAATCAAATAGAAATTACAGTTCCTAGAGAATATAATGTTAGATCATTTGAAGAAGGAATAAAACTTCATTATATAAACAAAGATTATCTTTATCTTGGTGCTATAAAAATAAAATCTCCATATGGTAATGATGTGATTTGTTATAATCTTGAAAGGACCATTTGTGATATTGTAAAAAATGAAGGTAGTCTTGATAAAGAGCAACTAAATAAAATTATAAGAAATAGTTTTCAAAATAATAAAATAGATGGAAATAAAATTATCGAATATGCGATCAAACTAAAATGTGAAAAGAAAATTAGAGCTATACTGGAGGTCATGATATGATAAAAAACATACAATCTCTAAAAGATAAATCTAAAATTTTTGCTAATAAAAATAATTTATCAGTTCAACAAGTTATACAAAATTATATGTTTGAAAGATTTTTGGAAAGACTTTCTAAATCAAAATATAATGATAAATTTATAATTAAAGGTCGGTTTATTACTATCTTCAATTATGGGATTGGATATGAGAACTACAATGGATATTGATACTAATATTACCGGTATAAACTTTGAATTATCTCAAATAAGAAATATTATTAAAGAAATTATAGCTATTCAAATAGATGATGGAGTTTCATTTGAAATTTTAAATTTAAATCCAATAAAAGAAGATAACGAATACGGAGGATATAAATTTAAACTTATTGCTACCCTAAGTAATATTAAAGTTAGATTCTCTATAGATGTTTCAACAGGAGATATAATAACACCAAAAGCTATAGAATATAAATATAAAACTATTTTAGAAGAAGATTATATAAATATTTATGCATATAATTATGAAACTATCATAGCTGAAAAACTTGAAACAGTTTTAAGACGAAAAGTGATTAATAGTAGAATGAAAGACTATTATGATATATATTATTTTGTAAATATCAGATGGAAAGACATAAATAAAGAAATATTAAAACAGGCTATATATACTACTTTTGAACATAGACATTCACAGGAAGAATTAAAAAATAGTAAAACAATAATTGAAAAGCTTGAAAATGATCAATATTTAAATGAATTATGGGAGCAATATAAAACTAAACACAGCTATGCTAAAAATGTACAATTTAAAGATACGATAGAATCTATAAAATTTATTTTTCAAGAAATATGTAACAAGTAGTAGCCCCTTTTTAATCTATTTATTTTCCTTTAATTTTATAATTATTTTTAACTATTATTTTTTATCTCAATGCTAGTTTTTATTGAAATATCAATTAAAATTAGCATTTTATTTTTTGAAATAGAACAGGAAGATAAAAATTCAACATTAACAATAGTAGCAAATGTAGAAGAATGAAATAACTTAACATTTGAAAACTTAAACAATAGTGTTGATGGAAATCAAAATGGACACTTAGCATATTTTGATATACTTATTAATTATAGAGATATAAAAAGTTATCTAAAATTGGAAGTAAAACGAGGACATTAAGTACTTACACAGTACAACGTCCTCGTTTATCATATTATATAAAACAAATTATTTTTTTACGTTTCTAGCAACATTAAAGTATTACATATCGACTTCTTTTACATTTGTTCTTGTAACGAAATCACTCAAGTGTTTATCTTTTAACAAACTACCTAATATGTGTATAGCTTTACCTTCTCCTTGTAATGTACAGTTTTCCAAGTAATTCATTTCATTGTTATATATTGAAATTGCATTGGATTCAGTACTTGTGTAAGAACCGCCAGAAATATTCATTTTGTCACCTACAGCAACAGTCCATACACATATTTGTTTAGAATTAATTGTAACATTTGTTAGGTTTGCCACATTTCCTCCCTCTTCATTAGGAGACGAATTAGCACCATTGTGTAAATATAAACCAATTTGGTCTGATGTTATTTGTGTATCATTTAATGTTATCGTAGAATATGTTGAAACTGAGTATATAGCCGTATGTGGTTTAGCCTGTTCTGCATCATTACCTTCTATATTAATACTTCCACCATTCATAACTAAATTATGATGAGGATCTGAATGGATATAAATTCCAGTTACCTTCGCTGCAATTTCTACGTCTGTCAATTCAGTTTCTCTTGCTTTTATAAGATCTGCTCCGTATATCTGTAACGCTCTTGCGCCAGTGTCGTGTCCTAGTGATTCTATTTTTCCACCATTTATTACTAAATTTCCATTTGTAGAAATTCCACTATATCCTCCGAGTATCTCAACATTGTCCAAATTAAGAGTTGATGTAGTATTTGCACCACTGTTAAGAACAAAACCTTTTGTAGCAGTATCTGGAGTTTTGATTACTCCATTTTTTAGTGTTAGGTCTCCTTTATTGTTTATAAAAGTACCTTCCGTATATGTCGTTTCTAAAATATTGTTTCCTAAATCTAATGTAAGGTTCCATCCCTTTTCTAAAGATATAGTACTAGTTTCCTTTATAGTCTGTTGTTCATCTAGCTCTGGAACTTTTATTTCATATTTTAAGCTTTTTGCAGCTTCTTGATCTCCAGATTGAATTCCCTCTAATAATTTTTTCGCATCTGGAAATTTTTCTTTGAATTCTTCGGCCGTAGTTGCTTCTGGTGCATATATTACAGTTCCTGTTCCTTTTAATTTAAGATTATTTTGTACTTTTTTCAAAACTAATGTACCATCTACTGTTACATTATTTTTAGTTGTTATTAGAGTATCATTTACTATTAAAGTTTTTCCAGCTGGTACCGTTAATCCATCTGCTGACTCTTTAGTATCTACTTTATCTACGGTAAGCTCACTTACAGATTCGTCATTTAATAAATCTTCCAAAGTTCTTGTTTCTGTTCTACCACATACACAAGTTCCTGTAGCATTTGTTCCATCATCCGAAGATTTCCATTCACCAAATATACAATCTTCTATTCCAGTTTCGCCACATTCTGAACATATCCATTCATGTTTATTTCCTTCAACTTGAGTATATGTATATGTATGTTGATGGACAGGAACTTCTTGTTCTGGTACTGGATCTACGTATGTATTTGTTTTTCCTACACCAAATGCACTAATATTTGAAACATCTTGTACATCTAAGTTTCCATTGTTTCTTACATCAGCTGCTTCTTTTTGTGCATCACTTAAAGATTCTGTTGTTTTCTTTACTACTGCTGAAGATAACATTGAAGCATCTTTAACATTTACTATACCATCTTGGTTTACGTCTCCATAAACAACTACAGTATATTCTTTTCCATCACCAGTAACTTTATCACCTGTTTTTAATACAGCATCGTCTGTAAGTGTTGTTGTTACTGTTGTAAATTCATTGCTATCTTTTAAATCTTTTACAGTTGCTCTGTCATCTTTATTAGCAAGGATAAATGGAACAGCATCTTTTTGTACTAAACTTGTTCTATATGGTCCTAAGCATTTTGTTGTTGTATCAGCAGCTGATACAATACCTGTTAAGCTACTTGTTGCCATAATTCCTGCTAAAGCTAATGTTGATATAAATTTAAATTTTTTATTCACTTTTTTATTCCTCCCGAAAGCATAAATTTTATTTTATTTATTCTTTTGCTTTTATTTTTAACTCTTATTAAAGTTATTAATTATTTATTAATATTATTTTTTATTGTTTCTGTAAATTTATTTTTTGTATGTTTAATTTGTTTTTAATTTATTTAAAATTAGAAATTATTTTCTAATTTTTCTAACAAGTAATATTGCTCCTGCAACTACCATTACAGCAACAACTCCTGCATAAATTGGAGCTCCAGCTTGTGGTATTTTATCTACTGGTTCACCATTTGAACCTGTTGGTCCTTCTGGATCATCTGTTGTTGGATCGTCTGTTGTTGGATCATCTGTTGTTGGATCATCTGTTGTTGGATCATCATCATCTGGTGTTGCTGGTGTTACAGCTACTACAACTGAATCATTTGTTAGTGTTTGATCATCGTCTGTAATAAATCCACTTACTGTGAATGCTTCACCGTCAACTGTTGTATCTTTTAAAGCTTTGAAAGTTAAAGTTACTTTTTCTACAGTTGGATCTGAACTGTATGCCATTATTGTTACTACTCCACCTGCATCATTTTCGTCTGATTTTTGTCCATAAACATTGCTTCCTACATATTCAAAATAATCTGTTTTATATTCCATATCAAATTGAATTCCAGCACTTGCTGTTGCACTAACAGTAACTTCTACTGTTTCTCCTGCTTTTACTGATGTTGCACTTGCGCTTACACTTCCTGCTGCATTTACATTTCCTACTAAAGCTAATACTAGAGCTAAAGTAAGCATAATTCCTAATATTGTTTTCTTCATTTTAAAATTCCTTCTTTCTTCTTTTTTTTTCTGCGGTATATGTGACATATTTTTTTGAATATACCACACTTAAATTTTTTATGCTTCATAGGCTCTTGCTATAATTCTTTTAGCTCCACCTATTACGCATGTAATAAGAGTGACTTCTCTTTTTCCATCATTGTTTTGTTCCAAACAAGATAGATCATCTGGTTCACAAACGTATACTTCTTTGATTTTGTATTTAACTTTTGTTTTAGCTTTTCTACTAATCAAATAGAAAGTATCGCCTCTTTCCATTTCTGAAAGGTATTGAAACAAATCGTCCCAATTGTGACCAATAATACAAAAGTTTCCTGGCTCGTTTATACTTGGATTCATAAGCAACTGTGTTGGTGATACGTTTAATGAGTCTTCAGTGCAGATACTTAGTATATTTCTTGTTGCATCATATTTATCCATCACTATTTGTCCCACTACATCATATCCATCTAAGCTACTTGGTATGTCTTTATCAACAATCTCATCTTTCTTTTCTTCTATCACATTTTGTTCAACTACATTTTGAATGATATTGACTTCTTCAATTTCATTAGCATCTGTTGAACCTGTTCCAATTTGTGATTCTACAATATGAACATAAATTATGAACCCTAAACATGCTAAAATTATTAAAATTAAGACTATCGTAAAGATTTTTCCTTTGCTTAATTTTGTTTTTTTTGCTCGTTTTCCTCTAGAATAAATAGCCATTGCCTTCTATAAGAACATTCACCTCCTTCATCCTTAATCCTTTTAGATTATTTTAATTTTTTTTAACCTTTTTAGATTATCTGCGAACATTTTAATCTATTTCATTGTAAATGTCAATAAATTCATTCAAATTTTTTTAATTTTTTTCAAATTTTTTTTATTTTTTCATATATAAAGTTTTACTTACAGAATCTATGTTTTCCAATTGTAACTGTCATTGGTCTTGACCAAATCCATTTATTTGTTGCTGTGCTTGGATTAAAATAGTATATTGCTCCATTTGATGGATCCCATCCATTTAATGCATCTTGTGCTGCTTTTTTTGCAGTAGAATTTGGTGATAAATTAATTTGTCCATCACTTACGGCATCAAAAGCTCCACTTTGATATATTACTCCTGCAACTGTGTTTGGAAATGAACTGCTTTTTACACGATTTAGTACAACTGCTGCTACCGCAACTTGTCCTGAATATGGCTCTCCCCTTGCTTCCCCATATACTAATCTACTTAATAAATTCAAGTTACTTGTATTTGAACTTGATCCTGAAGAATTACTAGAAGATGAACTATTGTATATTCCCATTGCCTGTAATGTTTTTGTACCTGCAATTCCGTCTACAGTTAATCCATTTTTTCTTTGAAATGATTTAACTGCTGATAATGTTTGGCTTCCATAAATTCCATCTACACTTCCATTATAGTATCCCCATCTTTTTAATTTTGTTTGTATTGTTCTTACTTCTTCTCCTCTTGATCCATATCTTGATAATGCTTCTACTTCTGTATTACGGAAGAATACATTATATGATATGCATATTATTAAAGTTAATATAATAACAAAAACTGATAGGATTCCTTTTTTTATTTTTATAAAACTTTTTTTCAAATAAAACACCACTTTCTTTAAAATAGTTTTTTCAAGACTATTTTATCCAAAAGTGGAATTTTCTATACTTTTATTTTATACATTAGATTTATGCGATTCAATTTAAAAGATACCAACAATATTTCCTTTATCATCTAAATTAATATTTTCTGCTGCTGGTACTCTTGGAAGTCCTGGCATTGTCATAATTTTCCCAGTAATGGCAACAACAAATTCAGCTCCTGTTTTTAAAATAATTTCTTTTACATGGATATTGAATGGTTCATTGCACTCTAAATTATTTTGATCATCAGATAATGAATATTGTGTTTTTGCAATACATACTGGTAAATCTCTATATCCTAATTCTTCTATTTTTTTGATTTCTTCTTCTGCTTCTTTTGAATATTCTACATCTGTTGCTCCATATATTTTTGTTGCAACTGCTTTTATTTTATCTTTTATTCCTACATCTAGTGGATATGAATATGTAAAGTTTTCTTTTTTTTCAGTTAATTTTACTATTTTTTCTGCTAAATCAACTGCTCCTTCCCCACCTTTTTCCCAGCTTTCTACTAGGCTTAATTCTACACCTTGTTCTTCTAATTTTTTTCTTAAGAATTCAATTTCTTTTGGTGTATCATGGGTATATTTATTAATTGCTACAATTACATTCAATCCATATACATTTTTTATATTGTCAATGTGCTTTAATAAGTTTTTAAATCCTTTTTCTAAAGCTTCTATGCTTTCATTTTTTATTTCTTCTTTAGGCATTCCGCCATGATATTTTAATGCTTTAATTGTAGCAACACATACAACTGCATCTGGTTTTAAGTTTGCTTTTCTGCATTTAATATCTAAGAATTTTTCTGCTCCTAGATCTGCTCCAAAACCTGCTTCTGTAATTACATAGTCTCCTAATTTTAATGCTAGTTTTGTTGCAATAATGCTGTTACACCCATGTGCTATATTAGCAAATGGTCCTCCATGTACAACTGCAGGTGTATATTCCAAACTTTGTACTAAATTTGGTGCTAAAGCATCTTTTAATAATACTGTTAGTGCTCCTTCTGCTTTTAAATCTTTTGCTGTGATTGGTTTATTTTCTTTTGTATATCCTACAATAATATTTCCTATTCTTCTTTTCAAATCATTTATATCTGTTGCAAGACAGAATATTGCCATAATTTCAGATGCAACTGATATGTCAAATCCATCTGTTCTTGGTACTATATTTTTTTCTTGTGATAATCCTGTTTCTACTTTTCTTAATTGTCTATCGTTTAGATCAACACATCTTTTCCATACAACTCTGTCAAATCCTAATGCATTTCCATAATATATGTGATTATCTATCATTGCTGATAATAAATTGTTAGCTGATGTAATTGCGTGTATATCCCCTGTAAAGTGTAAGTTTATGTCTTCCATTGGAGCAATTTGTGAATGTCCTCCTCCTGTTGCTCCTCCTTTAATTCCAAATACTGGTCCTAGTGATGGTTCTCTTAGTGCTAGTACTGATTTTTTTCCTATTTTTCTAAGTCCATCTGCTAGTCCAATTGCCATTGTTGTTTTTCCTTCTCCTAATGGTGTTGGATTAATTGCTGTTACTAATACTAATTTTCCATCTTTTTTATTTTCTAGCCTTTTGAATGTATCTAATGAGATTTTTGCTTTATACCTTCCATATGGTTCTAATTCTTCTTCTTCAATTCCTACTTCTTTTGCTATTTCTGATATTTTTTTTAATTTTGTTGCTCTTGCGATTTCTATATCTTCCATACTACATAAATCCTCGCTTTCTCATTTATTATCCAAAAATAAAGCCTACCACAATTCCTATGAATGCTCCTACAAAAACTTGAACTGGTGTATGTCCTAAAACTTCTTGTAACTTTTCTGATACTTCTACATCTGTCATTCCTGGTGTTTCTATAATTTTATTTAACAACTTAGCTTGTTTTCCTGCTGCTCTTCTTATTCCTGCTGCATCATACATTACAACACAAGCAAAAATTACAGATAATCCAAAAACTGCTGAATCTATTCCATAATTTATACCTATCATTGTGGCAAGTGATGTTACTACTGCTGAATGTGAACTTGGCATTCCTCCTGCTCCAAGTATTCTTTTGAAATTAAATTTTTTAGTTGTTATCAAATCATATATTAATTTAAACAATTGTATAAAAAACCATACTGCAAATGGTATGACTAAATATTTGTATTGTAATATTATCCCCATCATTTTCCTTATTCCTCTTCTTGTACAAAATTTTCTTCTGTTAATTTGCCGTTGTCATCTTGTATTAGCATTGTTATTTTTTTCTCTGCTTTTTCAAGCATTTTACTACATTCTTTTGAAATTTTCATTCCTTCTTCAAATTTTGCAACCGAAGTGTCTAAGTCTAAATTTCCTTTTTCTAATTCTGTTGCTATTTCTTCAAGTTTTTTCATATTTTCTTCAAAAGTTTTTGTTTTTTCTTCT
Source organism: uncultured Clostridia bacterium (assembly GCA_947628735.1). GTDB lineage: Bacteria > Bacillota > Clostridia > TANB77 > CAG-508 > CALXVA01. The sequence continues at coordinate 96,219 of CANRAY010000003.1, read as the reverse complement.
TTCATGAATTGCTTATGTTAGTTTCCTAACACATCCTCCTATCTTTATCTCTTTGTTACTAATTGTTTATCTACATCTACTACATAATATCCTAATGCACCAGTTGTTTCTTTATCACGTACTGATACAATATATCTTCCTTGTGAGTCAATACTTTCATTTACAAAGTACACACCATCTTCGCTACCCCATTCTTTTTTAGTAAGTTCTATTGCTTTTTCTTCTCTTGTTGTTGTACTTCCATTAGATGGTACTTCTGTTTTTTCTTCGTCTTCTCTTGATTCGTTATCTTTTGCTGTTTCATTTTGTATTGCGTCTCCAATTTCATTTCCTACAGTATTAGAAAGCAAATCATTAATATAGTTGTCTAAACCTGTATTTTCATCTGTTAAATTCGTTGATAGTGCATTAGCATCTGCTGCTTCTGGTTTAAACATATCATATGCTACCCAGATGATTGCAAATACAAGTATTATGATTAAAATAATAATTAATCCTTTTTTGTTCATTTTATTTCCCCCTTATATAATTTTTGCTTTTGTTTCTCCGTCATAGAAACGAATTTTTATTTCATCGTCTTTTTTTATTTCTTTTATTGATTTTATGACATTGTTTTCTTTTGTTTGTGTAATTGAATATCCTCTTGCTAATGTCTTTAATGGACTCATTGCATCTAATGTTGAAATTAATTTCATACAATACATTTTTTTATTTTGATATATTTTTGTTACATTGTTTTGCATTTCTTTTATTTTTATATCTATTAGCATATATTGTTCATTAATTTTTTGTAGAGGTTCTTTGAAAACTCTACTGTTCATGCATTTTTCATATTGTAATCTCATTAATTCTACTTTTTTTCTTAATGCTAATTTATATCTATTATTATATGTTTCAAGTTGTAATAAAACATCTCGAATATTAGGCACAGCAAGTTCAGCAGCCGCTGATGGTGTTGGTGCTCTTAAATCTGCTACAAAGTCTGATATGGTAAAGTCTGTTTCATGTCCTACTGCTGAAATGACTGGTAAATCTGATTTGTATATTGCTCTTGCTACTATTTCTTCATTGAATGGCCATAGATCTTCTAAAGATCCTCCTCCTCTTGCTAAAATAATTACATCTGCTAATTTTTTTTCGTTCATAGTTTGTATAGCTGATGCAATTTTTTCTGCTGCTCCTTCTCCTTGTACTGGCACTGGTAATAGTTTTATGTATACATTAGGATTTCTTCTTGTTGATACATTAATAATATCTCGAATTACTGATCCAGTATTTGAGGTTAATACTCCAATGCATTTAGGCATTTGTGGAATTGTTTTTTTATGTGCTTGATCAAATAGGCCTTCTTTTTCTAGTTTATTTTTTAGTTCTTCATAAGCTGTATATAGACTTCCCATTCCGTCTTCTTGCATTGCTTTACAATAAATTTGATATACGCCATCTCTTTCAAAAACAGAAACAGTTCCAAATACCATTACTTTCATTCCATCTCTTGGTGTAAAATCGAGATGTGGTGTATATGTTTTGAACATAATACATTTAATTAAAGAGTTTTCATCTTTTAATGTGAAGTATAAATGTCCTGTGTAATGATGTTTGAAATTTGATATTTCTCCTTTAACCAAAACATTGTTTAACATTTCATCGTCTGCTATTTTATTTTTTATATATTGATTTAACTCACTTACGCTAATTGCCTCATATTTCATTTATTCTTTTGTGTCTCCTTCAATATGGTTATTTTTTATGATACTTGCTAAAATTCCATTTACAAAGGAAGGTGCATTGTCATCTCCAAATGTTTTTGCAAGTTCAACAGCTTCATTTACCACTACTTTATATGGAATTGGTGTTTTTTTGTATATTAGTTCATATGTTGCTAATTTAAGTATTACTAAACTTACTTTTGATAATCTATTTAGTTCCCATTTTTCAGATAATTCTTGATTTATAATATTAAGAATTTCGGTTTTATTTTGTTCGATTCCATATACTGTGTCCTCTATGTAATCTTTTACCTTTTGCTCTGTAATGTCGTTATTTTCTAGGAACAAATTAATTTGTTCGCTATATTCTTCTGGTTTTGCTTTTTGTATTTCTAGACTGTAAATTAATTCAAAAGCTGTCCTTCTTGTTTCTGATCTGTTCATAGTGCTATTTTTCCTTTCCCCTTCTATTTGCTTTAATTTATTATAGTTTATCAATAAAATTCTTTAATTTTTCTTTTACATCTGATTTATTATGTTGAATGTAATATCCTGCATATGCACATATAGCAATTAAAATAAGTCCAATAATTAGCCTGTATAATTGCGTACATAATATTACAATTGCAACTAAAATTCCTATAACAATACCACCATATTCAGACATAAACTTTTTAAATTCTTCCATAAAATATGATTCCTTTCTACTCTTGGACGTTTTGCTTTGCTGATTCCACATTTTTTACTTTTATGTTAACTTCTTTTACTTCTAAATCTGTTGATTTTTTTACAACTTCCTTTATCTTTGTTTGTAAATTTGTTGATAGCTCTTTAATAACAGCATTTTCTCCTACTGTTATATTTACAAGCACACTAACTCTGCTGTCTTTATCTAATTCAACACTTGTTTGAATTTCTTCTGCACTGTCAAATCCTTTTACAATATTATTTACTAAATTTTCTATTGTTTGTTTTGTAATGAAAAGTTGTCCATCTGCATTTTTTAGTAATACTCCGTTTTTCATTTCTTCCTGCTTTTTTGAGCTTGAATCAAAAAATATACATCTAATTGCTAATAAAATAAATATAATACTTAATCCTAATATAATATTTGATGATACTTCATTATTTAAAATTCCTTGTACTATTTTTCCTGCTAAATCAATATCTAGCCATCCAAATATTAATAAGCAAAATATAACAGATATAACAAGCATTATTGTTGAAAATAATACAAGTGTGGTTTTTTCAATTAATTTCATTATTTTTTCCTTTCTTACTTCTTTATTTAACTATTAAAAAGGGCATGTTCTGATGCCCCTTTTTGTTTTAGTCTTTATTTGATGAATTTGTTGCATCATCATTTGCAACGTCTGTATTAACTCCTTGAATATGCACATTTACTTCAACAACTTTAAGTCCTGTCATACTTTCTACTGCTTTCTTTACTTTATTTTGAATTTCAAAAGCTACATCTGGAATTCTAACTCCATATTCTACTATTATATTAACATCTATTTTTGTTTCTTTTTCTCCTGCTTCTACTTTAATTCCTTTTGCTAGATTTTTCTTTCCACTAAATACTTCTGAAATTCCTCCAGCAAATCCTCCTGCCATTGATGCTACTCCAGGTACTTCTGAAGCTGCTGATCCAGCAATTACTGCAATAACATCATCTGCTATCTTTATATTTGTATTTTCTAATGTTACTTCTACACTTTTCTCTTCCTTTACTTCTTTTGTTTCTTTTACTTCTTTCTTTTCTCCCATATTCCTTACCTCCTAAATATATTTCATAAGTTATTCTTTTAGATGTTATTAGTATATCAATTTATCTAATATTTTACAACTATTTTTTGAAAATTTGCAAAAAAAGAGCCCTTAGGCTGATTTCAAACCATGTGGTTTTAATCAGAGGGCTCTTTTGTGCACTCAATGGTCTTACTTACCTGCCATAGAGTGCGAAGTGTTGTTTAGTTGTCGCTTTCAGCCGGGATCATGGAAATTTCGGTGTCCACCGTAGAAATTTGGTTCAAGAAAATCACCCTTGCCACGTTCTTGTCCAGATCTTTGATGATCAGCGTATAGCCGTCACATTTGATAACAGTTCCCTTCATCTGGAAACCATTTGCCATGTACACATGGACGATCTTTTTTTCTTTCTCGCAATTGCTTGAAATTCTCCGGAACAGTTCGTACATTTTCTACACTTCTTTCTTTATATTTTTGCAAGGCTGTCTGCCTTACTATCCTTCATTATATCATATTTTTTTATACTTTTCAAACTTCTATTCTAATACTGTTCCCGCTTCTACTCGATTTCCTCTTAGAAAATCTGATATATTCATTCTTTTTGAATTTTCTGCTTGTACTTCTAATATCTTTATTGTTCCTTCTTTTGCTTTTACATATAGTCCTTTTCTTTCATCTGAGAATAGTATTGTTCCTGGAATTACTTCATCTAATTTATATGCATATTCCTCTAACTCTGGAAATTCTTGTATTACTTCTGAATCACTTATTTTTCTAACATTCCAAAATTTTATTTTTTTATTATTTAAATAACTATATGCTCCCATAATTGGATTTAATCCTCTTACTAAGTTTTTTATTTGTTCAGCTGTTTGATTTTCCCAATCTATTTTTGCCATTTCTTTTTTTAGCATTGGTGCTAATGTAAATTCATCTGATTGTTTTTCTCTTGGTGCATTTCCGTCCTCTATCATTTGTAATGTTTTCACTAATAATTTTCCTCCTATTTTGGAAAGTTTTGTCCATAATTCTCCTGTTGTTTCATTTTCTCCTATTTCTACTTCTTCTTTTAGAATCATATCTCCTGTATCCATACCTGCATCCATGTACATTGTTGTTATTCCAGTTATTTTGTCTCCATTTAATACAGCCCATTGTATTGGTGCTGCTCCTCTATATTTGGGAAGTAATGATCCATGTACATTGATGCATCCTAATTTTGGAATATCTAAAAGTTCTTTTGGTAATATTTTTCCATAAGCAACAACACAAATTACTTCTGGTTTTAAATTTTTAATTGTTTCAATAAATTCATTGTTATTTCTTACTTTTTCTGGTTGTAATACTTTTAAATTTTTTTCTACAGCAAATTCTTTTACAGGTGAAGCTGATAGTTTCATTCCTCTTCCTTGTGGTTTATCTATGTTTGTTACTACTCCTACAATTTCATGTCCTGCTTTATAAATTTGTTCTAATGATTCCTTTGCGAAATCTGGTGTTCCCATAAAAACAATTCTCATTTTTTCTCCTTTTGTCACTATTTTTCGTCTGGTTCTACATAATGTAATGTACCAGGAATGATGTTATCAACGAATAAAATTCCTTCTAAGTGATCTAATTCGTGGCATATTGCTTGTGCTAATAATCCTTTTGCTTTTATTTTTATTTTTTCTCCATTTTCATTTAATGCTTCTACTGTTACTTCTGCTGGTCTTACAATTCTTCCATATTGATTTGGAAAACTTAAGCATCCTTCTTCTACTTCTTGTTCTCCTTTGGTTTTTGTAATTACTGGATTTATTAATTTGATTGGTCCTTTATCGTCATATAAATCAATAACTACTATTCTTTTTAATATTCCTACTTGAACAGCCGATAAGCCAACTCCATTTGCCTTATGCATTGTTTCTATCATATCATCTATTAGTTCTTTTATTTTTTCATCTATGATTTCTACTTCTCTTGATTTTTTTCTTAGTATTTCATCTCCGTCTTCTCGAATTGTTCTGACTGCCACTTTTCTTTCCTCCTTTTATTTTACATCATATTATTAGGATTTAAGTCTACAATTACTCTTGTATTGCTTTTTTTCATTTTTTCATATTCTTTTAGCATTTGATGTATTGTTTCCATTATATTATTGTCAAATTTGCATTTAATTATTATTCTCCATCTATATTTATTCTTAATTTTATCTATTGGTGCTGGTACTGGAGAATATAGTATAATTCCTAATTTTTCTTCTATTAATTTCTTTTTCATATATTGATGTAATTTTTGAGATATTTCTATTACTTCTTTTTCATTATTTGACGTAATGCCAATTAGTATTATATCGCAAAATGGTGGATATTTCAACTGTTTTCTTAAGCTCATCTCTGTTTGATAAAATAAATCCGCTTCTTGATTTTTGCTACACTCTATTGCAAAATTGTCTGGATTATATGTTTGAATTATTACTCTTCCTGCTTCTTTTCCTCTTCCTGCTCTTCCAGCTACTTGTGTTAATATTTGAAATGTTTTTTCGTTTGCTCTGAAGTCATCTATATTTAAACTTCCATCTGCTGCTATTACTCCTACTAGTGTTACATTTGGAAAATGATGTCCTTTTACTACCATTTGTGTTCCTATTAAAATATCTATGTTTTCTGTTTGAAATTTGTCTAATATTTGTTCATGTGAATTTTTCTTTGATACTGTGTCTACATCTAATCTTATAGTACTTGCTTCTGGAAATAGTTTATGAATTTCAGCTTCTAACTTTTGTGTTCCTGTTCCAAAATAGCGTATTTGCTCACTTCCACACTCAGGACATTTCTTTAATATTGGCATTTCATATCCACAATAATGACATTTTAATTTATTTTTATTTGAATGATATGTTAAATTAATATTACAATTTTTGCATTTTGCTGTATATCCACATTCTCTGCACATTATAAAGGTTGAATATCCTCTTCTATTTAGGAATAAAATAGTTTGCTTTTTGTTTTTAAGATTTTCTTGAATTGCTTGATATAATTTTTGACTAATCATAGATTTATTTCCATGTGCTAATTCTTCTCTTAAATCTACAATTTCTGTTTTTGGTATAGATGCACTATTAGCTCTTTGAGTTAATTTCAATAACATAATTTCTTCTTGCTCTGCTCTATGCATTGTTTCTAAATCCGGTGTAGCACTTCCTAGTACAAGAGGAATATTCTTTTCTTTTGCTATATATCTTGCAATTTCTTTTGCTTCATAACGTGGTGCTGTTTCTGATTTATATGAGCTATCATGTTCTTCGTCTATAATAATTAGTCCTATATTTTCTACAGGAGCAAAAATGGCTGATCTTGCTCCTATTATGATTTGTGCTTGTCCTCTTTTTATTTTCTGCCATTGATCATATCTTTCTCCCACAGATAATTTGCTATGTAATACTGCTATTTTTTCTTTTCCAAATCTTGCAATAAATCTATTTACTGTTTGTGGTGTTAAAGATATCTCTGGTACTAATAAAATACTTGATTTTCCTTCTTGTAGTGTCTTTTCTATTAGTTGCAAATAAATTTCTGTTTTTCCTGATCCTGTAATACCATAAATTAAGAACTCTGAAAAAAGCATATCATCCATACTATTAGCAATTTCATTATATGCTTTTTGTTGTTCTGAATTTAATTCTAGTTTTTCTGTTTTTACAATATCTTTACCTTCAAATGGATCTCTTTCTACTTGTTTTTCTATCATTTCTAAATATCCATTTTTGCATAAAGTATTAACAACTGCTCTTGAGGTATCTGCAAACATTTCTAGTTCTGAAACTAATACGTCACCATTTTCTATAATAAATTGTAGTGTTCTAATTTGTTTATCTGATTTTATTTTTCCAATTTCTATATCATATTCTATTTCATCAATTTCTTTTTTTAGTGTAACAAAATTGATATTTTTTTCTTTTACTCGTTTTGTTATTTCTTTATTACTTGTTCCAGGTGGTAACATCAATTTTAAGCAGTCTGATATATTACAAAAATATCTTTTTGACATCCATTTTGCTAGTTCAATTCTTTCTTCTGATAGAATGCTTTCATCTTGTACACTAGCAATTTCTTTTGTTTCATATTCTGATGTTTCTTTTATTCCAATGACGAAGCCATTTTCTAATGTTTTCATTCTTCCAAATGGTACAAAAACTCTACTACCAACTTTAACTTGATTTTCTAAATCATTTGGTATTTGATAGTCAAATATTCTGTTTAAATTTTTTACATTACTTTGAATAATGACTTCTGCTATCATTTTTTCTCCTTATTTTAATTCATTTCTAACCATTTTTCGTATTCCATTAAAACTTTATCACAAACTTCAGTTGGTGTTAAGTTACTGGTATCTATTACTAAATCGTAATTGTTCATATCATCTCTATTAATTCCATATTCTTCTTGCCATCTTTTTGTTTCTTCTTGGTGACGATATATAATAGCTTCTTTTGCTTGTTTTATATTTTCAAATGGTTCTGTGTTTTTTCTGTTTTCGTCTTCATATGCTCTTTTTACAGCAATATCTATATTTACTTTTAAGTATACTTTAAAAGAATCTGGTACTGCATACCATCCTAATTTTGCATCAATAATTAAATTGTCATGTTCTTCTGCATATTTAGTTGCACTTTTTTCAATTTCACGATCCAAATCTGGATGTGTATTTAAATATTCTTGAAATTCTACTATTGTCATTCCTTTTTCTTGTGCTAGTTTTCTCACATATTGTCCATTTCTATATATCTCATAGTTTAATTTTTCTTTTAATAAATTTGATAATGTTCCTTGACCACTTGCATGATCTCCTGTAATTGTGATAATATGTTTTTTCATTTCTATCCCCTTTTCATAATATTAAACTATACAAATAAAGCGACATAAAAGTCGCTTTTTATTGTAATTTATTTTTCTTGAGTTTCTTCATTTTCGTCTGTAGATTCTTCTGTTTGCTCTTCTTCCTCTACTTTTTCTTGCACTTTTCCTGCTGCAATTTCTTCTGCTGCAATTGTTACTGGTGCTTCTTCTTTTGTATTAATTAATACTTCATCTCCATCTGCAATTTGTCTTGCTCTTTTTGCAGTAATGGTAACTAATTGAAATCTGTTATCTACTTTTTTTAATAATTCCTTTACGGTTGGTTTTACCATCATTTTTAAATTACCTCTCTTCTTTTTTATTCTTCCTCTCCATTTGTGACAATATTTGTGTTTTCATCTTTATCTAATCTTCCTGCTACTGTTTCTGGTTGAACTGCTGAAAGTACAACATGTCCTGAGTCCATAATAATAACAGCTCTTGTTCTTCTTCCATATGTGGCATCTACTGCCATACCATCATCTTTTGCTTCTTGTACAATTCTTTTTATGGGTGCTGATTCTGGACTAACAATTGCAATTATTCTATTTGCTGAAACAATATTTCCGAATCCAATATTAATCAGTTGCATGTTTTTGCTCCCCTTTCCTATTCTATATTTTGAATTTGTTCTCTTATGTCTTCTAAAATTGTTTTTATTTCTACAACTAAATTCGTTATGTCTAGGTTTACTGATTTAGAACCAATTGTATTTGTTTCTCGATTCATTTCTTGCATTAAGAAATCCATCTTTTTTCCAATTGGTTTATCGTCTTGCATTATTTTTCTAAATTGTGCAATATGACTTTTTAATCTTGTCACTTCTTCTTCAATTGAACATTTATCTGAATAGATAACAATTTCTTGTGCTAGTCTTGATTGATCTACAACATCTGTTTTTAATAATTCTTTTACACGTTGTTCTAATTTTACTATATAATCTTCCACAAGTCCAGTAGAAAGTGTGCATATTTTCTCAACATTTTGTTCCACTTTATTTAATCTTTCTTCTAAATCTTGTTTTATTTTTTCTCCTTCATTATATCTCATTTGCATAAAGTTCTCTAATGCCATTTCTAAACATTGTGACAATTCTTGCCATTGCATATCCTCATTTTCATCTGATTCTTTTACATTTAATACATCTGGCATTTTTGATATTTCTGTAACACGTATTTTTCCATCAATGTCTGCTTCTTCTGCTAATTCTTTTAATTCTGTTATATATGCTTTTGCAAGTTCTTTATTTATAACAACATTTTTTCCTTCTATTCCATAATTAGCATATGTAATATATATATCTATTTTTCCACGATTTACTTTATTTAATACTGTTTTTCTAATTTTATCTTCTAAATATAATAAATTTCTAGGTGCTTTTATTGCAACATCGCTGTATTTGTGATTTACAGATTTCATTTCTACTATATATTCTCTTGTGTCGATTTCTAGCTTGGCTCTTCCAAAGCCTGTCATACTATTCATAAATTATTCCTCTTCTTTTAATATTTCTTCAATATCTTTGCGATAAAATGCTTCTCTTTTTTTAATATATATAATAATTGTTTTTATAATATAATAAACTGTTACAATGGCTGATATTATTGCTGTAATTTCTAGAAATATTGATGAATACATGATATCTACATAGATTAATCCTACTGTAATAAGAGATGTTGCAATCATTTCTATTCCGTGTATTGCTAAATTTCCTTTGTCTTTTCGATAAGCAGCTTCTAGTAATATAATTGCAATTAATAAAATACAAATACTAAATACTTTTAAATCTGTTAAAAATATATCGTTTTTCATATTTAATTTTCCTAGATTTAAGAATAAAAAATATGTAATGACAACAATTGCCATAATGATATTTCCTATTAAAGCTTTATTAATTTGTTTCTTTTCTTCTTCTGGAAGTTTCTTTTTGTTTTTTATTGTTTTTTTGATATCTTCAATTTTGATACCAATTTCTTTTTTATTTTCTGCTTTTTCGTCTACTACTTCTTCTTGTTCCTCTATAATTGTTGAGGCTATTTCTTTATCTGATTCTACTTTATTGCTATGTTTTACTCTAATTAATTTTGATTTTTTTTCTTCATTTTTATTGGCTTTTTCTTGTATTTCTATTTTTTCTTGATCTTTTTTATTATTTTTTGTTTCTTTTTCTTCTTTTACTTCTTCTTTATTCTTTCCTTTTGCTTCTTTTATTAATTTTTCTGCAACTTTTTCTAGCCTTGCTACTTCTTCTGCTGGAGTTTCTTCTTTTAATCTTTTACCTTTTTTAGGTTTTTCAATAGGTGTTTCTTGTATTTTTTCTGCTATTTCTGCAATTCTAGTATCTACAACCTTTTCTTCTTTTACTTCATTTTCTTTTTTTAATGTTTCTGATTTAGGTTTTCTTCCTCTTTTTTTAGGTACTTTTACTTCTTCTGCTTCTACAGTTTCTGCAACTTTTTTTTCTGCCTTTTTTACTTTTTTGATCTCATCATTTGCTTTATCTGTCTTTTGGGTTGTTGTTTTAGTTGTTGTTTTTTTTGTTGCTGCCTTTTTAGTTGTTGTTTTAGCAGTTGTAGTACTTTTTTTCTTTCGTGCTGTAGTTGGTTTTTTCTCTATTTCTTCTTTTTTTTCAGCCATTTTTCTTTTCCTCCTACCTTATATCATTCTCATCTCATATATTGCTGTATTATATCATAAACAGTCATAAATTACAATGTTTTCAATTCCATATTTTATTCTTCTAATTCATACATAATATTACTAGCAATATATATTGATGCTGTTTCCGTTCTTAAAATTCTATTTCCTAATGTTACACTAATTCCACCTTTCTGTGTTATGTATTCTACCTCTTTCGGTTCTATTCCACCTTCTGGTCCTATTAGTATTCCAATATTTATTTGATCTTTATTTTCTAATTTTTTTAATACACTTTTTAAAGTTTTCTCTTTTTCTTCTTCATATGCAATTAAAAACAAATCAAAATTTTGTATCTCTATTTTATCAATTGTTTGTATTTTTCCTATAGTTGGTATTCTATCTCTTTTACTTTGTTTAGCTGCTACTTCTGCAATTTTTTGCCATCTTTCTATTTTTTTAGTAGCTTCACTTTCTTTTATCTTTACAATGCTCCTTGTCATGCTTATAGGAATAATTTCATTTACTCCTATTTCTGTTGCTTTTTGAATGATATATTCCATTTTATCTGCTTTTGGTAATCCTTGAAAAATAGTTATATGTACATTACTTTCTGTTGTTTCTTCTATTATTTTTTCTATTTGGCATGTGACTTTTTCTTTTTCTATTTCAGTAATTATTGCTTGATAACTCTTATTTTCTTCTTTGTTGCATATTATAATTTTATCTTGTTTTTGTAATCTTAATACATTTGAAATATGATTAACATCATTTCCTATAATTTCTACTATGTCATTTTTAATTTGACTGTTTTCTACAAAAAATTTCTGCATTTTAAGCTCCTTTAAACTTGATAATCATACATTTCTATTTGTGGAAATACAAATTTCATGCTGTTGTCTGATAACTCTCCTTTTTCTTTATGAGCTTGAAAAAATGTATTTGATCCTTTTAAAAAGTTTTCATGTTTTGTATCATATGATGCAGTACCTCCATTGTGCATAATCGGATCATCCCATGTTATATCAATTGCATACCATTTTCCATCTAATTGTACATAATTCCAAGCATGTGATTCTGTTATTCCTGATGAATTTGTTGCAGTTCCTGATACTAAAACACATGGTATTCCTAAGCTGTCTATTATATATTTGAATGTTCTCGCATATCCTTCACATACAGCCTCTCCATTTTTTAATGTTCCATATATGTTATATATATTTTCTTTTTCATATGTTGTATCATACTCAATATTGTCTATTAGCCAATCATGCAAGTAAAGAATTTTGTAGTAGTCACTGTAATGTTCTAAAGTTTTTACTATTTTTCCTCGTAATTCTTCTAATTCATTTTCTGCATCTTCTATTTCTATATTTTTTAGTTCTGCTGATTTATATGATTCATTTTCTCCACTATCTATAAACACTCTATGCGTTGTTATTGAAGCAACAGATGTTGTTTGTATACTTAGGACTAACTTTGTAATATCTAGATAAAATACTTCAACGTGGTCATATGTAAAAGCATTCCAAGCTGATTGAAATGCTGTATTTAGTTTTTCTTCTCCTCCTGGGGACTTAATTAAATCACTAAAATATGTTCCAAAATCAATTTTATATGTTCCAGTTTTTAGATTATCTATATTTTTTTCTAGACCCTTATAGAATATTTTTGCATTATCATCAAGTTGATTATAATAATAATGGTACCCTGCTCCTTGTAACGCTTCCTTTTCAATATCTTCTACCGTAATTTCATTTAAATTTTCTAATGTAATTGGATTCTCTGATGAAAATTCTCCTATTATATCTGATTTAATAAAAAACTTATATCCTAAAAATATTAATAAACCTAAAATAATTAAAATTAGTATTGTCTTTACAAATTTAGTAGTTCCACTTTCATATCCCATTTATTTTTTCCCCTTTTTGAAATTATTCTACTTCTTTCATTTGTTTTATCATTAAGTCTGCAAATACTCCATAGCCTGTTGTTGGATCATTCACTAATACATGTGTTACAGCTCCACAAAATTTTCCATTTTGTATAATTGGTGCTCCACTCATTCCCTGAATTATGCCTCCAGTTTTTGCTATTAATCTCTGATCTGTTATTTTTATTACCATGCTTTTATTGTCTTCGTTATTGTTTTTAAATAATTTTTGAATTTCTATTTCATATTTTTCTATTTTTCCATCTTCTAATTCGCAAAGTATTTCTGCTTTTCCTGTTTGAATTTCATTTCTTAGAGCTACTTCTATTGCATCTTCTTCTTTTATTTTTAATGCTACTTCTTTATCTATATTTCCATATACTCCAAAGTTTGTATTTTTATATATTTTTCCTATATTTTTACCATTATCTATTGTCCCTTGTATTTCTCCTGGTATTCCTTTTTCACCTTTTATTATAGAAAGAATATTAGTTGTTACTAATTCTCCATTTGCAATTTCAATTAAGTCATAAGTATCTATATCTGTTATTCCATGTCCTAATGCTGCAAACATTTCAGAGCTTGGTTCATAAAAAGTCATTGTTCCTACTCCTGCAGTTGCATCTCTTACCCATAAGCCTAATTTATATTCTTCTTCTTGATTTTTTACAGGAGTAATGTTTGTAGTTCTTATTGAATTGTCTCTAACATATTTTATTTCAATTTTTTTGCCATTACTTGCATTGACTGTTTTTATTAAATCATCTGTATTTTCTATTTTCTCGTTATCTATTTCAACAATTCTGTCTCCTTCTTGTATATCAGATGTTTCATATGGCTTTTTTCCTTCTATTTCTGTCATACCTACCACTAAAATTCCTTCTGTATATAATTTCATTCCAATTGCTTTTCCTATAGGAACGACTTTAGTTCTTGGTATTACATTTACCGTCATATTTTTTAGTGGTATTTTTCCAAATAAGTTTAATGATAAATCTATTTTTCCTATTTCATTTATTTTGCTTTTATTTAAATTACTTGATGCTTGTATAATCTGATTATTTTCTGTTAATTCATTTATTGTAATTCCATATGCTGTACAAATATCTAATGTTTCACCTTGTATTAGTATTACACTATTGGGCAATAAAGTTATATTACATACATAAATAAATATACACAATAGCATAATAATAATGATTAATTTTTTATATAATTTCATGGTTATCCCTCATTTCTTTTATTAGGATAACCATTTGTATTTTGTTTTAATCAAAAATTATTTTTTAAAAGTTACTTTTATATAAATCACTTTTTTCACGTGCTAATGCCATTAAATACATTTTTCTTACTTCTTCTAACTCGCTTTCGTTATATAGCACATTTCCTGTATCAAAGCTTCTAATTTCTCCTTTTATAATATCATCTGTATTATAGTCTAAAGATGCACTTACCATACAATGGTAGCATCCAGTTGTTGTAGTACCTACTCTTGCTTGTGGATAAAAATATCGTATATCTGCTTCTGTAAGTTTTGCAGTTTGTCTTAAAAATTCTAGTGATGTATATCCTCCTATAATTTGCATATTTCCATTATTTACTCCATCAATTAATTCTTTGCATCCTGGTCTATGATATTCTATACTTCCAGGCATTGCTCCACCTGTTGTTTCTTGTGCCATTATATATATAGCTTGATTATTTATTACCTCTTCATTTTTGGTATTTGAAATAACAGAATAATTATTAAAATATTTCATTCCCAATGGAATTCCTTGCATAAATGACACTATTGAAACATTATTTGTTAACTCATACCAGTTTTCTTCATCAATTACTGGTAATACAAACTGATATACATTTAAACTATTTTGATAATTTCCAATTGCTGTTGAAAGATTTGTTTCTATTGATTTTTGAATAATTGCCATTCTATGTGAATTAAATATTGAAGTTGATAATTGAGGATCATTATCAGGATCTGTTACATCAAATATTTTCTCATTTCCTGTATTTGTTGATAAATATTCTGTATCATTACCTATAGTAGTTGTTGTTTCGTTCATTTTTATAACATCTTTTTGTTCAATTTTATCTAGTTCAGTTTCTTCTACTAACCATTTACTAAAATTATAAGCATCATAATAATATTCAAATGCACTTATGCTTTTGAATCCAACTCCATTATTGCTGATATAATCGTCTATAGTTGCAGTTTCACTTTGCAAGAATCTTTTTTTGTTATTTTCATAGTAGAAATATCTACCATCATGATCTCTATATACTTTTTGACTATTATATACAATATATTCAAAATCATCTAATGTTACACTATCACCATCTTGTATTAATAAATGCTCTGTTAATGTTTCTGGTCCAATTTCTATTCCATCATATGTTAAGCTTTTGCTACCTAATTGTATATTATTTACTTTAGTATAATCAATTAAATATCCTGATTTTGTTTGATAACCTTCTCCATTACCAAAATCTCCATATACTGTGATAGCATTATCTAGTGTATAGTTAACTATAACAATTTTTCCATTTAACAAATATTTGCAAGAATAATATATATATGGATGTAATCCTATTTGATAATTTGCACTATCCTCGTCAATTTCAATTCTTAAGCTTTGGTCACCTTCTGAACCCGCTTTTTTATATGTGTTTTCATATAAGCTATGAATATAATATCCGTCATATAAAGTAAATAAAATTGCTGGTATATATGTTGATAAAGCTTCTTTTTTAGAAGTATATATATCCATAGATGTTCCTAAAGAATTATAAAATGTATTAATTGCCGCCTCTACATCTCTTATTTTTGAGTCACTAATACTTGAGTATTTATTATTTACACTATTAATTTGAAATGCTGTCAATGCATCATGAGTTGCAGTATCCAATGCTTTTTGATAGGATGACTGTAACTTAATTGTATCTATTTGAGTTTGTATATATTGTGACATTACCATTGCAATTGGTACAATGATAATTACAAATATAACAGATAAGTGTTGTAATTTCATCTTTATTAACCTTTCTTAAGTTGCTTTTCATTTGATAAAAGGGGTGGAATAATCCTCCCACCCCTACATTTCATTTATATATTTTATCTTGATCCACCATTTACTGCAACAACAGCGGCGTCTTTTCCTACTATTTCATATTGGTCATTTCCTGAAACCATAAAGAAAAAGTTTCTTAATAGCTGAGCAATTGTTAAGTTTGTATTTCTTGCAGTTGCAGAAAATATATCGCCCTCTTTTAATACTATTCTACCTTTTGAATTTAATTCATCTTCTATTTGTGATGTATATATGTTGTAATATAAATTTTCTCCAATTTTTGTCGCTTCTGCTTGTGTCTCTTTTGATCCTGGATTTTCATCTAGTTGTTGAATTTGTAAATCTATTAAAAATGAATTTCCTGTTGATGAAATTGTACTAACATATTGATCATAATCATCCAACGTTAATCTACCAGTTGTTTTTACTCTATCTACGAATTCCGTTGTAGCAGTTTGTACTGCTAATGATGAAATATCGTCTGTTCTTTCTGACAATGACATTAATGGGAATATAAACATTAATATTGCTGCTAATGCAATTGCAACAACTGTAATTAAACTATCACCCATATTTTTATCCTCCTCGATAAACTGTATAAATTATTACTCTTTTTTTTCTTTCTTTTACTATTCCGGCTGTTGTCTCGTTATATGTATATTCTCCAAGGCTTTCTATAAATTGTGTATTTTTGTATTGTTCAATAAAACTTGAATAATTATAAGCTTGACCACTTCCATCTGGAAAAACAAATTGACCTCCAGATAAAAATGCATCTAAGTTATCTTTATAAAATTTATTATTTACCACCCAAGGCTCATGTCTTTTTGTTTCTTCTTCTACATCAAAAGAACAAATTTTAGTGCTATTACCTCCAAAATATCTATTGTAATATCCTAATGTCCATAAATCGGTATTTGTTTTTGTATCATACAATTTCATAAAGCCTGTATCACTTGAATTTTCTTTAAAAATTACAACATAATTTTCTTTATAATATTTATATAAAGTTGGTATTATTGTTTCTAAGCCAACAATTCTGTTTTCTCTTCGGTTTATTTCTTCTGCTGTTAATCCAGAAACGTCTCCTTCATATTCCATATAATAGGTTACATCTGAACTGTGCAATACAATATCTGCAGTAGTTCTTGCTTCTGAGAACATATATATTGTAAGTGATAAAGCCATTACAAAAACTATTACTGCAAAAGCTAATTTTAGCGCATCTACTGCATTTTCCATATTATTTTTACTTCCTTATTATTTACTATACTATGGTGCTTCTGTGATTCCAACAGCTACAATAAAACCTGTTTGAGCGTCATATCCAAAGTCTACATTATACAATTTTGATTGTTGTTTAGTTCTTTTAATAGCGTTAATACCTGCTGGTGTTGTTGAAGTATCACCCTCTGCTGGTGGTGTAGTAATTGCTTCTGCTGAACCTTCTATAACTGCAATTTTTTGTGATGCGTCATTTTTTGCAGCTGAATTATGAGTTCTTACTAAATCACATAATGCTCTTACTTGTGTTCCGCTTTGTAAATCTCCATATCTTTCGAAATCTCCATTGTAAGCTGCTATCTTTTCTCTATC
Organism: uncultured Clostridia bacterium; assembly: GCA_947628735.1. Taxonomy (GTDB): domain Bacteria; phylum Bacillota; class Clostridia; order TANB77; family CAG-508; genus CALXVA01. The sequence continues at coordinate 78,641 of CANRAY010000003.1, read as the reverse complement.
CATATTAGCACCTGACATAGCATCTGATGCTTGTTGGAAAACATACATTCCTATTCCTATAATTGATATTGAAAGCAAAATCGCTCCCGCAATAATTAATGCCTTTGATGCATTCTCCATAAAAAATTCCTCCTTTAAGTTTTACTTTTGTTTATTTTATAATTATTTCTTAGACTTTGTGTCTAAAATATTAAAAACTTTTTTATTCTCTGATTTCCTCAAATGTTATTTGTTTTACATTATTTGATCCTTCATGATATTCAATTTCTGCACATCTAAAGGTTGCTGTACTATATCGTTCTACAAAACTATTTGTTCCTCCTGATGCAATGTCTTCCATATCAATTTCTTTAATGTCATCTTTGTAAATAAATTTAATTTTTATTCGTATACAATTTTCATCATCTGATAAATATTTTCCATTTTCATCTTTTGGAATTCCTAATTTTTGATTATCATCAATTGTTTTATTAATCAGACTAATTAATTGTGTTCCTAAGAAGTCTATTCCTTGATATGATTCATACATTTGATTTCTTTCTTGAGCTTGTAATATATTAGTTCTATATTGTATAATTCCAAATCCTATCAATGCAGTAATTGTTATTAATAAGATTATTATTAGTATAAATTTTTTCATTTATATACTCTTTCATTATAATATTTTCTAATATTTTATGCAAGTATTTTTGCTAAAAATACTGAATTTTCTTAATTTTCTTTCTATATTTCAACAAATTTCATGTAGTTTACGAGTCTTGTATGTTCGCTAACGTGATAATTGTCTATTAAGCATTTATAGTATCTTATTTCTGTAGTCACATCATCTAATGAGTTGTTTTTTAGTAAATTTATTATTTCTTCTGCTGAATATTGTTCTATATTTCTTGTATTACCTATGTCTATTCTAATATATGGCTTTGTTCCTTCATCATCATAATCACTTTCAGTTAATTCATATTCTTCATTGTGTTTTTTTGCTAAATTAGCAAGGCTTACTATGTCATGAAGTGTTACTTTTATTGGTACAATATTACCTGATTGATCTGTGTATTCTCCAGTATATTTTAAAAATTGATTATTAAATTGATCTATTTGAGCGGATTCCATTTTTGCGTTCATATCTTTGCTATAATCACCAAATGAAGTAAATAAATATACTCCTACTGATATAATTAAAACGCCTATTAAAACTTCCGCTGCCATTAATAATGCTTTTGAGGTATTTTCCATATATATTCTCCCTCTTTATGGTCCAATTACCCTTTCTTCATAATCCATTTCTTTTATTCTTCCTACTTCATCATATTTTACATCTGTACACATGAATTGCGTATTTTTAAATTGTGTATAAGTAGATTTTAAGATTTTATATTTTTCTATTTCTTCTAGTAAATTTCTATATCCTGCATTTTCTATTTTATCTTGTACAGCAAATTCATCATCATCTGATCTAAAAGAAACTCCTAGTATTCCTGCTAATTGTCTGCTACTTATTTGAGAAAGATATTTGTATGTTTTCTTTGTGTTACCATATACTGTTGTTTCATAATATGATATAGCATTTTCTAAGCTTTGTGCATGTTCTGTCCTTCCAATAATTCCATTTGCAATTTCTGTAATATTTTTTCTACCTACTGTTAAATAATATAAACGTCCATCTGCCTGCTCTATTGGAGTATTAATTGTAATATATATATTAACTCTTGAATACCCTTCTGTATCTGATTGAGTTCTATTATAGTCATCTTGAAGATTTGCAAGTGATAATATTTCACTGCCATATATATATGTTTTATTATATTGTTCAAATCTTGCTAAATAATCTGATATTTTACGTGCGTCTTCTGAATTCACTTCTACTTGTTGTTGTTCTGATAGATTATTAAATGCAAACAAAAGCGCTCCAATAATTACAACAGATATTAATACAGACCCTGCCATGCTTAAAGCTTTAATAGCATTTTCCATATATAAATTATCCTTTCTTTTATTTCATTTGACTAAATGAAGTTGTCATACTCGTTAAGCCTATGAAAACAAGTGGTACAATTAAATATCCTACAAATAATACTACCATTGGTGCAAAACCAATTCCTCTTCCTATCATACCCTTTTTTGAAATTAATCTTTCATTTGATTCTTTTCTACGTGCTTGATAATAGTCTCTTTCTGTATCTAACTCGTCAAATGCATCTGCTATTGGTATTTTTTCTACTGCTGCTTGTAAACTTTCGATAATACGGATAAAGTCTTGATATGTTACTTCTTCTTTCATTTGTTCCAAAGCTTCCCATGGTCCACTTTCATAGTTGTTTACACATCGGCTAATTGGTTCTTTGAAAATATTTGCATATCTTTCCAACCATTCAAGTATAATTTCAACGTTTACTCTTTCAATCCTCATCAACATCAAGATAATTGTTTGGAATTGCATAACTTCATCTTCCATTTCCAATTGCCTCATCTTTGCTTGGAATTTCAACATCCATCTTGGTGCATTATAAGCTACAACTCCCATTACCATTGCAATTAATATTTCAAACCATTGCATATTTTCGCTGTTAACGGTTCTAATTTTTTCTAAGATTCTTTCTGCTGCTATTTCTCTTGCTTCATCACTACTTTGTATGTAATCTTTATTTATAGTACCTTTTCTCATCATTTTTATAATGTCGTCAACAGTTACTTGTGTATTACCTCTATAATAATTGATATATTGGTTATCTGATTCTGTTATTTTCATACCATCTTTTATGTTTTTTTCAGACATCTGTCCAACTATATTGTAGTCCACCGTTGGATCTGTAAATACATTTTCTACAGTAATTCTATGTAATTGCATTACAATAACCATTGTAGCTGCAAATCCCACAATGCACAGTGCAATTCTATTGATATACAGCCATTCCATTTTATCTTTTGATGCTGCTTCTTTTAATTCTTTTTGTAATGTTCTATATTCCTTAGTGCCTTCTTTTGGTACAAATAAATCTATTATTTTCTTTATTATTTTTCTCTGATATAATTTTTCTTGCCAAGGATTTTCTGTATTTTTTGTACTAGTATTAACTGATCCATTATCTTTTAGTTTTCTAATTAAAAGATAACATACAACTGTTAGTACAAGTATTAAAATTTGTGCAATCATACCTGTTTTTCCATTATAAAATCCTTGTGTAAAACTAAACTGTGAAATTGCCCAATTTTTAATTGGTTCCAATGCTAATATTGGTACAATTGAAATGATAGATAAACTTTGAAATACATAATTCAATTTATCTCTTTTTAATATTTCTAGTTGCATTTCTTGTGTAATATTATTTAGATTTTTTAAGTATAATGATGCTCCATCTACTTTTCTGTCTCCGAACTCTTTAGTTAAATATGAAACTCCTGCAAATTCTTTTAAATAGCTGTTTGGTGCAACATCATAATATTTTTCTAGTTCTGATTCTGGATCATCTGATATTAATACTTCATATATTTTTTCTGCTTGTCTTGACATTTCAGGTGCTTCATCATCTTGTGCTACTTGATATATTGCTTCTTCTACCATATTAAATTCATGATAAGCATGTCTAATTTCTGAGAAGAAGTTAATTTGTTGTTTTAATAATTTGTTATCTATTTTATCAACCATTCCATCAATAAATGTATCTATCATAAATATTTCAAATATTAATAAGAATGATAAAACTAAAAAGTTGTCTTTTGTCAACATTATAACAAGTATTGTAATAGGAATAATGATTAGTATTGTGTTTGTTAATATTTTTGATGCCTGTTTTCTAATTAAATATTCATCATCAATATTAATAATCTCTAATCTACGTCTTAATTTTAATAAATATCTTTTAATGAACGGTATTTTTTTATATATAATATACAATTTTTGATAAAAGACTTCTAATGTAAATTTCTTTTCTACTGTTCCTTCTCTCAATCTTTGTATTTCTTTTGCTTCTGCCGTATTCATTCTTTTTTTCATTATTAGATAAGCAACTACAATAACAAAGAATAAAGCTATTGCGCCCACTGCAAAATATAAAATGATATTGCTAGACATATGATTATTTTTACACCTCCTTGTTGTTATTCCTTTTTTGCCTTTTTAGTTTTCTTTTGGTTTTCTTCCTCTTTTTTTCTCTGTTGGTTCAGCTGAAACGCTTACCAATTCTTCATCATCGAAATAACTTTTTTGTTTTATTCCCCATACTCTTTCTAGGAATTTATCAAATTCTCCTATATCGCTGTCATCCATGTTATTTCTCATTTCTCTAATGTTTCTATCTGAAATTGGATTTGTTAGTACATATGTACCATCATGATATTCCAATACATTAACATATTTATATAATTCTTTATTTGTTGTTTTTGAAAAGTATATTGTTGCATTATCAAAGAATTTATTTACTTTTCCTTCTAGTGTCTTTTCTGATCTATGATCAAATGTATATTCATTTTTTTCTTCTACTGGTATACACTCTGTTACTCTTTCTATGTATCTTCTTCCTCTAAAGTCTTTTACTAAGTGGATATCAAAATTTAAAACTTGTACAACTTGCTCCTCTGCAGTTCTCTCATTTCTGAACACACCTGCTCTTAACATTGAGTTACGAAGTGCTGTTACTAAATCTGGAAATGTTTTTGCGTGGTGAGTAAATAAGGTGAATTTTGAAGCAACCTGTGCTGATTGGATCATCCAAGATGCTACGGGGTCAGTTGCAACCTCACCGATGATATTAACAGAACCATCAGTCTTTTTCTGAACGTCCAAACACTCTTGTCCAGATACAGTTTCTGTTTCACGCATTGATAAAATATTTCTTGTTGGATATATTTTTCTTAAGTGTAACTCGAAAGCAGTTTCTGTAATACGAAGGTTCATTGTTTCGTATATATTTTCTATCATTGCCATCAACATTGTTGTTTTTCCGGCATCCTTGTTCACCGGTTAGTGATATAATTCTTGCTCCTTTTACTAAATATTTTAGTAAATCTATTGCATCTTCTTTTCCTGGGAAACGAATAATTTGTTCTAGTGTAGCACGTTTTACGTCGAACTTTCTTACGAAGAAAGCCCATGTTTCAGACATACTTGGTCTTACAACAACGACACGAGATCCATCTTTCATTTCATTAATTTTATATCCGTTTGTATCAGATAATTGTCCAGGGTTATTATATTTATATATATTTTGACATACTCTTTTTAATTCTGCCTCTGTTCCAAATGATAAGAATGCTAAACGTATTGATTTACCATGATACATGATCCATATACTATCACAAGCACGTGGTACTTTATGTTCTGCTATTTGACTTAAATATTCTCCATCTGTTTGTGCTACTTGGCTTAAGAAAGACTCTGGAAGTCCTGATACACCTCCAGATATACCATCTATATTCATATCTCTTATTTCATCTATGCTACTATATCCTTTATATTTTTGATAAATTCTTTGTACTACTACATTTAATTTATCTGCAAAGGTTAGAGCAAAATTTTCTTCTTCATAAATTTTATCAATTTCTTCTGAAGTGATAACATAAGATGGTTTTGCTTCTCCTGCTACATACTTTAATTCATCTAGTTTATATTTGTTAATAATTTCTGAAAATGCTTCGTATCCGAATTCTTGTTTATACATATAAATAATGATATCAAATTTATCTTGAGATGTTAAAAGTGATGGTATATCAAATGGAATTGCTTTAGATACATTTGTTTCGTCAACTCCATATTCTTTATATAATAAATCATATATTAATTCTTTTACATACTTTTTATCATTGACATCTCCATATGTACATCCTTTTAATGCCTTTTTTAACTCATACTTTTTATTTTTTCTTCTTTTTAATTCCTCTTCTGAAAGTCCAATATCATATAAGTTAATTTTAGTAATTTCATCTAGTCTTTTCTTTATAAAGGCTATCATCTTATCTAATGTATACGTCTTATCGTCTTGTTCTACTGTTTGTTCTACTTCTTCATCTTTTCTTTTTTTGATAAAACGAAATACTAGCATTACAGCTGCTACTACAACGATAATAATCAATAGTATATTTAGCATTTTTTTCTCCTTTCTGCTAAGGATTAGATCTTCATTTGTAATTCTTGCAATTTATAAATTATTGTTGCTATTACATTTTTAGTTTCTTTTAAGAATACATAATTTCTATCTGTTTCGTCTGTTATATTTCTTATTTTTAAGAAAAAGTCTAATATCTTTGCTTCTGAGCAAGCTTCGAAAAATAGTGTGTTATATGGAATTGCATTTACATCTCTTTTTTCTCTTAAATATCTTGTTATATTTTTTATATTATATTTTGAGAAACTATCATATCTTCCGATTAATAACATAATATTTTTTCCTTTATAAAACTCATTTTCTTCACGTAGTTTTAAAAAGTTATCAATACATTCCATTCTTTGAGTAATATTAACCACAACAAGATTTGATATTTGTAAAATATTATTCATATCATTTGGTGGTAGTCTATCACTTAAATCTACAATTACCATGTCATAATATCTATTTGCCATTTGCAATATATCAGCATAATTTGGTGTTATTGAAGCATATTCTTGATAGTCAGTTGTTCTTGGAGATACTAGCATATCTAATCTATCTTTTAAAATAGTTTTAGAATAATTACGTATTATTTCAGGACTAGTTCTATTACCTGCTAATACTCTAGTTAGTGCTTCAACTCCTGATTCCACTCCTACTTTACTTCCAATTTCCATTTGATTTGAAATTGCTGACATGTTTGATTTTTCATAATCCCAAAAACAATTTTCTAGAATTTTATCAGCAAAACTTGTAGATACAATTAATGTTCTATAGTTATGTTCAATTGCTAATTGTGTTGCTACAGCTGCTAGTGATAATGTTTGTCCAGTTTCTTTTCTTTCATGACTCATAAATGTTATAATTGCCATTTTTAAACTCCTTTTTCTAATTGCTTAAAAATTTTTCTCATTTCATTATAATCGCTTTGTCCCAAAATATTTCCTGAAATATACATTAGTGCTTCTTTATATTGATTACTTAATTTTTTAAACTTAATTTTGGATACTCTTTGGTTTTCTGCCATAACTGTTTGATCTCCTACTTCAAATGGAAAGTAAACTCTTTCTTCTTCCCATTCTACTTTACTTCCTAAAGATAAGTAGTTCAAGTAATCATCTTCTTGTTGTGTTGCATTTCTAGAAAATAAGACTTTAGTCATCTTCATTACTTGTGTTAATCCACTAAGTGCTTCTAGACCCTTTTTTAATGAATATGCATCAAATGATGTTACAAAATAATTATGGTCAGCTGTTACTAATTCAAAGCTTTCAATAGTATCTGCTTCATCTGTATCTACTAGTGTAAAATCATATCCCATATCTGCATGTATTGGCATTCCTAAGTATTCTTTTATTTGATTATAATTATTAAATCCTACTGCTACATCAATTCCTTCAAACTCTGTAACATAGGTTGTTGTTGGTTTGATTACTGGTACAATATATTTGGCTTTTTGTGTTGTTGTTGCATCAATTACTAAGACTTTTTTTCCTAAAGCAACTAAAATTTTAGCTACATATATTACCATATCAGTTTTATCATAAGCTCCTATAAAACCTATCTTTTTCATTTATACCTCCAAATTATCCGCCTAATGAATCTAAGTATTCTTCTCTTTCTTCTTGTAATCCTTGTATTTCTTGTTCTACACCAGATATTAAATTGTCATCTGCATTATCATTTTTTATTGCACTATTAATTGGATCTCTAACAACTTTTCTTGTATCTGGATCATTATATCTTGTAAATATTGCATTTTTAGCTTCATTTACAACATTTGGATCTTTATCCATTAATTGTAATACAGCTGGTGTTGGTATATATGTTTCACTTGCAGCTTCTTGCATTCCTGGTTCTACATATTTTGTTGCATATAACATAGCGCCTTCTGATTTATATGCTTCTACAATAGCACTACTCATTGATAATATTTCTGCTTCATTTAAGTCTAGCCATATACAATTTGTTGATGCAACACCATTTATTTCTGGAATTGTTATTTCTTTATGTGATAATACAATATAGTTTTGTCCCGTTGGTAATCTTAAACGTACGTCAATATAATCTCCTGTTCCCATTTGAGAAATTAAGGTAATAATATTATATTCTTGTGTTCTAACATCATTTGCAACTAATTCATCTTCATATGTAATATCTGATGTTATAATTGTTCCAGGATGCATATTTACTTTTGCTTTTAATCCTGTTGGGAATCGATTACCTGTTAAATCAGCTGTTACGTTTCCTTCTGCATCAGTTACTTTTGAACTATATAAAACTGATGATGCCACATTTGTTTTTATTTCTACTCCCCTTACTTGTGATGGTTGAATCTCTGTTCCAGATTTTATTTCTGCTGCTACTATATAAGCATATTGTGTTTGTGCATCTATTTCTTCTTTCTCTCTATTCATTTTTGAAATTTGCACAATTAAAAAAGCTATAATTGCACCTGTAATTAATAAAGTAATTAATACTCCTAAAAGAAATGAATTATTTGCCTTTCTTTGCATTGGATTTACTGCCATATTTTATTCCTCCTTATAAATTGACAAAATATTATTACTTATATCATTATAAAACATAATATATGAAAAAACAACAATATTAAGTTTTTTGTAACACAAACTTAATATCGTTGTAATGTAAATGTAATATTTATCTTCTTCCAGATCTGCATATATATCTTCCATTATTATTTCCATTAAATGTTGCGTTATTTTGATTTTCATTAATAATAGCAATTGCTCCATTATTATTATTAGAATTGATTTCATTTTGTTGTTCATATAAATGATACCTTGTTTTGATTTGGCATATTAATCTTGTTAATATTGCTGTAACATATGCTAATATCGTATATAAAATAGCATATATTAAAAAAGAAGAATCAAATGCTGTATATGTAACAATAAGATATATTGCAAAAAAAGTAGCAGCTACCAGTAATGGACTTCTTAATATTTTTTGAAATACAATCGATAGTATAATTGTTGATACTGGTAAAGCGAACAATAATAATAGTGTATTCATATTTTTTCTTGTATTGATGAATTCAATACTCTCCTTTCTGCATTTTGTTTTTGTATATTTTATGTTATATCACTATTATTTGTTACTTTTTTCATATTCTACTTTTACTAAATATAATCCTTGTGGTGGTAAAGTTTTTCCAGCTTTTGTTCTATCTTGTTTTTCTATGATGTTTGGAATATCATCAGGATCTATTTTTCCTAATCCAACATCTACTAATGTTCCGCTAATAATCCTAACCATATTGTATAAAAAACCATTACCAGTTAATTCAATAATGATTCTATCTTCTTGTTTTGTTAGGCTTGTCTTATATATTGTTCTAACACTACTTTTGCTACTTGTTCCTGATGATTTAAAAGCTTTAAAGTCATGTTCTCCTTCAAAATGTTTTATTGCTTTTTTCATTTTTTCTATATCTAATTTTATAGGCATATGATACTCTAGACCTCTATAAATGGCACTTCCGGATGCTGAATTATTAATGATATATCTATATGTTTTTTGTTTGCAATTATATCTACCGTGAAAATCATCTTCAACTTCTTCTGCTTTAATAATTCGAATTGAATTTTTCACTTGCGAATTAATTGCAATTGCAATTTTTTCAATTGGCATTTTAGTTTCTGTTTTAAAATTTGCTACTTGTCCTAAAGCATGTACTCCTGCATCAGTTCTGCCTGAAGCATATAATTCTACTTCTTCTCCTGTTATGTTATAAATTGCCTTTTCTATTTCTCCTTGAATATTTAGTTTCTTGGGTTGTTTTTGCCATCCATTAAAATCTTTTCCATCATATTCTATTGTTAGCTTTATATTTCTCATTTTTCCTCTTTATTTTCTGTTGGAGTTTCTGGTTTCTTTTTCTTTTTTTCCTTTTTCTCTTTCTTTTCTTTCTTTTTGGCTGGAGATTTTAATTTTTCTTCTTCGCCATATTTTTTAGTTACTAGATTTTTTATTAAAATATTTTTTAATGCTTCTTCTTTTAAATCTGCTATCAAAGTTCCATCTTTTGCAATTGATATTTTTCCTGTTTCTTCTGATATAACAACTGCAATAGCATCAGTTTCTCTTGAAATTCCAATAGCTGCTCTATGTCTTGTTCCTAATCCATTTCCTAATTTTTTATCATCTGCTAATGGTAAAATACATGCAGCTGCTTCAATTTTATTTTTACTGATAATAACAGCTCCATCATGTAAAGGTGTTTTAGGTACAAAGATATTTACTAACATTTGTGGTGAAATGTCTGCTCCGATTTTTACGCCTGAATCCATAATATCTGCTAATTGTATATCTCTTTCAAATACAATAATTCCACCTATTTTTTGGTTTGACATTTCTTTTGCTGCAATAACAACTTTATAAATATCTTCTTTCGCCTTTGTTGCTAGATCTTTATCTGTGAATCCAAAAAATCTCGTAAATTTATTAGTACCTAATTGTTCTAGCATTCTACGTAATTCAGGTTGAAAAATAATCATTAAAGCAATTACTCCATATGGCATAAACACTGTTAAAATATAATTTAAAATGCGAAATTGTAAAATATCGCTTAGTATAGTAGCTATAATAATTAATATAATTCCTTTTAATAATTGCCATGCTCTTGAATTTCTTGCAGATACTAAAAATTTATATACTAAAAATATAACTATAGCCAAATCTAGTATAAATGTTACTAATAAAAATGGATTATGATATATTTCTGTAAAATATGTTGCTATGTCTCTTATAAAATTATTAAAATTTATTGAAAAAGTATCCATATTTCTCCTTTGTTATTGCTTTATATTAAATACATAACTAATGTTGCAACTGTTGCTGCTACCATCATTAAAGCTAAAACAGCTGCTAAAATTCTAGTTGCGATTTTTCCTACATCATGGCGTTTTTTGTTATTTTCTTTTTTTGCCATTTTTCTTCCTCCTTTAGTTAAAAATATCTACATTATTTATATTACCTCTTTTTAGTTTGTTTGTAAAGAGGATTTTTTATGCAAAAATAACAGATTTTAATAATTTTCTATTTTATTTAGTACATCATACCAACTATATACTCTAGTTATATTATTTCCTTCTACATTTTTGTTATATGGGTTATCAAAGCAAAGTACTGGTATCTTTCCATCAATTTCGTTTATGTTTTTAGGTGAATCTTCTACCATAATATCTATTTCATTTTCTAAACATGCTATCAATTTTCCTTTTTGTGTAAAAATTAATTTATCATATTTTATGTCGTTTTTGCTTAACCATTGTTTTACCATATCTTGCATATGTCCATATGTTTCTGGTGGAAGTCCTTGTTCATTTCTTGCTGTGATAATATAAATTTCATGTTTTTCTTTTAAAATGTCAATTACTTCTTTTGCAAATGTTTTAGGATGATATGTAGTTGCATAATATTCTAAATATTCATTCCAAAATAATTCTTCCTGTTCATCACTAATTCCTAGTGCTTTTCCTTCATAATATTCTTCTAATGTTATTTTATATGGAATTTTGTGTTCATAGCAAAATTTTATTCCATAATCTAGTCTAAATTGATTTAAATCTTCTATTACGCCATCTATGTCTATTCCTATTTTCATATCTTTCTCCTCTGTTTTTGAAATATTATATCGAATTTTGTTATGAATTGCAAATTATAAAAAAACAACTAAATTTGTGAACATCACATTTTAGTTGTTTTTATTTGTTTTTAATTTTTTTATATTCATTTTTATTTCACTTAATTTTTTGTACACTTAATGTAGATCTATGCTTTTTTTGCTTTTTCTGCTAATTCTGAAAAAGCTTTTGCATCTGTAACTGCTAAATCAGCTAACATTTTTCTATTTATAACAATGTTTGCTTTCTTTAATCCAGCTATCATTTTGCTGTAAGTTGTTCCGTTCATTCTTGCAGCAGCATTAATTCTTGCAATCCATAATTTTCTAAAATTGCTCTTTTTATCTTTTCTTCCTACATATGCATACATTCCAGATTTCATAACAGCTTGTTTTGCTTGTCTAAATCTATAATGTTTTGCACCATAATATCCTTTTGCTCTTTTTAATATTTTTTTATGTTTTTTACGAGTGATAATTGCTGTTTTTACTCTTGCCATTTTATTGCCTCCTTACTTATTTTTCATATTGATTAGTTACCATATGGTAATAATCTTTTGATTCCTGCTTCGCATGTTTTATCTGCATAAGCATCTTGTACTTTACCTCTTGATTTTGCTCTTGATGTTTTTCTTGCTAAAAGATGTCTTCTATTTGATTTTGTTCTTTTTACTTTACCTGTTGCAGTATATGAATATCTTTTCTTTGCTGCTTTATTTGTTTTTAATTTTGGCATAATATTTCCTCCTTGTATCTTAAAAAAATCTTTTTATTTAAATACTAGTTTTTTACTTCTTTTTTAACTAGTATAATAAACATATTCTTTCCTTCTAGGACAGCCTTTTTTTCTGGTACTGCTATATCTTCTAGTGCTTCTGCAAATCGATTTAGGTTGTCTTCTCCTAATTTTATGTAATTTAATTCTCTACCCCTAAATCTAACTGTTACTTTTACCTTATTTCCATCCTCTAAGAATTTTCTTGTATTTTTTACTTTAAATTCAAAATCATGTTGTTCAATGTTTGGTGTAATTCTAATTTCTTTTAGTTCATACACCTTTTGCTTTTTCTTAGCTTCTTTTTCTTTTTTAGCTTGTTCGAATTTGTATTTTCCATAATTCATGATTTTACATACTGGTGGCTCAGAGTTTGGTGCAACCAATACTAAGTCTAATTTTTTGTCATATGCTAAGTCTAAAGCATAATCTAAATCCATAATTCCTTTTTTTTCGCCTAAATCATCAATTACTTGAACTTTATTTGCTCTAATTTGTTCATTGATTGGTAATTCTTGTTTTATAGTAAAACACCTCCAAATTTTCCATAAAAAAATTGATTTGTCATAAACAAATCAATCCACTCTTAACTATTTAGATATAATATTTTTATTTACATTATATTTAAGTTTTAACCTTTTTCTACTTAAGTTAAGGTGAGAAGTGGATTGCTTCTTCTTTGTTTGACTTAAATATAATATCATATTACTTAATAAAAGTCAAGTATTATTTTTATCCATTTTCATCTGTTTTTTCATTATCTATTGGAGGGTAAAAATGGAATTATTCTTCCTACAAAGTCTCCAAAGTTTTGTGATTGTAAAATAACTTTACCTGGTCCTACTAATTTTGTTAAGAAAAGTCCCTCTCCACCTAAGAAAATGTTTCCTAATCCTTTTACTGTTTCAATTTCATAAGATACAGTTGATTCAAATGCAACTACATTACCTGTGTCTACCTTTAGCACTTCTCCTGGCATTAAGTCTCTTTCAATAGGATCACCATCTACTTCTAAGAATAACATTCCTCTACCTTGTGCCTTTTGTAAAATAAATCCTTCTCCTCCAAATAATCCTGCTCCAAATCTTTTTGTAAAGGTTATGTTCATTTCTACACCTGGTTCTGCACATAAGAAAGATCCTTTTTGTACAATAATTCCATTTGGCATTTGTGTTATATCAATTGGTTTTATATTTCCTGGAACTGTAGTTGCAAATGCTATTATTGCATTATCTTTTCTTGCTGTATATGTTGCCATGAACATTGACTCTCCTGCAAAGGCTCTTCCTAAGCTTTTCATAATTCCGCCTCTTGCATTAGTGTTCATTTCAATTCCATCAGTTTGATATGACATTCCTCCTGTTTGTGTATATATTGATTCTCCATTATTTAATAATAATTCTACAACTGGTACTGTTTGACCTAATATTCTATATTGCATATTTTTTCCTCCTCTTACGCTTCATGTATATTAATATTTCTAACATGTTCAATTTTGTCCCAACTTGTATCACGTTTAAATAAGCATTTAAAATTAATAACTAACCAAGATCCTAAAAATAATGGATAACAAATTAATCCTTTTAACATTGATTTTATTGGTTTCTTATCTAATGCCATAATTAATAATGCTGTAAAAATTGGTAAAAGGAAAGTTGGTATAAAATATCGCAAACAATTTACTATTAAATCTACTGCTGTCATTCCATTTGCTGCAAATATAATAAAATTAATTAATAATAATATCAAAGTTAGTACAAACATAGGAAGTGTACCTATTAAATACAACAATCCATCAAAATTCATTAATGTTTTATGTTCTTTTATTGCTGTTGCTAATGGTTTTGTATATTCTTCCAAACATTGAATATGTCCTACTGTCCATCTTGTTCTTTGCTTCCATGATTGTTTAAATCCTACTGGTTGTTCATCATATACAATTGCATTTGTTGCCCATCCTAATTTTTTTCCTTTTATTATTCTTTTTAGAGAGAATTCAATATCCTCTGTTAATGTGTTTGTGTCCCATCCATCTGGTTTTATTACATCAAATTTTACCATAAATCCAGTACCATTAATTAAAGGTGATAATCCTACATTGTATCTTGCTAGATGGTAGAAACGATTCATTGTCCAATAGAAAATAGCATATCCTGCTGTAACCCAACTATCTGTTGGATTTTTTATATCTCTATATCCTTGTACTACTTCTTCTCCTTGACATAATTTTTTATTCATTGCCTTTAAGAAGTTTTTATCTACAATGTTATCTGCGTCAAATATGCAAAATGCATCATATGGAGCATCTTCTTTGATTTTCTGGTCTAAAAACCATTTTAAAGCATGGCCTTTTGTTTTATTTTTTTCATCAAATCTTTTATATACAATTGCGCCTTCTCTTTTCGCAATTTCTGCCGTTCTATCTGTACAGTTATCAGCAATTACATAAATATCAAAATATTCTTTTGGATATCTTTGTTCTCTTAAACTTTTTACTAATGGTCCAATAACATTTTCTTCGTTATGGGCTGGTATAATAGCCATAAATCGATTTACTTTTTCTTCTATAATTGGTTTTTCTTTTAATTTTACTAATGAACATATACTAATGATAAATTGATATATCCAGAATATTGTAATAATCCATACTAGTGCCTGTTGCACCATATATATGTATTCCATTTTTTTCTCCTTTTATCTCTTTTTCCTTTATATTATTATGCTCTTAGCTTATTTCTGTATTCCGATTTCATTTAAAAAATTACCTTTATTATTATACTATCATTTTACATTTTTTGCAACTTTAAAAATTGATATTAATAAAATATTAATAAAAAAATACCCTTTTATATAATTAAATATAAAAGGATATATTTTCTATTGTTTTATTGTTTTACTATGAGTCATTTTCAGCACTTTCGTCAAAATAAGTAGTCCAGCTATTTTCCAATCTTGCTATATGATCATTCTCATCATCACTTGTTAAATCTACATATATATTATTTTCATCTCCAGATATTATATATTCTTTTGGAATATATAAATTATCTTCTCCATATTCATAAGCTTCACTATGTTTTTTCGTTACTTGTGGCATTTGTTCATATACCATAATTGAGTCACAATCAGTTGTTATATAAACTTTTTTTCTAATTGTTTGTGTATTTAAGTCTCTTTCATTTGGTGTAAATTCTATTTCTATATTTTGATCTTCACCATCATTTGGACTACATTCTATGGTGAATGTAGTATGTGTAATATCTGCCCATGTCAAGTTATGTCTTCTTACAGCTTGATCTATTAGATTCCAATATTTTGTTTGCCAATCACCTGTCTCCTTTTCTGCTACTTTTGCTTCTAATTCAGGGTTATTTGTATATGCTGGATGTGGATTTCTATCTGTAACTAGTTCTTTTCTAGCTTCTTCTATAATAATATTTTCTATAATCTGTTCCATGTCTATTGATACTTCTACTATGAAATAATTTGAAACATCCACTTCTACTTGAGGTAATTCACCTTTTAATACAACAGTTTGATCTGCAGTTACATTTGTTACTTTGTTTAATACAACATCTCCGGTTGCACCATCATTTTCTTGTACCGTATATTCACAAGTAATAGTAACACTTGAGTGTGCATTTAAAGAAGATATAACAAAATCTCCATTATTTTCTGTAACATTTCCAGATGTTACTTTAATATTGTTAGTTCCATCACCTGGTTTGTATTCTTTTCCTCCTGCTGTTAATATATCTGATACATGAATATTTGTCATTTGTAATCCACTAAGGTTAGTTACAGTTAATTCATATTGTATTGTTTCACCTACTGTATAGTATTTTCCATTTGTTGGTGTATTAGCTACTTTTTTTGTTACTTGTATATTTTCTTTACCTTCTTCTTCCATATTATTAAGATCATCTTCTAGATATCCTAATACTCTATCTCCACTATCTCCATAGTATTTTACTCTATATTTTGTTCCTGGATCTACTTCTTCTAATTTATATACATCATTTTGTCCATCTGTTCCATTTCCCAAAAATTGTCTTTGACCTATTAATTTTTCTACATTAATAACATATCCCCCTGCTTGTTCTGCAAGTGGTATTATTTCTCTATCTTGAAAATATGATATTAAGTGGCCTCCATCCATTGCTTTATTAGTCCAGAAATTTGAATATTCTAATTCTACGCCTTCCCATACTACACCATGTGTATGTTCTATTCTAGCTTTTTCTGCATCTGCAATTAATCCATCTTCCCCTAATATAGCATTTATGCTAATTACTGCAAGTATAATTAATATAATAATTGTTACAACTAATGCTATTAATGTAATACCATTATTTGATTTTAGTTTGTCTTGTATCTTCATATTAGTTCTCCCCTCTTTTGTTTATTATTTGTTCTTTTAATGACGATTGAACTTTTTATCTTTTGTACTATACTAAAATATAATGCTAAATTTTATTTCTGTCAATATTTAATTTTAATTGTTTTTATTCTTCTTGTTGACTTGCCTCTAAGTCTTTCATAGTAAGATTAATTCTTCCTTGATTATCTATCTCATATACTTTTACAGTAACTTCGTCACCAACTGATAGGACATCTTCTACTTTTTCTACTCTTTTGCTTGATATTTTTGAAATATGTAGTAAACCTTCTTTTCCTCCTCCAACATCAACAAAAGCACCGAATGACATTATTCTTGTAACAACTCCATCATATATACCATTTACTTCGATTTCTCTTGCTATATTTTCTATCATTTTCATTGCCTTTTGTGCACTATCCATATCATTACTATATACGCATACACTTCCGTCTTCTTCGATGTCTATTTTTACACCTGTTTCATCTATAATTTTATTAATCATTTTTCCGCCAGGTCCGATAACATCTTTTATTTTATCTACACTAATCTTTGATGTTAATATTCTTGGTGCATATTTTGAAACTTCTTTTCTTGGTTCTGAAATTACTGGTAGCATGATTTCATCTAAAATATAATCTCTTGCTACTTTTGTTCTTGCAAAAGCTTCTGCGATAATATCATAAGTTAATCCATCTATTTTTATATCTACTTGAATTGCTGTAATTCCATCTTTTGTACCACCTACTTTAAAGTCCATATCTCCAAAGAAGTCTTCTATTCCTTGAATATCTGTTAGCATAATATATCTATTTGGATCATTTTTATCTGTTACTAGTCCTGTTGAAATTCCTGCTACTGGTTTACGAATTGGAACTCCGGCAGCCATAAGAGCAAGTGTACTTCCACAAATACTAGCTTGTGATGTTGATCCATTTGAAGATAATACTTCTGACACTACTCTCATAGAATAAGGAAATTCTTCTTCTGATGGTAATACTGGAACTAATGCTTTTTCTGCTAAAGCACCATGTCCAATTTCTCTTCTTCCTGGTCCTCTTGAAGGTCTTGCCTCTCCTACGCTATATGATGGGAAATTGTATTGATGCATATATCTTTTTGATTCTTCTTCATCTATTCCATCTAGCATTTGTTCTTCACTTTTCATTCCAAGTGTTACAACAGACATAACTTGTGTTTGTCCTCTTGTAAATATAGCACTTCCGTGAACTCTTGGTAATACATCTACTTCACATGAAAGTGGACGGATTTCATCTATTTTTCTTCCATCTGGACGTTTGTGTTCTTCTAATATCATTTCTCTTACACATGCTTTTTCTAAATCATGAACACTATCTGCAATATCTGTTTTTCTTTCTTCTGCAGTTTCTTCTCCATACTTTTCAGTTACATATGCTGTAATGTCTTCTGTAATTTTTTCTATGTTAGCATCTCTTACTTCTTTGTCAGTAGCTTGTACATCTTGATACATTCTATCTTTAAAGTTTTCAACAATTTCTTTATAAAATTCAGGATCAACTGCAAATGATTTATATTCAAATTTTGGTTTTCCAATTTCTGCTTGGATATCAGATATAAAATTACAAATCTTTTTGATTTCTTCATGTGCTTTTTTTATTGCTTCTAACATCGTATCATTTGGAATTTCATCTGCTCCTGCTTCAATCATTGTAATTTTTTCTAATGTTCCTGCTACAGTTGCTGTTAATTTACTTTTCTCTCTTTGCTCAGCTGTTGGATTAATTACAATTTCTCCATCAACCCAACCTACAGCTACTGCTGCTGTTGGTCCTCCAAATGGTATATCTGAAATTGCTAATGCAGCTGCTGCACCTATCATACTACATACTTCTGGGCTATTGTCTTGTTCTACTGAAAGGACTGTTGCTACAACACATACATCATTACGAAAATCTTTTGGGAATAATGGACGTAATGGTCTATCTATTGCTCTAGATGTTAATATTGCTTTGTCTGAAGGTTTTCCTTCTCTTTTGGTAAATCCTCCTGGAATTTTTCCTACTGCATATAGTTTTTCTTCATAATCTACTGAAAGTGGGAAAAAATCTACACCTTCTTTTGGTTCTTTTGCAGCAGTAACATTTACCATAACAACTGTGTCTCCGTATTTTACAACAACACTACCATTAGCTAGTCCTGCTATTTTTCCTGTTTCAATTGTTAGTTCTCTTCCTGCTAATTGTGTACTATAACTTTTAAACATAATTTCCTCCTTGAAAATTGGACGTTTTAGCATAAGCCAAACGTCCAATGTTAGTTTTTATTTTCTTAATCCTAATTTATCAACAATTTCTTTATATCTTTGCTCATCTTTCCTTAATAAGTAGTTTAATAGGTTTCTTCTTGATCCTACCATTTTTAATAATCCTCTTCTTGAGTGATTATCTTTTTGATGAACTTTAAGATGTTCTGTTAATTCATTAATTCTTTCTGTTAGAAGAGCTATTTGAACTTCTGGTGAACCAGTATCTTTTTCATCTCTTCTATAAGTTTCAATGATTTCTTGTTTTCTTTCTTTTGTCATGTTATAAGCACCTCCTATATTTTATTTGCCTTAAACTGAGCTTAAAGTGGGTGTGTTTATCCTTTAGCTAAGTATAAGGTCAATTTTTTAACTTTGCCTATTATATCACAGCTATTTTAGAAAATCAAGATATTTAAAGCAATTCTGTTATACACTTTAATTTATTTCCAATTTCCAAGGTATGGATAAATATTTGCTAATCCTTGTATATTGCATACTAGTTGAATTATTAATATTAGTATTGCACATGTAATGAAAGCAATTTTTACTTTTTTGTTTTGTATTTTAAATCCAAATGCGAATAATAAAATTTCTGCAAATAAGAAATGCAAACCATAAATCGTTCCTTCATATAATCCAAATTTAATACTTCCATGTAATTCCATATTAAAAACTAATAATGCTAATGCTCCTGCTAATTGTTTATCTTTTATATTTTTTATTATGTTATATATAATCCATCCAAAGAATACAATTGTTGCTACAAATACAAATGGATTAGACGCTAATTCAAATCTAACATAATCTAGCCCATTTGCCTGACCATGTACTTGATTTATGAAAAATAATGGTGATGCTAATAAATTAAAGAATATCATTTTTGCAGTTGATACAGCTGTTTGTGGCTGTGAGTACATTACTGCATCTCCAAAGCTTAAGCTAAAGAAATTTTGGAACAATATATCTCTGTATGGTAGTAAAAATGCTACTGCTAATATTCCAAAGGCACATCCAAATCCTACTTTAAATATATCTTTTTTATTTTTTAGTAAAAATATCGCCATTAATCCAAAGGCTACACTATTGGTTGTACACATTCCTGTCACAAGAATTCCTAATATAATAGACGGAATCAATTTTTGTTTATTAAGGTAATAATAACTTATGATAAGCAGTGTTCCGCTAATAATAAATGTTTCAATTAATAGTGTACTAAGTACTGTTACTGTCGCTATTTCATACATTGTTAGTAATAAAAAGCACCAACCATTATGTAATTTATATTGTTCTCTTAGAATTTTATATAAATATATTAATCCAATAGCATTAATAATAATTTGTACAATAACAACGTGAAAGTAATGATCACTAGGTCCCATATTTTCGTTTTGGAATAAATTATTATCTATTGATGTAACTATTCCTCCAAATAATCTCATAAGTGGATGTTTTACAATTGTTGCTATTGTATTTTCATATGGAAGATTATCTGTATATGCATTTCTTGAGTATAAAATATCATCATATGATAGAATTGTATCCCATCTAAATTCTAGTTCATTACTATATAAATTTGTTTTAGTTGTAATTACATATGCAATTGTAGTTAATATACTAATAATAATTACAGTATAAATTGCTATGTAGAGTACATCTTTTAATTTTTGTTTATTATTTTTTGTATATTGTTGTAGTCGAGTTTTTATTGATTCCATTTTTGTTTCCTTCCATTATTTTTATTACAATCTTTTATATTTTTATTACTTATATCAATAAAAGTTTTCTTTGTCAATTCTCATTTTTTATTTTGTTTTTTTCTAAGTCTTTTCCTGACTTATGTTGCTTGATTGATTTGAAAAATTTGTAATTTATTGTCTTTTTCTCTTGAATTTATTTATGCTTTGATATATGATATAAAAGAAATAATTGTAAATGAGAATCGGAGGACAAAATGCCTAAAAACGCAAAAGAAAAAAAAGAAGAACTAAATACAAAAAAAGTTGCTAAATCTAGTACTTCTAGAAAAAAATCAACAATAAAAAATGATAAAAAAAGTATTGGAAAATCTACTAGTAAAAATGAAACAAAAGCAGTTACTAAATCTCCTAAAAAAGCAGTTTCTAAGACAACTTCAAAAAAATCTGTTTCTGAAGCTGATAATAAAACTACCTTTCAAAAAGTTGCTGAGAAAGTAAAAGTTGTTGCAGAAACACTTGTAAAACAAGCTACTACTAAGAAAAGTTCTTCTGTTTCAGCTAAGAAGGCAACTAAAAAAGTGGCTACAAAATCAACTGTAAAAAAAGCAGATTCAACTAAAGCAAGTGCAAAGAAAAGTACTGCAAAGGAAGAAACTCCAAAGAAAGTACCTTCTAAGAAATCAGCTACTAAAAAGGCAAGTTCTACTTCTAAAGCTTCTACTGAAAAAGTAGCACCAAAAAAGACTGCTGATAAAAAAGAAACAGCAAAAAAAGCTACTGCTAAGAAAACTACTACTAAAAAGTCTACTTCAAAGAAGTCTTCTACTAAAACAACTACTACAAAAAAATCTACTGCAAAAAAGAACTCTTCTAAAAAGACTTCAGTTAAAAAAGTTATAGAGCCTATTGCCACTACTATTGAATATTATGATTTGCCTTTCCGATATAATCAAACCGTTGTTAAAATTTTAGCTCAAACACCTAATATGTTATTTATTTATTGGGATATTTCAGATACTGATAGAAAAGCTTTTGAGAAAAAATATGGTGACAACTTCTTTGAAATTACTAGACCAGTTTTAATTATAGAAAATAAAACTATGAATTATACTTTTGAGATTGAAATTAATGATTTTGCTAATAGTTGGTACTTACCAATTAATGATCCTAATTGTGATTATCATGTTGAACTTGGTAGAAGATTTAAATATAATTCAGATTCTAGTTCTTCTGATACACAACCTTACTATATAAATGAATACTTATATGTTATATCTTCTAATACTATCGAGGCACCTAATGATCATATTTTATTTGATCAATTGGGTAAAAGTGTATTTTTCAGAAATGTAAAAACAAATTTTATAGAAGAAAGAAGTATCTCTTCTCTTTCTTATTTACGAAATCTTGGTAGAATTTATAGTATTTATGATTTATATAAAGAATTATATAAGGACGAACTTATTTCTGATGGATTTGGATTAAATTTACCTTCATCTAGTAGCAGTCCTACTTTTAAATAGGATTTTCGTATTTTATTTCAAATCAAAGGAGCAAAGAAATGGCAAAAGAAAAAGGATATGTAAGTTTTGTGTTACATGCACACTTACCTTTCATTCATCATCCAGAAAGTGAAGATTATTTAGAAGAACAATGGCTTTATGAAGCCATTTCTGAAACATATATACCACTTCTTTTAAATTTTCAAAAATTAGAGGAGGAAAAAGTTGACTTTCGTATTACAATGTCACTTACACCCCCTCTTCTTAATATGCTTGATAATAAGTTATTACAAGAACGTTATATTAAATATGTAAAAAAGCATATTGAGCTTTGTGAAAAAGAAGTTATTCGTACAAAGGACAATGAACGTTTAAATAGATTATCTCATTATTATTTAGATAGATATACTAATGATTTACATGTTTTTAAGGATATTTATAAATGTAATTTAATTCAAGGATTTAAACATTTCCAAGATATTGGTGTTTTAGAAATTATTACTTGTGGAGCAACGCATGGTTATTTTCCTATTTTGTATATAAATGAAAATACTGTAAAAGCACAAATTGCTGTTGGTGTACAAACTTATGAAAAATATTTTGGTCGTAAACCTCGTGGAATTTGGCTTCCTGAGTGTGGTTATGTTCCTGAAGCTGATAAATATTTGAAAGAATTTGGTATTGATTATATTATTACAGAATCTCATGGTATTTTATATGCAAACCCTACCCCTATTTATGGTACTTTTGCACCTATTGTGTCTCCAGAAGGAGTTATTGCATTTGGACGTGACATTGAATCTTCTAGACAAGTGTGGAGCTCTATTAATGGTTATCCAGGAGATTTCAATTATCGTGAATTTTATCGTGATATCGGTTATGATGCTGATTACGAATATATAAAACCATATATAGCTTCAAATGGTGCACGTGTTAATACTGGTATTAAATATCATCGTATTACTGGTAAAGATTGTGATAAAGATTTATATGATGTTCAATGGGCTAAAGATTCTGCTGAAAGACAGGCTGGACATTTCTTTGATAGTAGAGAAAAGCAAATTAATTTTCTTGCTCCTATTACTGGCAATCCTCCTATTATTCTTTGTCCTTATGATGCTGAATTATATGGGCATTGGTGGTATGAAGGTCCTTATTGGTTATATGTATTATTTAAGAAAATTTACTATGATAAATGTAATTTTAAATTAATTACACCTAGTGAATATATAGATAAATATCCTTTAATGCAAGTAGCAACACCTTGTCGTTCTAGTTGGGGTGCTAATGGATATAGTGAAGTTTGGTTAAATCAAACAAATGATTATGTTCATAGACATTTACATGTTGCTGGTGATAGAATGGTTGAACTTTCTCACATTTTCCCTAATGCTGATAAAGATTCTATTCAAAGACGTGTTTTGAATCAATGTGCACGTGAATTGTTGTTAGCTCAAAGCAGCGATTGGCTTTTTATTATTACAAATGGTACAATGGTTGATTATGCTAAAAAACGTATTAAAGATCATATTGGGCGTTTTACTAAATTTTATTATCAATTAAAAGATGATAATATTGACGAAGAATTTCTAAAAGATGTTGAAGAAAAAGATTGTATATTTCCTGATATAGATTATATGATTTATTATTAATAAAAAATAGTAATTGAGTTTTATCTCAATTACTATTTTTTATTTTAATCTGTAATCCATTTTACTAAATTTAAGTTTGCACTATCTAATATCATTTCATGTTTTGGCATTACTCTAAATGTATATCCATAATTTCCACCATTTACTAATTGTACTTTGGCTTCATATGTGTATTCTTTCTTTTCCTTATTTTCTTCTACTATTTTCATTGGAATAATAGTTATATCTCCTACTACTCCATTTTCATCAATTTTTCCATAGTATACTTGTGCTTCAATGTGTTCATTTGATATATTTGGTAGATATACTTTACATCTTACATCTATATTATTTCCTGCATCTATTGTGATATTATTTAAGTTATTTTCTTGTGTAATTTTTATATCATCCCAATTGTTTATTAATTCATTTCTCCATGAATTATATTCTGTTACTTTCTCAAGATTTGTATAGTATGTGTTATATAAGTTACATAGTGGAATATACATTTGTCTTACATAATCTTCTACCATTCTTGATGTACTGAATTTTCCTCCTGTAGATATAATAGAATTTTTCATTATTTGAACCCATTTAGATGAATATTTTCCTTTATCACGATTATAATAAATTGGTATTATTTTGTTTTCTAATGTTGTATAAATACTATTACTGTCTGCTAGATCTTGTTCTTCATAATTATCATAATCTGCATTTGTTCCTATAATCCATCCATTCTTTGAATTATATCCTTCTGCCCACCATCCATCTAATACACTAAAATTAATAACACCATTTACAGATGCTTTTTGTCCACTTGTACCAGATGCTTCCATAGGACGTCTTGGCGTGTTAAGCCATACATCTACACCGCTAATTAAATAACGTGACATAGCTATATTATAATTTTCTAGTAAGAATATTTTTCCTTTGAATTGTGGTTTCATAGAAATCTCATGGATATATTTAATTAAGTCTTGACCTTCTTTATCTGCTGGATGTGCTTTTCCTGCAAATATAATTTGAATTGGTCTATTTGCATCACTAAAAATTTGTGTAATTCTTTCTAAGTCTTTGAAAATTAATGTTGCTCTTTTATATGTTGCAAATCTTCTTGCAAATCCTATTGTTAAAGCATTTGGATCTAGCTTTGATGTAATTTTATTAATTTCTTCATATTTATATCCATAACGATGTAATCTTTGTACTGTACTTTTCTTTACGAAATCTATTAACTTGATTTTTCTTTCCATATGAGCATTCCATAATTTTTCATCTGGAATGTTGTTAATACGATTCCATACACTATCATCTTGAATATTGTCTTGCCAATATGGCATTAAATAATCATTATATAATTTTTTCAAGTTAGCTGCAAGCCAAGAACATGTGTGAATTCCATTTGTAATGTATCCTATTGGTGATTCATTTGCAGAAATTTCTGGCCAAACATCTCCAAATAATTCTCTTGATACTGCTCCATGTAATTTACTAACACCATTCTTTTTACCTGCTACTTTTAGTGCTAATACTCCCATATCAAATCCACTGTCTAAACTATCATTTGGTGCCATTCCCATTTTAAAGAATTCTTGTTTTGTGATTCCTAGTTTTTCCCAATAATTTTTGAAGTATTTTTCAATTAGCTCAATTGTGAAAATATCGTTTCCTGCTGGTACTGGTGTATGTGTTGTAAATACTGTTTTAGAACTTACAATATCCCTTGCTATTTGGAAAGATACTTGTTTTTCTTTTATTATATTTTCAATCAATTTTAAGATTAGGAAAGATGAATGTCCTTCATTCATATGGTATACAGTTGGCTTTAGTCCCAAGCTTTTTAGTAATTCTACTCCTGCCATACCTAATACTATTTCTTGAGAAATACGCATTTCTCTATCTCCACCATATAGTGTTTTTGTGATATTTCTATATTCTGCAATATTAGCATCTATGTCTGAATCCATTAGATATAAAGAAACTCTTCCTACTTTAATTTCCCATACTTTAATGTATAATTTCTTTTTTGGTAAATCTACAGAAATAATTAGGTCTTTTCCCTCTACATCTTTTACTGGTAAAATTGGTAACATGTCTATATTAATATCTGTATATTCTGTTTCTTGTACCCCATTTCCATTTATTAATTGATGAAAATATCCATTTTTATACAATAATCCTACTGCTACTAAAGGAATACCTAAATCACTAGCAGATTTTAGATGATCTCCTGATAGAATTCCTAATCCTCCTGAATAAATTGGTATTGTTTGATCTATTCCATATTCTGCTGAAAAATATGCAATTAAATCATTTGTATTATCTGGATAATTTTTTCTAAACCATGTATTTTTACTTTTCATATAATTATCAAAATCATCCACATATTTATCATATTTTTTCAATAAATCTTGATTTTCACAAGCCTGTTCTAGTTTTTCTTGTGAGACTAGTTTTAAAAATTTCACAGGGTTTTTTTCTACTTTTTCCCATAAATCTATATCTATTTCTTTGAATAGTCTTAAGAAATTTGTATTCCAAGACCACCATAAATTATTAGCAATATCACTCAATCTATTAATCCTTTTGGGTAATTGTGGATTAACCGTAATTTTGTTAAATACATACATGAAAAAATCCTCCTTCTTGGCATTATTGAGATTATAATGCCACTTTTGCTTCTGTATTTTTCTTTTTCTTCTTTTTGTTCTTATTCATTTTATAAATAATATTTTTAGATGTCAATATTCTTATAAATGAATTTATTTTAATTCTAAAATTTTAATTTCACTTTCTTTATATTCTTCTGGCTTTAGCCCTACTTTATCTTTCATATTGTCTAATAATAATACAAGAATTAATGTAAATATACAACCTAACATAATAGTTACATTATCTGTTGATGTTATACGTAATAGAAAAGATGCTCCAAAACAGAATATTGCTCTAAATAAACTTTCTAATAAATTATATGAAGATGATATTTTTACTCTCATATTTGAGTTTGTAAAATTATTCATATATTGCCTAATAAGTGTATAAAAAGGTCCTTTAGCAACATATTGTATTAAAAATAGCACCAATAATCCTATAATTGTCATTGTATAAATTATATTAAATTTACATATAACTCCCATTAATATGCATGATATTCCTACTGGAATTGATAATTTCTTAAGTGTTCTATTTCTAAATGCTTGATGGAACTTATTTTGATTTTTAGCAGAAATTCCAGAAATAATACCAAATACTGCAAATATAATTCCAAAGTATTGTGAAGGTACACCTATATCACTTAATAATCCGCTTCTTAATGTTGTTAATACTGATAAGATTCCTGAAAATATTGCTCCAAATAAAATGAGATTTTTTAATCTTGAAGATTTAAAAACAAGCTTTAATGATTTTTTTAGATCCTTCCATTCTTTTTTTAACGTTGTCTTTTCCTTTTTTTCTTCTTCTGTTATTTCTAGATCTGGTACATTATCTATTTCTTTAAATTGAAATGAAAGTATTACTGATAATAAACAAGTTAATGCACAAAAAATCATAGGTAAGTATCCATTAATAGCGAACAAGAATCCAGATGCAACTGATGAAATTGCATCTATATAGTAATAAAGTGATGTAGCTTGTCCATCTATTTTTGAAAATCTACTTCCTCTTTTTTCATCTTTTTCTAGAGAATCATATAGCATATTTGCTTCGCAAACCCCTTTTATGATATAACCAATTGCTGAACAAAATTCTCCTAATATAATATGATAGAAATTATTAGCAAAAATATAGATAATAATTGATGCAAGTACAAATATATTACCTGTTATTAAGCTTTTTCTTTTTCCTATTTTTTCAATCAAAATTGTTGCTGGTATTAAGAATATAATTTTAAAGATTGGATATGCTGATTCTGCTAGAAAGACATCTGCCCCTGAAATTTGTTTTACTTGTGTAAAAAACAAGAAAATAATGGCATAGTAAAATAACATATCCCATGAAAACATTTTATAACGTACAAATAATTCTACATTTCTTTTTTTTGCTTTTGTTAATTCCACTTTTCTCCCTCTTTTGTATTTCATTTTATTATATATTTTTTCAGCTATATTATGTCATAAATTACAAAAATCGTCAACAGAAGTTATTGGAATTGCTCCTTCTTTTATTAATTCATTTGTTCCAACAGATGTTTCTTTTGAAATATCTCCTGGTATTGCATATACATCTTTTCCTTGTTCTAATGCATAATCTACTGTAATTTGTGTTCCACTTACTTTTTTTGCTTCTATTATTAATACTCCACTGGATAATCCACTAATAATACGATTACGTTTTGGAAAATGATGTTTTTCTGGTTTAGTTCCTAATGGGTATTCACTAATAATTACTCCTCCAGTTTGTAAAATTGCTTCATACAGTCTTTTATTTTCTGGTGGATATATTATATCCAATCCGCTTCCTATTACAGCTATTGCCTTTCCAATTTTTTCTTTTTCTGCAACTTTATTTATACAAGCAATTACTCCTGTATGTGAATATGTATCTATTCCCCTTGCAAGTCCACTAACAATATTTATTCCTTTTTCTGCTAATTGATAACCAAACTTATACGCTTGTTGTTTTCCATACTCGCTACATTGTCTACATCCTATCATTGCAATAGATTTTTCTTTTAAAATTTTTTCATTTCCTATTACATAAAGTATTTTAGGTGGATCAAAAATATTTAAAAGATTCTCAGGATAATCTTGATCTTTTATATTAATTTTTTTAATTTTATACATGGGATTTTCCTCTTAGAATAAAAATAAATTTGAAATATTTTTTAGAAAAAAGTTAATTTTATAATCTATTCAATTTATAACATATTTATTTTTAATTTTCAAGAAAAATCCATATACAAAATTCGACATAATTCTACTGTTTAGCTGCTTTTACGACATTATTCATTAGCATAGCAACTGTCATTGGTCCAACTCCACCAGGAACTGGTGTAATATATGATGCTTTTGTTTCTACATTTTCAAAGTCGACATCACCAATTAACTTTCCTTCTTCATTTCTATTGATTCCTACATCTATTACTACTGCGCCTTCTTTTACCATATTTTCTGTTACAAATTTTGGTTTTCCAACTGCTGCAATAATGATGTCTGCTTCTTTTACAATTTCTTGGATGTGTTTTGTTTTTGAATGACAAATAGTTACTGTTGCATTTTTATTTAATAAACATTGTGCTACTGGTTTGCCTACAATATTGCTTCTTCCAATTACTACTGCTCTTTTTCCTTCTATATCTATGTTATATTCTTCTAACATTTTTATTACACCATATGGAGTACATGATACAAATGCATCTTCTCCAATTACTAATTTTCCTACATTAATTGGATTAAATCCATCTACATCTTTTTTGGCACTAATACGACTAAAAGCTTCTCTAATATTTAAATGTTCTGGTATTGGGCTTTGTAATAAAATTCCATGTATGTCTTTTCTTTCATTTAGTTCATCAATTAAATCTAATAATTCTTTTTGTGTAATGTCTTTATCTTCTAAAAATTCTTCAAATTCAATGCCTAATTCATTACAAGCTCTACTCTTATTTCTTACATATATTTCTGATGCTTTATCATCTCCAACCATAATTACTGCAAGTTTTGGAACAATTCCTTGATTTCTTAAATTTTCAACATCTGTTTTTAGTTCATTTCTTATTTTTTGTGCTAATTCTTTTCCATTAATAATAGTTGCCATATTTTTTTCCTCCATTATATATATTTTTCAACTTCTAATACCAGATTTCCTTTTTTAGTAGTATTTAATATTTTATTTATTTTAAACTTTCCTTTTCCTCTTACTGTAATTTTATCATTTTCTTTTAACATTTTTGAGTTTTTTATAACAACTTCACAATTTACTATTACTCTTTCTTGATTGATAATTTCTATTACTTTTGATCGTGATGTTTTAATTAGTTCTGAAACAATGCTGTCTACTCTCATTGATGGAATAATAATGTTTAGTATTTCAGTTTGTTGTGGTGCTATATAAATTTCTTCTATGTTCATTTTCGTAAAATTACTTTTACTAAATCTTGTTAATTCTGATAAACTTGTTATCAAATAATCTGCCATGTCTTTACATACGATCATATCTGCCCCATCAATACTTACTAAAATATCTCCTACTTTTTCTCTCCTAATTCCTACTTTAATAACTGCTCCTAAATAATCTCTATGATTATATTTGCCTCTCATTTCATTTGGTAATTGTATTCGAATTATTTGTATCAAATTATTATAATCAAATTGTTTTTGATTAAAAACTGTTTCTAATTTTTCTGGATAAAGAATTATCATTGTTCTTTCTGAATTTTCATATCCACCATATACTTCATAATTTGTATATTTTAATCCTTGTAATAATTTTTCTAACATTCCTCTTTGTCTTATATCTAAAAATTCTGTACTTTCTACAGTGTTTCGTTTCTGTGAGAATTCTATTTTGTCTAATACCTTAGCAACTAATAATTTATCTTCTTCATTTTCATATTTATTTAAAATTTCTTGTTTATTCATATTCCCTCATTATTATTTATTATTAATTTGTTGTAATACTTTTTTTGCAATACTTTGTGAATCCATTTCATAAATTTTTTCTAGTTCTTCTACACTACCATGCCTTATATATTCATCTGGATATGCAAATGTTTCTATTTTAATTTTTATTTTATTGTCTATAATTAGTTCCTTTACTGCTGTACCTAATCCTCCTGTTTTACATCCATCTTCTATTGTAATGCAATAATTAATATCTTTTATTTCTTCTATAATAGTGTCTTTATCAAGTGGTTTTAAGAACCTTGCATTAATTACTTTGGTTTGTATGCCTTCTTTATTTAACATATCTGATACTTCCATTGCCCTTGCTACCATTTTTCCAATTCCAATAATGCATACCGATTCTTGTTCTTGGTTTTTTACTGTATTTTGTAATATTTCTGCTTTTCCTAATTGAATTTTATTATGTTTTTCAAATTTAGTCTTTGCTTCTCCTCCCCTTGGATATCTAATTGTTACTGGCTTATTTAAGTTAATTGCAAATTCTAACATTTCTTCTAATTCTTTAAAATCTTTTGGTGCCATAATTGTAATGTTAGGTATAATATTGAAAAATGCCATATCAAACATTCCTTGATGTGTTTCTCCGTCATTTCCCACAATTCCTGCTCTATCAACACACATTACTACTGGTAAATTTTGCATACATATATCATGTATAACTTGATCATATCCTCTTTGGTAAAATGATGAATATATACTAATTACTGGCTTTAATCCACAAGATGCTAGACCTGCTGCCATTGTTAAACTATGTTGTTCTGCAATTCCAACATCAAATATACGTTTTGGAAATTTTTTTGCAAATTCTCCTAGACCTGTTCCATCTAGCATTGCTGCTGTAATAGCAACAATTTTATCATTTTTCTTAGCTAATTCTACTAATTTTTTTCCGAAAATTTTAGAATAGTCATCTTGTTTTGCTTTCTTAGCTTTTCCTGTTTTAATATCAAAAGCTGATGTTCCATGGTATTTATCAGGGTTTAATTCAGCTGGTTCATACCCTTTTCCTTTTTTCGTTAATACATGTATTAAAATTGGTCCTTCTAAATCTTTTGCCTTTTTTAAAATTTCTTCTATATCTTCTATATTATGTCCATCTACTGGTCCTAAATATTTAAATCCAAAATCCTCAAAAAGCATATTTGGTATTACTAATTGTTTAATGCTATATTTTACTTTTCTTACTAATTTTATTATTCCATTTCCTACTTTGGGAATCTTTTCTACTGTTTTTTTGATATATCTGTTAGATTTATTATATAACTTTCTTGTTCTAACTCTTGTTAAAAAATGTGATATTCCACCTACATTTTTTCCTATACTCATTTCATTATCATTTAGAATAACAATTAAATTTGTTCTACTACTTCCTGCATCATTTAATGCTTCTAGTGCCATTCCTCCTGTTAGTGCCCCATCTCCAATAACTGCTATTACATAATTTTTTTCTTTTTTTAAATCTCTTGCTCTTGCCATTCCTAGTGCTGCTGAAATTGAAGTACTGCTATGACCTGTATTAAAAGTATCATATGGTGATTCTGTCGTTTTAGGAAATCCTGCTATTCCATCTAGTTTTCTTAATGTTGATATTTTATCTTTTCGACCAGTTAATATTTTATGAATGTATGTCTGATGTCCAACATCCCATACAATTTTATCTTCAGGCATATGAAATACACTATGAAGTGCTATTGTAAGTTCAACTACTCCTAAATTTGAAGCAAGATGTCCTCCTGTTTGTGAAACCGTTTCAATAACTAATTGTCTAATTTCTTCTGCTAGTTTTTTCTTTTCATCATATGTTAATTTTCTTAAGTTTTCAGGTGTTTCAACGTTTTCTAGTACTGACATTTATTTCATTCCTAACTATCCTAATTTTTGAATATTATATATTATCTGTATTTCTTTTTCAAGTTTTTATCTTGTTTTTTATGTTAACACTTGAAAATCTTAGAAAAATATGGTAAAATGTAGATTGTAATGTTTTTGAGAAAGGTGATTATGTAAAATGAGAAAATCAGTATTAAAAAAATTGATTTACTCACTAATGATGACAATGATTCTGTTCTCAGGATGTGCTTTTGCATCAAATTCATTACCAGAAGGTGCAACTAAGTTTGAACTTGTTGAAGATAATGTTTGTCACATGCAAATTGGTGATATTGGTGAATTTGATAAAAAAGTAATTGATTTTGATGAACATGATAAATCATTAACAATAGAACTAACGATGAAAAATATAAAAGAAGTTGAAAATGATACTCGCCCTGTAGAAGTATTTTTAGTAATTGATAATTCTTCTAGTATGGTTGAAAATTTAGTAGGAGATATTACAAGAAAACAAGTTGTTATTAATTCTGCTAATATATTAGTTTCAAAATTATTTGAAACTAAACAAAATGCTAAAGTAGGAGTTGTTAGTTTTTCAAGCTTGGATTCTGTTGCTGGAGAAACAGAAGGGACAATTAATGATGCTCAATTACAATTACCTCTTACAAACTCTGAAGAAGCTGTAGCTAATGCTATTTCAGCTATTGAAGAACAAAAATGTGGACCTAGAACAAATATAGAAGCTGGTATCACAGTAGCTGATGATAATTTTTCTTCTGATGAAGATGCATTACGTTATATCATTCTTTTAACAGATGGTGTTCCAAACAATGATATTCATGGTAACTGGGAAACTTATACTGGTGATGTAGCTACTAATACTAAAACTAAATTACAAGAAATTCAAAGCAATGGTATTGATATTTATGGATGTATGATTGGTCTTGATTCAGATAAGGTTGAACCAACTAGTCAAAAAACATATCGTGCTTTAGCTGAAGAAATATTTGGTACAGCTGATGCACCTACTATTACAGGATATTATTACATTCCAGATGATAAAAATACTATAGAAAACACTATTGCTGAAGAAATTTTTAAGAATATTGTTGTAGAAAAAGATAATACATTAAAAAATATAGTTATTAAAGATTATTTTCCTCAAGAAATTGTTGACAACTTTGATTTTTCTTATGTAACTAAACCAAATTTTGGTACAATTTCTGATAAAATAGATACTACTGATAATTCTATTACATGGACAATTCCTGTTCTTGCTGAAGGTGAAGTTGCTAAAGTAAGTTATAAATTAAAATTAAAAGATGAATTTAGTCAAGAAATTTTAGGTGAAATTTTATCAACAAACGAGAAAGTTGATATTACTGCTGAAGATGCAGAACATGATAAGGATCATCCATATCAAGAATCTTCAGATGTTACTCCAAAAGTAAAAGTAACTCAAGAGAAACCAGTAGTAGCTCCTGATCCAATTCCACAAACAGGTGAAAATAATAACATTGTTCTTTTCATAATTGCTGTTATAGGAATATTTGGAATAGCTGCAATCATAAAAGATAAAAGAATAAAATAAAATTTATTTTATATAACTAGACATAACATCATAAAAGTGCGTCTTCTATAAAACATAGAAAACGCACTTTTTATTTTAAATTTTTTATTCTTTCTCTTTTTCTTTATCTTTATTTTCTTCAAAAACTTTATTAATTTCCCTAGAAATTTGCGCCATTATCAAAGATTTCTCTTCCTCTGATTTATTCCTTAAATCAATGATTTTATTATTTTTTATTTTACTCATTTTTCTTCTCCTTCAAAGGTTTGCATACTTTCTTGTAGCTGTTTTTGTCTTTCTAATATTGTTTTTCTTCTAGTAGCAATTTCTTCTTGAGTAAGTGTTCTTTCTATTTGAGGAATTGATATTTTCTTACTCTTCATTTCTTCGCTTGTTCTTTCTTCTATGCTATGTTTTAAAGCGTCAAGCATTTCTTTTGGTGCATATTCTAAAATGCTTTCATTACCATATCTGTTTTCATAATGTGCTACCTTATGTATGAATTGTATTAAGTCTTGAGTTGTATACTCTCCATTCCTAATCATTTTAGACATAGTAGATATTTTTGTTCTTTCAGCTTCTTCTACTTTTTGTCTATCTATCATAACAATAGGGATACCAAACTGAGAGGCAACTTTTTTACTATTTATCCATGTAGAATCACTTTCTAATTCTTCTAAAGTTGTATCTGTTTTGTCTTTAATATAGATTACATAGTCTGGTTGCATTTTTTCAGTTTGTCCATTTTCATCAACTATTAATGTATTCATAATAATTTCATTATATGAATCATCTGCTGTATATGTTGATAATTTTCCAGGAGTTTCATATTTACCAGTTGCTTCACGATATATGTCATCTCCTCCCAAAAATTGACTACGTGCATCATCTCTATGTATATCGTTAATTGAATAAGGTCCTGTTCCTCCGAGCAAAGCCCAATACTACTTGGCTTTCACCTATTCCATATAAAAGATTCTCATCCTGCATATAAGAAAGGCAAGTATTATAACGTAAATCTCCTCCTCCATCTGTATGACTTTGAGATAGCCTATTCCATATTTCTCTAGAATCTCCATCTTTCATTCCTATTCTTTTTGCAAGCATTGAAAAATCTGTTCCAGCATCAAAAATATCAACAGTTTTTCCATCATACTGAGCTTCTCCTATTTTTTCTTGATCACTTGGCACATATAAAGTTTCTTTATATAGTTTTTCAAAAACTTCTTGCATTTCTTCTGTTAGCTGACTACTAATAGATAAATCTGTTTTAACAATTATATCAAAGTCTCCAATTTTTCTTAATGCCTCCATATCACTTGTTTCAAAAATATTTTTTATAGCTTTTATCTGCTCTATAATTTGTCCATCTTGCATATCCCCGAGTCTTTACATGTTCTATATCTGTTCCAAATCTTTCAATAAGAGTACTTGCTTCTTTTAAACTCATATTATAATATTTTTCCATTAAAGCTAATTTTACTCTATCCATTGGAGATAAATCTTCAAAGGCTACTAAATATTTTTTTATTCTACCTGTTAATTGTTCATCATCTAATTCAGGATTCGATAAAACTGTATCGCAAACCAATTCTCTAATTTCTTGCAAATAGCTTAACTCTTTTTTAGTTTTTATAGGAAAAATAATATCTGCTTCCTTCATTTTTCCTTTCTCTATTTCTTCGGGTCCTAATCCCATTTCTCTATAAGAATATCCAACAAGTCCTTCAAAATCTTCTCTACTAAGGCTTTTTCTTGAAAAAAGATACGTTAAATTTTCTATTTCTTGTGCAGTAATTAAATCTCCATTTCTACTTTGCTCATATAAATCAGAAAGTAAGTCCCCATAAAAAACATTTCCTGATAAGTTATTAATTATATTTTTTTCAAAACGATTCCACCTATTCGTTTGATTTGAGATTTTTTGTGTCATCTTCTGATATAATTTAAGTTGCAAATCATTAAGTCCTAGTATTTTTGCTTGTACACTCTCATTTTGTTTAGCAAATATTTGCATTTTATGTTGAGGTATAAAGCTATATTTTTCATCTAAAAGTCTTCCATCTAATGTTGATATTATTGTAGGATCTGCTCTATAAAGATCACTAAATCTTTTCATTTCTCCTTGCCAAGAAATATCTCTACTTAAAAATTCTTTTAATTCCTCTTGTGTAAAAAATGTTTTAAAAAATGATTGTATATCATTCCCTCTTATATTGTTAAATATTAGCTGAAATAAATTGGCATTTTTCTTTATTTCTTCAACACAAGCTGGCGATTTTGTTAATGTATCTAAAATTGTTGCATCACTAATTCCTTTTTGTTGGAACATCTGTATATATTGTTTCATAAATGAAGAATCTCTAATTAATGATGGATTTAGTATAATATTACTTTCATTAATATTTTCTCCACGCTCTAATTTTTTTTCATAATAAGGTATAACCAATCTTGAGTCTTGCAATAAAGCTTGTGGATCATTTCTTCTTAAATTATATCCTTTTTGATCTAAAAAACGAATATATGTCTCTCTAAATTCTTCATCTTCTAGTAGACTTGGATCAATAAGACTTGGAAAATCTTGTATTTCATCTCCACTTTTTTTCATGTCTAGATATTGTAAAATAGCAGTTTTTCCTTCTTCTCCTCTTAATATCATAGGAGTTGTATTTCTATATTTGTATCCATTTATAAATGCCGTATAAATCATACTATTTTCATTTAGAAATCTTTCAAGTACAGGCTCTCCTCTTTGCTGTATTTCTTCGACAGTATTCAAACTTCCCAATGTATATTTTAATTCTTCTGTTAAAATGTCTTCTGGGACTTGATCTAAATATGATACGTTTCTTTTTATTGTTTGTACTATGAGTTTTTTGTTTCTTTTTAAAAACTCAGGAGAATTTTCAGACAATAAATAATTCTTGTCAGTTTTTGATCTAACAAGCTCTGAAATTGCATTAATTATTTTTCCTATTCCGTCTTTTGTTTCTTTGAGAAACTACTATTTCCTCTCTTTTCATTTTTCTCCTTGGTAGTATTTTTATATAATTTTTTATAACATATTTTATAGTTGGTTGGGGTACTGTGATTCGAACACAGGAATGTCGGAGTCAGAGTCCGATGCCTTACCGCTTGGCGATACCCCAATTTTTTATTCACTTTATATATCATATCATATTTTTTTATTTATGACTATATTTTTTGTTTTATTTTTATATAAAAGTACGCCGGCAAAAGAACTGTTCTTTGCCGGCGAAGGATTAGACTACCGCAGCGTTATGGAGAATCACTTCCAATTCGCAGATCTCCACGAAGTTTTCTGGAAGTGCCAGTATCTCATCCGCGAGATCAATATTTTCTTTTCCTTTCACTAGGAGTTCTTGCAGCGAGAGATTTTTCTTCTCTGCTAACGCGCTTAATTTTTCTGTGATTTTGTTTGGCATTTTGTCTTTCTCCTTTGTTTTGTACTATCCACGTTGGGGATAGTATTATTATACCACTTTTCATTGTAAAATTCAAATAGAGTGGTTGATACCACTCTATTTGCTGTTATTTCTAATTATTTTTTAAAATTTTCCTGTGAATACAGCTACATCTCCAAGTTCATCTTCTATATTTAGTAATCTGTTATATTTTGCTACTCTATCTGTTCTACATGGTGCTCCTGTTTTTATTTGTCCTGCATTTGTTGCTACAGCTACATCTGCAAGTGTTGTATCTTCTGTTTCTCCACTTCTATGTGATACAACTGCTGTATATCCATTTCTCTTTGCTAATTCTATAGCATCTAAAGTTTCAGTTAAAGTTCCTATTTGATTTAATTTTATTAAAATACTATTTGCTGTTTTGTTATCGATTCCTTTTTGTAATCTCTTTATATTTGTTACAAATAAATCGTCACCTACTAATTGAATTTTATCTCCAAGCTTTTCTGTTAATACTTTCCAAGATTCCCAATCTTCTTCTGCTAATCCATCTTCAATAGAGATAATTGGATAGTTATTTGCTAATTCTACAATAAAGTCTATCATTTGTTCTCTTGTTTTAAATTCTCCTGTTTTCCAGAAATAATATCCATCTTTTCCAATTTTCTTTGCTTCATCAAACATTTCTGTTGCTGCAACATCTAAAGCTAAGCAAATATCTTTTCCTGCAACATATCCAGCTTTTGAAATTGCTTCTAGGATTAATTCAATTGCTTCTTTTTCACTAGATACATTTGGAGCAAATCCTCCTTCGTCTCCAACTGCTGTTGCTAATCCTTTATCTTTTAATACTTTCTTTAAATTATGATATACTTCTACACCCATTTTCATACATTCACTGAATGTTTTTGCTCCAACAGGCATAATCATAAATTCTTGGACAGTTAAACCACTATCTGCGTGTTTTCCACCATTCATAATATTCATCATTGGAACTGGTAATTGTTTTGCATTTACCCCACCAATATAGTTGTATAGGCTCATTCCTAATGAATTTGCTGCAGCTTTTGCAACTGCTAAAGATACTCCAAGTGTTGCATTTGCTCCTAATTTTGCCTTATTATCTGTTCCATCTAGTTCTATTAACATTTTGTCAATTTTTGCTTGTTCATAAACATTTGCATTTTCAAGCTCTTTTGCTATCTTCTTATTAACATTTTCAACAGCTTGTAATACTCCTTTACCTAAGTATCTATCTTTATCTCCATCACGAAGTTCAACTGCTTCAAAACTTCCTGTTGAAGCTCCTGATGGAACCATAGCAACTCCTGAAAAACCTCCTTCTGTTACTACTTCTACTTGTACTGTTGGGTTTCCTCTTGAGTCTAATACTTCTAGTGCTCTTACACTTTCAATTCCTAAATAATCTTTCATTTTAAAATCTTCCCTTCTTTTAAGCTTTATTATAAATGATTTAAAATTTGACTTTTTACCGCTTTTCTTTGTGCCTCAATCTGTTCAACATACGTCATTTCTTTTTCTCTAGGTCTTTTATTAATTCTTTTTAAACCTCTTTTTTCTTTTTTTAGGTATGTATATCGTTGTTCTTCTATTTTTCTTCTTTCTTTTTCTCGTTGTTCTTCTTGTTCTTTTTCTACCAAAATAAATTCTTGTGGTGGTGTAGCTTTATTATAATCTACAATATTTTTTATTGGTCTTTTATATATAGATTCTGAATAAATAACTACATCATTAAGATCTTCTACCACATTTTCTACAAGATATTTTTCAATTAATTTCTTATCTTTTCTATTAAAACTATCAATTGGTAAATCTAAATATTTATATTTCCAAATGATATGTCTTTCTATATTAGAATATGGTGATATAGATAGATCATCATAATGGTATTCTATTTCAAATTTTAATCCTACTAATTTTATGGTAATATTTGTCCATACTTTTTCTTCTGTATCTTTGCATAATTTCCACAGCTCTTTAATAGATTGATACAATCTTTCAACTAATTTAATATATTCTTCTTCATTTAATGTAAATCGATTTGGTATTTCATAAACATTAATTGGATTCTTTTTTAATATTCCACTTGGAAAGTAATAGAAAAATAATTCACCTGTTTCTAAATTCATAATTTTTTGTGTTACTGAGGCATATAAATAAATTCTATCCCACTTTTCTGGAATTAAATAAAATAGTTGTTTTTGTATATTTGAATATACTCTTTTCATTTCTGGCGTCGTTTTCATTTTTTCCTCCAGATTTTACTCTTTTTCAATTAAGCTTTCACCAGTCATTTCTTCTGGCTGTTCCAAATCTAATATATCTAACATTGTTGGGGCTAAATCTGCTAGTTTGCCTTCTTTTAATGTTACATTATCAACTCCTACCAATATTAATGGTACTGGATTTGTTGTATGAGCTGTATGTGGTTCTCCAGTTTTATAGTCTATCATTTGTTCTGCATTTCCATGATCTGCTGTTATGATTAATGCTCCATTTTTTTCTTTTATAGCATTTACTA
Source organism: uncultured Clostridia bacterium (assembly GCA_947628735.1). GTDB lineage: Bacteria > Bacillota > Clostridia > TANB77 > CAG-508 > CALXVA01. The sequence continues at coordinate 38,648 of CANRAY010000003.1, read as the reverse complement.
CTCTTTGAACACATTCATCTATTTTTTCTATTGCTTGTATTGCTGCTTCTAAATTACCAGTGTGACCTACCATATCTGGGTTTGCATAATTTAGAATAATGACATTATATTTTTCTGACTGAATTGCTTCTACCACTTTTTGTGTTACTTCTTCTGCACTCATTTCTGGTTGTAAGTCATAAGTTTCTACTTTTGGTGATGGAATTAAAATTCTGTCTTCTCCTGGATATTGTTTTTCTTCTCCACCATTAAAGAAGAAAGTAACATGTGCATATTTTTCAGTTTCTGCAATTCTTAATTGTGTTAATCCTTTTTGACTAATATATTCTCCAAATGTATTTTTTAATTCTTCTGGTTTGAAAGCAATTTGGACATTTGGAATTGTTTCATCATATTGCTTAAAGCATACATAATATAGATTCATTTTCTTTGTTTCAAATTCATTAAATTCTGGATCAACTAATGCTCTCGTAATTTCTCTTGCTCTATCTGGTCTAAAGTTATAAAAGATAACTGAATCGTTATTTTCTATTTTAGCAACTGGTTCTTCTTTTGAGCAAATAACTGTTGGTTCTACAAATTCATCAAATACTTCTTTTTGATAAGATGCTTCAATTGCAGAAATAGCAGAATTTGCTTTATTTCCTATTCCATTAACAAGAGCATCATATGCTTTTTGAACTCTCTGCCATCTCTTATCTCTGTCCATACTATAGAATCTTCCTGAAATTGTTGCTATTTTTCCAACGCCTTTTTCTTTCATTTTTTCTTCTAATTTTGCAATATATCCTTCTGCTGATGCTGGTGGTGTATCTCTACCATCTAAGAAACAATGTACATATACATCTTCGAAGTCTTTTCTTCTTGCTAATTCTAGAAGTGCATATAGATGACGAATATGACTGTGTACTCCACCATCCGAAAGTAATCCTAATATATGTAATTTAGAATGATTCTTTTTACAATTTTCAATTGCTTCTGTTAATTCTGGTATGCTGAAAAAATCTCCATCTTCTATTGATTTTGTAATTTTTGTTAAATCTTGATATACAATTCTTCCTGCACCAATATTTGTATGACCCACTTCTGAATTTCCCATTTGTCCATCTGGTAATCCAACGTCCATACCACTTGTATGAATAATTGTTGTTGGACATGTTTTCATTAGTTTATCTATATTAGGTGTTTTTGCAAGTTTTACTGCATTTCCTTTTTCATTTTCATTAATTCCAAATCCATCTAATATCATTAGCATTGTCATTTTCTTGTTCATTTCTCTTTTTGCTCCTATTCTTTTACACTTTCAATAATTTTGTCGAATTCATCAACTTTTAGACTTGCTCCTCCAATTAAGGCTCCATCTACGTCTGATGTTTCAAATAATTCTTTACTGTTAGAAGATTTTACACTTCCACCATATTGTATAATTATTTTATCTGCTATATTTTGTCCATATAAATCTGATATTTTATTTCTTATTGTTTTTGCCATATTATTAGCATCTTCTGTAGTTGCTGTTTTTCCTGTTCCGATTGCCCAAATTGGTTCATAAGCAATTATTAAGTTTGATACTTGTTCTGATGTTAAGCCATCTAAGTCAGCTTTTATTTGATTTGTTACAACTTCATCTTGTTTTTTTGCTTCACGTTGTTCTAAGCTTTCTCCTACACATAAAATTGGTTTTAATTTGTTTTCAAATGCTGCTTTTATTTTTTTATTTACACTTTCATCTGTTTCATTAAAATATTGTCTGCGTTCAGAATGTCCTATTATAACATATTCTACTCCAATTGCTTTTAACATTTGACCTGATACTTCTCCTGTATATGCACCACTTTCTTCCCAATGCATATTTTGTGCTCCAATTTTGATATTGGTATTTTGTGCACTCATTAATGCATAAAATAAATCTGTATAAGGTACACAAATAATAATTTCACTTTGTTTATCTTTTACTAATGGTGTTAATTCCTCAATAAATTTTATAGTAGCATCTGGAAGCATATTCATCTTCCAATTACCAGCAATTACTTTTCTTCTCATTTTTTAGAACCTCGCTTTATTATTTTTTTATTCTTATCTAATGGGATTTTCTCTTGTGTTTTTTGTTATATCAGATTTTGTTTCTTGTCTTTCTTCTTTTTCCATTTCTTTATCTGTTAATGCTGCTAATCCTGGTAATGTTTTTCCTTCTAATAGCTCTAGAGAAGCTCCTCCACCTGTTGATATATGAGTAAACTGATCAGCTAATCCTAATTTTTTAATAGCTGCAACTGAGTCTCCTCCTCCTACTACAGATACTGCATCTGTATTTGCAATTGCTTCTGCTATTCTTTCTGTTCCAATTGTAAATTTAGAAAACTCACATACTCCTAAAGGTCCATTCCATAGAACAGTTTTTGCACCTTGTAATTCTTTTTCAAATTCCATTACTGTTTTTGGTCCTATATCTAATCCTTGATATCCTTCTGGTATTTTATCAACATCTACCATTTTGTCAGGTGTATCATTTGAAAATTCTTTTGTTACATGGACATCTTTTGGTAGTCTTATTTTTACGCCTTCATCCTCTGCCTTTTTCAAGATTCTCTTTGCTTCTTCTACTTTGTCTTCTTCACAAATTGAATCACCAATATCATATCCTTTTGCTTTTAAGAAGGTAAATGCCATTCCTCCACCAATCAATATTTCATCTACTTTATCTATTAAATTTTCAATAACTCCTATTTTGTCAGAAACTTTTGCTCCACCTAAAATTGCTACAAATGGTTCTTCTGGACTTTCAAGGACACCACCTAAAAATTCGATTTCTTTTTCCATTAATAATCCTGCTACTGACTCATCTACATGATGTGTTACTCCTTCTGTTGAGCTATGGGCTCTATGTGCTGCTCCAAAAGCATCATTTACATATATTCCATCTGAAAGTGATGCAAGTTCCATTGCTAAAGTATCATCATTTTGTTCTTCTCTTGGATCAAATCTTACATTTTCTAGAAGTGCAACTTCTCCATCTCTTAATGCTTCTGTTGTACTTTTAGCACTACTTCCAGTTACATCTGATGCAAATTTAACATCTGTATCTAATAGATCTTTTAATTCATCTGCTACTGGTTGTAAAGAATATTTTTCATTTACTTGTCCCTTTGGTCTTCCTAAGTGAGAGCATAATATAACTTTTGCTCCTTGTTCTCTCAAGTATTGAATTGTAGGTAATGCTGCTGTAATTCTTGTATTATCTGTTATTTTTCCGTTTTCATCTAATGGAACATTAAAATCGCATCTTACTAATACTTTTTTTCCTTTTAAATCAACATCTCTGATGGTTTTTTTATTCATATTTAACTTCCTTTCAAGTATATTTCTATACTTTGTTATTTTTTACACTTTGAATATCTTGTAATTCAAATCTATATTTTTGTTCTACATTGGGATATTTTTCTCTATCTACCTCTGAAAGAAACATATCATATGGTCTAATGTAACATTCATTATCACCATATAGAGCTCTATAAATAATATACTTTTCCTTTGTTTCACTATGAGTTGCTACACCTTCTACTATATACAAATCTCCTTTAAAATGTTTGTATATTCCGTGTATTTTTACATCTCTCATAATTATTTTCTCCCTTATTTATTTGATATATAAATTGCTAAGTCAACTAATTTATTAGAATAACCCCATTCGTTATCATACCATGCAACTAATTTTACAAATGTATCTGTTAATGCAATTCCTGCTGTACTATCAAAAATTGATGTATGTTCATCATGAATGAAATCTGATGATACAACTGGATCTTCTACATATTCAATAATGCCTTTCATTTCATTTTCTGATGCTCTTTTTACTGCTGCACAGATTTCTTCATATGTTGCTGGTTTTTCTAAATTACATGTTAAATCTACTACTGAAACGTCAACAGTTGGAACTCTAAATGCCATACCTGTTAATTTTCCATTAAGTTCTGGAATAACTTTTCCTACAGCTTTTGCTGCTCCTGTTGATGATGGGATAATATTAGCTGAAGCTGCTCTTCCGCCTCTCCAATCTTTCTTAGAAGCTCCATCTACTGTTTTTTGAGTAGCTGTTGTACTATGAACTGTTGTCATTAATCCATCTTTAATTCCAAAATTATCATGAATAACTTTAGCAAGTGGTGCTAAACAGTTTGTTGTACATGATGCATTTGAAATAATATTCATATCTGGTGTATATTTATCATTATTAACTCCCATAACAAACATAGGTGCATCTTTTGATGGTGCAGAAATAATAACTTTCTTTGCTCCACCTTCTAAATGTCCATTTGCTTTTTCAATTGTTGTAAATACTCCTGAGCACTCTAAAACATAGTCTACTCCATCTTTTCCCCATGGAATATTTTTTGGTTCCATTTCATTGTATACTTTTATTTCTTTTCCATTTACAATTAATTTTCCTTCTTCTGATGATATTTCTCCATTGAATCTTCCATGAACTGTATCGTATTTTACCATATAAGCCATATAATCAGCAGTAATAAATGGGTCATTTATTGCAACAACCTCTACTTCTCCTCTGTTTAATGCTGCTTGAAAAGCTAAATTTCCAATTCTTCCGAATCCATTAATTCCAATTTTAATTGACATAGTTTTATTCCTCCTTTTTAGTACAAAAAGTACTTATATGTTTAGTATTCCCTAAACATCATTATTTTATATCAAAAACATTTACTTTGCAAGTACTACACCATAGTTTTTTGTTTCTTTACAAATAACAAATAAAAAAGCATATTAATCTGCTTTCTCTTAGGCAATTAATATGCTTTTATTTTTGCTGTTTTTATAATTCTATATTATCTACAATTTTTATTTCTTTAAATAAGAAATTTTTTACTTTTTCACCGGTTATATCATAGAATAAGAAGTCATGAACTTTTTGTCCTGTAATTTCTTGATTCCAAAAATCTGATACTCCCTTAATAACTTTTTCTTGTTTTGGTGTTAAAGTAATTTCAATTTCTTGGAATAAAAAGTTTCTAACTTTTGTCCAAGGACTTACTTTTGATGGTAAATTATTTTCTACATTGAAATTATTTTCCATAACATTTCCTCCTTTGTAGTTATAAATAACTTATTTCAATTATATTTATACTACAATTGTTTTTAATAAGCAAGTATACATTTTTAAATCTTTTTTCTTTTATTTTTCAAAGCGTTGATATTAAACGTTTTTTCCGTTTGTTACATTTTTGTGACATTTTTATGACATTCTGATTACTTTCTTTGATTCATAGCTTAATCACGGCTTAAATTTCCATTTGACTTCCTAAAAAACTTGCTGCAGATTGCACAACTTTTTGTTCTACTTCTGTCATTTTAGTTCCAGGTTCTTTTGAAAGTAAAATTACACTTCCAATTACATCTCCATCAGAAATAATTGGATATACAACTTGTGCATTAAATTTTCTTTCTTTGTTATCATGTCTTGTAATTGGAACTGCTATATCATTGTTTTCTTTACTTGTATATTTTTCTTTATCTTCCATAATTTTTTCTAATTCTTCGCTAATTCCTTGCTCTAAAAATTCTTTTTTTGAACCACCTGAAACAGCAATAACTGTGTCCTTATCTGTAATACAAGCAATATGTCCAGTTGTCTTTGCTAATGTTTCCGCATACTCTGTAGCAAATTCAGACAATTCTCCAATTGGAGAATATTTTTTTAATATAACCTCTCCTTCTTTATCTGTAAATATTTCAAGTGGATCTCCCTCTTTTATTCTCAATGTTTTTCTTATTTCCTTTGGAATAACAACTCTACCCAAGTCATCTATTCTTCTTACTACACCTGTTGCTTTCAAAACATTCCCTCCTTTTAAACTTTATATTGATATTCTAATTTTTTCTTTTATAGTCTTATTATTGTTTTTTTTACTATTTTTATTCATAAATTCTGACAAAAAAAACGTCAAAGTTTTTTCTTTGACGTTTTTTATTTAATATGTTGTCTGTTCTGTTTCTACTTCTCCAATTTGCTTTTTATACTCTTCTATAATAATAGCAAGTTCATCTGAAAAGTTTTGTAGCATTACTAATTTTATGCTTGGTAGTTTTCCATCTATATAATCATCCATAACTTGTTTTAGCTTTTTCAAATTAGGCAATTCTGCTTGTAGATTTTTTCCATTTCGCTTAGCTCTGTCTAATAATTTTTCTTTAATTGTTACAATATCTTCATTACTTGCACATGATATTCTTTGGAACATTTGGAAAACATCATAATATTTAAATATTGGTATATCCATACATTCTTTATCAAATTTATCATAAAATGCTTCCATTTTCATTGGTATACATTTGAAGATATCTTCTGCTTTTTCCATATACATTTTTTCTTTCAATTTTTCATTGATGTTATAAAAATGTGTTAGTATTTCTTCCATGTCTTCTGAATGTTCGTCATCTAATGCAATTCTAGACAATTCTTCTTCTACATTATCACAATATGATGAAGTTAATGATGCAATATTCATACCATTTAAGAATACGCTTGTAATTGTTCTCATGTCATAATTAATTAAATCTTTTCTAATAAAGTATGCAAAATAAGCAAATAATTTTACAATATTAATTAATTCTAATTTTCCATTTTTTACATCATCTAAAATTTCTTCTATCATTCCATTAAACTGATCATCTGCAATTTTCCAATATTCCTCTGTTAGTAATCTCTTGTATGCAGGTAATTTATCAGTATCAATTGTATTTATGATTACTTCCATATCTTCTTTAAAAACTTTCATATCAAAAATACGTGTACGTACATAAATCTCTATAAATTTAAAGAAACGATATTCTGCTTTAAAGTTGTAATAATAGTTATTATCAAATTCTTTAATATAGAATTGGCGATTATCCATAAATACTCTTGAAGATACTAATATTGCCTTATATTCTTCATTATTGTTAATATTAACAAATTTATCTTTTGTAATTTTTCCAGCTTTGATTTCAAAAGAAATAGCGATTGTAAAAATTAACATTGTTTGTAGAATACGATGGTTTGTATTTGGATATGACTTGTTTACCATATCAAATATTTTCTTAAAGTTGGTTAGTGAATGTTTTAAAATTCTTAAATTTCTTGTTCCACTTTTATTAAATGTAGAAATAATTAAGTTTGTATTTTCTCTTAAGAATCTAATTAAATCTGGATATTTTTCATATCGCATTAATAATCCATTAATAATATAATTAAATTCTGGTGCATATTCAAAAGTTTCACCTATTAATTTTTCTTTAATTCTTTCATAATCATTTGCTTTGTCAAAAACATATTCAATAGTATCACGAATTCTTTCTACCATTGGTTTATCTGTTTTTTCATTTAATTGATTTTGTTTATCTAATAGATAAGTAGCAATAAATGTTTTCATTTCCAAATTGCTATTTTTTAATTTTGTTGATAATTCTTTTTCATTACAGATAATAATTGTTTTTATATGATCATGTTCTACGAAATTATTTATATATCCCAATATATCTATAACATCTACATTTGCTCTCTCTAAGTCATCAAAACAAAGTACCTTATCATCTGTTGAAAAGAACTCACCATAATCTATTCTATCTCCATTTTGTGTTACGCCAAAGAAATTAGCCATATCTAGTCCTGTTTTTGCATACTCTGGAATTGTGCTAACACCACTCGCATCCATAAATTTCTTCAAATTTTTGTCCATTAATTGAGTAGTTTCAATGAAAATTTTCTTGCTAATTTCCTCTAAGTTTGAAATACCATATAAAGACATATAAATAGCTGTATATCGTTTTCCATTTAATTGCATAGACTCTATTTTTGGTTTTATTTTGTGATTCCAAAAGTATGTTTTTCCACTTCCCCATTCACCATTAATCATAATGGCATAATCTGTATAATCAGAACGAATATAGTCTAATATGCTTTCTACTAAATCTTCCATTTTTCATATCCTTTCTTTTGTTTTTCCATTACTATTTTACATTTTATCATAAACTGTCTTTTTTCTTCAATGAATTTTTTGTGAATTTTTTAAATAAAAAAATCTTTATTTGTAAAAGCGGTAATTATATCATTTTTACGTGCTTAATCTTTTGCTATTGTGAAAATTCCAACTCTTTTAGCTCCTGCTTCTTTTAACATTTTTCTACATTGTTTTGTTGTCGCTCCTGTTGTATATATATCGTCAAATATAACAATACTCTTTTCTTGTATTTTGTTCCTATTTTTTATTTTATATACTCCTTGTACATTTTTTAATCGATCTTCTCTTTTTAAACTACTTTGTGGTTTTGTGTTTTTTTGTTTTAATAAAATGTCATTTTGAATTTGTATATTCAAAGCTTTAGCTACTTCTTTTGCTACTAATTCACTTTGATTATATCCTCTTTCTCTTTTTCTTTTTGCATGAATTGGTATTGGTAAAATCATATCATATTGTTTTAGAAATGTACAAGCTTCTTTTTGATGCAAAATTAAAGTAGAAAATAAATGACAAAGGTAATTTTTATCTTCAAATTTATATGTAATTATTTTATTTCGAATTAACTCCTCATATTTTAATAAATGAAATCTTTCATCTTCTTTTTCTTGTTTTTCATTTTTGTACAAATAATTTTGCAATTCTTTTTCGCAATTTTTACATAAAAACCCTTCTCCTAATTGATTACATATTCCACAAATCGGTGGAAAAATAAAATCGAGAACATATTTTAAAAAGTTCATAAAACCTCCTAAATCTGCCCCCGAATATTTTATTTTATATTTTGTAATTGATATGCTAAACCCGTATTTCTTTTTTTATTGTCTGCATTTCGTATCATAAAATCTAAAATATTTTTGTTTCCTATAATAATTAATAGCTTTTTGGCTCTTGTCATTCCTGTATATAATAAATTTCTGGTCAATAACATTGGTGCTGTTTGGCTGATTGGCATGATTACAACATCAAATTCACTTCCTTGTGATTTATGTACAGTAATTGCATAAGCATGTTCAATTTGTTCTAATTCATTAAATTGATACCAAGCTAATTTATCATCATCAAATCTAATTTGCATTTGCTTTTCTTTTTCATTTATATTTTCAATTGTTCCAAATTCTCCATTAAAAACTCCGCTTCCTGTTTCAAAACTTACACCATGTTTTTCCCAGTACATTTCATAATTATTTTTAATTTGCATAATCCTATCTCCTTCACGGAAAATAGTTTCTCCAAATTTTCTTTCTTGTTTCATTTCATTTGCTGGATTTACTGTTTCTTGTAATTGTTTATTTAATTCTTTAGTTCCTAATTCTCCTTTTTTAGTTGGAGTTATTACTTGTATATTCTTTAAAAAGTCATAATCTCCATATTTTTTCAATCGTTCTCCACTTAATGAAATAACTTGATCTAATATTTTAATTTTATTACCCTCATTGATATAGAAAAAGTCATCTAAGTAGTTTTCTTGTTCTTCTTCTATTTCTTCTTTTGAAATAAACTGATTTCCATCATTTACCCTATGTGAATTAACAATAATTTTACTTTGGGCTGCTTGTCTAAAAATTTTATTAAGTGTAATTGTTATAATTTGATTTGATTCAATAATGTCTTTTAATACATTTCCTGGTCCTACAGATGGTAATTGATCAATATCTCCTACTAGTACTAATTTGGTTCCATTGTAAATGGCTTTGCATAAATAATTCATTAAGAAAATATCTACCATTGACATTTCATCAACAATAATTATGTCTGCATCAATTGGTGCTACTGAGTAATCCATATTTATATTTTGAGTGTCATCTGATATAATACTTCCAATTTCTAAAAGTCTATGTAAGGTTTTAGCTTCATTTCCAGTTGTTTCTGTCATTCTTTTTGCTGCTCTTCCTGTTGGTGCACAAAGAACTGGTTTCATTTCATTTTGTTTATATAATTCAATAATAGTTTTTATAATTGTTGTTTTTCCTGTTCCTGGTCCTCCTGTAATAACACATACATTGTTTTCATTAATAGCTTTAACAGCTTCTTTTTGCATATCTGATAATTCAATATTGGATTTTTTTTCAACCTTTTCTAATTCTTTTTTAAATCTGTCAATATGTTTTATATTTTTATATTGCTTTAGCGTTATTAACTTTTCTGCTACTGTTTTCTCAGCCTTATAGTATGGCATTAAATATACCCATTCTTTTTCATCTATATCTACAATAATAACTTCTTCTTTTACTTTCATATTAATTAGTACATTTTCAATTGATTCTTCATCAATATTTAATATTTTTTTTACAAATTGGATTAGATTTTCATATAAAACTGAGCAATGTCCATTATATGTTGTTAAAATTAAAGCATGTTTAATACCACTGCGAATACGTTTTTCGTTTGTATCATCCATTCCAATTTCTAATGCCATTTTATCAATTTGACTGAAGTTAACTTTATTTACTAAGTCTACTAGCAAATATGGATTTGATTGAATCTCTTCCATAGCATTTACGCCTAATTTTTTATAAATAGTTTCTGCACTTTGTGGTCCTATTCCAAATTTATCTAAAAATCCCACAATTTGCCAGATTTCCCAATTTTCTATAAAACTTTCTGCTATTTCATAAGCTTTTTCTTTTGTAATTCCTTTTATTTGTGACAATCTTTCTGGTTCTAATTTAAAAACTTGAATGGTTTCTTCTCCAAATGTTTCTATTATTTTTTTTGCTGTCGCAGGTCCTACTCCTTTTATTGTTCCATTAGATAAATACCTTTCTAGTGCATCTAAGCTTTGTGGTAGCATTTTTTCAAAAGTGTCTATTTTAAATTGTTCTCCATATTCTGGATGTTCCACAATATTTCCAATTGCTTTAATTGTATCTCCGACATTAATAAATGGTAAATATCCTACTATTGTTATTTCTCCTTCTTCTGTTTCAAATTCAGCAATACAGTAGCTATTCAATTCATTTTTATAGATAATTTCTTTTACTTCTCCTGTAATTTCCAATACAAAAACCTCTTTACTTTTTGGCTTATTTTAACATTTTATATTTATTTTAAAAATTAATCAATACTTTATTGGTATAATTTGAAAATCTTGCTATATTATGCTATAATTATAATGTCTACATTTTTGTAGATAAAAGAATGTTTGTAATAAACATTCTTAATTGGTTCCTCATATAAGAGGTGGAATTCTATGTAATCCTCTTATATGTTAACATATATGTTTCAAGTTGCAAGACAATATTTATTTTAGAAGGAGGATGTATGCAATGAAGAAGCAGACTCGGAGGCTCTGTAGCCTCATCCTGACCCTGGTGTTAGCCCTCTCAATGATGGTTGGCACCGCCACAACTGCCAGTGCAGCAGATACGTTCAATTTGACCCCTGACATTTATGTCGACAATGTGAAGATGGGCAAAGCAGATCTGTGCGTTTCTGACGCTGACACTGGAGAATTGGAAGTGTACGTACAAACCTATCGGCAACTTTCCGGCATTTTCCCCAAGGTTAAGGATTACAATGTCTCGGCATCTGGCCCATATGATTTGATCTATTGGGCTGACAGGCTTGGATATTCGTATTCCTACAACATCTCTACCCTTTACTTCTGGACAGATGGTGATGTTCTTCATCTCCCTGATGATCAGGTAGCTGATAAGGGTGAAGTTCCTGCCACAATTTATGTGAATGGTGTACGGACAAATGCATCAGTCTTTGTTGAAACCAAAGTTAAGGATCCAAAAGCGTATATCTATGTTCCCTCTGTAGACATTCCTAAGCTGTTTCCAAAAGAAACTGAAGGACTTATCTTCGTTCAGGGAGTTGAGAAGTCTTCACTTGCGGATTGGTGTGAACGCTATGGTTACACACTTACCATTTACGATAACATCGTATTTGTTAATAACAATAAGGAAACTCCTGTTGTTGTTACATTGAATGGTACTCGCATGGACTTTCCCTACTATGGAGGAACAGTTATCTCTCCTGGATACACAATGTTGCCTGTAGCAGCAATCGCTCGTTATTTTGGTTGCGAGGTGATTTGGGAGCCTGAGTATGGCAGTCGTGTTTCTATCAAGAGAGACAATTTCTGGTTAGCTCTTTGGCTTAACAATTCCACTTATTGGATAAATGGTTCTTACAAGACTGGAGATGTTGCACCGTTTGCTCGAAATGGCACAACACTGGTTCCTGTTCGTATTCTTACCAACGAGTTAGGATATGATGTTAGTTGGCGTATTTCCAATGGTGTATGCCTTGTCGACATCAAAAGTAAATAATGGAACCCTGTGATCTTTTGGTAAATTCCCCAAAGTCACAACCCCACCAGCCATTCTTTGGTTGGTGGGGCTTTTCATTTTTAAGATTCGTCTATGTGATCCATTAATTTTTTGCAATCTTTCCATTTTATTGATTTTATAAAATTATATTCTAGACTAAGTTTATCTAATATTTCTGATGTATTATCATTTGAATCTAAGTCAGTTACTATTAATTCTTTTATACATTCTTCCCTTCCATAAATCATTCTAAATAGAACTGTCCTTAAAAATCCTTCTATCTTTTCTTCTTGATTTTTAGTAGCAACCACTATGTAAATGCCTTCTGATTTTATATTTGTGTATGACCATATGTATATTATATTTTTGATTATTTCGAACAATCCATATAAAGCAAGTACCCAAAAGATTCCATTTATAATAAAATCTAGCATATAATATCCCTTCTTTCAGTATTATTATATGGTATGCGTTTTATTTTGTAATAGTTCTGCTTTTAGATATTATTTTTGTTAATTTAAATTATAAATCATCACTTTGTCTACTGATCTTCCTAGTGATTTTTCTAGTGCCTGTTTATATAATTCCAATTGTATTTTATATTTTTCTTCTAATGATTTTTCTTCACCAGGCTGAATATAGTCGGTTTTATAGTCTACTAACACTAATTTTCCTTCTTTGTTAATATAATATAAGTCAATAATTCCTTGTACTAAAATATTTTCATCTTCCGCTTCTGGCATAATATTTTTAGCGGAAATATTAATATAAAAAGGTGTTTCTTTATGAATTTCTTTAGCTGTTTGTAAATCTTTATATAAATCTGAATCTACATATCGTTTTAATGCTTTTATATTAATATTATTTTTTTCTAATTCTGAAATAATATTATTTTCATATAACTCTTGTATCCATTGCATTAATTCATTTTCTGTATATTTATTTTTTTCATTTAATTTTTGTACACATAAATGCATTAATGTACCTTTTTGCATTGCAGTTAATGTTTTCTTTTCTTTTATAAATTCTGGTATATCAGTTAATTCTACTTTTATTGCTGTTTTCTTTTGTTTTTCTATAACTTCTTTTATGTCACTAATGCCTTCTTCTTTTAGCTCTTCGGTTTGTTTTAGTTTTGTAACTGAAGTTTTAGTTGGCATTATTGTCGAAGACATATGCTCATATTGCCATTCTAATACTTTTTTGATTCTTTGTTCTAAAATTTTCTTTTCTTCTGGCTTAATTTTTTTCTTTTCTTCTTCTATTAATTTATTAAAATCAATTTCTTGCTTTTCTTCTTTTACATCTGTTAAAATATCATTTTTCTTATAAGTGTGTAATTCTATGATATTATTTATTTTTTCTTTATTATATAAATAAACTAATTCTATCCAATCTAAATAAGTTATATATTTTTCAATTAAATTTTCATTTATTTTTCTTTTATCTAATGAATTATCTTGATATATTTCAAGTTCTTCCTGTTTAGTTTTTAAAGATTTTTCTAGATTTTTTGTAAGTCCTGTAATTATTAATTTTTCCTTTGCACGAGTTAATGCTACATATAGAATTCTCATTTCTTCTGAAATGCTTTCTCTTTTCATTGCTAATTTTAATGCCTCTTTGCTTAAGGTGTCATATGTTATCTTTCTTTCACTATCTATATATTTTACCCCTATTCCCATAGTTTGGTGTAATAAGATAGGACTTTTTAAATCTTGCATATTAAATTGCTTTCCTGTATTGCATAAAAATACTACTGGAAATTCTAGACCTTTACTTTTATGAATACTCATAATTCTGACCACATTATCGTTTTCACCTATTAATTTTGCTGAGCCCACATCACTGCTGTTTGTTTTTACTTTATCCATAAAATTAATAAAATTAAATAACCCTTTAAAACTTGCCTTTTCATATTGTTTTGCTTTTTCAAATAACAATTTTAAATTTGCTTGTCTTAAGTTTCCATTTGGTAATAGTCCAACATAATGGTAAAATCCTGTTTCCATATAGATTTTCCATATAAATTCATCTAATTCTAAATATTTTTCTTCTTTTCTCCATATATCTATTTGTTCTAAAAGTCTTTCTATTTTATCTCTTAATGATGCTTCTACACTTAGTTTTGCTTTTATCATTGATTCAAAGAAAGTATGATTTTTATCTACTAATCGAATTTGTATTAATTCATTATCACTAAAACCTCCAATTGTAGATCTTAATACTGTTACTAATGGAATATCTTGCATTGGATTGTCAATTGCTTTTAATAGTGCCATAATGGTTTGTACTTCCATTGATTCTAAATAAGTAGATGAACTATCACTAAATACTGGGATTTCTAATTCTTGTATTTCTTTTTCATAAATAGGTGATAGTTTTGATGATGCTCTTAATAAAATGCAAATATCTTTATATGTAATTTTTCTATATCCTTTTTTCTTGTCATATACCATGTAGTTACTTTCAACTAATTGTTTTACTTTCTGTGCCACTAATTTTGCTTCTAATACTGTATTCTCTATTATATCGTCTACTTTTTCATTTTCTTCTTGATTTGTATTATTATCTTCTTCATCATTTTCTTCTTTTAAGTCAATAATATCTAGTTCTGCTATTCCTGCAAAATTGCTATCTTTTTCTTCTGGTTCTGAATAATTAGCTCCATAATTTAAAAATTCTGTTTCATTATATTCTACGTTGCCAACCTCATTACTCATAATGTTTTCAAAGATAAGATTGGTAACTTCTAATATATTTTCTCTACTTCTAAAATTTTTAAATAATTGTATTTTTAGTCCTTTTTCTGAACTTTTCTCCTCCTTTAGTTGATATGTATTGTATTTTTCCAAGAAAAGTTCAGGACTTGCTTGTCTAAATTTATAAATACTTTGCTTTACATCCCCTACCATAAAGATATTATTTCCATTTGAAATACTATTTAAAATATATTCTTGAACATAATTACTGTCTTGATATTCATCTATTGCAATTTCCACAAACTTTTCTTGATATCTTTTAGCTACTTCTGTTTTTTCTATTTTCCCATCTTGTTCTTTTACAAGAATATTTAAAGCAAAATGTTCAATGTCATTAAAATCAACAATATTCTTCTCTTTTTTCTTTTCATGGAATAATTGGTTAAATTCTATGATTAATTTTTCTAGTTCTTTTAATATTGGATACATGTCTTTAATATCTTTTATTGCTTCTTCTGAATTTTCACCTATGCAGAAACTATTATATTGTTTTTTTACTTTATCACGTATTTCTTTCGCAGTATTTTTTAGGTCATTGGTTACTTTTTTATCAACTGGCCATTTCTTCCATGTCATTTCATTCATTTTTTCATAAGTTCTGTTCCAATTATCAGCACTTTGAAAAATATCAGCTAATTGATTTATATCATCTTCTAGAGTCAGACTATATTTTTCAAGTTCTGTAAATTTTAATGTATCTTTTCTAATTTTTTCTAATTTGATAATACAATCTTGTATATTTTCTTTAATATGATTTAAAATAATTTTTCCCCATAATGTTTCTGCAAAATCTATTTGTTCGTTTATGTTAAAACTTTCTATTTTTTCTTGTAGCCATTTTAAAGGAAATGGATTACTTTGTATATATTTATATATATTTAAAATAATTTCTTTTAAGGCATCATCATTTTGATATGCTGTATAAGTTTCTATTAATTTTAAAAATCCTTTATCTGCTTCTAAATATTTTTGTTCAAAAATTTCTTCTAAAGTGTCATTTTTCATTAATTCTATTTCTGCTGAATCTCCTATTCTAAAGTTAGCAGATGTATCTATTTCATAAAAATTATTTCTAATTACGTCTAAACAAAAAGAATGGATAGTACAAATACTTGCTTTGTTTAATAAAGTAATTTGTCTTTGCAAATGAATATTATTAGGTTCATCTTCCAACTTCTTATATATTGCTTCTAATATTTTTTCGCGCATTTCACTAGCAGCAGCATTTGTAAATGTTACAATTAAAAGCTTGTCAATATCTATTTTTTTACTTACTACTTTATTTATAACTCTTTCAACTAATACTGCTGTTTTTCCACTTCCTGCTGCAGCTGCTACTAATATATTATTTCCACTTTCTTCAATTGCTTGTTTTTGTTCTTTTGTCCAGTCCATTTCTTCTCCTATTTTTGTTTTTTCTTAGTATATCATAGATAAAAAAAAGTTCCAATAATATATTATTAGAACTTTGTTATTATTTTATTTTTTTATATATAATTCAGGATCTAAATTTTCTCCATCTTTTGCTATTTCAAAATGAAGATGTGCTTCATCTGCGATTTCAAAAGTTGCAGTATTTCCTACAGTACCAATTGTTTGTCCTGATTTTAATTTTTCTCCTACTGTAACAAACTCTGCTGTTAATAAGTTAGAATAAACACTAGTATAACCATTTGTATGCTCTACAACAACTGTCAATCCATATCTTGGATCATTTTTTATAGATTTTACAGTTCCTTCAGCAGATGCTTTTACAATTGTTGTTTTTTCTGCTTTTATATCAATTCCTTTGTGTGTTACCCATTCTCCTAATGTATTAGAATATACAAGTTGGTCTTTAGCAAATTCTGTTACAATTTCTCCTTTTACAGGCATTGTAAATTCTGGATCTTTTATTTGTTCTTCTTTAGATTTGTTATCATTTGGGGTATTTTCTTCTTTTTCATCTGTTTCTGTTGAATTTTTATCTGTATCACTTTCTGTATTTGTTTCTACTATATCTTGATTAGATGTTTCTGTTACTTCCTCTACACGACTTGTATTAACAGCATATTTGGTTGTATTGGTGTCATCTGTTGAATTTGTTTCAGATATTTCATTTGTTTGATTTGTTTCTATTTCATTAATTGTTTTTCCTATACTACTACTTGTAGTTTCTGAATTCTCCATAGCATTATAATAGTCTATTACTTTACTTTCTTTTTGAGCTAATTGAGTATTTTTATTTAATTGATTTCCATATACAAAAAATGTGACAACAAATGCTATTACAGCAACAGATAAAATGCTTCCTGCTATATATGATATTTTTTTAAAATCTACACTCATTCCTTCCATTTTTCTTCTATTTTCTCTTCTCATAAATCTTCCTCCTTGATTTCTTTTATCATAAGTATTTACATTTTTGAGAAAATTATACAGGTTTGTCTTACATATTTTCTATTTTTACATCTGTATAATAATGATGAATAATTTCTTCGTAATTTTTTCCTTGTTTTGCTAAGCTATCTGCTCCTGTCTGGCTCATTCCAACACCATGTCCATATCCAATTACTTCAAATTTAATATTATCCTCTTCCATTGTTATTTTAAAATTTGCAGAACGCAAATTAAAAAGATTTCTCATTTCTACTCCAGATAAGTTTAAGTTTCCCACTTTTATTTCCTTAACACGGTTTCCATCCGTATATTCTATTATCTCAATACAATCATCTTTTGAAAAATCTATTTTAAAGTCACTATGTACATTTTGTATAATTTCTTTAAATTCTTTTTGAGATACTAATAATTCTGAATGATATTGACTATATGCATCTTCGCCACTCGTTACAACTGTTTGAAGATATGGATATTCTGTTCCTCCCCATACATTAACTGGCGTTTCTGTTGCTCCGCCACTATTGGCATGAAAAAAAGCATTAATTGGTTTTCCATTGTATGTTATAAATTTGCCCTGTGTTTCATCTACTGCATTTTTAATTTTTCCCCAATATTCTTCTTGATTTTCTTTATCCCATTTAGCAATACGGTCTTCTTTAGAAATCCACGCTTGACAACATCCAGGATCATCACATATGTCCGCATCTTTATGTTTATTATCATTATTGCTTATTTTATAAATTGTATAAGTTCTTGCTACCACTGCTTGTGCTTTTAATGCTTCTTTTTCAAAACTCACAGGCATTTCTGCGGACACTACACCATATAGGTATTCATCTAATCCAATCTCTTCAATTTTATTTTCTTCACTATGTAATAATTTTATCTTGCTATATTTTTTATAGTCGTAATCGTTCTTTACTTGATTTTCTATATTATTTTGGTTTTCTAAATTTTCTTGACTTCCGATATTATCTAATATATTCGTTTCTATACTTGTGATTTGAACTTTTCTTGATGTAAAAATAATTGGAATTGAAAAGAAAACAAAAATTAATAAACCTAATGATAATATAATTTTTCTCATACTTTCCCCTTATCCTGTTAATATATTCTCTGTTAAATTTCTTTTCATATCATTTAATATTTTCTTTTCAATACGAGATATTTGTACTTGTGTTATTCCTAATATTTTTGCAATTTCAGTTTGCGTTTTTCCTTTATAATATCGTAATAAAATAATCTGCTTTTCTCTAGTCTTTAAACTATTAATTAATTGCATTATTGTTATTTTATTTGTCACCATATTAGCTTCATCTATATTATTTGCAAGTTTATCTAGTAATGTTTGTCCTTCTTCTTGATTATTAGTATATTCATCAATTGAACTTACTGGATTTTGGCTATCTAGTGCCATAATAATATCTTCTTTTGAAACTTTTAATTCTTTTTCAAGTTCTTCAATTGAAATATCATTTCCTGTTTTTTTCATATGTTCTTTTTGAGCATATAGGATTTTCACATGCAACTCCTTTAAAGTTCTGCTTACTTTAATTGGACCATCATCTTGAATATATCTTTTCATCTCTCCTAAAATATATGGCACAGCATAGGTAGATAGTTTAACATCAAAATTAGTATCAAAATTTTTAATACATTTAATAAAGCCTAAACAAGCAATTTGATATAAATCCTCCATATCATATCCTCTATGATTAAATCGTTTTACAATACTCCACAACAATCCTTTATTGTGATTAATCAAATTTTCCATTGCTTCTGTATTTCCACTTTGGGCTTCTTTTATTTTTTCTTTGTCATTATTATATTTTTCATATATTTTCTCTTCTACCACTAACTTATTTGCCTCCTATACTGCCGAGCTAATTCTTGCATTTCTTCATTTAGTGGTATTTTCTTTATCATTTTTTTCATTTTTATTTTTGTTCCTAGACCTAGAACAGATTCAATTTGCACTTCATCCATAAAGCTTTCCATAATTGTAAAGCCCATTCCAGATCTTTCTAAGTTGGCTTTTGTTGTATATAATGGCTTCCTGGCCAAATCTATATTCTCAATTCCCTTACCTGTATCTGAGATTTCAACTTCTATTGTATTAGCAAATATTCTAGCTGTAACTTTTACTATTCCCTCCGCATCTTCATATCCATGAATAATAGCATTTGTAACAGCCTCTGAAACAGCTGTCTTAATATCTGCTAATTCTTCTATTGTTGGATCTAATTGAGAAGCAAAAGCAGCCACTGTAATCCTTGCAAAAGCCTCATTGTTAGATTTACTCAAAAACTCCAACTTCATTTCATTATCATAAACACTTTTCATTTTTTCCTCCTTTGTCACTTTGGGCACTTTATGCTATTTTTATAATTTTTTTGATTCCACTCATTTCTAAAATTTTGTTTACACTTTCATTTGCATTTTTAATTTCTAGATCTCCTCCAATAAGTTTCATCATTTTATATCTTCCAATAATCATTCCTATTCCTGCACTATCCATAAAAGAAACCCTATTAAAATCAAATATAGTTTTTCTAGGCATATATCTTGTAATTTCATTATCTATTTTCCTCCTTAATTTATCTGCATAATGATGATCTATTTCTTCTGTTATTTCTATATTTAACGTTTTTTTCTCTTTTTCATAATTTACCTCCAAATTTATCCCTCCTCATTATTTTTAACTTGTCCTATTATATTCTTATTTACATATTTTTCCAATAGCAAAACATAGGAAGTTTTGACGATTTTTGGCAACTTTTCGACCTTTTTCGCACATTGTTTTTTTTAATTTTTAAGGTATATTTTTTGCTTTTGGTTTAATAATAATTTTGAGATATTTTAAAAGGAGTGATTTTATGAATAGTCCACAATATATTCTTAATGAGATTAGTAAGGGAATTAAAATGGGGATGGATTCTATTTCTACTATTTCTGAAAAAGTAGGAGATCAAAATTTTAAAGATGATTTAGCATTTCAATATGATAAATATAACGATATTTTAAATCAAGTAAATGGTGAATTAAAGAATTATAATGATTTTCCTGAGGAAGTTCCTGTAATGCAGAAAGCAATGGGATATATGGAAATTCAGATGACAACTATTACTGATAAAAGTAACTCTCATATTGCTGAAATGTTAATTAAAGGAAATAATATGGGAATTATTGAAGGAGTTAAATTAAAGAATCAAAATCCTGATACAGATCCTAACGTAAAAAATATTTTAGATGAATTTATTCAATTCCAGGAAAATAATGTTGAGAAGTTGAAAAAATATTTGTAAAAATAGAGGAAGTATTTATTCTTCCTCTATTTTATTGATATTGTTTCTATTTGAATGTTAAGGTCTGTCCCTTTAGTGACAAAATTGGCACAAAAAGGAACGTCCCCAAAGTGACAAATTAAAGTGAGGCTAGTCTTTCTTGGGTTGCTTTTAGCATTTCTTCGTATTTTGCTAATTTGCTTTTTTCTTCTTGTATTTTACTTTCTGGTGCTTTGCTTACAAAACCTGGATTTGATAGTATTTTATTGCCTCTTTCTACTTCTGCCTCTAATTTTTTTATTTCTCCTTGTAGTCTTTGTTTTTCTTCTTCAATGTCTACTAATTCTTCAAATGGAATATATGCTTTTATTTCGTTTACAACTATTGATACAGCATTTTGTGGAATTCCTTTTGTGTCTTTTTGTAAGATAATTTCATTTGCAAATCCTAATTTTAGTAAAAATTCTTCTGCTTCTTTTATTTCTTTTTCATTTTTTTCTGTTACTATAATTAGTTTTGATTTTTTGCTTGGATGTACATTCATCTTTGTTCTGATATTTCTGATTTCTACAATTAATTTCTTTATTTCTTCTACTGTTTCTTCCTCTTTATCAAAAACAAATTTTTCTCTAATTATTGGCCATTTGCTAACAATTATATCTTCTGTTCCAAAACATATTAGTTTTGGATATATTTCTGCTGTTATAAATGGCATAAATGGATGTAATAATTTTAGAGATGAGCCAAATACATGATTTAAAATATCACTTACTGCTACTTTTGTTGCTTCGTCCTCACTATAAATTCTTGGTTTTACCATTTCTATATACCAATCGCAAAATTCATTCCAAATAAAGTTATAAATTTTATCTAGTGCAATTCCAATATCGTAGTTGTCTATGTTTTTACTTACTTCTGCTACTAGTTTATCAAATTTATTCAAAATCCATTTATCTTCTATTCTTAACAAATCTGGATTATATGCTTCATTTTTTTCATATACTTCATAACAAAAAGCTCTTACTTTTTCTTCATCTGCTAAAGAATTAGTTATAAATTTTGCAGCATTCCATATTTTGTTTGCAAAATTTGATGCTTGTTCTAGTTTTTCAGGCATAAATCTAATATCATTTCCCATTGTTGTTCCTGATAAAACAGAAAATCTTAAACTGTCTGCTCCATACTGATCTATTACTTCTAATGGATCAATTCCATTTCCTAATGTTTTTGACATTTTTCTTCCTTGGCTGTCACGTACAATGCCATGTATTAATACATCTGTAAATGGAACTTTTCCTGTTAATTCTAATGCTTGTGACATCATTCTTGATACCCAGAATGTAATAATATCAAAACCAGTTACTAAAGTTTGTGTTGGATAGAATGTTTTGTA
This sequence comes from uncultured Clostridia bacterium, assembly GCA_947628735.1. Taxonomy (GTDB): domain Bacteria; phylum Bacillota; class Clostridia; order TANB77; family CAG-508; genus CALXVA01. The sequence goes on along the minus strand of CANRAY010000003.1, from coordinate 16,541 downwards.
ATCTTCTGATTCTGTATTTGGCCATCCTAATGTTGAAAATGGCCATAAGGCTGAACTGAACCATGTATCTAGCGTATCTGGATCTTGCTCTATGTTTGTACTTCCACATTTTTCACATTTTTCTGGGGCCGTTTTTGCAACATGTATATGTCCACATTCATTACAATAATATGCTGGTATTCTATGTCCCCACCATAATTGACGTGAAATACACCAGTCTTGAATATTATCTAACCAATTAAAATATTGTTTTTCATATCTTTTTGGAACAAATTTTGTTTTACCTTCTCTTACAGCATCTGCTGCATTTTTAGCGAGTTCTTTCATATTTACGAACCATTGTGTTGAAACTTTTGGCTCGATTGTATTCTTGCATCTTTCACATTTTGCTACATTATGTGTATAATCTTCTTCTGATACAAGGTTTCCTAGTTCTTTTAATTTTTCTACAATCGCTTTTCTTGCTTCTAGTAAGTCCATTCCTTTATATTCTGGTACTAGATTTCCCATTTTAAAGTTTTCATCAAATACTTCTATAATTTCTAAGTTATGTCTTAAACCGGCTTCATAATCATTTGGATCATGTGCTGGTGTTATTTTTACGCATCCTGTTCCAAAATCCATTTCTACAAAACTGTCTGCTATAATTGGGATTTCTTTGTTCATGATTGGTAAAATACACTTTTTACCTACTAAATCTTTATATCTTTCATCTTCTGGATGTACTGCAACTGCTGTATCTCCTAACATTGTTTCTGGTCTTGTTGTAGCAACTTCTATATATCTGTTTTCTTCTCCCACTATTTTATAACGTATATGCCATAAATGTGATGCTTCTTCTTTATATTCTACTTCTGCGTCTGAAATAGATGTTTTACAACTAGTACACCAGTTTACCATACGTTTTCCTTTATAAATAAGTCCTTTGTTATATAGTCTAATAAATTGTTCTAAAACAGCATCACTCATTCCTTCATCTAGTGTGAATCTTGTTCTATCCCAATCACATGAACATCCTAATTTACGTTGTTGTTTTTGAATAATTCCTCCATATTCTTTTGTCCATGCCCATGCTTCTTCTAAGAATTTTTCTCTTCCTAAATCTTGTTTTGTTTTTCCTTCTTTTGCTAGTTTTTGAACTACTTTCATTTCTGTTGAAATTGCTGCGTGATCTGTTCCTGGAAGCCATAATGTATTAAAACGATTCATTCTTTTATATCTAATTAAAACATCTTGAATTGTTCCATCTAGTGCATGTCCCATGTGTAGTTTTCCTGTTACATTTGGTGGTGGCATCATAATGCAATAGCTACCTTTTCCTTTAGGATCACCTTGTGGTTTAAAATATCCTTTTTTCTCCCAATCTTCATATAATCTGTCTTCAAAATCTTTTGGATTAAATTTGTCATTTAATTTTTGCTTTTCTCCCATGTTTATACCTTCTTTCTTTATTTTTGTATGCAAAAAGCTCGCCCCTTGTATAAGGGCGAGCTTAATTCTCACGGTACCACCTTAATTTTTATAATATTTTTTATTATCATATTAGATATTATAAATTCTTAGTTACTTTTAACGCAAGTTACACGGATATTTCTAGTCATGTTTCCACATTTTCAACATATCAACTCCAAAGCTACCTTCTGCTTATTTTTCTTTTTAGAAGCTTTCAGCCTACGACTTCTATTCTCTTTAAAGTAATTTTAAGCATACTCCTCTTTTTCTTCGTTTTTCAATATGTTATAAATTGTAACATTTTTTTGTAAAAAGATCAATAGTTTTATTAAATTGATATTAAACAATTTGTAGTTTTATAATTATTTCCTTGATTTTATGTTAATTTATGATATAATATATAGGTCACAATTTTTTGTCCGTAGACAAAGGAGGAAAATGTAATGCTTCATATGCAGTTCCACTACTACATGGACAAGTATCAGCTCAAGAAGTATTTCATCGACGGAAAAGAGGTCTTCTTTCTGTACGATCTGCAGCTGACTTTCCATGAGTACCCCGAGCGCTCTTACACCACTGTCAAAGGATTTATCCCGTATCTCCTCGCCCTGCGTCTCCCCGAAGTGGACCCTACCCCCGAGCAGTATCTCGATCCTAGTAAGCCGTTCAAAGGCAAAATTGAGGACTGGGTTTCTGGAAAGCCTTTTGGAGATTATCTCTCCGAAAACCTGATCAAATGGGAAGTTTCTCAAGAGATCACCACTTCTGAGCTTTTGTCTCAGATCCGCCAGAAGAAAGCCGAACTCCTCGCTGAGCACCCCGAAGACTTTTACCTGCTCAATTGTCACTTTTTCACCATCGACGGACTGACTGCTTTCCTGAAGGAAACAATTGATTTCTATAACAAGAAGTAGTCATACAATTTGTAGTACAAATTGATGCCCCGGCTCTTAGTTGTGCTTTATGCATTTCTAAAAGCCGGGGCTTCATTTATATATTAAAATATATCATTAAACATCCTATCATTGATATTAAAAATCCTAGTATTTTTAATCCCCAAGATGCTTCATTTTGATCTCCAAAACTGAATAATTTTTTTGTTAATATTCTAGCATCATATATTAGAATAACACCTACTGTTGCTAATACCATACCTACCATTGTTAATATTGTTTGAACATAATCCATAATCTATCCTCTTTATTTATTTTATTAAAAAAATTCTACTGTATATTTGCATTCAAAAGTTTCTGATGGCTTTAATGCGATTACATCTTGCTTTTGAATAAATACACCTGTACTTTTTATTGTATCTGCTGTTGAATACCATGGTTCTATACATATGAATGGTGCGTTTGGTTTTGACCAAATTGCTAAATATGGAAATCCTGTAAAATCCATTCTCAATAAAGTTTTATTTCCTACTCTATTTTTTAAGCTAATTCTGTGAGATGTAATTCCTTTCATAATTAAAGCATCATTATTAAAAGTATCGGAATCGATGTTAATTCTTCTTTTATCTGCCATTCTACTTCTAGCATATTCTGTTCCTATTAATCCATCTACCAAATACAAAAAATGAATTTTGTCTTCGTCTTCTTCAAATTCCAAATAATAATTTCCTGCTTTTAATTCATTTAAGTCTATTTTAAATGCTGGATGTCCTCCGATTCCAAATGGTAGTGTTACATCTCCTGTATTGATTACTTTATATATCGTTGTTAGTCGATTTTCATCTAATCTGTATGTGGTGTATAATTCAAAATCATAAGGATATCTATGTTTTGTAATTTCGTTACTTCTCAAAACATATGAATGGAAGTTGTCTAGTTTAGTAATTGGTTCAAATTCAAAATCTCTTGCAAATCCATGTTGTGGCATTTCATATATTCTTCCATTAATAATTGTTTGATTTTTCTTTAGCTTACCTACTACAGGAAATAGTACTGGTGCATGTCTTTTCCAGTATACTTTTCCGTTCTCGTCTACACTGTCAGCGCCTTGGTGAATTCTTTCTTCTCCATTTAATTTGAAGCTTACTAATTCTCCACCCATTTTTGAGGTTAGCATTTTAGTATACATCCTTTACTCTCCAATCTTCCTTATTTTATTTCTACATTTTTCAACATTTTTTCTACGTATATAATATTGTTTTTTTATGTAAATGTCAAGAGAAAATTACGAAAACATATTATATAGAATAAAATTTAAGAGGGATTTCTACAGACACATTTTTGCTTAAAAAACGTATTTATAGAATCCCTCTTCTAACATTCTATTAGTTTGTTAGTTACTTGTTCTGTATAGGATAGCACTGTATGATTTCAGCTCTTCTCTTGTGCCTTCTCCTACTTGATACACTATTTTCAATTCTTCAGTGTTTTTTTGACTGATAGGATTTTCTTGTATATTTTCCGTTCTATTCATCACTAAAATAAGACTATCACCTTCTGTTTTTCTTACCATCATTAAAGTATTGTGCCTAATGGCTCGTTCTATTACATTTCCTTGAGAAAAAATATCTCTATTTTCTTTTCGGATTTTTCCCAAGTTCTTGTAATGCTCATATAGTTCATTTTGCTTTAATACATATGGTTTACGGTTAAATGGATCTTTATTTCCTGTTGTTCCTACTTCTGTTCCATAATAGACAATTGGTATTCCTTTTGAGAAATATTGCAATAGACTAGCTAATTTGAGTCTTTTTTTAGACAATTTCTCATCTGGGCAATCGTTTTCCGCTTCCCATTTTCGGAATTCATATGTGTTAAAATAATCTCTTTTTCTCCAAGGTCCTTCAATGTCCCATATTCTTCCTGAAAAAGGATTTTCGTTCATGCCTTTTCCTGCTAACATGTTAACAGCTCTTGGTGTATCATGTGAATCTATAAAATTCCATAATACATTTTGAACTTCTTCTGGATATTTGTCTAATTCATTTAGAGTATATTCTAAATGTTCTGCATTGCCGTACCGAACCCATCTACAGATTGCATCTGATAGTGGATAATTCATCACTGAGTCTACTTGATCGCCGTAAATTTGAGGATTTTCTTTGTGAGTAGCAAAATCCCACATTTCACTTACAAGTAAACATTTTCTTTCTTGCAAATGTTGCGGCCAAATATTTTTTACTCTGGTCCTTAATCCTTGTAAAAATTCCCTTGGAAAGTTTTCTCCTAAGTCTAGTCGAATTCCGTCGGCTCCCATGATTAAATATTTTTCTGATACATCATAGGCATACTTTTGGTATTGAGGATTTAATTTATTGCATTGTGGCATATCTCTAAATCCATACCAAAAAATTGGATTTCCTACTGAATCCCACTCAAACCATTTGTGATACTCACTGTTTGGATTGTGTATTGCTTCTTGGAAATACTTGCTATTTATTCCCATGTGGTTAAATACTAAATCAACACAGATAAGAATATCTCTTTGATGTGCTTTTTCGCACAATTCTGAAAAAGTTTCCCAATTTCCAATCCAAGGATCAATTTCTGTTTGTTTCCCTACATCATAATGATGTGATGTGTGCGTGTCCGAAATTGGACTTAAATACAATAAATCAAATCCCATCTTTTGGAAGTAATCCAACTTGGAAATAATTCCGTATAGATTTCCTCCATAGAAATACTGATTACGGTATTCTCCGTCTTCATCCGGCCACCAATTTGGCATTGCGTCATTCCAGTTTTTTAAAGTTCTTCCTGGTTTTTCTTCAGTTATTCCTCCTTCACAACAAAAACGATCTACAAAAATTTGATACCCTGTCCGTCCCAAGAATTCCTTTGGTACATAGTGTAACTTTGAACCTTCCAACATTTTCGCCTCCTTTATTTAAAGTGTGGTGTTAGATGGATTGCTTAACCTCCTTCATATCTTTTTTATATATTTTTATTTTCTTTGTGTCAAGCAAATATTTTTTAATATTAAATTTCTATTCTTTGTGTAAATTTATTTTCAATTAGTTTCTTTAATTGTTTATTTTTTTCTTTTTCTAATTTTGGATCATCATTTTCGATCTTTAATACCACACTTTGTATGCATTTTAACATTTCCATATCTTCAAATAAATTTGCTATTTTAAATTCTGGTATTCCATGCTGTCTTGTTCCAAAAAATTCTCCTGATCCTCTTAATTCCAAATCTTTTTCTGCTATTATAAATCCATTATTTGTTTCTTGCATGATTTTCATTCTTTGTCTAATTTCTGGTGATTTTCCATCATATTTTAAAATACAATAAGACTGATATTGTCCTCTTCCTACTCTTCCTCTTAATTGATGTAATTGTGCTAATCCAAATCGTTCTGCGTTTTCAATAATCATTAGACTTGCATTTGGCACATTTACTCCAACTTCAATAACAGTAGTTGATATTAATATATCAATGTTTCCTTCTTTAAATCGTCTCATAATATCGTCTTTCTCTTTTTGTTTCATTTTTCCATGTAAATATTCTACTCTATATTTACTAAATGTTTCTGCCTTATATTTTTCTCCTAATTCTACTGCTGCTTTCGCTTCTATTTCTTCGTTTTCTTCTACTAGAGGGCATACCACATATACTTGTCTTCCCTCATCTATATTTTTGCGAATAAAATTATTAACTCTTTCTTCCATGCTTTTTGTAACAGCATATGTTTCTACCTTTTTTCTATTTGGAGGTAGTTCGTCAATAATAGATATATCCAAATCTCCATATAAAATCAATGCTAATGTTCTTGGAATTGGTGTTGCTGTCATAACTAATACATCTGGATTATTTCCTTTTGCTACTATATTTGCTCTTTGTCTTACTCCAAAACGATGTTGCTCATCTGTTACAACTAATCCTAAATTATTAAATATAACATCTTCTACTAGCAAAGCATGTGTACCTATTAATACATTTATTTTTCCATTTTCTAATTCTTCTAGTATTTCTTGTCTTCTTTTTGGTTTTGTTCCTCCTAACAATAAATCACATTTTATTCCAAATGGTTCTAAAATTCTTGTAAATTCTTGCATATGTTGTTCTGCTAGTATTGCTGTTGGTGCCATTATTGCAACTTGATATCCACATTTTACTGCCTTATATGTTGCAATAATTGATACAATTGTTTTTCCAGACCCTACATCTCCTTGTAATAATCTATTCATTGGTTTGTTAGATTCCATATCATTATCTATTTCTTCTAGTACATTTAATTGTGCTTTTGTTAATTTGAATGGTAGTGTATTTATTACATCAGACATTTTTACATCTTTGCTATATTGTATTCCATCTTTTTCATTGTCATATTTATTTTTTAAGCTTGATAATGCTAATTGCATACTTAATAATTCTTCAAAGACTAATCTTTTTCTTGCTTTTTCATATTCTTCAAAATTATCTGGAAAGTGAATTTGCTTTATTGCATTATTTAATTCTATTAAATGATATTCTTCTTTTAAATACTCTGGTATTGTTTCCTCTAATTGTCCTTCCACTAATTTTATACCATTTTCTATTGCATTCCTTATTACAGATTGAGATAAACTATATGTTGATGGATATATTGGTATAATTTTACCTGTATTTTTTGCTTTTTCTTCTATATCAAATACAGGATTAGTCATTTCTACCTTTCCATATTTTTGACTTACTTTTCCAAAAAATTTATACTTTTCTCCTACTTTAAATTTTCCTTTTAAATATCTTTGGTTAAACCATGTAATTGTAGCTGTTCCAGTTTCATCTCCTACCGATAATTTTAGAATACTTCTATTTTTTCCTATTCGTATTTCTCTCATACTGCTTGTTATAACAACCTCTATCAAGGCTTCTTCTTTATCAATTAATTCTGCTATTTTTTTTGGTTTACTCCTATCCTCATATGTCCTTGGAAAAAATGTAATTAGATCTTCTAATGTATTAATTCCTAATTTACTTAGTAATGTTGCTCTTGTTGGTCCGACACCTTTTATATATTGTACATTTTGTTTTAAATCTACCATTATTTCTCCTATTTTTATAAAATTATATATTTATTCATTTTTATCCTATTATTTTAGTGATATTTTAGCAAATATTGTATATAATTGCAATTTGTTTACAAAAAACTCTTTATTTTTTACGTTTTTTATAGTATAATAATGTCGTAAAGATTTAGAGGAATTTTATATTATTAACGGCATATTGTTAAAAGGGAGGGATTATTTTATGTGGCAATTTTGGTTAATCGCTGCTGGAGTTTTCTTTATCGCTGAAATGGCAACTGTCGGATTTTTAGTTTTTTGGTTTGGAATTGGTGCACTTGTTACTATGTTCTTTAGTCTTTTTATTGATAACATTTATATTCAAGCATGTATTTTCTTATTTACCTCTACATTACTTGTTTTTTTAACAAAACCTTTAGTAAATCGTTTTATTAATAAAAAGCAATCTGTTCCAACAAATGCTTATTCCATTATTGGAAAAAATGGATTAGTTATGCAAGAAATTAATTCTGTAAAGGGTACTGGTCAAGTAAAAATTGGAACCGAAGTATGGTCTGCTAAGTCAGATAATGGACAATCTATACCTAAAGATTCAACTATAGAAGTTCTTAAAATTGATGGTGTAAAAGCTGTTGTTAAGTTAATTTCTGTTGCTAATACCAAAGCACAAATTTTATAATTTTGATTTTTGCGAAATGATTAAAGTTCTTTTCGTATGAAATAAATATTTATATTTTAGGAGGAAGTTTTATGTGGGTTTTAGCCGTACTATTAGTAATTATATTGATTATTGCATTTAAAACAATAAAAATCGTTAAACAATCTGAGGTTTATATTATTGAAAGACTTGGTAAATTTTATAAAGTAGCTGACGCTGGTCTTACAATTATTATTCCATTTTTTGATCACGTTCGTAGTGTTGTTAGTTTAAAGCAACAAACAATGGATATTCCACCTCAAGGTGTTATCACAAAAGATAATGTTACTATTACAATTGATACAGTTGTATTCTACAAAGTTACAGACCCTGCAAAAGCTGTATATGAAATTCAAAGTTTGAAAAAAGGTATTGAATATTTAGCAATTACAACTATTCGTGATATTGTTGGTAAGATGGACTTAGATGAAACATTTAGTTCTCGTGATGCTATTAATGATAAATTAAGACTTATTCTTGATGAAGCTACAGATCAATGGGGTTGTAAAATTGATAGAGTAGAAATTAAAGATATTACACCACCTGCTGATATTCGTGATGCAATGGAAAAACAAATGAATGCAGAAAGAAATAAAAGAGCTTTAATTCTTCAAGCTGAAGGTGAAAGACAATCTGCTATCACTCTTGCTGAAGGTAAAAAAGAAGCTGCTATTTTAGAAGCTGAAGCTGATAAAGAATCTAAAATTAGAAGAGCTGCCGGTGAAGCTGAAGCAATTAAGCAAGTAGCTGCTGCAAAAGCTCAAGAAATTCATATGGTTTATGATGCTATGATGAAAGCAAATCCAGATGATAAATTAGTTCAATTAAAATCTCTAGAGGCTTTGAAAGAAGTAGCTAATGGTGAAGCAAATAAAGTATTTATTCCTTTTGAAGCTACTGGTGCTCTTTCAGGATTAGGTGCTGCTGCTGAAGTATTTAAAGATGGAAAAAAATCTAAAAAAACTAATTCAGTAGATTCTGTAAATGAATAATTTTTATTAAATTTTAAAACGCTTTTAATGTTAATTAAAAGCGTTTTTATTTTTCTAATATATTTTTTATTATCTTTACTTTCTTATTCTGGTATTGTTTCATCTTTTATATAATATTTTGTTCCTAACATTTTATCCGGTAAATATTGTTGCTCTACTTGATGATTTGGATAGTCATGTGGATATTTGTATCCTACACCATATCCTTCTTTTTCCATACCTTCTGCTGGTGCATTACGTATATGCATTGGAATTTGTCCTGTATCTTTATTTTGGACATCTGATAGTGCTCTGTCAATACCTAAGTAAGTTGCATTTGATTTTGGTGATGTTGCAACATATGTTGCTGCTTCTGCTAATATAATTCTTGCTTCTGGCATTCCTATCATATTAACAGCTTGCATTGCTGATGTTGCTACTACTAAAGCATTTGGATTTGCCATTCCTACATCTTCTGAAGCTGCGATAACAATTCTCCTTGCAATAAATACAGGATCTTCTCCTCCATTAATAGCTCTTGCTAAATAAAATAGTGTTGCGTCTGGATCGCTTCCTCTCATTGATTTAATGAAAGCACTAATATTATCATAATGGCTATCTCCTTTTTTATCAAAGATAGCTTTTCTACTTTGAACACAATCTGCTGCAATTTCATTTGTAATGTGAATATATCCATCTTTATCCATTTGAGTAGTAAGAACTGCTACTTCTAATCCATTTAATGCTGTTCTAACATCACCATTTGATACTTCTGCTATTTTCCTTAAAGTTTCTTCTTCTATTTTTATATTATAGTTCTTTAAGCCTTCTTCTGCAGTTAATGATTTTTTTAATATTTCATAAATATTGTCCTCTGTTAGTGGATTTAAATGAAATACCATTGATCTTGAAATTAAAGCCTTATTTACTTCAAAGTATGGATTTTCTGTTGTTGCTCCTATTAAAATTACTGTTCCATTTTCTACATAAGGAAGTAGAGCATCTTGTTGTAATTTATTAAATCTATGAATTTCATCAATGAATAATATACATTTTCCGCTTGGATTTAAAAGACTATTTTGTGCTTCTTCTATTGCATTTTTTATATCTCCTATACCTGCTGTTACTGCATTAATTTTAGTAAACTTATATTTTGTTGTATTACTAATAACTTTTGCAAGTGAAGTCTTTCCACATCCCGGTGGTCCCCATAAAATAATGCTGGATAGTCTATCTGCCTTAATAGTTCTATATAATATTTTATCTTGTCCTAAAATATGTTCTTGACCTATGTAATCTTCTAACGTTTTTGGTTTCATTCTATAAGCTAATGGTTCATTTAAGTCCATGTTTTTACATCCCTTCTTTGTTATCTTGCTAAATTATTTAATCCTTTGCGTATAATATCTTCAACACTTAATTCCTTTGTATCTACTTTTTCTAGTGCTGTTTCAATTTCTTTTCTGCTATAACCTAATACTTGTAAAGCAGAAATAGCTTCTCCTACCTTTTCATTATCTTTTATTGCTAATTTTATTTCTTCTCTATTTTCTTCTTGTGATACTGCTTCTTCTGTTTTTAGTTTATCCCTTAATTCTAAAATAACTCTTTGAGCTGATTTTAAACCAATTCCTGGTAATTTTTTTAATGTTCCTACATCATTTGATATTACTGCTAAAGCAAAACTAGATGGTGTTATATTTGATAAAATTGTAATTGCTGTTTTAGCTCCAATTCCACTTACTGATAATAATAATTCAAACATACGTAGTTCCTCATTTGTATTAAATCCAAAAAGGCTAATGTCATCTTCTCGTACTCTCATATAAGTATGTACTTTAACAATACTTCCTATCTCCCCTAATTTCTCTATTGCCGTTTCTGACATAAATATTTTGTAGCCTATTCCATTTGATTCTATTACTACATATCCTGTGGTTTTTACTTCTAAACTTCCTTTTATATATGCATACATAAATCTTTCCTACCTTTTCTTTTGACTTTTATGTTATGATTTTATTATATCTTTTAAAATTTTTCAAGCTTTTTCCAAATTTTTGTTTGTTTATCTTTTTTTGGAAAAAGTATTGTTTTTTTTTCAAATTTGTGTTAAACTTATAAATAGTCAATTTTATTTTTAGCATATAGGAGGTGCAAAATTTATGGCAAAATGTGAAATTTGTGAAAAATCAATAGCACATGGAAATAAAATTAGTATTGCTCGTTCTCATGTTAGTAGAAGAACATCTAGAACATTTAAGCCAAATTTAAGAAGAGTAAAGGCTGTAGTTGATGGAGATACTAAAACTATTTTTGTATGTTCAAAATGTTTACGTTCAGGAAAAGTTACAAGAGCTTAATTTAGATTAATTTATTTTATTACCTAATATAAAAAGAAATGCAGTTCGCATTTCTTTTTTGCTTTTACTCTTTTATTCCAAAAATTAGTTTTACAAATCCTCTTAAAAATTTAGGAACTTTTTTTACAACAATCGTCATATTACCACTCTCCTTTTTAACTTGATAACCACATTAGTCCTACTGCTACAATTACTACTCCTATTGTAAATAGCCAACCTGATATAGGAAGTAATAATACTAATAGTATTCCTAGTCCTAGTCCTATTAAACAAACTCCTATTGTCTTCTTTAATGCATTTAACATATGTAAACTACCTCCTATCTTTTTTATATTATATTCTTATATTTTTCAATTCGTTACTACTTTATGTTTTTACATTATTGATCCTTAATTTGAATTTTTCATTAAAATGTGGTATAATAATAAGTACAATATTTTGAAGGAGGAAAATCCACCATGTCTATCATCACTAGCATCATCAGTCTCATCAACGCAATTCCCTTTGAGGTCCTCTTCATCGTCCTGGGCATCGTAGTTGCTTTTTCCCTTTTCTGCAACGGTTACGTTGCTGGGGAAGTCGCCGCCTACCATGATCCTTATGATGATTCTGTTGACTGGTACTTTGTACCTTTCTATCAGAAATGGGAGAGATATCTCAAGGAAACCTTCGTTGAGGACAGGATCACCCGATTCTTTGCTAAGACCTATTTCTTTATCGTAAGTATTGGTGCTTTAGTCTCCAAAATCAGGGAGAAATTTAACCCTGATACAAACGAAGAGGGGTCCGTTTGAGGGCCCCTCCCTCTTTTTTTGTAACTTTTTATTGTTGAAAAATGTTATATTTTATGCTTTAATAATATTAATATTTTATTAGGAGAAGATTTTATGAAACAAAGTGAAATTGTTAAAATGATAGAAATTTTAAAAGATACTTATCCAGACGCTAAATGTAGCTTAGATTTTAATACATCTTTTGAATTATTAATCGCTGTTATTTTATCTGCACAATGTACTGATGAACGCGTTAATAAAACAACTCCTTATATTTTTTCTAAATATTCTACTCCTGAAGAATTTGCTAATATTGACATTTCTGAATTGGAAAGGCTGATTCATCCATGTGGATTTTATAAAAATAAGGCTAAAAATATTAAGGCTATGGCTCAAAAATTGTTAAATGACTTTAATGGAAAAGTCCCTGAAAATATGAATGATTTAATGAGTTTACCTGGTGTAGGTAGAAAGACAGCTAATGTCATGATGTTAGAGGCATTTAATAATCCGCAAGGAATTGCTGTTGATACACATGCTAAACGTATTTCAAACAAAATTGGACTTTCTTCTCAGAAAGAACCTGAAAAAATAGAACAGGATTTATTAAAACAAATTCCTGAAAAGTACTACAAAGATGTTAATCATCTTTTTATATGGCTTGGTAGAAATATTTGTATTGCAAGAAGTCCTAAATGTTCAGAATGCCCTATAAAATATTATTGTAAATATTTTTTAGATCACAAATAAATTTTTTATAATCGTATATTTTCAAAAAAACACTTCATACTATCAAATGAGGTGTTTTTTTTGATTAATATAAATTGTTCTTCCAATTGTCAATATCAAAAAGATGGAAAATGTTGTTTAGAAAAAGTACAAAATCAAAAAGTTTCTGGGAAATCGGATTGTATTTATTTTACTCCTAAAATTATTTCTTAATTTTATTTTACAGTGATTTTCTTTGGTATTTCATTGACTTTTTTCTTCAAAAATTATATAGTATATTTATAATTTTTTGTTAGGAGGATTTTGTCGTGAAGATTTTAAAAAACAAATTATTAATAGTTACATTTATTATTTTATTTTTCGTTTCTACATGTTGTTTTGCTTCTAATGACGTAGCGCCTATTGCAGAAGGAAATACTGTAGAAGATGTTTCTAATGATGAAAATAATGTTGCCATATCACCAGATGATGTAGAGGCTAGTTTTCAGTTTATTTCTGATGACCTTTACAGAGTTGATAATGATGTTGTAGTGTCAGAAATGGTTGATGGTAATGCATTTGTTGTTGGAAATAATGTTACTCTTTCTGGAGAAATTAACGGAGACTTTTTCGTTATTGCTAATAAACTTGTTATTGAAGAAAATTCTTATATTTATGGAAGTTTGTTAGCTTGTGCTCCATCAATTACAGTCAATGGTAATGTATATGATACTTATGCTCTTGCTAATGATTTTACTTTAGGTAATATAGGATATATTGCTAGAGATGCTAAAATAGCTAGTAATTCTATCGCTTTAAATGGTACTATTGGTCGTAATGCAAATTTATTTGTTAATTCCTTAACATTCCCTGATGTTTCTGAAAACACAGCAATTGGTGGTAATTTAAATTATACATCTCCATCAGAAGCTGAAATTCCAGAAGGAATTGTTTCAGGAGATACTCAATTTACTTTAGAAGTAGTTGATGATAATGGAGAATTTGATATTGCTTCTATTATTGTTTCTTGTATTAACAGTGTTTTATCAGCTGTGTTATATAGCTTAATTGTTGTATTATTAATGGTATGGTTAACACCAAACTTTATTCAAAAATCTGGAAACATTATGAGAAAGAAAACTCCTATTTCTTTAGCTATTGGACTTCTTGTTTTCTTTGGAGCAATTATTGGGGCAATTGCATTTTTATTCTTAACTTATGGTTTAGGATCTGCTATTTCAATTGCCGTTATTGCACTTCTTGTTCTTCTATGGTCTATTTCTGAAACTGTTTTTGCATTAGCTGGTGCTAGATTATTAGCAAATAAATTACATAAAGATAAAAATCTTTCAATTGTTTTATTCACACTATTAAATGTATTTATTATTAATTTAATTAAATTGATTCCATTCGTAGGAACTGTCGTTTCATTTGTAATTAACATCATTGGTCTAGGATTTATTGCTTCAAATTTAATTTTTAAGAAACAAGATTTTATGACTTATGAAACTACTGCACCTGTTAAAGAAGAAAAATCAGAAGAATAATTTTTAAAACATATAAACAAAAAGATATCGTATTTTTTTACGATATCTTTTTTATTTTAATCTTATTTATTATTTAAACATGCTTTTATTAGTCCCATAAATAATGGTGCTGGTCTATTTGGTCTTGACTTAAATTCTGGATGAAATTGTCCTGCTATAAAAAATGGATGATTTTTTAGTTCGACCATTTCTACTAAACTTCCATCAGGAGAAGTTCCTGATACAACTAATCCTTCTTTCTCCATTATTTCTTTGTAATCATTATTATATTCAAATCTATGTCTATGTCTTTCTTGAATTTCTTTTGTTTGATACAATTTTTCAGCTAAACTATCCTTTTTTATTACACATGGATATGAGCCTAATCTCATAGTACCGCCTTTTTTCTTAATATTTTTTTGATCATCCATTATATGAATTACTGGATTTTTACATTTATTATCAAATTCTTCTGAATTTACATCTTCTAATTTTAAGACATTTCTTGCAAATTCTATTACAGCCATTTGCATTCCTAAACATATTCCTAGAAAAGGTATATTGTTTTCTCTTGCATATTTAATTGCTTCTATTTTGCCGTCTATTCCCCTATTTCCAAATCCTCCTGGTACAATAATACCATCTAATTCACTTAAAATTTCTTTTACATTTTTGCTTGTTACTTTTTCTGAATCTATTAACTTTATTTTTGTTTTCACCCCTTGTGCAAATCCTGCATGATGTACACTTTCTATTACTGATAAATACGAATCTTCTAACCTAATATATTTTCCTACAATTCCTATTGTAATCTCTTTTTCAGAAACATTTACTATTGTTTCTATCATCTTTTCCCACTCTTTGTTATTAGGCTGGTTTTTATCTAATCTAAGATGTTTACATATATCATTTGCTAATCCTTCTTTTTCTAACATTAGTGGTACTTCATATAAACAAGAGGCTGTTTTATTAGCAATAACATTTTCTTTCCTTACATTGCAAAATAAAGCTATTTTTTCTCTTAAATTTTCTGGAATATCAATTTCTGTTCTACATACTAAAATATCTGGCTTTATACCAAATGATTGTAATTCTTTTACTGAATGTTGCGTTGGTTTTGATTTTAATTCATTTGATCCACTAATATATGGTAGTAAAGTCACATGTACGTATAACACATCTTCTGGTGCATTTTCTAAACCTACTTGTCTAATAGCTTCTATAATAGATAACCCCTCTATATCTCCTATAGTTCCACCTATTTCTGTAATAACGACATCTACATTTTGATTATTAAAGGAATAAATTTTTTCTTTAATTGCATTTGTAACATGTGGTATTACTTGTACCGTTTTTCCCAAGTAATCTCCTTTTCTTTCTTTTTCAATAACTTCTTGATATATTTTGCCCATTGTTATACTACAATTTTTATTTAAATTTTCATCAGTAAATCTTTCGTAGTGTCCCAAATCCAAATCTGTCTCTGCGCCATCATCTGTTACAAATACTTCTCCATGTTCATAAGGATTCATTGTTCCTGGATCTACATTTATATATGGATCGAATTTTTGGTTTATTACTTTATATCCTCTGTTTTTTAGCAATCTTCCAATAGATGCTGCTGTAATTCCTTTTCCTAATCCAGATACTACTCCTCCTGTTACAAAAATGTACTTCATTCCTTTTTCCTCCTATAAAAACAAAAAAATAGATTAAATTTCAAACCTAAAAATGCGGTTTTTTTTTAATCTATTTTTTTGTTTCTTTTTAATATATATTTATTTTATCATTAAAAATGTAAATGTCAAGAGTTAATACTACTATTTCAAGGTATGTAAACTAATTTACTGCTTTAGAATCTGTTTTTTGTTCTACTACCCAGTTTCCATCAACATATTTATAATGATTTAAAATAGAATTAGTTTGTATTGCTTTGTAATTATATGTATTTTCAAATGTTACTTTCTCTGTTGATCCTTTTCTTACTGTACATGTCTTTACATTGTTGCCACCTACTACTTCATATGCTCCTCCACTATATACCTCTGTTACTGTTACTTCTGCTCCTACTGGTATGTCTTCTATTGTAAC
>CANRAY010000002.1 GCA_947628735.1 uncultured Clostridia bacterium | reverse complement strand
GTACAAAAAGATACTACGACTCCAATACCAGGAGTAAAATTCAAATTAGAGAGATTACAAGCAGAGGAAGTATTAGAAACCTTAATAAAAGAAACAGACAGTAAAGGACAAATCACAATAGATGCAGAATATGGAAAATATAGACTAACAGAAATAGAGACACCAGAAGGATATGTAAAATTAGAATATCCAATGATATTGGAATTCAATGAAGTATCTAGTCAAAATAGTATAAAAGTAGTATTACCAGAAGGCCAAGCAGAAGAAGGTACAGCACAAGGAAAAGTAGAAAATGGAGAGTTTGTAATAGAAAATGAAAAAGCTAAAAAGGTAATAGTACATCACTATTTAAAAACTGAAGAAGGCGTAGAGACTACACAGACAGTAGCTCCAACCGAAACTAAAGAAGGCAAAGAAGGAGAAAAATATACAACAGAGCCACATTTAGACTTAAAGAAATATGAATTAGAAAAAGACGAACAAGGAAATCCAAAAACACCAGAAAATGCAAGTGGAATATTTGGAGAGAACGAAGATGAAGGAGAAGGTGCAATAGTAGTAAAATACTATTATGTAGAAAAGAAAATTCCATTAATAGTACACCACTATATCAATGGAACAGAGGATCCAGTACCATTAGTAGGATATGAAGAAGACGAAAGTAAAGTAGCAAAAGATGAACATTATGAAGGAAAAGAAAATGATGGATATACAACAGAGGCATTAACAGAGAGCAAAGATGAAAGCAAGTCAGATAAGCAACAATTAAATGCAAAATACAAATTAGTAGGAGAACCAGAAAATGCAGAAGGAACATATCAATATGATGAAGTAGTAGTAACATACTATTATGAAGTAAAAGACTCAGCAGGAGTAGTAGTAAAACATGTGGATGAAAACTCAGAAGAGGAAATAGCACCAAGAGATATATTACCAGAAGAAGGAAGAGGAAAAGTAGGAGATCCATATACGACAAATCCATCAACAGAAATACCACCAAACTATGAATTGAAAGAAGAGCCAAAGAATAAAGAAGGAACAATGGAAGAAGGAGAGACAGAAGTAGTATATAAATATGGTTTAAAAGATCCAGAGGTAAAAGAACAAAAAGTAGACAAGAATGGACCAGAAACAATAAAAGGACCAAGAGAAGAATTAGAGTATACTATAAACTATACGGCAACAATAGCAGAATATATAGGAAAGGTACAAATTACAATAGTAGATGAATTACCATATCATATAGATGAGAAAGAATCAGAACTAAATGGAGGAACCTATGATTCAGAACATAAGACAATAACTTGGAAAGAAATAAGAGAAATAAACACCTATACAGATGGAGAAGAAGTAGGTGAAAAGAAACAATATACAATCAATATTAATAAAGAAATCAAAATTGTGTATAAAGATAATGATGTAGAAGCAGAAAATATCACAAATAAAGTAAAAGGAAACATAAAATTCTATACACCAGACAAAACAGGAGAAGAAGTAACAGATGAAGTAATAACCAAACAAGACTTCAAGACATCAATAAAAGTAGAAAAAGAATGGATAGATAATAACAATAAGACAAATAGAAGACCAGAGAAAATAAAAATCATTCTAAAAAATGAAGCAGCAGAGCCACAAGAAGTAGCAGAGCATGTATTAACAATGGAAGAAAACCAAAAAGCTGAAAATACAAATGTTTGGGAATATACATTTGAAGATATAAATAAATACAATGAAGATGGAAGTATAGCAGAATACACAATAGAAGAAAAAGCAGTAGAAGGAGGAACTTTAGAATATTATCAAGCATTAGTAGATAATGAACAGAAGAAGATAAGCAATACATATATAGGACCAGATATCAGTGGAACGAAACATGCAGAAATAGAACTAACTGATGGAGAAGAAAGAGAATATGTAGTAGCAGGAGATACTATAAAGTATACGATTACTGTAACAAATAAAGGAAAAGTAGAAGGAACAGCAACTGTGACAGATGATGTTCCAGATGGAACATCATTAGTAGAAGGTAGCATTAAAGTAATAGGTGCAGATAAAGTTGAAGAAACAAAAGAAGATAATGCTTTATCTGAAGGAATTGAATTAACATTAAAACCAAATGAAACTAAAAAAGTTGAATTTAAAGTAAAGGTATTGGCATTAGGAGAAGAAGAAACAGAAAAACAAATTCAAAATACTGCTCATATCGAGGATAATAATAATAGTCCAGAGGATGATTCAGAAGATAATCCAATTAGTGAAACAATAACAGAATATAAATCTGACTTAAAAGTAACAAAATCAAATCAACCAACTGGAACAGTAAAAGTAGGAGATGAGATTACTTATACAATCGAACTAGATAATACAAATGGAACAGCACCAACAACTGTTAAAGTAAAAGATAATATTCCAAATGGAACAGATTTAGTAATAGGAAGTATTAAGGTTCAAGAGCATAAAGGTGATAATTTATGGCAAAGTGATGAAAAGGAATATGATCAAACGAATTTAGAAAACGGCATTGAAGTTACAATACCAGAAAATTCAAAGAAAAGAGTACAATTTAAAGTAAAAGTTCAAGATTTAGAAAATGGAACAAAGATTCCAAATACTGCAACTATTATTGATACAATACCAGAAGAAGATCCACAAGAAAGCACAACAAATAAAGTTGAGAATACTTATGTAGAGGCTGATATTGCTGTAAATAAGACAGCTACGCCAGAATTTGGTAGAAAGTATGTAACAGAAGGAGAAAAAATTAAATATACAATAACAATAACAAATGATGGAGACTTAGAAGAAACAGTAACTGTAAAAGATGCTATACCAGATAGAACAGAATTTGTAGATGATAGTATAGAAGTATTAGGAGCACATGATGTAAAAGTAAATGAAACATATTCAAAGGAGGATTTGATAGCTGGAATACCTGTAGAGGTAGAACCACAATCAACAGCTAAAGTAATTTTTGAGGTAAGAGTATTAGAAATAGAAGAAGAATCTGGAGTAATGATATGCAATACAGCAACATATAAGGAACCAAAAAAGAATCCAGAAGACCCAGAACCAGAAGAGAAACATACACCAGAAGTAAAGACACCAGTGATGAAGTATAACAAAAAAGCAGAGATTACAAGAAATACAGAAGAAAAAATTGATGAGGGAGCAGTAACAGCAGGAGATGTTATCAAATATACAATAACAATAAAGAATATTAGTGAAGAAGAAGCAACTAATATAGAAGTAAGAGATACTATTCCGGAGGGAACTGTACTAAAAGAAATTTATAATGATGGACATAATAATGGAGATGGTGAAATTGTATGGACAATAGCACGTTTGAATGCAGGAGAGACAACGACAGTAAGCTTTGATGTAACAGTAAGTTATCAATCAAAGGATTCAAAGATAAAAAACGTGGCAACAGTAGATGGACAGGAAACAAACCCAGAGGAGACACCATATAAAGAGCCACAATCAAAACTAACTCATAGTGTTGAAAAATCTGGAGATGAAAAAATAACAGATGAAACAGCCAAAGTAAGATATACACTAAAATATAATGCAACAATAAAAGACTTTAAAGGCCAAGCAAAGATAACAATAGTAGATACTTTACCATATCCTATTGATGAAATGGCATCAAGCTTAAATGATGGGGAGTATGAGTCAACTGATGATAATACACATACGATTACATGGGAAGAAACAATAGAAGTTGACACATATGCAGAACTAAATAATGTAATTGAGAGAATAAAGAACTTAGAATTAAAGTACATTTATCCAGAAGATCAACAATTAAGTGGAAATATTAACAATAATGTTGAGGTAACAATTGAGTTAATTCAACAAGAGGATGATCCAGAAGATTTAGACAATCCACAAAAAGAAGTTGTTGTAAAAAAAGATACAGTAGAAGATGATCATACAGCACATGTAGAAATTCCAGCAGAAGTTGTAGTACATCACTACTTATGGGATGATAATAGAGGAGGAAAGACAGAAGATAAATTAGTAGATGATGAAACAATAGAAGGAATAGTAGGAAAAGAATATACAACTGATCCATTAACTGATGAAGAACTAGATCCAAATTATGAATGTGTAAATCCAGATCCAGAAGAAGACAATCATAAAGGAACAATGACAAAAGAGCCAAAAGAAGCAGTATATTACTACAAATTAAAAGATCCAACAATAGAAAATAGTGTAGATAAGACAGCAGAAGCATCAATACAAGAGGAGAGAGAATTTGAAACAGGTCAATTTGAAGAAGATGGAAGAACACCAATAAAAGAGACAAGAACAGTACAAGTATTAACACAAGAAGATGGAGTAGTAAAATATCATATTAAACAACATGTAAAAATAGACAAATATAAAGGAAAGGTAACAATAACTATAACAGATAAATTACCTGCAAAAATTGATGAAGATGCTTCAAAATTACAAGATGGTAAATATGATGAGGATGCCCAAACAATTACATGGACAGAAGAGAGAGAGATTAATACTTTTGATGGTGGAGCATATGAAGAAACAATTACAAAAGATATAGAAATTGTATATAAGGATCAAAATGTATTAGAAGCGTTAGTAAATACAGTAAATGCAAAGGTAACATTATATAACCCAGAAAGCTACACACCAGATCCAAATGGAGAGAGAAAGACAGATGAGAAAGAAGATACAGAAGTAGTAGAGCAAAGATATACTGTAGATCAAGAAGTTGAAAAAGTTTGGGATGATAATGAAGATCACAAAAACAAAAGACCAACAAGTGTAACAGTAGAATTAACAGCAGATGGATTACCAACAGGAAACAAGGCAGTGTTAAGTGATGATAATGATTGGAGAGCAACATTTAATGGATTAACAAAATATGGAGTATCAGGAAATAAGATTGCTTATAGTGTTATTGAAACGGAAACATTACCAGGAGAATTAGCATTTTATGAAGCACCAACAATTATGGGAGAAAATCCAATTGTTGTTACAAACAGATATAGAACAATGCAGGAAAATGTTGATGCGCATATAGACAAAGTAGGACCAGAAAAAATTACATCTTCTAAGGAAGGAGTAAAATATACAATTACTTATAATGCAACTCTAACAGCATATGTAGGAGATGCAAAATTGAAAATTGTTGATTACTTACCATACCATATAGATAGAGCAAAATCTAAATTAAATGGTGGAACTTATGATGATAATACAAAGACAATTACATGGGAATTTTCAATGAATGGTATTAATACTTATACAAATGGAAATTATCCAATACAATTTAGTAAAGAAATAGAATTAGTATTTACAGATATGGAAGTAACAAGCAGTATTTTATCAAATAAAGTAGATGCAATATTAGACCTTTATGAAACAGAATCAAGCAATACTGTAACAGATACAGAAACTACACCAGTTGATATTCAAGGAAAGTTGATAGTACATTATAAAGATAAAGCAACAGGTGAAGAACTTACTTATGAAGAAAATGGAGAACAAAATAAGTATCAATATGAGGATGAGCAAAAAGTAGGAACACCATATGTTACAGATAGAAAAACAATACCAGATTATGTACTAGACCATGTAGAAGGCGAAGAAGTAGGCACTTATGAAGAAGGAACAACGGAAGTAACTTACTGGTATAAGAGTGATAAATCAGGAGGAATAGATGTAAAATGGGTAGATGAAGACGGAAACGATATAGTACCACCAGAACATATACCAGGAGAGGGAGAACCAGGAAAAGTAGGAGATCCATATCATACAGAACCAAAAGATTTAGATGATTATGTATTAGATTATGTAGAAGGAGAACCAGATGGTATATTACCAGAAGGAGAAGGAGAAGTTGTATATCACTATAAGAGAAGAATAGGAAGAGTAATAGTTCAATACTTAGAGAAGGGAACAGAAGAAGAATTATTACCAGAGAAAGTAGAAGAATACCCAGTAGGAGATAGCTATACGACAGAAAGAGAAAGAGTACCAGACTATAGAAGAGCAGATCCAGAACCCGAGAACAAGAATGGTATAGTAACAAAAGAAGATACTTATGTAAAATACTATTATGAAAGAATCCCAAGTGGTAAAGTAGTAACAAAACATGTAGATGTAGAAACTGGAGAGGATATTTTACATCCAGATGAAGAAACAGGAGAATATGTACCATATGAAGATGAACAAGAAGGATATGTAGGAGATTCATATACAACAGAGCCAGAAGATATACCATACTATAAATTAGTAGAAGAATTACTACCACCAAATAGAGAAGGTGTATTTGGAGAAGAGGATAAGGAAGTTATATACTACTATGTAAAACAAACCTTTAACTTTAAGGTAGATAAGATTATAACAAAAGCAACGATAAATGGAGAAGAACAAAAAGTATTAGATGGAAAACTAATCAAAGTAGAAGTTGTGGGATCTGAAATGGAAAGCACAGAAGTTGTTATAACATACAAGATAAGAGTAGAAAATACAGGAGAAATTGCAGGAACGACGACAGTAGTAGAAAAACTACCAAAGCATTTTACAATCGGAAAAGAAGCATATAATGAATGGACAAAGAATAAAGATGGCAATTTGGAAGCAGAAGTAACCTTAGAGCCAGGAGAAACAAAAGAATTTACAATTAATCTAACTTGGAAGAAAGGAAGCGAGAACTTTGGTAGAGAAATTAACACAGCAGAGATAAAAGGATTTGAAAATGATGCACATTATGAAGATAAAGACAAGGAAGATAATATCTCAGAAGCAGAAGTTGTAATGGGAGTAAAGACAGGTGCACCAATATACATATTCTTTATGGTTTATTCTGTAGTTATTCTAATGGCAATAGCAGAAGTTATAGTATATGTACGTAAGGTAAACATTAATAAATAAAAGAATAGGGAGTGTTCTAAAATAGGAACCCAAAAACAAAAATTCCAGTGATTTCTCACTGGAATTTTTGCTCCAGAGTGCTTATTAGGACACTCTCTTCTTTTTGGTATTTCAGATATGCCGTTAATATACAAAATTAAGGTTGTTCTTGTAAAGTAACAACAATATCTAAAACAGAACCATTACGATTAACTTTTAAAGTAACTTTATCTCCAATTTGTTTTTTATTTTTAATTTCGTTTAGTTCATCCATTTTTGTAATTTCTGTTCCATCTATGGCAATAATTACATCACCAACTTTTATACCAGCTTTTTCAGCTGCAGAGAAATTTTCAAGTGTTTTTACATAAACACCTACAACAAGATTATTTGCCTTAGCTGTATCTTCATCAACATCAATTCCACCAATACCAAGATATGGTCTTTTTACTTTATTATATTGAATTAATTGATCTGCAATATTTTTAGTTGAATTAATTGGAATAGCAAAACCAACACCTTCTATACCAGTTCCAGATACTTTTAAAGTATTAATACCAATTACTTGA
Organism: uncultured Clostridia bacterium; assembly: GCA_947628735.1. Lineage (GTDB taxonomy): Bacteria > Bacillota > Clostridia > TANB77 > CAG-508 > CALXVA01. Next base: position 100,861 of record CANRAY010000002.1, on the reverse strand, counting down.
CCTTTACTATTTACTAAAGCACCACCGCTATTACCAGAATTGATAGCTGCATCTGTTTGAATAGCAACATAAGTATTACCATCAGAATCTGTAACTTCACGATTAACTGCACTAATAATACCAGCAGTAACACTACTCTTTAGTCCAAGAGGATTACCGATTGCCATAGAAAATTCACCTACTTGAACAGCATCAGAATCACCAAGTTCTGCAGCAGTAAGACCATCTTTATTAATTTTAATAATTGCTAAATCTGTTTGCTCATCTGTACCAATAATAGTAGCTTCATATTCTGTATCATCATTATATAAAGTTACTGTTACTTTATTTGCTTCTTCAATTTCATAGAATAAAGAATCAGAAGAAGTAGCAGAATTAATAATATGGTTATTAGTTAAAATATATCCATCTTGACTAATGATAATACCAGAACCACTAGCTGTTGTAGTAGTAGGTTTTCTATTGAAAATAGAATTTACTGTATATTCTACTTCAATACCAACAATAGAAGGTTGTACTTTTTTGGCAACGTCTATAGCAGTATCAGAATAAGCACCTATAGAAACTAATTTATCATTTATTTTATCTAAAAGATTGTCTGAATTAGAACCATCATCATTTACAGTAATAGAACTTGTAATTTGACCAAAAAGCTTAGTTCGAATAGATGGAATACCAATGCATCCTCCGAATAACTATTCCTGCACCTAAAATGCCACAAAAAAATGGTAATATTACAGTCTTTCCAAATCCAGCAGAAGTTGTTTTCTTATGCTTGTTGTCTGTTTCAAATACGACATTTTTAAAACTATTATCATTATTATTTTCTTCCATTTCTATACCTCCATATAAACAATAATATCATATCTCAAAACAATTATATGATACAAGAGTTTTGTGAAAAAAATGTGAAAATTTATTGATTTTTAAATAAAATATATACAGTAATACCTATTGAAAAAACAACGATAAGCATATATAATAAAGAAAATTGAGGAGGAAAAAATGAAAGAATATATAGTACCATATATAAAAAGTGCAATAGCCCTTATAATAATTATTATTATAATATTAATAGGAGTACATCTATTAAAAAACGGATATGAAAAAGAAAAAATAGAAACAATAAAAACTGATATGCTTTCAATATCAGCTAAGATAAAAATGCTACAAGAACAAAAGATTATGAAAGAAAAGGATGCTAAATATATAGGAACTAAAGCAACTGACATGGAGGAAGATGAAGAAGTAAAAAAATTAATTGATAATAAAACAATTGATTTAAAAGCAAAAAAACATACTTATTATGTAATTAATAAAGATCAATTACAAGAATTAGAATTGCCAGAAGTAGAACTAGAAACAGGATATTATATAGTAGATTATGAAACAGCAGAAGTAATTTATACAAACGGAGTTACAGACAACAATGGAAATGTATGGTATACATTATCAGATATTGAAAATATAGGAAAAGAACTAGTATTAGATAAAACAGAAATAAAAGAAGATCAGGAAGAAAAAGAAGACGTAAAGGAAGAAGTAAAAAACGAAAAAGAAGAGGAATAAAAAGTGAAAGAAAAAGAACTAGAAAGACTAAATGAAATACAAAAAATAGAAAAAGAGTTATATAGCCAAGGAATAACAAGTATATGTGGTATAGATGAAGCAGGAAGAGGACCATTAGCAGGACCCGTAGTAGTAGCAAGTGTTATTATGCCACAGAATTCAATGATAGAAGGAGTCAATGATTCAAAAAAAGTATCTGAGAAAAAAAGAGAAATTTTATATGAACAAATTAAAGAAGAAGCAATTGCATATGGAGTAGGAATTATTGATCAAAAGAGAATTGATGAAATAAATATATTAAATGCAACAAAAGAAGGATTAACAATCTCTATAAAGGAGTTAGAAAAAGATTTACAAGAGAAAAAAAGAGGATTTGAAAAACCAGATATCATTTTAGTAGATGCTCTTACAAAAATTAATACAGATGGAATTTCATATAGATCTATTATTAAAGGAGATGCAAAAAGTTATTCAATAGCAGCAGCGTCAATTATAGCAAAAGTCACCAGAGATAGAATCATGAGACAATGGGACGAAGTATATCCTCAATATGGATTTGAAAAGCACAAAGGATATGGTACAGCTCTTCATATAGCAGCAATTAAAGAATATGGACCATCACCATTACATAGAAAAACATTTATTAAGAATTTTATTTAAAGCAAATATGGAGTGTGAAATATTATGAATATACAAGAAATAATTGCAAAAAAAAGAGATAATCAAATATTAGAAAAGGAAGAAATAGAATATTTTATAAAATCATATACTGAAGAAGAGATTACAGATTACCAAGCAGCAGCTCTAATTATGGCAATTTACATTAATGGAATGAATGAAGAAGAAATAACAAATTTAACAATGGCAATGGCGCACTCAGGAGATATTTTAGATTTATCAGAATTAGGAACAGTGGTAGATAAGCATAGTACAGGAGGAGTAGGAGATAAAGTAACATTAATTTTAGCTCCTATTATTAGTTCTCTTGGAATACCTGTAGCAAAAATGTCAGGAAGAGGATTAGGATATACAGGTGGAACAATAGACAAATTAGAATCAATTCCTGGATATAAAACCAATTTATCAATAGAGCAGTTTAAAGAAAATGTAAAAGAAATTGGAATTAGTTTAATAGGGCAAACAATGAATTTAGCACCAGCAGACAAAAAAATATATGCTTTAAGAGATAGTATTTCAGCAACAGAAAGCATTCCACTTATTGCTTCAAGCATTATGAGCAAAAAAATAGCAGCAGGAGCTAATAAAATTGTATTAGATGTTACTTATGGAAGCGGAGCATTTATGAAAACTAAGGCAGATGCACAAAAGTTAGCAGATACAATGCAAAAAATAGGAGAAATTTCAGGTAGAGAAACAATATGTATTTTAACATCAATGGAACAACCATTAGGAAAGAACATTGGAAACATATTAGAAGTAAAAGAAGCGGTAGAATTCTTAAAAGGAAATGGGGAAAAAGATGTACAAGAAGTAATATTAGAATTAGGAAGTAATATGCTGAAATTAGCAGGAAAAGGAGAAGATTTAGAAGAAAATAAACAAAAAATAAAAGAGACAATTTCAAACGGAAAAGCATATCAAAAATTAAAAGAACTAGTTCAACATCAAGGTGGAGACGTTTCATATATAGAAAACTTAGAAAAATTTGAAACAGCTAAATATATTCTTCCAGTTATATCAAATAAAACAGGAATTGTTAAAAGTTTAAAAGCTGAACAAGTTGGAAAAATATCAGTTGAACTAGGAGCAGGTAGAATAAAAAAAGAAGATAAAATAGATCCAAGTGTAGGAATTATTTTAAATAGAAAAATAGGAGATAGTATAACAGAAGGAGAAATTATAGCATATATTCATGCAAATGATGAAGAAAAGGGAAAAGAAGCAGTAAGAAAATTGCAAGATACATATGAAATAAAATAAGATTTGTAAATAATAAAAAAGTTTGAAATAAAATAATGCTCTAGTTATTAAACGAATTTGATTAATAACTAGAGCTATTTTCCATTTAAATATATTTTATATTTTTATAAAGTAGTTGGATGATTATTATCTCCTATAAAATCATCATAACTAAAAAATCTATGTAAATTTTTCTCTGTAATACCTGTATTTATAGAAATATCTTGAATAGAAGAATTCATAGGAGATTCTTCTAAAAAGCTTTTTAATTGATTCATTTCATAATTATCTTTTGGTTGACATTTTGGACATACATCACCATCAGATACAAAAAAACATCCACAACGACTACATCTATTGAACTGCATGATTTATCATCCTTTCATTTGTACATTATATTCACACATAACATTCTATCACAAATTATGACAAAAATAAACAAAAAAAATATTACATTTTTATGACATTTGCAAAAAAACTTGCAAAGAATAAAAAAATAATATATTATAATGATAATCATTATCAAAAACGGCTAACATATCTATTTAAGTTATGATGAAAAAACTTAAAAAGGAGAAGTTAACATGAAAAAATATAGTAAACAAAGAGAAATTATATTAGAATCTTTAAAATCAAGAAAAGATCATCCAACTGCTGAAAAACTATTTATGGATCTAAAAAAGCAAATGCCAGAATTAGGTATCGCAACAGTGTATCGTAATTTAACAGAATTATGTGAAGAAGGTCTTATTATAAAAGTAAAATCAAGAACAGGACCAGACAGATATGATGGAAATGAATTACCACATATTCATTTTGAATGTAAAAAATGCGGAGATTTTATAGACATATATTTAACTGAGACACAAATTAAACAAATGTATTCAATTATGAAAAAATTATCTGGAGAGGTAGAAGCTGAATATGAGAATTCAGAAATATACCTAACAGGATTATGTAAAAGATGTAAAAATATAGTAAAAAAAGTAGTGTAAAAGTATTGCAATTTAGCGAGTTATCTGATATAATAATACCGTTAAAAAATACACACACAAGCTTAGTTTAAAAAGAAGTGCTTGTTTTAAAATATTTTAAAGCAAGTCTTTTTAAATGTTAGAGGCTTTGTGGAGGTAAAACAAAAAGGAGGAAATAAAAATGGCAGTAGTTGCAATGAAACAATTACTAGAAGCAGGTGTTCACTTTGGACATCAAACAAGAAGATGGGATCCTAAAATGGCTGAATACATATTCCAAGCTAGAAATGGTATCCATATCATCGATTTACAAAAGACATCAAAAAAATTAGATGAAGCATATGCTTTCTTAAAAGAACAAGTAGAAGAAGGAAAAACAGTTCTATTTGTAGGAACAAAAAAACAAGCACAAGAATGTGTAAAAGAAGCAGCTGAAAAATGCGGTATGTACTATGTTAATCAAAGATGGTTAGGTGGTACATTAACAAACTTCAAAACAATTAGAACAAGAGTAGAAAGATTAAAACAATTAGAAACAATGCAAGAAGATGGAACTTTTGATGTATTACCTAAAAAAGAAGTTATTCTACTTAAAAAAGAAATGGAAAAATTAGAAAAGAACCTAGGTGGAATTAAAGAGATGACAGAACTTCCAGGAGTAATGTTCATCGTAGATCCTAAAAAAGAAAGAATAGGAATATTAGAAGCTAGAAAATTAGGAATTCCAGTAATAGGATTAATTGATACAAACTGTAATCCAGAAGAAGTAGATTACGCAATTCCAGGAAATGATGATGCAATTCGTGCTGTAAAATTAATTGCAGATTGTATGGCAAATGCAGTTGTTGAAGGAAAACAAGGTGAGTCTATGGAAACTGTTGAAACAGCAGAAGAAGTAGCTGAAGAAAAAGAACCTGAAAGTATGGAAGAAGTTGTAGCAGCTGAAGAAGAAAAAGCAAGCGAAGAAGCTTCAGAAGAAACTACAACAGAAGAATAATAAAGAAAAAAATAACAAGGAGGAGAGCTTTTTTATTATCTGCTCTTACTCCTTATTTTTATATAGGAGGGAATTTTATGATTACAGCAAACCAAGTAAAAGAGTTAAGAGAAAAAACAGGTGCAGGAATGATGGACTGCAAAAAAGTTTTAACAGAAACAGATGGAGATTTTGAAAAAGCAATTGAATTATTACGTGAAAGAGGAATTGCAAAAGCTGCTAAAAAATCAGATAGAATCGCAGCAGAAGGCTTAGTAACAACATATATTTCTGAAGATGGAAAAGTAGGAACTGTTGTTGAAGTAAATGCAGAAACAGATTTCGTTGCAAAAAATGATGAATTCAAGAAATTTGTTGCAGATGTTGCAAAACAAGTAGCTGAAAAAAATCCAGCAAATGTAGAAGAATTATTAGCACAACCTTCAATTGCAGAACTAGATAAAACTGTACAAGAAGTATTAACAAATAAAATTGCAACAATTGGAGAAAATATGTCAATTAGAAGATTTGAAAGATTTGAATCAAACAATTTAATTGAAAGCTATATCCATGGAGAAGGAAAAATCGCTGTTTTAGTGGAAATGGAAAATGGAACAAAAGATCTTGCAAAAGATGTATGTATGCAAATTGCAGCAGCAAGACCAGAATATTTAGATAGAGATGCAGTTCCACAAGAAAGAGTAGACAAAGAAATGGAAATCCTAAAAGCACAAGCTATGAATGAAGGAAAACCAGCTGAAATAGCAGAAAAGATAGTATTAGGAAGAATCGGAAAATTCTATGGAGAAATATGCTTAGTAGAGCAAGAATTTGTAAAAGACCCAGATATTAAAGTTGGAAAACTAGTAGAATCAAAAGGAAGCAAGATAGTAAGATTTGCAAGATTTGAAAAAGGTGAAGGATTAGAAAAAAGACAAGAAAACTTTGCTGAAGAAGTTGCAAAACAAATAAATGGATAATAAATAAGAATTTGAAAGTCATGAACGATCAAAAAGTTCATGACTTTCTTTTTTTCAAAAATGTATTGACATTTTTATATAAAGGGAATATTATAATAATATACATATGAACATATGCTCATATGTTAGAAAGGAATAAAATAATGAGAGAAGAAGAATTAATATGTCAAGAAAATTACCCACATTATCAATTAATTAATCAGGTAAAATTATCAAGTATTAATAGAGAAGATATGCAAAATTTATCAGAAATATTTAAATTATTCGCAGATGAAACTAGATTACGTATAATCTGTGCAATATTAAATACAGAATTATGTGTATGCGACTTATGCGAATTATTACAACTAAACCAGTCAGCAGTTTCACATCAATTACAATTATTAAGGAGCAGTAAACTTGTAAAATATAGAAAAGAAGGAAAACAAGTATATTATAGTTTAAAAGATGAACATATAGAAAGTATTATCAAAATGGCACTTGCGCATATACAAGAAGGAGATGAAGCAAATGGAGCAAAATAAAGAAAAGAAAAAACACTCAATAGAAACTTTATTATATATCATTGCAATAATAACATTTTTGATTACATTTATACCAAATCTCCCAAGCTATGTTACGACATTGCTATATCTTGATACAATTTTACTAGCAGGATATGAAATACTATTTGAAGGGATAAAAAATATTTTTAAACTCAATTTTGAAGAAGATACATTAATGACAATAGCAATAATTTCAGCATATATTTTAGGAGAATTTACAGAAGCTTGTCTAGTAATTTTATTGTATAAATTAGGAGAAATAATAGAAGAAAAAGCGGTTAATAAATCAAATCAAAGTATACAAAAAATAGTAGATATTAAAGCAACCAATGCTAATCTAATAAACGGAGAAGAAATAAAAGTTGTAGATGTAAAAGAATTAAAAATAGGAGATAGTATATTAATAAAACCTGGAGAAATAGTACCTGTAGATTGTAAAGTGATTTCAGGTAATTCTAGCATAGATACTTCCAATATCACAGGAGAAAGTATTCCAATTACAGTAGAAGCAAAAGCTGAATTAAAATCTGGAATAATTAATCTTGATGGAAAATTAATAGCAACTGTAGAAAAAACATTTGAAGATTCAACAGCTTCTCAAATTGTAGATTTAGTATATGAAGCACAAAACAATAAAGGAAAAACAGAAGAATTTATTACTAAATTTTCAAAAATATATACACCAATTGTTATAATATTAGCAGTGCTAATTGCAGTAATTCCAAGTATTATAGGATTTGATATGTCAGTTTGGATAACAAGGGGACTTGTATTTTTAGTAGCAGCATGTCCATGTAGTATCGTTATATCAATACCATTAGCATTGTATAATTGCTTAGGATCAATTTCTAGAAAAGGCATTTTAATAAAAGGAACAAAACATATAGAAGATTTATCAAAGTCAAAAATTATAGCCTTTGATAAAACTGGTACACTAACAACTGGAAAAATGAAAATAGATAAAATAGAAGTTAGTGAAAATCATACAGAAGAAGAAATTTTGAAATATGTATATGCATTAGAAGTTAATTCATCACATCCTATTGCAAACAGTATTATAGAAAAAATAAAAGAAAAAAATGATTCTATAAAATTAGAAGAAGTAAAAGATTACAAAGAAATTGCAGGATGTGGAATATGTGGAAAAGTAGAGTCAAAGTTCGTACTTTTTGGAAATAAAAAGCTATTAGAAAAATATGAAATTCCTTATAAAAAATTACAAGAGAATAAAAACTATCTTGTTGTAAATAATGAAATAATAGGCAATATTTCATTAAAAGAAGAAGTAAGAAATAACATAGAAAGCTTAGAAAATGAACTATCAAAATTAGGTATTAAAAGAATTGCAATGCTAACTGGTGATAATGAAAAAAATGCTAAGAAAATTGGAAAAGAATTAAACATACAAGAAATATATGCAGGATTGCTTCCAAAAGATAAATTAGAGAAAATTGAAGAACTAAAAAAAGAAGGAAAAACAATATTTGTAGGAGATGGAATCAATGATAGTCCTGTTTTGGCAACTGCAGATTTTAGTATATCAATGGGGGAAGGTACAGAAATAGCAAGTGATACAGCAGATAGTATATTAATATCTAATAATCTAAATACTATTGCAAATAGCATAAAAATAAGTAAAAAAACAATGAAAGTTATGAAAATTAACATTGCATTTTCATTAATAACAAAAGTAATAGTTTTAATACTAGGAATAATAGGATATGCACCTATTTGGCTTGCTGTATTTGCTGATGTAGGAGTAACACTTTTAACAGTATTAAATGCAATGAGAATTAGATAATAAAAATGCTAATTTATTCACTTATTAAAGTGGAGAATTAGCATTTTTTTAATAATTAAGAAATTACATTGAATTTACTAAAAAACTTGTATCAGATAACACTTTTCTGATATAATGAGAACATGAAATTTTATATAAAAAAGGAGAAAATAGATGCTCTTAAAAGTAATTACATTCAATTGTGCTCATGGAAAAGGAATGGATGGAAAAGTTGATATAGAAAGACAAGCTAATATATTGAACGTATATAAACCAGACATTATATTTTTACAAGAAATTGATATGTATACCAAAAGAACAGAAGAGAGAAATCAAATTAGAGAATTTAGTAGAAAAGTCTATTTACCATATTGCTCGATGGAAACTAATATTACTTTAGAAGAAGGGTATTATGGAGATGGAATTATTAGCCGTTTTCCAATATCATTTTCTACCAATTATTTAATGCCACTTACAGATCTAAATCATGAACAACGTGGAATTTTATGCAATAGAATTGCATTAGGAACAGCAAAAATAAACCTATTTACAGTTCATTTATCAACTTATGAAGATGAAAGAATATTAGCGGTAAAAGAATTAGTTAGAATTATAAAAAAGATAGAACAAGACGAAACAATAATTATTGGTGGAGACTTTAATGTAGGTGTTACTAGATTAGGAAAAGGCAAATATACTTTTGAAGCAAAAGAAAAATACGAAGAATATGAGATTTTAAAAAAATATCTAAAGAAAATAGATAATGTAGAAGATACATGGTTTTCAAAATTAGGGAATGGATGTATAGATACTATATTTTATTCAAATAATATAAAAATAAGAACTTTTAAAACAATAGATGTAAATGATACATCAGATCATAATGCAATATATGCAGAGTTTGATATATAAGGGAAAGGAAGAAATACATAAATGGAAAGTAAGACAAAAATAAAATTTAACGTATTAGCAATATTTGCAATTATTATATTTTGCTTTGCAATTACTCCAAAAACATTACAAAATGATACATACTATACAGTAAAAATAGGAGAACATATTGTACAAAATGGTATAGACATGAAAGATCCATTCTCATGGCATGAAGATTTACCATATACGTATCCTCATTGGGCATATGATGTAGCGATTTATGAAATTTTTAACATTGGAGAAATAACAGGTATTGGTGGATTTACAGCAATATATATTTCAACAATAGTATTATGTATGTTACTAGGTATATTATTCTATGTTGTATCTATGAAAATATGTAAAAATCAATTGATTTCGTTTTTTATTACACTGGGTGTATTATATATGTTGGAAAGCTTTATTGCAGCAAGAGCTCAATTAGTAACATATTTTATATTTATTTTAGAGATTTTATTTATTGAACAATTTTTGAAAACAAAGAAAAAAAGATATGCTATTGGCTTGATAATATTACCAATTATCATAGCAAATGTACATGCAGCAGTATGGCCATTCTACTTTGTACTATTTATACCATATATAGCAGAATATTTAATTGCAGTAGTCATTGACCTAAATATTGTTTATAATGTTCAAAGTTGGTGGAAAAAATACAAATTAAGAAAGCTAAGCGCTAAGAAAGTAAAACCTGAAGCGGAAGATAAAAAAGCAAAGCAAATAGAAAATTTAACGAGCGAAATAGAACAACTACAAACTAAATTAGAAAAAACAATAGCTAAAAGAAATGAGAGAAGAGCCAATCCATATCGATTAAAAATAGTAAAAGAAAGTGCGACTAAGTGGTTAATTTTAATTATGGTTATATGTGCATTTACAGGACTATTAACACCATTAGGAGATGTACCATACACATATTTAGTAAAAACAATGCAAGGCAATACGATGAAAAATATCAGTGAACATTTACCTTTAACTTTAATTGATGATAAAGAATTGTTAACTGTATTTGTAATGTTTTTAGGAATTTTAATTTTGACAGATACCAAAATCAGATTAAGAGATTTCTTTATGCTAGGAGGTTTGGTATTATTAGTGTTTATGTCTAGAAGACAGGAATCAATGTTTATTATAATCTGTGCTCTTATTTTTGAAAAATTATTAACAGCAATAGTAAATAAATATGATCCTGAAGGATGCACTAAAATGGTAAAATCAATGACTAGTTTTTTAGGCAAAACATTAACCATATTATTAGTTATATTAGTAAGCTTTATATTATATAAAGGAAAAATCAATAGTCCAATAGTAAGTTCAGCATCATATCCAGTAGAGGCAGCAGACTTTATTTTAGAAAATTTAGATGTAGAAAATATAAAATTATATAATGAATATAATTACGGAAGTTATTTATTATACAGAGGAATCCCAGTATTTATTGATTCAAGAGCAGATTTATATACTCCTCAATTTAATGGAGAAAAAGATGAAAAAGGAGAATATAAAGGAAGAGATATTTTTTCAGATTATATTAATATATCTACAATAGCAACATACTACAATGATAAATTTGAAGAATATGACATAACACATGTATTAATGAAGAAAAATACAAAACTAAATATGTTGATTTCAAGAGACGATAGATATGAACAGTTATATGAAGATAAGAATTTTATAATATATTCAAGATTGGAAGAAAATTAAAATGGAAGAAATCATTGTACAAACAGAAAATGTACGTTTAGACGCTTTGATAGCCAAAGAAAAAGAAGAATTATCAAGAACAATGATACAAAAATTAATTGAAGATGGTAGCATACAAGTAAATGGACAGACTAAAAAAGCATCATATAAAGTACAATTAGGAGATAAAATTACAATTAAAATTCCAGAAATAAAAGAAATAGACTTAAAACCACAAGAAATACCAATAGAAATAGTATATGAAGATAATGACATTATTGTAGTAAATAAACCAAAAGGCCTAGTAGTGCATCCAGCTAACGGAAATCCGGATGGAACATTAGTGAATGCAATTATGGCAATATGCAAAGATAGTTTATCTGGAATTGGGGGAGAACTAAGACCAGGAATTGTACACAGATTAGATAAAGATACATCAGGATTACTAATTGTTGCAAAAAATGATAAAGCACATATCAAAATGAGCGAGGCTATTAAAAATCGAGAAGTAAAGAAAATTTATATAGCATTAGTACGAGGCGTAGTAAAAGAGGAAGAAGCTACTATAAATATGCCAATAGGAAGAAGTACAAAAGACAGAAAGAAAATGGCAGTAACAAAAAAAGGAAAAGAAGCAGTAACACATTTTAAAGTATTAAAAAGATATCCAAAATATACACTGTTAGAAGTAAAAATTGATACAGGAAGAACACATCAAATAAGAGTACATATGGCAGAAATTGGACATCCAGTAGTAGGAGATATGGTATACTCTAATGGAAAAAATGAATTTGGTGTAGAAGGACAAATGCTACATGCTAAAGTTTTGGAATTTGTACATCCGATAACTGGAGAAAAAATGCATTTGGAAGCAGAACTACCACAATATTTTAAAGAAATTATAGAAGGTGAATTAATTGAGCGAACTTAGACTACAAAAATTCTTAGCAAACAATGGAATTTGCTCGAGAAGAAAAGCAGAAGAACACATTTTAAACGGAGATGTGAAAGTAAATGGAAAAGTGGTAACAGAATTAGGAACAAAGGTAGATCCGGATTTTGATGAAATAATATTTAAAAATCAACAAATAAAACAACAAACTGAAAATAAAGTATATATTTTACTAAATAAACCAATTGGATATGTAACAACAACTAAAGATCAATTTCAAAGAGATACAGTTGTTGATTTAGTTGAAACAAAAGAAAAAGTATTACCAGTAGGAAGATTAGATATGTATACTTCAGGAGCTATTATTTTAACAAATGATGGAGACTTTATATATAAAGTAACACATCCTAAATATGAAATAGAAAAAACATATAATGCAACAATAAAAGGAAATATTACTGAAGATGAAATAGAAACATTAAGAAATGGAGTACAAATAGAAAATTATACAACTGGAGAAGCAAAAGTAAGAATTTTAAAAGTAGATAAAGAAAAAAATATTTCTAGAATTGAAATTATAATTCATGAAGGAAAGAACCGTGAAGTAAGAAAAATGTTAGCAACCATAGGGAAAAAAGTACTAGCGCTTCATAGAAGTAAAATTGGAAATATTGATGTTAAAGACTTAAGATTAGGAACATGGAGATATTTAAGCGAAAAGGAAGTAAAACAGTTATTAAATAACAGAAGATAAAGGAGAAAGAAATGGAAGAGGTGCAAAAATTTATACCAGAAGGTTGGAATCATAATATTCATCAATTATCAAAAAAGGATTTGAATATTGCCTTTCAAAATGATAGCATATTAAGTGGATATGTAACTAAATGTGATTCTAATTATAATTTATATATTCAAAGTGATGATGATGTAGTAGGCGTCATTCCAAGAAATGAAGTAGAAGCAATTAATAATAATAAAAATGGAGTACCAAGACCTAATATTTGTATGAGCAAAATTAATAAATTTGTACAATTCAAAGTAAAAAGTGTAGATAATCAAAATCACTTTATTTTATCAAGAAAAGAAGTATGTGAAGAAGCTTTAAGATGGATTATGAATGACTTAAGTGAAGGTAAAATAGTAGATGGAATTGTAAAAAGTATACAGCCATATGGAGTATTTGTTGAAATTGGAGGAGGAGTAGTTGGACTATTAAGAATTGAAGATATTTCGGTTGCTAGAATAAAAAATCCATCAGAAAGATTTGAAATTGGACAAAGAATCAAAGTTATGGTAAAATACATAGACAGAAACTTGGAAAGAGTAATTTTAACATATAAAGAACTATTAGGAAGTTGGCAAGATAATGCAAAATTGTTTCAAGAAGGAGATATTGTTACAGGAATTGCAAGAGAAACAGACAAAAATAAAAATGGTATATTCATAGAATTAAGACCAAATTTAGTAGGAATGGCAGAATATAGACCAGACATTGAATATGGACAAAATGTAATTGTTAGCATAAAAAGAATTATTCCAGAAAAGAAGAAGATTAAATTAGTTATAGTATAATTAATTAAAGGAGGAAAGAATATGGTAGAAGATAACGAAATTAAAGCAGTTGTTTCACCATTTGCAGTAAGAGAAGGAGAAATTAAAACATTTGATGGAAAAGATGGATATGTTTCAATGAATCAAATTATTCATAAAATTAACATTGGACATATTAATGAATTACATTTTCAAATTATAGAATTAGTTAATGAATTTGAATTTATTACATCAAGACAGCTATTTCAAATGTTACAATGGAAAGGTGCTGAAATAGCTTCACAAGATAAACTAAATAATAAGTTAGAACAATTAATAAAATCAAAAATCTTAACTAGATATTATTTTAATGGGGAAGATGGAAAGGGAATTTATAGAATTTATTGCCTAGAAAAAATGGGAAAATATCTATTAAATTCAAGAGGAACTGAATGTAAATGGCAACCAACAGATAATACAAAACCAGTTCCAATGATTAAAAAAAGACTAGCTGGAAATCAAACTCTAATTGCTTATTTGAGAAAAGTAAAAGCATTTGAATCATATAATGTAAAACCTACTATTACAGCAAAACAAACAGGAAAAACATTTAAAGCAACTGGTGGAAGTGTAAAACTAACAAAAAATGGAAGATCAATAGAATTTTTATTTGAAGTAATTAGAAGAGAACAAGATTGGGAAAAGAAATTAGTAGATAAAATGAGATTATACAATGACTTCTATGATAATTATCAAATTATGGATTCAGGTTTCCAATCAATGCCTCAATTAATTATTATTTGTGAAGATGAAAAACATATGGCAGAAACATTTAAAACAATTGTTATAAATCAAGTAGAACTAAAAAGAATAAAGATGTACTTTTCAACAGATTTAAGACAAAATGAAGAAACACTTGAAAAAACACTTGTAGAATATAAATTAGATGAAAAAACTCAAAAATATAAAATGGAAAACGTAGAAGTAAAATTACTAGGAATTTAAATATTATTAAACAAATAAAAAAATCCATTCAGAATTGATTCTGAATGGATTTTTATTAATTATTTTTATCTCTTTTAAAATCAAATATAATAGCATCTTCGTTATCAAGTAAGAATTTTGAATCACTATTATCCATCTTAATTGGATCACTTTCAGATGAAAAATCTGTTGGATCATTAGATGAGGCAGCAGCTGCAAAGTTTCCTCTGAATTTCTTAGAAGTTTCTTTAACTTTATCAGCATCTGCTATTCCATTAGTAAATTTTTCAAAGTTATATTCTTTAATCTTTTTAGGCTCTTTATATTTAGATTCAAGAAAATCTAATTTACCTTTTGCAACATAACTTTTTCCTTTACTATCTTTTACTTTAAAAATAATTTGCTTTGATTTTAATGACATAATTTTACCAGCAGCGTAGTTAGGAACCCATAAATAACCGATGTTACCTAATTTAGAATCATAACCTAAGCCTTTCTCAGCATCAGTTTCATAATTTTTGGTCCATCTCCACTCTCTCTTATCTTGTAATTCAGTTTGCCACCATTGTACATCTTCTGGTAAAGCATTACCAAAAATTGCTTTATTAACACAGTTAGCAAGAATCTCACTTCTAAAGTTACTCTTATCAGCACCTAATTGTGATAATGTTTGTGCAGATAAAATACAACCTACTTTATATTTTCTATAAATTGTGAAGATAGGTTCTATTGCCTTACATAAGAAGTCTGGAAAATCATCTATATATAAGAAATGAGAAATTCTATTTGAATCATTACCAGGTCTTGCAAGAACAGATTGTTGCATTAACAATAAGAAAAACTTACCGAAAGCTTTATGAGCAGTAGCACCAAAGTCTCCTCTTCTTGTACATACAAATGTAACTTCTCCATTAGCCAAAGATGTATCGAAATTTAAATTATTAGTACGGTTACACAATATATTTTTTAATCCTGGATATCTTAATAAATTATCTAATTCAGCAGAAGTACTATATAATGAACTTTGCATCATACTGATATCTTTTCCTGTTGAATAAAAATTATTTTCAAAGTACTTAATTAAAATTCTATATTTTTCTGCAAGTTCTGGAATTTGTTTCATATCTTCTGTCATTTTCTCTACTAAAGAAAAATCATTTAACATATTAAGCAAATCTTCTAGGTTAGGTAAATCACCATTATTTTGTAAAGGATATATCTCTTTTAACAAAATTGATAAATTATCAATAGCCTGCATAGCTAGATTTTCTCTTAATGCTACCTGTAAATCTGGACGAGTACTTTCATATAATCCTTTTACAACTTCTGATATAGCTGAAGCAGTTTTTAATGGATCTGAATATGAAAATGGATTTAAACCAGGTGAATTTGAATTATTAGGATCAATCAAGTTTACTTTAATCTTAAAGTTATTAGCTACTTTAACCATTTTTTCAATAGATTCATATTCTGCTGAAACATATGTAAGACCAAAATTTCTATAAACATATTGACCATTCAAATTTCCAATAATCATTTTCTTCATATATTTATTATATAAATCTACTTTTTCAGAGTTTGGTGATAATAAATTAAGTGAAAAGTTTTCATTTAAATAAGCATTATCATAAGGACAATTTAAATACGCAATTCCTGTTCTTAATGCAGTAAATCCCATTTCTTTTGAAATCTCACGGAAAAAGTATTTTCTATCTAAATCCCTAGCAATCATAGGTTCATAAATCATAGTAGTTTTACCAGAACCAGAAACTCCAACAGCTAGTAAAGATTCTAATCTCTTAGATTCTGGAATATATACATCTTCACCACTTTCTGAATCAACACAAAGCATAACTTCTGCACTATATTTTCCTGCATCTTTATCAGTAGGAGCTAAACTAATACCACCATAATCAAAGATAGAATCTTTAATATCTTTAGTATCGTTGATAGTAAATGTTAGCCATTTAAATAGTTTGTAGAATGTTACAAGTGGTAAGTAAAGTGATACTGCTGTAAAAGCTGGTCTAAATAAATACGAAAATTCTGTAGCGAGTTCTGGGTAATTTGGAAGTGATAAAATACCTAACCAAGCCATTGAATTTAATCCTTGCACTAAGAATGAAATAAATACAATATATAACGCTATGGTATAAGTATTAAAAAATCTTAGTTTATCAACATCCGCCTTAGCAAATTTTGAACCAAAAGAACAGAAAAAAGCCAAAATAATTGCTGCAAAAGCAAGAGTATATTCAATTGGTCCCCAATAAGAATATGAAACACCCGTAAATATCATAAACATTAATTCAATAACTCTATCAATAACAACATAAATAGAAACAAGGGTTAATACATATGTAACAAAAGTATTTCTATCTGTATTTAAAAATTTTAAAAATTTGTCAATATATTTCAAAGTTTTCACCACTTTCAAAAAATAAAATTATACATATATATTATCCTATAAAATCGGCAAAAAAACAATAGTTTTAGCAAAAAAAGTAGGAAAAATGAAAAATAAATATTGCTAATAAAATATAAAATAAATTTTATTAGGAATAAAAAGGAGGATAAAAAATAATATGAATTATAAAATGAAAGTGAAAAGGAAAATATGAAAGAAAGAAAATTAAAAAAGCAAGGATTTATAAAAAGTGTTGCAATCCTACTATTATCTCAAATATTTGTTAAAATATTAGGATTAATATATAGAATGTACATAACAAATAGAGAGGGATTTGGTGACAAGGGAAATGCTATATACTCTAGTGGATTTCAAATATATGCATTGCTTTTAACAGTATCATCTATAGGTGTACCAAATGCACTTTCAAAAATGGTATCTGAAAGGATAGCATTAGGGGACAGCAAAGGAGCACATAGAATTTTTAGAATTGCAATAGCAACATTTGGAACAATTGGATTTTTATGTTCAATTTTATTATTTATGGGATCAAAAGTAATTGCAAATAACTGGTTACAAATACCAGAAGCAGAAATGAGTCTTAAGGCACTTGCTCCATCCATATTCTTTGTATCATTAATATCAGTTATAAAAGGATACTTTAATGGTAGAGAATGTATAAAAGTAACAGCACATGCACAATCTATAGAACAAACATTTAAGACTGTATTAACAATTATTATTATAGAAATTGTAGCAGTAGTAACTGGAATGGATACAAGTATTATGGCAGCAGGAGCAAATCTAGCTACTACATTATCTGCTATTCTATGTTTTTCTTACTTATACATATATTATATAGGAGTAAGAAAAGAGGTAGCAAAAGAAGTAAAGAATACTTGCAATTTTAAATATAATACTATAGGAGAAACAATAAAAAGAATTTTTAAAGTATCTATTCCAATGTCATTAACACCATTACTAGGGACTATTAATAAAAATATAGACTCCATAACAATTGTGAGAGGTCTAAAAAATTTTTTGACAGAAAGTACAGCAAAAGCACAATATGGAATATTAAGTGGAAAGGTAGATACCTTAGTAACTTTACCAATGTCATTCAATACAGCATTTGTAACAGCATTAGTACCGTCACTATCAGGAACAATAGCAAAAGGAAAAAATTATGAAGCAAAAAAAAGAATAGAATATTCTATTTTAATAACAATATTAATAGGATTACCGTGTATGGCAGGAATGATATTATTTGCAACTCCTATTTTAAAATTATTATTTCCAAATCAATTATCAGGTGATTTTATATTGCAAGTTAGCGCAACATCTATAATATTTATTGTATTAGAGCAAACAATAAGTGGCATTTTACAAGGAATAGGAAAAACTATAATACCAGCAATTTCGTTGAGCGTTGGAGTAATAGCAAAATTGATATTGAATTTAGTATTAGTGCAAATAAATCCAGATTTTTTTATATTAGGAGGCACTGCGGGAGCAGCATTTTCAACAACAATATGCCACTTAATAGCTTGTTCTATTGATTTTATAATGCTAAAAAAATATATAAAATTAGATATTAAAATAAATCAATATATAATAAAACCAATATTAGCAACTGGAATAATGTCAATAACAGCAATTTTTTCTTATCAATATATGTTACCAATTTTTTCTAATACAATAGCATTAATAGCATCGATTTTACTATCTTTTATCATATATGTTTTAGCCATTATAATACTTAAAATTTTTTCAAAAAAATGAAGCAAAAAAATTAATAAAAAAGTAAAAATAAAGAAAAAGTGGAAAAAATAAAGCAAAAAAAGAAGGATTTTGTACAACTTTGGCGAATAATGATATTAGTAGATGAGATTTTGAAAATCTACATATTTCAAAACTTATTAGGAGGTAATAAAAAATGAACAAATCAGAATTAATCGCAGCTATTGCAGCTAAAACAGGAGAAACAAAGAAAAATGCAGAAGCTTCTTTAAACGCATTTATCGATGTTGTAACAGGATCATTAGTAAAAGGAGATAAAGTTCAATTAGTTGGATTTGGATCTTTTGAAGTAAGAAAAAGAGCTGCTAGAAAGGGAAGAAACCCACAAACTAAAGAAGAAATCAAAATACCAGCTTCAAAAGCACCTGTATTCAAAGCAGGAAAAGCATTAAAAGAATTAGTAAATAAAAAATAAGAGTTCGAAATTTATATAAATATATGAATTCATATAAAGATATAGGAAAAAACCTATATCTTTTTTTAATATACTTGTTAAATAAAAAATAATATAATATAATTCATTAAAGAAAGGAGAGATGAAAATGAAATATAGATGTTTAACATGTGGATATGTATATGATGATGAGGTAGAAGAAGTAAAATTTGAAGATCTACCAGAAGATTGGGTATGCCCATTATGTGGTGTTCCAAAAACTTCTTTTGAAAAAATAGAAGAATAAAATAAAGAAATATTGGAATAAGTCTTGACAAAATACTATTAAAGGTAGTAAAATAAATCTTGTCAGTTCAATAAACGCAGATGTGGCGGAACTGGCAGACGCACAGGACTTAAAATCCTGCGGGACTTATCCTCCCGTGCCGGTTCGATTCCGGCCATCTGCACCAAACAGTCTGAAATTTAACCAATTTCAGACTGTTTTATTTTTGTATACCATTACTTGCAAGTATTGATATGACTACATTTTATTTTTTTTCATTATTTAACCTATTTTCAAAATTATTTGTCATTTTTCATTATTTTTTTGTTTCTGCTCGGAATTTGCACAGGAAATTTATATTATATAACCTGTGAAAAACTTTGCAAATTCTATACATTTATTAAATAATTTATAAAGTAATTATCTTTATATACAAGGATTTACAGATGAAATTCTACTATGAGGAAATTTAGGAAAAAATAATAAATTTATAAATTGCATAGACATAATTAAAATAATATCGTAAAATTATTAACATAGGAAATGAGAATAAGCAGATGTGGTTTGCCACTTTACATATAAAGGCTTGTCCTTTAGAATGGAGGTGGTGCTATGATAGAAGCAGTTTTATTAGAAATAATATACTTACTTTTATTTGCTTTACTTGTCGAAACTATTATAGTATTTGCCTTAATTATATTTACAATATTTTTAAGCAAATAGACAAATAAAAAACACATCTGTTACTTGACCGGTTCAGGTGTGTTTTTCATATCTTTATCGGCAAACCACGTTTGTGGTTTCTCCATTTCCTATATTTATTATAATATATTTTTTATGAAAAAGTCAAGAAATATAATAAAACTCTTCAAAGGGAGGTTTTTTGAAACCTACTTTTTTACTATAATAAAAAAACTGTGTGATAGAACCCTATCACACAGGAAAATGTAAACATTTTTTGAAAATTGAATTATGACATCTTCTTCGCAAAGAGCTTGAGCAAAACAATAATAGAGATTTTAGAATAATTCGCTATCACATCAGGATGATTACTTAGCCATTTCTTAAATTCGTTTTTTAAAGTTAGCTTAATGATTTCACCACGAACTTTAGGCATCTCTTTTTGCAACTCGATGACGAGATTATTGTAAGTGACTTTATCCACAGAGCAAGCAGCAATGAAAGCATTTCTCACAATAAGTACATTTTTAGACAAACCAATTGCATCAAGAAAATTATCAATTTGGTCTTCTACAGGCTTAGACTTATCCAAAGAATTCAAAGCATCTGCAATAATGTCAGCAACATAATCTTCGGAAGAAATTACCTTACCAGAAATTTCTTCAACAGAGTCGTCCTCAATTTTTTTAACCTCAGGTTCTTCAGAGCTCTCAAATGACAACATACTGTCATCATTACTAACATCACCAAACTTTTCAGCAAATTGATCTTCGTAGTTGTCATATTTAGAAGAAAAACTAACTGTAGCTGGTAATGCAATTAAGATCTTGTGAAAGAACTCAGGTAAAGCATGACCGACAACTTTGATGACTCTCAGTTGATGGATGTATCTTCCCATATTGAGAAGAACTGTACCACCAGCAAATCTTGCATCATTGTACTCTACATCAATATTTGCAGCAAACTGCAAATACCTTGTTTCATCGTTTTCGATTTGTGTCTTAGTAATAGGAACAGCGTATACCATTTCGTTCTCATCAATATCGCAAATGATAGAGTGAACATGGCCACCAGAAATCTCATTTTTCAAATGAGAACCATAGTTGCAGTCAACAATATCTCCAATGGCGAATTTTGTGGGAACTTTTGGATTGTACTTCATCGCAATTTCCGTACCTGTTGACATTAAATACTGACAAATATCACGAGATTTTGCCTTATTGGAATACATAGCCCAGTAGATAATTCTAAGAAGTTTATTTACCTGTTCTTGTACTTCTGTATCGTTAAATTCCACCTTCTCGAATTCAATGGAATCTTCCGTAATAACAGGCTTCTCAGGTTCAGGGACTACAACGCTCGGAACAATGTCAATACTTGAAATCTCGAAAGCCTCGTTGACAGCATCAATAATGCTATCAACATCATTGTCATCCATATCGGTAATGGAAATGCTACCATTTATCAAATCTACACTGATCCGACACTTTAACGAACACATTTGCTTTAACAAGCTAGACATATTCGTATTTGCCTTCTTGGTTACTGTTAATGATAAATTCACACGATTCACCTCTTCTTCAATAACCTGTCGATTAGCCTAATGAACGAAATAGCAGGAGACTTATTGAAATGAAAATTTTCTTTAATTCTCGCTACTATTAATCTTAAAACTTCGTTAGCATCGACTTGCCTTTTTTCAGCAACAATTTCTGCCAGAAACTCCAATCTATAATCGCTCAATTTTTTAGCAACCAAGATAGAATCTTTGACATATTGCATGCCATTGATTGACATATCAAAGCCAAAAAGTTCTAAAAATTCATCGACCTTTTGATTGTCACTTACTTTGGACTCAGAAATTTTGAACAAATCCTCCATATTTATTGTTGAAAGAATCTGTAATTGAATCCAATTAACTGTCCTAGACCTTTTTAATCCAAGACAAAAGTCAATCGTAGGTTGCAATGTATTCATGAACTCATTAGTCATAGTTCCTAAATACGTGCCTAACTGCTTTCGACTAATGCCCTTAATATGACCAACAAAAAAAGTGCAATGATCAAACAGTTCTAACCTTTTAGCACTGTGGTCAATCATAGTTCTTTCGGTGAATTGAAATAAAAAGTGAATGGGAGCACGTTCCTCATAATGAGTTGTACAAAACAGAGCAATGGTATCATCTGATGCAGAGTTTTGGTAATCATTTTGAATGATTATTACACATTCTTTGATCTGTCCCTCTTTATCATCAGCATATCTCTCATTATTCCATTTGTAAACCTCACCTCTGTAAACCATTTCTAATTCAGAAATTTTTGCTTGAGTTGGTTTATCTTCCGATTCAGTTTCAATACCCAATTCTAAAGACATATCCTTCTGTTCTTGCACATAGTATTCGGAATCTATTGTTTCATCACTGGAAGTATTGTCATTTGTATCTATTTCACTTGTTTTGATAGATTCGAATTGTTTAACAGATGAGTCAATACTGGGTTCATGGTCTTGTTCAGATTCTATTTTTGTGTCAATAACTGTTTCTGCTTCATTCAAGCAATAGTTTTGAGCACTGATAATTGTTGCATTTGCAAAAAGCATATCAACTACATCATCAGAAATCTCATCGGCCTCGATGATAATTGTCGAGTTTGTGATGGATGACTTTATCCGTTGCCTTCCCAACACTTTACTTATTCGACAAATATCTACATCTGCTGCAAGTAGTCGTAACAATTGAAAACCTCCTTCTATGTTATTTCTTGCGAAAGATACCTGATATTTCTCAACCTCCTTATAAAATGTGTTTACATTTTGCTTACTTTCTATATAAATTTATATGAAAATAAAACAAAAAGATATTGGTATTATAGTACAATTTTTATGTAGATTCAAGTACATAAGTGAAGAAGGCGTAATAAATAAGATAATATTTTTATTTACTATTTTGTATTGAGATAGTATTTTGAGTGTATATTTTATAACTACAAGATAGTAAGACTGATTTTAATAAATATAAATTATCGCTACTTGAATTATTATCAATAAAGTCTTTTTTATTGTAAGTGCAACGAAGAGCTTGTTCAAATAAATTGCAAAATTTATCATAAGCGTTTTCAATGGTAGAATTTTTAAGAGCAATTTCAATTAAATTTTTTATATCTTGCATACTATATACTTGTTTTAAGACACAAATAACGAATAGTTTAGCTATTTGTGTTTTAGAATATTGCTTTTTTATAGGAGCTTCAATTAAATTATTTTTTACATAATTATTTATCATTGTTTTAGAAAGAAGAGTGTTTTCTTCTTTTGAATAATTATTATTAAAAAAAATATATGGGGTTAAACAAGAATTAATTAACTTTACAACTTGATCCAAATATTGCTCTATACTAGGTAATTCAATCCATCTAGGAATATGAAAATTTTCTATACATAATATTTCCTTTTTAATCATAATATAATTCCTCCAATAATATGATAGCAGTTTTATACTAACTAGTCAACTTATTGACAAAGTATAGCATATACTATAATCTAGTATAACAAACTAGATAAGGAGGAAGACTATGAAAGGTATAAAATTAGGAAACAAAGAATCAAAATATCCAATTATTCAAGGTGGTATGGGAGTTGGTGTGTCATTACATAAACTAGCTGGAACTGTAAGTAAAGAAGGTGGAATTGGTATAATTTCAACAGCAGATATTGGCTATCAAGAAAAAGATTTTAATGAAAATCCTCAAGAAGCAAATTTACGAGCAATAGGAAAAGAAATAAAAAAAGCAAGAAAAATTGCAGGAAATGATAAAATTCTTGGAGTTAATATTATGGTTGCTTTGAAAAATTATAGTGATATAGTAAAAGAATGTGTAAGACAAAAAATAGATTTGATTATATCTGGAGCAGGAATACCAAAAGATTTGCCAGAGTATGTAAAAGGAACAAAAACAAAAATTGCACCAATTATATCTTCTTTAAGATGTTGTCAATTAATTGTAAAGCATTGGAAAGCAAAATATGATTATACACCAGATATGATTGTAATTGAGGGCACAGAAGCAGGAGGACATCTAGGCTTTAAATTTGAAGAATTGAAAGAAGAAAATAAACCTAAACTGGAAGATATAACAGTAGATGTAGTAAATTATATAAAAGAGGTTGAAAAAGAAACTGGAAAGCAAATACCTGTGATTTCAGCAGGTGGAATTTGGGATAATAAGGATATTAAGAAATTTTTAGATTTAGGTGCTTCTGGAGTCCAAATGGCAACTCGTTTTGTTGCAACTTATGAATGCGATGCTTCAGATGAATTTAAAAAAGCATATATAAATGCTAAATCAGAAGATATAAAGATTATAAAAAGTCCTGTCGGAATGCCTGGAAGAGCAATAAATAATGAATTTATTCAAAAAATAGAAAGTGAAAAAAGCAAAATTACAAAATGCTATAATTGTATTAAAACTTGTGATATTCAAAATACGCCATATTGTATAACAAAAGCATTAATAAACGCAGTAAAAGGAAATACGAAAGAAGCACTCATATTTTGTGGAAGTAATGTAGATAAAATAAAAGAAATTGTTTCTGTTCATAATCTAATGAATGAATTAGTCTATGGACATAGCTAAAAAGGTAAATTATGAAACTAATAAAAAGTCACTATAAGAAAGCTCATTATTCTTAATAGTGACTTTAAAATTATTTTTTCTCTTCAGGAATAATAATATTGCCCTTTATATTTTCATCCTTTGGTTTCTGAACCTCTAAATATTCAGAAACATCAGAAATATCTAAATCATTTCCATTGCCATTAACAACTTCAATTGGCTTAGGTGTTTCAGGAGAATTATCTTCTTCATCAGAGACATTAGAAATATCTAAATCATTTTCATCTTTATCTTCTATCATATCAGCTTCTACTATATAAGTTTTTTCATCTTTATTAACAAATTCATCCATCATGATCACCATCCTAATACTAAACTAAACTTATAATAACACAATAAAAAAAAGAATACAAGTCAAAATATTTCCATGGACAATCTTTTTTAAATATGATAAAATAGATGCATTATTAATGGATGGAAGAAAAATATGGAAAATAAAAAAGCAAAAAGTATTATAGAATCAATCCTATTTTCAGCAGGTAGAGATGTTAAAGTAAATGAGTTAATGTCTGCTCTAGAAATGAGTTCAGAAGAAATAATAGGGTTAGTAGATAGTATGAAATTAGAATATGAAAAAGAAGAAAGAGGCATTCAAATTATTAATGTTGAAGGCTCTTATCAACTATGCACAAAAAAAGAAAACTATGAATATTTATATCCTATATTTGATAAAAGAAATAAACCAAATTTATCACAAGCTGCAATGGAAACATTAGCTATTATTGCATATAATCCAAGAATTACAAGAGCAGAGATTGAATCAATTCGTGGGGTTAATTCAGATGGAACTATATATAAATTATTGGATTATGAATTAATTGAAGATGCAGGAAAAGCTGATGCACCAGGAAAACCAACAACTTATAGAACAACAAAAGAATTTTTAAGAATGTTTGGATTAGAAAGTTTAGAAGATTTACCAGAACTTCCAAAATATAAGTTAGATGAAAATCAACAAATTGTAATTGATGATCTAATGGATGCAAATAATAATCAAGAAATAATAGAAAACAAAGAGGCTCCAATGCCCGAAAGGGAAGATGAAGTAAACACAAATAAAATTGTAGAAAGCGAACAATAAAATAAAAAAGGATTGGAGATAATTATGGGAAACGAAAAAGATTTTGTAAAAGAAATAACAAATATAGAAGAAGATTTTGCAAGATGGTATACAGATATTGTTATCAAAGCAGAACTTGCAGATTATACAGCAGTAAAAGGATTTATATCAATTAGACCATATGGATATGCTATATGGGAAAATATTCAAAACTATATGGATAAAAAATTTAAAGAGCATGGGGTAAAAAATTTATCTATGCCAGTTTTAATTCCAGAGAGCTTATTAAATAAAGAAAAAGAGCATGTAGAAGGATTTGCTCCAGAGGTAGCTTGGGTAACAATAGGCGGAGGAGAAGAACTAGAAGAAAAATTATGCGTTAGACCAACATCAGAAACTATTTTTTCAACAATGTATGCAAAATGGTTGAGTTCATGGAGAGATTTACCTTATTTATATAATCAATGGTGTAGTGTGCTAAGATGGGAAAAGGAAACAAGACCATTCCTACGCTCAAGAGAATTTTTATGGCAAGAAGGACATACAATTCATGAAACAGCAGAAGAAGCAGAAAAATATACATTAGAAATGTTAGATGTATATGCAGATGTAATTGAAAATCTACTTGCAATTCCAGTATTAAAAGGAAGAAAAACAGAAACAGAACAATTTGCAGGAGCAGAGGCAACATATACTGTAGAAACATTAATGCATGATGGAAGAGCATTACAAACTGCTACATCACACTATTTTGGACAAAATTTCTCAAAACCATTCAATATAAAATTTCAAAATAGAGAAGGAAAAGAAGAATATGCATATCAAACTTCATGGGGAAGTACTACAAGATTAATTGGTGCTGTCATTATGGCACATGGTGATAACAGAGGATTAAAATTACCACCACGTATAGCACCAATCCAAGTAGTAATTGTACCAGTAGCAATGCACAAAGAAGGAGTAAAAGAAAAGGCAGAAGAATTATATAAAAAATTATCAGAAAAATATAGAGTAGAATTAGATACAAGAGAGCAATACTCACCAGGATATAAATTTAATGATTGGGAAATGAGAGGGGTTCCTGCAAGAATTGAGATAGGACCACGTGATATAGAAGCTGGAAAGTGTATTGTTGTAAGGCGTGATACAGCAGAAAAAATAGAAATTAATTTAAATGAATTAGACGAAAAATTAAATGAAATACTAGATTCAATTCAACAAAATATGTATGATATTTGCAAAAAAAGAGTAGAAGAAAAAACAACAATAGCTAAAAATATGGAAGAATTTAGCCAAAACCTAGAAACAAATCAAGGATATATAAAAGCTATGTGGTGTGGAGATGCAGATTGTGAAGAAAAAATACATGAAATGACAGGAGCAAAATCAAGATGTATTCCATTTGAACAAGAACAGGTTTCTGATACTTGTGTATACTGTAGAAAACCAGCTAAAAAAATGGTAATGTGGGGAAGACAATATTAATAAAACTAAAAGAAAACTTAGTAATAAAATACTAAGTTTTCTTTTTTTGAGTTTCATCAAATAAATTAATATTACCTTCTAAAGGTTCATCTTCTGAATAATTAGCTGTTAATGTTTCTAATAATTTTGGATAAATTTGAACAGCATAAGATTTCCAATTATCAACAATTTCTTTTGCTTGAGTACGAGAACCAGCAAAAGTTTTAATTTCAAAAAGACATTCATTATTCTCAATAATTTTACAAGTAACATTGTAATCATTTTCACTTTTAGGTGTATATTCTGCAACAATAGAATTTTCTTCAGCAACATCTTCCATAGCACTCTTTAAATTAGTATCAACTTGTAATTTAATAATTCCTGGAAGTATATCTTCCGTAAGAGATAAAGTTTCACGACCTTTATCAGTAATTTGATAAACAGTAAGATCTTCTCTTTGATAATGTATAACATAATCATGATCTACTAGATCTAGTAAAAACTGCTGAAAATAGAAATAATTCATATCAACAACAGCTAATACAATTTTATAAAGAGAATTATTCGTGAGAGCTTCTTTAACATGATTTAAAATATATAGAATAAGAACTTTATTTTCCGCTAAGGTTTCATTATCAGAGGTTAATTTCAACTTTTTTCAACTCCTAACTCTTATTAAAACTAAGCAAATTATATCACGAAAATAAGTGTAAGTAAATATATTGTATTTAATATATAAGTATGATATAAATGGAATTAGAAAAAATAGAGGGGGAATATACAGTGAAAAATAAAAAAGTACGAAATTGGAAAATACTAATATCAATAATACTAATTATTTTAATTATCTGTATCTCATTCTTTTTTTGGGGAAACACAAATGAATTAGAATTACAAAATATAAAATCAGCACAAGAATTAGAAGATATTTACGAAGGAAAAGATGAGAGAAGAAAAAACGTATTACTTGGCATAATAGGAATGCCATTTAGTTTATTAATGGCTACAAATGCTACATCAACAGTGAATATAGTAGAAGAAACTAATACATCAATGGATAGTATAAGTCCAAATATATCAGGATCAATGGAACAAGGCATAAAAGATACAGAAACATCATCAAAAGACTATTCTACAACCAATATTCAAGTAGAAAATGTAGATGAAGCAGATATTATAAAAACAGATGGAGATTATATATATTCAATATCAGAAGATAATGTAATAATTACTGATGTGAAAAATCCAGAAGAAATACAAATAGTTGCAAAACTTCAATTAAAAAATGGTAGTATACCAGAAGATTTAATGCTTTATCAAAATAAATTAGTTGTTATATCAACCGACAATAACAATTCAGGATATAATAATAACAATACAATTGTAAGTATATATGATATTACAAATAAAGAAACACCTAGAATAATAAAATACTATGAATTATATGAACCATATTATACATCAAGATGTATTGATAATAAATTATATGTTATCGCTTCTGGACATTTAAGAAAAGAAGATAACAAAATGATAACTTATTATACAGAAGATTATGAGCAAAAAGAAATAGGATTTGACCATATACAATATTTAAAAGATCTAAAAACAAATCAACAAACATTAATCTCAATGGTTGATTTAAATAAACCAGAGGAAGATGTACATATCAATTCTTATTTGATGGATATTTCTAATGCATACATCTCAGAAAATAATATTTATTTATTAGATCAAGAATTTGAAAATAATATTGTTGCACCAATCTCATCACTATTTGGATGGTGGGGAGCATTAGGACCAAATAAATATATGGAAGAAAATTTTGGAGAATATGGAACATATACTAAAATATTTAAATTTAATATTTTAGAAAATGGAGCAGTTCAGTATGCAAATAGAACAAAAGTAAAAGGAAAAACAATTAATCAATATTCAATAGATGAATATGAAGGAAATTTAAGAGTAGCACTATATGATAATGATGGATCAAAAATTATCATCTTTGATCAAAATTTAAATGAAATAGGTAGAACTCCTAATTTAGCTAAACGTGAAAATATGTATTCATCAAGATTTATGGGAGATAAAGCTTATTTAGTAACATACAAGACAATGGACCCATTATATGTAATAGATTTAAGTAATGCAACAAAGCCAAAAGTACTAGGAGAATTAAAAATACCAGGATATAGTACATATCTTCATCCTTATGATGAAAATCATTTAATTGGAATTGGAATGGAAACAGAAGAAACAGTTAATAGAGATTATAGTGGAAAGGTAATTTCAACAACAGCAAAAATTGTAGGAATGAAGATGGCATTATTTGATGTTTCAGATGTTAATAATCCTATACAAATTTCAAGTGTAGTAATTGGAGATAGTAGAACAAGTTCAGCAATTTTAACAAACCCAAAAGCATTATTGTTCTCAAAAGCTAAAGAATTAATTGCAATACCAGTAAACAATTATCAAACAGATTTTGAAATTAGCAATAATTCAAATAACTATGATTCTATAATAGACTCTTATATAAACTATAACAAACCATATATTTCAGAAGGATATGCAGTATATAAAATAAATCTAGAAGATGGAATAAAACTAAAAGGAATGATAGAACATGAAAAAGAAGAAAATTATTCATATTCATCATATTACAGAAATACAACAAATTTATTAAGAGGATTATATATTGATCAAAACTTATATACTGTTTCAGAAAATCAAATAAAAGTAAATGATTTAGAAACTTTAAAACTATTAGATGAAATAGATATAAAAGAATAAAGGAGAAGAAGTATGGAAAATAAAAAAGATAAGGAAAGTAAATCAGCAATGGGAATCGCTTCTTTGGTATTAGGAGTTATTTCAATAATGACAAGCCTTTTTTGGTATATGGTATTACCAGCTGGATTTTTAGCAATCATATTTGGAGTAAAATCAATCAAAAAAGATGGTAGCAATTTAGGAAAAGCAGGTTTATCCACTGGAATTGTTGGATTATCATTATTTGTATTAATTTATATGAGTATATCAATGATTTTATTATTAAGATCGTTTTAAAAAAGAAAATTTCATAGTATAATATAACCAAAGAAAACTAAAGGGGACAAGAATGAAAACTTTATATGAAATTTTAGAAGTAAGTGAAACAGCTTCTAGTGAAATAATTGAAAAAGCATATAGGGTATTGGTAAAAAAATATCATCCAGATTTACAAACACAGGCTAATAAAATAAAAGCAGAAAGTATGATGAAAGAAATCAACGAAGCATATGATATTTTAAGTAATGAGCAAAAACGTAAACAATATGATGATGAATTAAAACAAAAAAGAGAAACAGAAAAAGCAAAGACAATGCAACAGCAATATCAGCAACAGCAGTATCAACCTCAATATAAACAATATCAAGAACCAAATATGCAAAGGCAAACATATTCAAAAACTGAGTATAACAAAGCACAGGATATGCAGAGAAGAAGATATGAAGAACAATTACGAAGAGAAGAAGAAAAAATGAGAAAACAAATGCAACAAAATCTTCAGAGAGAATATGAAAATGCATATTATAATTATTTAAGAAGTTTAGGATATAAGATAAAAGAAAGATGGACATGGAAAAAAACCAAAACTTTAATAATTACTATAATAGTTTTAATTATTGTAGGAATTATTTTGTGGTTTTTGCCACCGACTCATAATATGATAATGGATTTTTATGAAAGTAATCCTATAATTAAAACAATAGTAGACATTATAGGAAGGATATTTAATTCATTATTTAACTGGATTTTTCAAGGAAATAAATCATAAAAATAAAATAACTTTATGCTAAACTGTATAAAGTTATTTTACTTTGTACATAATTTTAATAAAAGGAGTGTGTAGAAAATGAATAGAAAAGTGAGAGTTGTACAATATGGTACAGGAAAAATGGCAGTATATACAATGAGATATGTATATGAAAAAGGTGGAGAAATTGTAGGAGCAGTAGATATAAATCCAAATATTATTGGAAAAGATATTGGAGAAATTATGCAATGTGAAGAAAAAGGAGTAAAAATAACAGATGCAAAAAAAGCAGAAGAATTATTAAAAGAAGTAAAACCTGATATTGTAATTATAACAACTATGAGTTTACTAAAGGATATAGAAGATGCATTTATGTTATGTGCTAGATTAGGAATTAATGCTATTTCAACTTGTGAAGAAGCATTTTATCCATTTAATTCAAACCCAGTATTAGCAGATAAAATAGATGACTTGGCTAAGAAAAATGGATGTACAATTACAGGAAGCGGATATCAAGATATCTACTGGGGAGAATTAATTACTGCAATAGCGGGTTCTACTCAAAAGATAACAAAAATTAAAGGAAGTTCTTCATATAATGTAGAAGATTATGGAATTGCTTTAGCAAAAGCTCATGGAGCAGGATTAACTATGGAAGAATTTGATCATGAAATCGCATCAGTAGATAGAATTACAGATGCAGAAAGACAACATATTATAAATAATGGAGAGTATTTACCTTCATATATGTGGAACGTAAACGGATGGCTATGCTCAAAATTAGGATTAACACCAATTAATCAAACACAAAAATGCGTACCACAAACAAATCAAACAGATATAAATTCATCAACATTAGGTATGACAATAAAAGCTGGAGATGCAACTGGGATGAGTGCAGTAGTAACAACTCAAACAAAAGAAGGAATTACAATTGAATCAGAATGTATTGGAAAAGTGTATTCAAAAGAGGACTATGATAAAAACGAATGGACAATAGAAGGAGAGCCAACAACAACAATAGTAGTAGCAAGACCAGCAACAGTAGAATTAACATGTGCAACAATTGTAAATCGTATTCCAGACGTTATAAACGGAGAGCCAGGTTATGTCTCAACAGATAAACTAGGTGAGCTAAAGTATCTAATTAAACCGATGAACGAATATATAAAAGATAAAGAATAGAATAAAC
This sequence comes from uncultured Clostridia bacterium, assembly GCA_947628735.1. Lineage (GTDB taxonomy): Bacteria > Bacillota > Clostridia > TANB77 > CAG-508 > CALXVA01. Next base: position 68,363 of record CANRAY010000002.1, on the reverse strand, counting down.
AAAAAAATAAAAGAATTAGGATAATACCTAATTCTTTTATAGTTAAATAATAAAAGTTAAATGTTTTTAATATTTCTTTTCTGAAATACTGTAAACATTGTAACAAGCATAATTGCAAAATATATTAAACAAATACCAATAGAGAATATTGGTTGTAAACCTTCAAAATTTGGAATATGACCAAACAAATATTGAGTAAAATCCCAATTAGGTGTTACAAAGTATAAAATAGCTTTAATATCAAAAGCTAATGCTAATTCATTAATAATACTTGTTCCCATATAACCAAGAAGCGGAATAACAATAGAAACAGCAGTATGATTTAAAACTGTACTACAAGCAAAGGCAAGAGTCATTAACAAAATATACATAGGAAGTTTAGCTAAAAGTGTTATTAAAATGTATAATATAATAGGCATTGTTTCTATTTGCTGAGTATTGAAATTATATACAACAGCAGGAACAGTAGTACTTTCAAATCCTTGAATAAATCCACCAATAATAAATTGTGCAACTCCAACAATAGCAATAAATAGTAGCATAGAAATTATACATACCAAAAATTTCGATAATAGAATTTTTGATCTACGATAAGGACGTACTAAAAGTAATTTTATGGTTCCTTTATTAAATTCATCACTAACAATAGATCCAGCAATCATTACAAAGAAAATCAAAATGAAAAGTTCATAATTATCTAATAATTCTAATAAAATAGATCTATTATCATTAGAACGAATAAAATTAATTTCATTTTCAATATAATATTTACAAGTATTCAAAGCCTCTATACAATTATAATAATTTAGAGTATCTGAATAATCATGTTCATCAGAATGCTCATAATTAAAAATAACTTCGGCATTACTTTCATATCTATGTAAACAATCATTTAAAAAACTACTAGCATAACTGATATTTTTATCTAATCTCCATTCCAAAATTTGCTTTTCTACATTTAAAGAATTTAAATAAGAATCATCTGTAGTATTTGAATTTTCTTGTAAAGCAATTTGATTATTAACTTCTTCTAACTCAGAAGTAACAAAATATTGCCAATCATCAGAATCTAATTTTTGAATGAAATCTGAATAGTTTTGTTTAGCCTCTTGATATTCTTTTTCAGAAACAGTTTGATCAATTGAATATTCATATTCATTCATAACCTCTAAAAATTGAGAAATGTCTGAAATAACATAAGCCTGCCATGAATTAACACCATAATGTACAATTAATTTCATCATATCTGCTTTTGATTTAATATCAATATAAATAGAATTTTCTTCTGGATTATTTACATCATAATCATTTAATAATTCTTCATATTCAGCAACATCCTCATCAGTATATCCAAAGCTTGAAGACTGACTTGAATAACAAAACATAAAATTAAAAAGAATAATGATTCCAATTGTGATAAATAAAATAATATATGTACTTTTCTTTTTCAAAATTTTAATTAGTTCATTTCGCATTAAATTAATCAATGATATTACCTCCTGTCTTCCTTAAGAAAGCATCTTCCAAAGTAGAAACATCTTCAACTACAGAATAAAGCTTAATATCTCTTAATATCAATTTTTTTATTAAGTCAGGAACATGCTCTTTATCTACAGAAACTTTGATTTTGCTATCAGTTAAAGGAATAGCAATATCATCACCAATATATGAGATGGCTTCTTTCAAGTTGTTCACTTCAAAAATATAACAATGATTTGAAAATTCTTTCTTTACCTTTTCAAGATCACTAGTTTCAACGATAATTCCATTTTTAATAATAGAAACTTTATTACAAAAACTTTCTAATTCTGATAGATTATGACTAGAAATTAAAATAGCCATATTTTCTTCACGAGCAAGTTTAGAAAGAAGCTCTCTCATAGATTTTATACCTTCTGGATCTAAACCATTTGTAGGTTCATCTAAAATTAATAAGTTAGGTTTATGAAGAATTGCTTGAGCAACTCCAAGTCTTTGACGCATACCTAAAGAATATTTAGATACTTTATCATGAATACGATTTTCTAGCCCTACTAATTTTACTACTTCATCAATTCGAGATTTAGTCACATTTTTATATAAATTAGCAATTAATTTTAAATTATCATATCCAGATAGATACATATATAAATCTGGATTTTCTACAATAGCACCAACATTTCGAATTGCTTTTTCAAAATTCTTTTGAATATCATAACCATTAATAAAAACATTTCCACTAGAAATATGCTGTAATCCTAAAATGAGTTTTATAGTTGTCGTTTTACCGGCACCATTAGGACCAATAAAACCAAGTATATCTCCTTCACAAACGGTTAAAGAAACATCTTTCAAAATTTCTTTTTTACCAATTTGTTTATGCAAATTTTTACATACTAAAATTTCTTTTGGCATAAGTAAAATCTCCCTTCTATTTGTTGACAATTAAAATTCTACCATGAAAATTATTAAGATAAAAGATTTAAAAAATTAAGAATTTATTAATTCACGAGAAAGAAAGCAAAGATTGATCTAATAGAATAGTTGCATATTAGTTTATTTAATAGTATAATTTGTAGGACATTAAGAATAAAGAGAGGCAAAAAAATGAGAATAAGATATAAACCATGGGCTAGACCAGAATTAGAAGCAAGCAAATTTTATATTGACACACCAGAAGAATATAAAGGAAAATGGAAACAACAATTTAAAAATGAGAAACAACCATTATATATTGAATTAGGATGCGGTAAAGGTGGATTTATTTCACAGATGGCAATAAAACATCCAGAAATCAATTTTGTCGCAATTGATTTAGTAGATGCAATGTTAGGAGTAGCAAAAAGAAAAATAGAAGAAATTTATAAAAATGAAAACAAAGAAATTACAAATGTATATTTAACTAGATATGATATAGAAAGAATTACAAATATTTTTGATAAATCAGATGAAATAAAAAGAATTTATATAAATTTTTGTAACCCATGGCCAAAAGGAAAACATAAAAAGAAACGTTTAACACATACTAGACAATTAGAAAAATATAAAGAATTTTTAACAGAAGATTCAGAAATTTATTTTAAGACAGATGATGATAATTTATTTGAAGAAAGCATAAATTATTTTAAACAGACAGGATTTACAATACAAAAAATAACTTATGATTTAGAAAATGAAGAAAATTTCTGGGAAAACATTGAAACAGAACATGAAAGAATGTTTAAAGAACAAGGAATTAAAATAAAAGCACTAATTGCAAAGAACACAAAAGAATAAGGAGGAAAAAATGCAACAAATTAATGAAATGATACAATATTTTCAAAATATGACAGATGAAAAAATAGTTGACATTTGTATTGCTCTAATAATTATAATTATTTTTACTGTTTTTAGTTCAACAATTTCGTATTTTATCATAAAATTATTTATGCGAAAAGAAAAGAATAAAGAAGTAATTAAATCAAATGCATTTTATATACCGATTAAAATTTTATTAATTATTGCAGGATTACATGTAGGAGTATATATTTTAAATTTACCAGCAGACATTATGAAGATTTGGGAGAAAATTCTAAAAATTACAATTATTTGCTTAATAGCAAAAGGACTTGCTAATTTAGTTGATCCTAAATCAGAGGTAGCAAAAAGACTAGCAAAAAAAGATATGACAAATCAAGAAAAAACAATGCAACGATTTGGTGGAAGAATTGCAAAATACGTTATTTACATTATAGCAATAGTAATTATTTTAAACGAATTTGACTATGACATATCAGGCTTAATGGCAGGTTTAGGAATTGCCAGTGCCATTGTAGCGTTAGCTGCACAAGATATTGTAAAAAGTTTGTTATCAGGAATGTCTATTATTACAGAAAAACCTTTTTTAGTAGGAGACTGGATTGAAGTAGGAACAATAGCTGGAACAGTTGTAGATATTTCTATTAGAACAACCAAAATAAAGACTAATGAAAATACAATAGTATCTATAGAAAATTCAGTTATTACAAGTAGCTCTATTGTAAACTGGGGCAGAATAGAAAAAAGAAGATATGAATTTAATTTAAAGTTACCACTAGAAACAAATTCAGATACAGTAGAAAATATAATTAGTAGAATTCGATTTGTACTACAAAGTATTGATACAGTAGAAACAGATTCAATCAATGTATACTTCAATACTATTGTGTCAGATGGAATTAATATAAATGGATATTTATATACTTCTATTGTAGATTATGCAGAATATTTAGAATTCAGACAAGTAGTAAACACAGAAATTTTAAAAGTTTTAGAATCAGAAAACATAAAACTAGCTTATCCAGGACAAAATGTACATATTATTCAATCAAAGTAACACTTTTTGTTCATATTTTGGTCATAATCAGACAGTATAATAAATAAAGCTAAGAAATATGGGAGGTTAAAAAATGAATGATGTAACAGTATTAATAGTAGACGATGAATCCCGAATGAGAAAGTTAATTAGAGATTTTTTAATGCAAAAAGGATATAGTATATTAGAAGCAGCAGATGGTGAAGAAGCACTAAAAATGTTTGAAGAACATCAAAATAAAATTAGTATTATTTTATTAGATGTTATGATGCCAAAATTAGATGGATGGTCTGTATTAAGACAAATTAGGCAAACATCAAAAGTTCCAATTATCATGTTAACAGCAAGAGGAGAGGAACAAGATGAATTATTTGGATTTGAATTAGGAGTAGATGAATATATTTCGAAACCATTCAGCCCAAAGATCCTTGTAGCAAGAGTAGAGGCAATATTAAAAAGAACAAAAGGAGACGAAAAAGAACTTAAAGATTACGGTGGAATAGTAATAGACGTAGAAGGAAGAACTGTAACAGTAGATGGAAAAAACGTAGAAATGAGTTTACGAGAATATGAATTATTGAAGTATTTAGTAGATAATGAAAATATAGCATTATCAAGAGATAAGATTTTAAATAATGTATGGAATTATGATTATTATGGAGATTCAAGAACAATAGATAGTCACATAAAAAAGATTAGACATAAATTAGGAAAAAAGGGAAAATACATTCAAACTATGAGAGGAGTAGGCTATAAATTCGAAGTGAAATAATAAAAAGGAGTAAAAATGGCAAAAATAAAAGAAAAATTAAAATCAGTACGATTTAAATTATTCATAACAATGTGTATTGTTATTACAATTATCGTATTGTGCTTAATTGTAGCAAATAGCGTTGTATTAGAAACATTTTACTTATATGCTAAAACAGAAACAGTTAGAAAAGTATATCAGCAAGTAGAAAAATATTATCAAAGTGATGCAATTGAAGCTTCGAAAGTAGAAAGAGAATTACGAAGAATCGCTTTTAATAATAATTTTGATATTTTTATCAAAGCAGAAAATGATGTATTTATTTTTAGCACAGATAAAGACTTTTACGAGACATTAGGAAGAATTAATGAAATGCTAGAAGTAGAAAATCAAAATAACAAAATAATATATAAGGACAATGACATAGTAATTAGAAAAGTAAATGACACAGATAATAATCTTAATTATTTATTATTAAGTGGAGTACTATCAAACGGATACAGTTTATATATTAGAATTCCAGTAATGCCAATAGAAGAAAGTGTTAAAATATCAAATAATGTTTTAATATTTATTGGTGGAATTACTATTTTAATTTCAGCATTTATTGCATCTTTTGTATCAAGAAAATTTACAGCTCCAATTTTACAATTAAATGATATTACAAAAAATATGGCAAAATTAGATTTTAGTAAGAAATATCGTATTACAGACACAGAAGATGAGATCAATGAACTAGGATCAAATGTTAATAAAATGTCAGATAGACTGGAAAAAACAATTAAACAATTAAGAAAAAATAACATACAACTTGAAAAAGATATTGAAGAAAAATCCAAAATAGATGAGATGAGAAAACAATTTATATCAGATGTATCTCACGAATTAAAAACACCAATTGCTCTAATACAAGGATATGCAGAAGGACTAATAGAAAATGTAAATACAGATGAAGAATCAAGAAAATTTTATGCAGAAGTAATTCTAGATGAATCAAATAAAATGGACAAATTAGTAAAGCAACTATTAGAATTAATGAAATTAGAGTATGAAAAACGTGAATTTAATAATCAAAAATTTGATATTATAGAACTAATTAAAGAAGTTATACGAAAATGTCATGTTATGATAGAAGAGCATAATATAAAAATAAAATTTGATGACACTAAACCAATTTATGTAAATGCAGATGATTTCTATATTGATCAAGTTATTACAAACTATTTTACTAATGCTATAAAACATTGCGAGGAAGTAGATAAAGAAAAGACAATAGAGATAAAAATAAAAGAGATTGATGATAACAAAGTAAAAATAGCAGTATTTAATACAGGAAAAAATATTGATGAAGAACAGTTAGAAAGAATTTGGGTAAGATTTTATAAAATCGATAGCTCAAGAAATAGAGAAGATGGTGGAAGCGGAATTGGACTTGCTTTAGTAAAAGCAATTATGAGTAATTATGACAATCAATATGGCGTAACAAATAAGAAAAATGGTGTAGAATTCTATATAGAATTACCAAAAGGATAACAAAAATATGTAGGTTATAAGCCTACATATTTTTTTGTCGAATTTTGACGAACGATTTTTCTTTACAATCTACTAAAATGGTAGTAATATAAAAACATCTAAAAAATTGCAATTTTTAGTTTCAAAATTATTTTATTTTCAAAAATTTTAATCTAATAAAATCCCAAAACAGTTAAAATTTAATAAGGCAGGTGTGTGATTTATGTGCTAGGCTATACAAAAAAAGACATTTTACTTTTAGCAACTTTTTTCACATTAATTAGTATCATGATATTATCTTTCTGTTTTCCAACTTTATTTTTTCAAAGAGAAAAAGAATATAATTGGTGTGAAATCAATAATACTACTTCTGTAGAAGAGCAGAATTTATCAAAGAAAATATCAGGTCAAGTAATAGAAGTTGCTAATATAAAAGAAAAAGTAGTAACAAAAGAATCTGAAAAAAATGAAACAAAAGAAAATAACGAAGTAGAAGAGATATCAATAGAAAAAATAAAAGAAGAAAAAAACGAATGGAGAATAAAAATACCAATTATAGACGTAGATGCTCCAATTACTGAAGGAACAACACAAGATATATTGGCAGAATCAGTAGGACATTTTGAAGAAAGTAATATATGGAATGGAAATGTAGCCTTAGCTGGACATAATAGAGGATATCAATGTAATTTTTTTCAAAATATAAAAAAATTAAAAGAAGGAGATATCATTATTTATCAAACAGCAAAAGGGGAAAGAAAATATAAGGTTATATTAAATAAAGTAATTAAAGAAACCAATTGGAGCTATATAGAAAACACTGAAGATAACAGAATTACACTAATTACTTGTGAGGAAAATAAAAGAGAATATAGAAGATGTATTCAAGGAATTGAAATGAAAGAAGGAGAAGAAAAATGAAAATAAATACAAAAAAGATAATAAATATAATAACAATACTTGTTGTATTAATAACATTCATTGGAATATATCCAAATTATACAAAAGCTAGTTTTGATATTGACAAGGCAGAATTATATTTAAAAGGTGAAATAGAAAATCAATTTAGTTATCAAGGAGTGCCAGTATTTGTAGAATATACTGTATATAATAAAGATGGAAGAGAATATCCAGCATATTGTTTAAATAGAAATTTACCAGGAATAACAAGTGAAAGAGAATATACAGTTCAAGTTACAAAAGAATTAGAAAACGTAGCAGTATGGAGAGCAATTATGAACGGCTATCCTTATCAAAGCGTTAGTCAATTAAAATGTGAAACAGCAGCAGAAGCATATGCAGCAACAAAAATGGCAGTATATGATGCATTATATACATATGATTGGGATGATTTTGAAAAAATAACGGATTCTGGTGAAAGAATTATACAAGCGGCAAAGAAAATATCAGAAAAAGCTCGTAGTAGTAAGCAAGTACAACAAACTTTTAGAGTAGATATAAAAACAATATCAGACGATTGGGAAGTTGATATAAATAACCCAAATTATGTAAGTAAAACATATGCACTTCAAACAACTAACGTATGTCAAAAATATAAAATAGAAGTTAGTGGTGAAGATGCAAAGGATGTATTAATACTAGATGATTCAGGACAAAAGAGAGATTCATTTATAAAAATAGAAAATTTTAAAATAGCAATTCCAATATCAAAATTAGATAAAGATGGAAGCTTTAAAATAAAAATGACTGCTGATTTAGAATCATATCCAATTTTATATGGAGAATCGCCTTCAGAAGAGTGGCAAGATTATGCATTAACAGGAAAAAGTATAATATATATACCAACAAGTAAAACAGAAAAATTTTATAAAAATGATACAAAAATTAAAATTGTAAAAAAAGATGCACAAACAGGAGAAACAAAACAAGGAGCAAAGTTTAATGTATTAAACGAAAAAAAGGAAGTAGTATATGCTAATGTTACTACAGATGAAACTGGAACAGCTATATTAGAAAATATTATTCCAGGAAGATATTATATAGAAGAAGTACAAGCACCAGAAGATTATACAGAATATGATGGACTAATAGAAATAGAGGTAGGATTAAATGAAACTTATACAGTAAATGTAGAAAATCAAAAAGAAGAAGAAAAAGATGTACCACCAGAAAAAGGTGAAAAGGAAATTACAGTAACAGGAAAAACATTACCAAGAACAGGATACTAAATCATAACCTTCAATAATAAAAAATATATATAATAATTGCGAAAAAAGGGGAGAAAATATCAAACGATAATACTTGACAATTAAATAAACGATAATATATTCTTATATAAGAAATTATTATTGAAGGGAAAGTGAAATGATTTATCAAATACTTATATTAGCAATTTTAATTTTAATAAATGCATATTTTGCAGCATCAGAGATTGCATTCATCTCATTAAATGATACAAAAGTAAGTAAACAAGCAAAAGAAGGAAACAAAAAAGCAAAGAGAATTGAGAAAATGTTAAAAAATCCAAGTAAATTTTTGGCAACGATCCAAATTGGAATTACATTAGCAGGTTTTCTATCAAGTGCTTTTGCATCAGATGCTTTTGCAGATGATTTAGCACCAATATTAAATAGCTGGTTTCCTATTATTAGCCAAGATATATGGAGAGGAATTGCAATTGTTATTATCACAATCATCTTATCATTCTTTACATTAGTATTAGGAGAGCTTGTTCCAAAAAGATTGGCAATGAAATACTATGAAAAAATTGCTTATGGAACAATAGGAGTTATTCAAGGAATTTCAATTATAACATCACCTTTTGTAAAATTATTGACAGCTACAACAAATATGATCTCAAAAATATTTGGAGTATCAGAAGGAGATGAAGAATCTATCACAGAAGAAGAAATTAAAATGATGATAGATGAAGGAGAAGAAAAAGGAGCTATAGAGCAAGAAGAAAAAAGACTATTAAACAATGTATTTGAATTTAATGATATTGTAGTATCTGAAGTTATGACACCAAGAACAGAAATATATGCTATTGAAATGAACGAAGAAATAGATGAAGCATTGGATAAAATAGATGAATATAAATATAGCAGAATACCTGTATATGATGAAACAATTGATAATATAAAAGGAATTATTTATCTAAAGGATATTTTTAAAGCACTAAAAAGCAATAAAAAAATTAAAATAAAAAACATTATGAGAGATGCGTACTTTGTACCTGAATCAAAAGAAATAGATGAATTATTTAGAGAAATGCAAAAAAATAAGCAATTAATGGCAATTGTAGTTGATGAACATGGTGGAACAGCAGGATTAATAACAATGGAAGACATTTTAGAAGAACTTGTAGGAAATATTTTTGATGAATATGATGAAGAAGAAGTAGAATATCAAATGATAGATGATAACACATATATTATTAATGGAAGTGCAACAATTTATGATGTAAAAAAATTATTTGATGTAGAACTTCCAGAAGGAGATTATGAAACATTATCTGGATATTTACTAGAAAAATTAGGAAGAATTCCAGATGAAGATGAACATCCTATTATAGAAGATGAAAAATTAACTTATAAAATAGAGGAATATGAAGATAAAAGAATAAAATATGTGAAAGTTTGCAAAAATATGTAGATATGCTTGATAATTTGCATAAATAAAGATAAAATATTATAAGATGAAAATCTTATAATATTTTTTTTGAAAGAGGACATATAAATATGAAAAAGAAAGTATTAATAATTGTAGTAATAGCAGTAATATTAGGAGTAATAGGAACACTATTAACTCTATATTTTATTGATAGAGCAAAATACGTATATGACATAGAGAAAGTAACAGAAATTAACTATAATATTATTAATAAAAATGATAGATATGGTGTAATTGACAGACAAGGAAATGTATTAGTAGACCCTATTTATGATATTATTCAAATTCCAAATCCATCAAAACCTATTTTTATTTGTATGTCTAACTATAATGTAGAAAATAAAGAATATGAAACCAAAGTATTAAATGACAAAGGAGAAGAACTTTATACAGAATATTCACATATACAAGCAATTCCAAATGAATCAACAGAGGATGGGATACCATTTGAAAAAACAGTATTACAGTATAAAAAAGATGGAAAATATGGACTTCTTAATATAAATGGAACAAAAATTACAGAACCAGAATATGATCAAATAGACTCAATGGCATATAAAGAAGGAATGATGATAGTAAAGAAAGATGGAAAATTAGGAGTCATAAACTTAAATGGAGTATTTGTAATAGATATAGAATATAATAGCATTTTACCAGATAACTATTATGGTGATCAGACAAAATATGAAACAACAGGATTTATTGTAAGTCAGAAAAAAGAAGATGGCTATAGATATGGATATATTAATTACAAAGGACATGTAATATTAGATACAGAGTATACAGAAATAGAAAGAGTAACAGATATACAAAATGATAAAAATGTATATATAGTTGCATTAAAAAATGGACAAGCAGGTTTATTAAAAAATAAAGATATTATATTAAATTATGAATATGAAGATATTATTTATAATTCATATAATGATGTATTTGTTATACAAAGAAATAAAAAACAAGGAATAGCAGATAGAAATGGAAATATCAAAATAAATCCAGAATATGATAATATTCTTTTTGGAGGAATTTATGTAAATGCTCAAAAAGGCGAGGAATATGATGTATTAGATATTAATGGCAATCCAGTAGTAGAAGAAGACGTATTAGCTAAAATTCCAACAGAAGACAAACAACATTACATTATAGCAGACAAAAATGAATTTTATAAAATAGTAGATGCACAAGGCAATTCAATTATTGATAAAAATTATTCATATATTGAAGAATTATACAATAACTACTATATCGTAGGTACTAACAATAAAAACGGAATTATAGATTTAACGGGAAAATCAAAGATAGAATTACAATATACAAGTATTTTTAAAATAGAAGGAACAAATATAATACAAGCAAACATTTCAGATAAAGGAATAATTACTTTAATTAATTCAGATATGAAAATAATTGCAAGCATGGAGAATGCAGGAATACAAATAGAAGATAATTACGTACATTTGTATAATCAAGAAGAAAATAAATACTTCGATTTTAATGGAAAAGAGATTAGTTATAAAACAATATACCCAAATAACAAATTATATGCTAAACAGATAAATGGAAAGTGGGGATTTGTTGATGAAAATGGAAATTTAAAAATACAAAATCAATATGATATGGTAACAGAATTTAATGAATATGGATATGCAGGTATTAAAGTGGATGAAAAGTGGGGAAGCATAGATACAAATGGAACAGTAATACAAGAACCAATTTATGAAATCACTTGGCCAAACCCAACTTTTATTGGGAAATATTATAAAGAAGTAGAATGGTATGGAGAACTATATTATACTGACAAAATAGAAGAGCAAAATGAAAAAGATAAAGAATAATACAAAAGGAGTCATAAAAATGAAAGACGAAATATTACAAACAGGATATAAGGAATATGGATTTTCAGAAAAAACAATAGAACTAACGAAAGAAGTAGAAAAAGAAATAGAGCCAATAATAGAAGAAATAAATCAAATAGCACAATATAACTCTATAAAAGTATTAAAAGCTTTTCAAGAAAATAACATATCAGATATGCATTTTAATAGTACTACAGGATATGGATATGGAGATATTGGAAGGGATACAACAGAAAAAGTATTCGCACAAGTTTTAAAAGCAGAAGATTGTTTAGTAAGAGGACAATTTATATCAGGGACACATGCACTTACTGTTACACTATTTGGTTTATTAAGACCAGGAGACATTTTATTAAGTATTACAGGAAAGCCATATGATACATTAGATGAAGTTATTGGAATTGTAAACAATCCAAGCTCATTAAAGTCATTTGGAATAGAATTTGAGCAAATTGATTTGAAAGATAATGATTTTGATTATGAAACTATTCAAGAAACATTAAAAAATAAAAAAATCAAAGTAATTGAAATACAACGTTCAAAAGGATATAGCACAAGAAAAAGTATTGGAATAGAACAAATAGAACAAGTAATAGAAAAAATAAGACAAATTGATAAAGATGTTATTATAATGATAGACAACTGTTATTGTGAATTTGTAGGAACTAAGGAACCTTTAGAAGTAGGAGCAGATATTATAGTAGGATCATTAATTAAAAATTTAGGTGGAGGCATTGCACCTAATGGAGCCTATGTAGCTGGAAAAAGTAAATTAATTAATCTAGTAGCAGAAAGACTAACAGCACCAGGAGAAGGAAAAGAAGTAGGTCCAAGTTTAGGAATTACAAAATCATTTTTACAAGGACTATTTATGGCACCAAACGTAGTATCAAGTAGTTTGAAAACAGCAGTTTTTGCAAGTAGATGTCTTGAAAAACTAGGATTTGATGTTGAACCAAAATATAACGAAAAAAGAGCAGATATTGTTCAAACAATTAATTTTAATAATAAGGAAAAATTGATTCAATATTGTCAAGGAATACAAATGGGTTCACCAGTTGACTCAAATTCAATACCAGAACCATGGGATATGCCAGGATACACAGATCAAGTTATTATGGCAGCAGGTGCATTTACACAAGGATCATCAATTGAACTTTCATGTGATGGCCCAATAAGACCACCATATACAGCATTTATGCAAGGAGGCTTAACATATGAATATGGAAAATTGGGAGTAATGAAAGCAATAGAAAATATTATTGAAAAGAAATAATAAAATTAAATGAGGAAAAACAATGAAAGTTATTATTATAGGTTGTGGACCAGCAGGAATGTTAGCAGCGATAGCATCTGCACAGTATAATAATGATATTACAATCTTAGAAAAAATGGAAAAACCAGCTCAAAAATTATTAATTACTGGAAAAGGTAGATGTAATATCACTAGTAGTTTACCAATAGAAGATTTTATAAAAAACATACCAGGAAATGGCATGTTTTTATATAGTGCTTTCCATAATTTTAATAATGAGCAAATATTAGAAATATTAAAAGAAGAAGGAATTGAAACAAAAGTAGAAAGAGGAAATAGAATTTTTCCTGTATCTGATAAAGCAAAAGATGTACAAGAAGCTCTATTACGAAAACTAAAAAAATTAAATGTAAAGATAAAAACAAATACAAAAGCAGAAAAAATATTGATAAAAGAAGGAAAAGTAACAGGGATTATTTGCAACGAAAATGGAGAAGAAAAAGAAATAAAAGCAGATAAAATTATTATTGCTACAGGAGGAAAAAGTTATCCAGGAACTGGTTCAACAGGAGATGGATATAAACTAGCAAAAGAGGTAGGACATACTATAACTCAAATTAAGCCATCATTAGTACCACTTGTTGCAAGTTCAAAAGACAAAATAATATGCAAAAAAATGCAGGGACTAAGTTTAAAAAATGTTGCAATTACAATAAAAGATATTCAACTTAATAAAGAAATTTACAAAGATTTTGGTGAGATGTTATTTACACATTTTGGAGTATCTGGACCAACAATTTTAAGTGGATCTGCGCATCTATTAAGATATAAAGATATAGAAAAAAAGTTAGCAGAACATCAAATAATATTAAACATTGATTTAAAACCAGCATTATCAGAAGAAAAATTAGATGATAGAATTTTAAGAGATTTTAGTACAGAAAAAAATAAGGCATTTAAAAATAGTTTAGATCAACTATTACCAAAGAAAATGATAGATGTTATTATTGAACTATCAGAAATTAATCCAAATAAAAAAGTAAATGAAATTACTAAAAAAGAAAGAGAAAGATTAATAAAATTATTAAAGAACTTCAAAATAGAACTACAAGACTTTGGAAAAATAGAAGAAGCAATTATTACAGCAGGAGGAGTAGAAATTAAAGAAATCAATCCAAAAACTATGGAATCTAAAATAGTAAAAGGACTATTTTTTGCAGGTGAAGTGATAGATGTAGATGCATATACAGGAGGCTTTAATTTGCAAATAGCATATTCAACAGGATATACAGCAGGACTAGAAAATTAATAATAGAAAGGAGATAGTTAGTTTTATATAAAATTAACAAATACCTAAATGGAGAAATTTAAAACTATATCACAAAATGCAAATGGTCAAATTGAAGAAAAAAAATCAAAATTTATAGCAAATATATTTTACATAGAAAATATAGATGAAGTAGAAAATTTCATAAAAGAAACTAGAAAAAAATATTTTGATGCAAAACATCACTGTTATGCTTATAGATTAAAAGAAGATGATGGCATAAAAGAAAAATCTAGTGATGATGGAGAACCAAGTGGAACAGCTGGAGCTCCTATTATGAATATTTTGAAAAAAAATGAATTATTAAATGTTCTTGTAATTGTTACGCGATATTTTGGGGGAACTTTATTAGGAACAGGAGGATTAGTTAGAGCATACTCAGATGCAACATTAAAAGCATTAGAAAATACACAAATAGTTATGAAAGAGCAAGGAGAAGAAATAGAAATTACAATTGATTATAAAGATTTAGAAAAACTAAAATACGATTGTGAAAAAAATGATATAGAAATAA
The DNA here is from genome assembly GCA_947628735.1 of uncultured Clostridia bacterium. GTDB lineage: Bacteria > Bacillota > Clostridia > TANB77 > CAG-508 > CALXVA01. The sequence goes on along the minus strand of CANRAY010000002.1, from coordinate 53,203 downwards.
AAAATATTATATATGAAAAAAATATAAAATGTGTTTTGAAAATGGGAGAAAAAGAAAAACAAAAAATAATAAATATACAAGAAAAAACAAAAAATGTAGATTATAAAATACTAGGAAAATGCTATATTATAAAGAATGCAGAAAATAAATAACTGGAAAAAATTTGAAAAAAATAAAGAAAACTATTGCAAAAAAATGGAAATAAATGTATAATCGTAACTGTAAAATTTTTACAAAAATATGAGTTAGGGGGAAAGAAAAAGTGAATGAGAAAATACGTGTTTTAGTAGCAGACGATAATCCAGAATTTGCAGGAACATTAATGAATTACTTAGAAAAAGAAGATGAAATGGAGGTAGTTTCTGTTGCGAAAGATGGAAATGAAGCTTATGATCAAATTATTGCTACAAAACCAGACGTTGTTTTATTAGACATTATTATGCCACATTTAGACGGATTAGGAGTTCTAGAAAAACTAAATGAATCAGACCTAGAAAAGAAACCAATGTGTATAATAATATCAGCAGTAGGACAAGACAAAATTACACAAAAAGCCATTTCACTAGGAGCTCAATACTACATTGTAAAACCATTTGATATTAGTGTATTAATTAGAAGAATGAAAGAAATAAGATATTTCCAACCATCACAATACAAAACCAGTTTTATAAATAGAGAAATCAAAGCACAATACATAGATATATCCCCAGAAAGTAAAAAAAATGAAGAAAACATAGAAGCACTTGTAACAAATATCATCCATGAAGTCGGAGTACCAGCACACATTAAAGGATACCAATATTTAAGAGAAGCAATTATAATGGTAGTAAATAATATAGAAGTAATTAATCAAATAACAAAACAATTATATCCAGATATTGCACAAAAATATGGAACAACACCATCAAGAGTAGAAAGAGCAATTCGCCATGCTATTGAAGTAGCTTGGGGAAGAGGACAGACAGAAACGGTAGAAAGTATCTTTGGTTATACTGTATCAGCAAGTAAAGGCAAACCTACAAACAGTGAATTTATTGCAATGATTGCAGATAAATTAAGACTTGAACTAAAAACAGCTTAAATTAAAACTGAAAAAATCTATAAAAACTCAGTACATTTATTAGAGATAAAAAATGTACTGAGTTTTTACTTTGACCAATTGAAGTAAAAATATTGTAGTTTTAAAGAAATTAGTATATATTATATAAGACAGATAAACAACAAAAATATAGGAGATAAACTATGAAAGAATTAGAATATCCATTTGATGTAGAATATTTAATAAAAAACAAGAAAAAAATAAAAAAAGAGCTATTATTACAACAAAACTTATTAGAAAAAAATATTGCTATATTAGGTGGATCAACCACAAGTGAAATTAAAAATATGTTAGAAATATTTTTACTAAACTATGGAATAAAGCCAACTTTCTATGAATCTGAATATAATCAATTTTATGAAGATGCTATGTTTGGAAATGAAGAATTAAATAATTTTAGTCCAGACATTATATATATACATACAACTAATAGAAATATAATACAATATCCTGATATTTATGATGATACAAAGCAAATTAATGAAAAATTAAATAGTGAATATGAAAGATTTCATAACATATGGGAAAAATTATTTTCAAAATATAATGCTACTATTATACAAAATAATTTCGAATATCCATATTATCGATTATTAGGTAACAAAGATGCAGTAGATCCACATGGAAAAACTAATTTTATTACAAAATTAAATCAAAAATTCTATGATTATGCGAATGAAACACCAAACTTTTTTATTAATGATATAAACTATGTATCTTCAAGCTATGGGCTAGACAAATGGGCCAATCAGTTTTATTGGCATATGTATAAATATGCTATGGAAGTACCAGCAATACCATATTTAGCATTTAACTTAGCAAATATAATCAAATCAATTTATGGAAAAAATAAAAAAGCGTTTGTTTTAGATATGGATAATACGTTATGGGGAGGAATTGTAGGAGATGATGGAGTAGAAAATTTAGAAATCGGACCAGAAGTACCAAGTGGACAAGTATATAGTGAGTTTCAAAAATATTTAAAAGAAAATAAAAATTTAGGTATTATACTCAATATCAACTCTAAAAATGAATATGAAAATGCAATTGCAGGATTAAATCATCCGGCAAGTACTTTAAGGCCAGACGATTTTATCATTATTAAAGCAAATTGGAATCCTAAAAACGTTAATATTAAAGATATATCAGAAGAACTAAATTTAGGAGCAGACAGCTTTGTATTTGTAGATGATAACCCAGCTGAAAGACAAATATGTAAAACGTATGTAGAAGGAATGGCTGTACCAGAAATAGATGTGCCAGAAAACTATATAAGAATTATTGATCATAACGCATACTTTGAAGTAACTAATTTTTCAAAAGAAGATCTAAAGAAAAATGAACTTTACAAAGACAATGCTAAAAGAAGTCAAATGATGGCAACTTTTGAAAATTATAATGATTACCTTATTTCTCTAAAAATGAAAGCAGAAATAAAATCATTTCAACCAATATATTTAGAAAGAATAGCACAATTAAGTAATAAAAGTAATCAATTTAATTTAACAACTAAAAGATATTCTTTAGCAGATATAGAGGCAGTTAATAATGATGATAATTACATAAAAATATATGGAAAATTAGAAGACATATTTGGAGATAATGGAGTTATATCAGTAGTAATAGGTAATATAAAAAATCAAGATGAATTACATATAGACTTATGGATAATGAGTTGTAGAGTTTTAAAAAGAGATATGGAATTTGCAATGATGGATGAATTAGTAAAAAAAGCAAAAGAAAAAAATATCAAAACAATATATGGATATTATTATCCAACATTAAAAAATAAAATGGTAAGTAATTTTTACGATCTACAAGGATTTGAAGAAATTTCTTGTGATGAGCAAGGAAACAAAGTTTATAAATTAGATATATCAAATGAATATATAAATAAAAATAATGTAATTAAAGTGGAGGAATAGAAATGGAAAAAGAAATATATGAAAGATTAAATAAGGTATTTAGAGATGTATTTGATGATGAAAGCATAGTTGTAAAACCAGAAACCACATCTGCAGATATTGAAGATTGGGATAGTTTAGAACATATTAATTTAGTAGTAGCAGTAGAGCAAGAATTTGGCATGAAATTTAACATGAAAGAAGTAACAACAATGAAAAATGTAGGAGAAATGGTAGATATTATTATTTCAAGGATAGGATAGAAAATGAACGAATACAAGTTTAAAGATATAAAAATAGGTATGGAAGAAAGTTTTGAAGCCTGTATTACGGAAGAAAAAATGAAAGCATTTAGAGAAATAACAGGAGACATAAATCCAAGACACAACAGAGAAAACAACGAGAAAGAAAATGTTGTTTTTGGAATGCTTACAACATCTTTTTTATCAACTTTAGCAGGGGTATATCTTCCAGGAAAATATTCACTTATTCATAGTGTAGAAATTTTATTTAAGAAACCGGTTTATATAAAAGATAACCCATTAACAATTACAGGAAAAGTAATAGATATAAATGATCAATTTAAACAAATTACTATTCAATTTGATATAAGAAATTGTAAAAATGAAAAAGTATCAAGAGGAATAATGAAAGTAGGTGTCACAGATGAATGAAAAAATATTATTAGTAACAGGAGCTTCCTCAGATATAGGAAAAAAACTAATAATGCAAATTCACCAAGAATATGACTTTATAATTGCACATTATAATAAAGATGTTGAAGAATTAAATGAAATAAAACAAAAATTATCAGATAAATTAATTTTAGTAGAAGGAAATTTTCAAGATAAAAATGAAACAGAAAAAATGATAGAAAACATCAAAAAAATAGGTAAAATTCCAACACATATTGTACATTTACCAGCAGGAAAATATGAAAATATAAAATTTCCTAAAATAAGTTGGGAAAAATTTGAAAGTGATTATAACATTGCATTTCGTTCATTAGTTTTAATTCTAAATGAATTTCTACCAATTATGTCAAAAAATAAATATGGAAAAATAGTAGTAATGCTAACATCATATACTACTAATATACCACCCAAATATGCTACTAGTTATACTACTTCAAAATATGCATTACTAGGGCTTGTAAAATCATTAGCACACGAGTATGCAGACAAAGGAATTAGAATTAATGGTATTTCACCATCATTAATAGAAACGAAATTTATAAAAGACATACCAGAATTAATTATTCAACAAAATGCCAACAATAGTCCAACAGGAGCAAATTTACAAGTAGAAGATGTTGTTCCTACTATTCAATTTTTATTATCAGAAAAAGCAAATAGTATTACTGGACAAAATATAGCAATCACAAATGGAAATATAATATAAACATGAAATTAGTAAAGGAGAAACAATTATTATGCTTTTAACATCATATACTTTTATAATATTTTGTCTAATTACGTTATTAATATATTTTATTGTTCCAAAAAAGTTTCAATGGTGTGTTCTACTATTATCAAGTATTATATTTTTATTTTATGATAATTTTAGTATAGAAACTGTTGTACAAGCATTAGTCATATTAATTCCAAGTTACATATTTGGTAGGTTAATAGAAAAATATAAAGATACAAAAAAGGCAAAGATATTTTTAATTATTCGGAATAGGAATTATTATATTACAACTAGTCTTTTTAAAATATATAAATTTATTTAATGAAACGGTTAATGGTATTTTATTTATAACAGATAGCCCATATGAATTTCAAATGACTCCACCTCCGAATTCATTAATTGGAATTAGTTATTACTCATTAATTATAATCAGCTATCTAGTAGATATTTATAGAGGAATATGCAAACCACAAAAAAATATTTTTAAATTTGCATTGTTTATGTCATATTTCCCAATTCTAACATCAGGTCCATTTATTAGATATGAAAATATAAAAGATGATTTATATGGAAAACATAAATTTAACCATAAAGCATTATGCAATGGTTTAATTAGAATACTTTGGGGATTATTCAAAATATTAGTAATATCACAAAGATTAGAAATATTTGTTGATACAGTATATGGTCATTTAAATTGGTATCAAGGATTCTTTACAATAGTTGCAATGATATTCTTTACATTGCAATTATATACAAATTTTTCAGGATCAATTGATATAATTATGGGTATTTCAGAAATATTAGGAATTAAATTACCAGAAAACTTTAACTTACCATTTTTCTCAAAAACTATTACAGAATTTTGGAGACGTTGGCATATTACTTTAGGAGCTTGGCTAAGAGATTATGTATTTTATCCACTCCAAAAATCAAATAGTATACAAAAACTATATCAAGATTGCAAAGAAAAAATAGGAAAGAAAGCTGCTAAAAAGATCGCACTATATGTTTCAATGTTCGTAATGTGGCTATTTATAGGTATATGGCATGGAGGCTCTTATACATTTATTATAGGTTCAGGAATACTACAATTTATTTATATTGTATTAGAAGACTTACTAGGAAAAGTAGCAGAAAAAGTAAATCATAAATTAAAAATAGATACAACAACATTTGGCTATAAGCTATATCAAGTAATAAGAACATTTTTACTATTTTCATTTGCAATGATCTTCTTCAGAGCAGATGATATGATACATGCAATACAAATTATACAAAATATTTTTGTATGGAATCCATGGGTTCTATTTGATGGAACTTCACTATACTCTGCTAATCTAGAAATGGCAGATTTTAATGTTTTAATTATTTCACTAATTATATTATTTGGAGTAGAACTAATATCTCGAAAAGGAGATGTTAGAGAAAAATTAGCAAAACAAAATATAGTGTTTAGATGGATAATACTATATGCCCTAATATTTACAGTGATTATATTTGGATGCTATGGAGCAGAATATAATCCAGCAGCTTTTATATATGGACAATTTTAAAAGGAGGCATAATATGAAAAATTTCATAAAAACAATAGTATTTTTAATAATATTTGGAATTTTGTTCTTATATATAAGAAGTATACTATGGATAGATAAAAATCCATTCAGTTATTTTTATGAAGAACCCAAAAATACATTAGATGTTGTTTATATAGGAGCAAGTAATGTATACCAATCATTTAATACTAGTCTAGCATATGAATTATATGGTTACAAAACTGGTTTAGCAAGCACAGGTGATCAAATGCTTCCAGCTACAACATATATCTTAGAAGAAATAAGAAAATACCAAGAACCAAAATTATATATAATAGATTTAGAAAAAATGGCAGATGATACTGGAGAGTTTGTAGAAGAAGATATTAGAAGAATAACAGATGTTATTCCATTTAATCAAAATCGTATAAATTTACTTAAAAGATTATTAGAGATAAAACAAGTAAGCAAAGAGGAAGCAATTAATTATTACTTTAGCTTTAATCTATATCATAACAGATGGAAAGAGTTAGAAGAAACAAATTTTAATGAAACAAAGTGGTATAAAGGTTACCCATTAAATGAAGTTAATATAGGAGTAAATCCGCAAAGAGAATATAAATGGATAGATGAACTAGAAGAATTACCAGAAGAAACTAAAAAATATTTTGTGGAATTATTGGATTATTGTAAAGAAAATAAATTGAATGTATTATTTGTTATTCCACAAAGGCCGTATAAGCCTGGACTTAATAGAAGACTTAATACAGAAGTAGAAATGATAAAACAATATGGATATGATGTAATTAATTTTAATACATTAAATGATTTTTCATCAGATGTAAAATCGGAATATATGGATCTTGTACATTTAAATGTGTATGGAGCTACTAAGCATACTATATATTTTGGTAGGTATCTAAAAGAACATTACAATTTAGAAAATGTAGATAAAAATGATGAATCATGGAAAAGCGAATACAAAAGATTTAAAGAAAATTTTAGAAATTATACAAAAAAAGATTTTGATGAAGTATTAAATCAATATTTAACAGAAATATAAGGAAAATAAAAAATGAATGAAATAATAAAAGAACTATTTCAAAAATCAGATATGAAATATCAGCAATTTCATAGTAGTTTATGCCCTAACACAGATAACATTATCGGTGTTAGAATACCAGTATTACGAGAAATGGCAAAAAGAATAGCAAAAGAAAACCCAGAGAAATTTTTAATAACAATTAATACTAAATATTATGAAACTATTATGTTATATGGAATGGTAATTGGATACATGAAGTCAAATTTAGAAACGAGACAAAAATATTTAGATATATTCGTGCCTGAAATCAATAATTGGGCAATATGTGATTGCTGTACTTCTACATATAAATTTACAAATAAAAATTTAAAAGAGATGTTTAAGTATCTTAAAAAATATATAAAATCAGAAAAAGAATTTGAAATTCGTTTTGCAGTTATTATGCTAATGGATTATTACTTAACAGATGAATATGTAGACAAAGTATTAGAAATATTAAATAATATTCATCATGAAGGATATTACGTAAAAATGGGAGTAGCCTGGGCAATTTCTATGATATTTATAAAATATGAAGAAAAAACTATAGAATTCCTACAGAATAATCAATTAGATGATTTTACATACAATAAAGCAATACAAAAAATTATAGAATCTAATAGAGTATCAAAAGAGAAAAAAGAAAAAATGAAGGAAATGAAAAGAAAATAAAAATAGGAGCCAATATGGAAAAAGTAACAAGATATCATCCAAAAATAGAAGAAGGATTAACAGAAGATCAAATTGAACAAAGAAAAAAGGAAAATCTAGTAAACAAAGACACCACAGTACCAACCAAAAGTATTAAAGCAATTATAGCAACTAATTTTTTTACATTGTTTAATTTTATTAACTTATGTTTAGCCTTAGCAGTATTTGCAGTGGGTGAATATAAAAATATGCTATTTATTGTTTTAGTAGTTATTAATACAGCAATTAGCACATTTCAAGAAATACACTCAAAACGCATAATTGATAAATTATCTCTTATTTCAAGTACAAAGGTACAAAGCATAAGAAATGGTAAAAAAGAAGAAATTAGTATAAATGATATTGTATTAGATGATATTTTAGAATTTAAAACAGGAAACCAAATTATTACTGATTGTGTTATACAAGAAGGAGAATTAGAAGTAAACGAGTCTTTTATTACAGGAGAAGCAGACCCTATTATTAAGAAAAAGGGAGATATGATTCTTTCAGGGAGCTATGTAATTAGCGGAAAGTGTATTGCAAAAGTAGAACATATAGGAGAAGAAAATTTAACATCAAAAATTTCAAAAGAAACTAGATATATAAAAGAAATTAAATCAGAAATTATGAAATCACTAAACAAAATTATTGGAATTGTTTCTATTGCTATTATTCCAGTAGGAGGATTATTATTCTGGAATCAATTTACATTAGATGGAGGAAACTTAACAGGTGCAGTAGTTCACACAGTAGCAGCTATTATAGGAATGATACCAGAAGGACTTGTATTATTAACAAGTACAGTTTTAGCAGTTAGTGTAATTAGACTATCAAAAAGTAGAGTATTAGTACAAGAATTATTTTGTATAGAAACTTTAGCAAGAGTAGATACATTGTGTCTAGACAAAACAGGAACAATCACAGAAGGAAAAATGGAAGTAAATAAAATAATTCCAATAAATACAAGTGAAAAGGAAATGAAAGCTATTCTATGGCAAATAGGATCAGCATCTGAAGATACAAATTCAACTATAGAAGCAATTAGAGATGAATTTAGAATAGGAAAACAATTAAAAAAGTGGAAAGCAATTCACAAAGTAGCTTTTTCTTCAGCTAAAAAATGGTCGGGAATTGAATTTGAAGGAAAAGGAAGCTATATAATAGGAGCACCAGAATTTATTTTAAAAGATAGAATATCAGAAATAGAAGATATAATAAAAAAACAAGCAGAAGACTACAGAATAATTCTATTAACACATAGTGATCAAAAATTTAAAGAAAAAAATGAATTACCAGATAATATACAAATATTAGGATTAATTTGTATTACTGATAAGATAAGAGAAAATGCAAAAGAAACATTAAAATATTTTAAAGAACAAGGTGTAGATATTCGCATCATATCTGGAGATAACCCAGTAACTGTTTCAAAAATTGCAAAAAGAGCAGGAGTAGATGGATATGATAAATATATAGATTGTACAAAATTAGAAGATGAAGAAGCCATAAGACAAGCTAGTAAAAAATATAAAATATTCGGAAGAGTATCTCCTATTCAGAAAAAACAACTAGTAACAGCTTTAAAAGATGAAGGACATACAGTTGCAATGACAGGAGACGGAGTAAATGACGTTATAGCACTAAAAGAAGCGGATTGTAGTATTGCAATGGCAAGTGGAAGTGATGCAGCACGTAATGTATCTCAATTAGTATTATTAAATTCAAATTTTGAAGCTATGCCAAAGATTGTAGCAGAAGGTAGAAGAACCATAAATAACTTAGAACGTTCTGCAACTCTATTCTTATCAAAAACAGTATATTCATTTATACTAGCAATGTTATTTGTATTTATAGATATAGCATATCCATTTATGCCAATTCAATTAAGTTTAATATCATTAGTATGTATTGGAATACCATCTTTTATTTTAGCATTAGAGCCAAATAAAAGTAGAGTGAAAGGCAATTTTATAGGAAATGTAATTAGTAAATCTCTACCGGCATCAATAACTGTTATAACAAATATTATTATAGTGTTAGTACTAAATATATATTATCAATTTCCAGCTGAAATATATGCAAGTATTAGTGTAATATTAACTGTATTAACAGGCTTCCTATTATTAATTAAAATTTCAAGACCATTTAATTTATTAAGAGGAACATTATTAGTAACATTAGTTGGAATCTTTACAGCATGTTGCCTAATTTTAAAAGACTGGTTTAATGTAGAAATACCAATTAATTACTCAATACTAATATTAATATTGTCATTAATAACAGTGATAATATTTGTTACATCAAATATTATTTCAAGAAAAGTATTATACAAAATTAGAAAAAATAAGCGTCGTAAGAAAAAAATAGCATAATGAAAAGAGGGAAAAACATGGCTGAAATAGATAGGGAAACGGCTTTAGAAAAGGTAAAACAAAATGGAAAAACTTTAGAAGAATTACCAGAAGAATATAAAGATGATAAAGAAATTGTTATGTCAGCAATAGAACAAGATGGAAATGTGTTAGAGTTTGCTAGTAATAGATTAAAAGCAGATAAAGAAGTAGTATTAGCATCTGTAAAAAAGGTTGGATGGACAGTTTGTTATGCTGATGAACAACTACGAAAAGATAAAGAAGTTGTTATGGAAGGAGTAAAAATAGACGGACAAGAATTATACTATGCTTCTCCAGAACTAAGAGATGATGATGAAATAGTACTAGAAGCAGTGAAAAATAAGGGACTGATTTTAAAATATGCTAGTAAAAGGTTAAGAGCTGATAAAAAAATTGTATTAACAGCAATACAGAACGATAAAAGAGCCATTTCATTTATATCAGATGAAAATTTAAAAGAAGATGAAGAAATAAAGAAAGCATTAGAGTAAATAAGAAGAAAGTAAACAAAATAAAATGTTTACTTTCTTTTATTTTTTATAATTAAAAATAGTATAAAAAATAAAAAAAGAATAAAAATAATATAGGTGACTTTGCTATCTGTGAAAATGCTTTGCATTCACAGTGCAAGGTATTTTAACCTATTGTATAGGAAGAAATCTGCGGTTTTTCCTATACAATACTAATAATAAAAGAAATGAAGTGATTATAATAAAAATATCTTGGATTAAATATGAAAAAGATGAAAAGAATTTTAAAATACCAGAGAAACTAGGATTTTATGTTTTAAAATTAAAAGATCCAGAAGAAACAGATAATACTATAAAAAATTTAATTCAAAAACAATATGATACATTTGTATTATCAAATGAAATAGCTAGTTTTTCACAAGATATTATAAAAAAATACCAAAATTATAAGAACGTCAACATCATAATTGCACCAAGCAAAGAATACAATGCAAAATAGAGGTGTAAATATGATAAGACAAAATGAAGAATATATAAATTTTACTAATAATTTAAAGTTACAATTAAAACAATTTGATATTCAAAATAAGTTTTCAGAAATCATTTTCTTATGTATTGGAACAAATAAAGTAATAGGAGATATGATAGGACCAATGGTAGGGGAAAGACTAGAAAAAGAAACAAAAAATCTTCAAAAATATTTACCAAAGAAAATGATAGTTTATGGTAATATGAATAATACAATAAATTTAAAAAATGTTGAGCAAGTTCTTTCTTTTTTATCATATCAATATCAAGATCCATTTTTAATTACAATAGATACAGCATTAGGAAAAGAAGAAAATATAAAACAAGTATTTATTAGTAATGGAGAAATTGAAATTGGTAAAGCATTAAATAATGGAATAAAATATCAATCACATATAAACATAAAAGGAGTAGTAGGAAAATATCATTGTCAAATACAAAAAAATATAAACACATTAAAAAATATAAATATAAAAACAATTGAAGAAATGTCTGAAATGATATGCAATGGGATTAAAGATACTGTAAAAAAATTAACAGAATAAGTATAATCTAGAAAATGTTTGGCAAAACTTTATATAAAGATAATTTTAGTGGAGGTGCCAAATGAATTCTAGCGATATGAAAAATATGATTGTATTAAACAATTTGCCTTCTAATATAATAGAAGAAGCTATTGTTATTTTAAAACCAAATAATAAAATAAAAAAATATCAATATATTGAGAAATCAAAATTAAAAGATGTGCAAAATGTGGAAAACACATCTCAAAAAATAAAGAAAAATGGAAATAAAAATCAAAAACAAGATTATATTATAAAAGAGGCAGAAATGATTGTTGCAAATTACATTACAGAACTAGAGAAAAAATCACCTAAAATGAAACAAGATATGAAAACCTTAGAACAAAAATATAAAAAGTCAATTAAACTTAATTTCTTTCTGGCATTTACAGCAGTCATCAGTTTATGGATGACATTTTTATAAAATAAAGAATAAAACACCTTTTAAAGACATATACATTAAAAAAACAACAAAGGAAGAGGTGTTTTTATTATGGAAAGAACGATAAGCCAAGAAGAAAGAATAAGAAGAGCAGAAGAAATTTATCAAAGAAGAAAACTTTCAAATAATAGAGGGGTACGAGTATCATCAGCTAGCGTAAATAATCAAAAAATAAGAGTCCCATTATTAAAAAAAATGATGATGCAATTAGCACTATGTGCTGTTATTTATATAATTTTTTATTTAATAAAAAATACAAATTACATATTTTCGGAGGATGTTATTCAAAAGACAAGAGAATTATTATCTTATGATATTAATTTTCAAAACATATGGACTAGTATAGATACATTAATACAGGAAAATAGAGATCAAATAGAAAATCAATTAGAAAATCAGATAGAAACTAATACGATACAAGAAAATAAATTAGAAAAAAACAATGAAAAGATAGAAAATGATACGACAGAAAAATCAGAAAATCAAACAGTATCAAAAGAAACTAAAAAAGAAGATGAAGAAAATACAAAAATAGGAGGAATTGGAGGAAGCAAAAAAGAGGAAACAAAAGAAGCAACAGAAAGCAATAACAAAACATCAAGTAAAAAGACACAAATGGAAATAGATGCAGAATATATAAAAGAAAATTATAAATTTGAATTACCAATAAAAGGAACAGTTACTTCTCGATATGGAAAAAGAGAAGCAACAGAAATTATTTCTGAAAATCATCAAGGAATAGACATAGGAGCTGATACTGGAACAGCAATATATGCTGCAATAGATGGAGAAGTAACTTTAGTAGCATTTGATGAAACTGATTATCGGAAAGCATGTAGAGATCAGTAATGGAGATGTTATGACAAGATACGCACATTGTAGCAAAATTTTAGTAAAAGAAGGAGATAAAATAAAACAAGGAGATAAAATTGCAGAAGTTGGAGAAACCCGGCAATGCAACTGGTCCACATTTACATTTTGAAATTCGTAGAGATGATAGAGCAATTGATCCTGAATACATTTTAAAGTTTTAAAATACATATTAGGAAAGGAGAATAAAGTGCTAATAACACTTTTAAATTATAAATGAGTATTAAAATAGATTTAAAAATATTTCTATTTTTATTTTTATTCTTTCTAACATCTCAAATTGAGATATACATATTATTAATGATATTTGCTTGTATACATGAAATAGCGCATTTAATAACCGGAATATTATTAAAATTTAAACCCAAAGAGTTAAAAATAACGCCAATAGGCTTACAAATTCGCTTTTATATAAAATGTAATGATTATAATCAAAAAATTGGAAAAGGAAATTATTTGGGCATTAAAAAAATGATCATTGCATTAATGGGACCAATAACCAATTTTGTCATAGCATTAATACTGATCATGCTAAAATCAAAAGGAATTATAACTATAAATCCAAATTTATATCAAAACTGTATTTATGCAAATATTTTAATAGGATTATTCAATTTAATACCAATTTATCCATTAGATGGAGGCAGAATATTAAATGAAATACTTCATTTAATATTTGGATTAAAAAAATCTTATTATTACACACATATAATATCTAAAATAACAATTATAATGCTAACAATGACAGCAAGTATAGCTATTTTATATCTACAAAATATAGCAATTCTAATTATTATAATTTATCTATGGATATTAGCAATAAAAGAAAGTAATATTTATCATACAAAAGAAAAAATTGAAGAAATCAGTGAAAATATAGAAGGAGTATGCGGAAAAAGCTTGCAATTCAAATAAAATTGTGATAAAATAACTAACGTTAAAAAATAAATCAAAACTATTTTTTGACAAAATCCTTACTTACAATAATAATTGTAGGTTATATATCCATAGGGAGGTGAAGAATAATGAACAAATACGAAAGTGTTATCATTATTAATCCAGCAATAGACGAAGAAGCATCAAAATCTTTAATAGCAAGATTTGAAACATTAATTAATAATGATGGAAAAGTAGAAAAAATCGAAGAACTTGGCAAGAAAAAACTAGCTTATGAAATCGGTAAAAACAAAGAAGGATACTACGTAGTATATGATTTTGAAGCTAATCCAAGTTTAATAGCAGAACTTGAAAGAAATTACAGAATTACAGACGAAATCATAAAATTTATAGTTATCAAAAAATAGTTATGAGGTGTAAAATATGAATAAAGTAATTCTAATGGGTAGATTAACAAGAGACCCAGAAGTAAGATACACACAAACCAGCAACACATTAGTAGCTTCTTTTTCTTTAGCAGTTAATAGAAGATTTGTAAGACAAGGTGAAGAAAGACAAGCTGATTTTATTAATGTAGTTGCATGGGGAAAATTAGGTGAGTTTTGTAGTAAATATTATAAAAAAGGTCAACAAGTTGCTATTACAGGAAGAATTCAAACAAGAACTTGGGATGATGAACAAGGACAAAAACGTTATGTTACAGAAGTAGTTGCTGAAGAAGCATATTTTGCAGAAGGCAGAAAAGATGCATCAGGAGATGGCAACTTTGATGCAACATTTGGAGCAATGCCATCAGCAAATTCAGGTTCAGACTTTGAAGTATCTTCAGGAGACGACCTACCATTTTAAGCAAATTACATATTTGCAAATTTTTAAGTTAGGGGGTAAATAAGAATGGCAGACAACAAGAAAAATAAAAGAAATAACAGAAATAACAACAATAATCAAGATGAAAATTATAATCCAAAATTTAGAAAAATGAGAAAAAAAGTATGCCCTTTATGTGCTGATAAGAATTTAGTATTAGACTATAAAAATGCAGAACAATTAAAGAAATTCGTTAATGATAAAGGAAAAATACTTCCAAGAAGAGCAACAGGCGCATGTGCAAAACATCAAAGAGATATTACATTAGCTGTTAAAAGAGCAAGACAAATTGCTATATTACCATACACAGCTGAATAAAATAAAATAGATCAAATATTAGATAAATCTGATATTTGATCTATTTTTTTACAATTAAATAAAGTATAACTAATTGGATAAAACTAGAAAAAAATGTCCATACTAATAAAAAGTATGGGAGTGATAAAAGTGAAAATAGGAGTTGCTTTATCAGGCGGAGGAATTCGTGGTATTGCTCATGCAGGAGCATTACACGGATTAATTGAAAATGGAATTAAAATTGATATTATAGGTGGAACAAGTGCAGGAAGTTTAGTAGCTAGCCTTTTTGCAATGGGATATTCACCTGAAGAGATATATTTATTATTTGAAAAAAATGCGAAAAGAATTGTAAAAAATAAAGGATATCCTTTAATCTCAGGAATAAAAAGTCTAATAAAAAAAGAAGAAAAAAGTATAGATGGATTTAAATATGGAGAAAAAATTGAGAAAATATATAATGAATTAGCTAGAAAAAAAGGTATTGAAAGGATTGAACAAATAAAGATGCCATTAGTAATACCCACAGTAGATATTATAGAATCAAAAGAATATATTTTTACAAATCATTTACCAGAAGAATTAGAAAATGAATCACAATATATTACAAATGTTAGTATAGGAAAAGCAGTAAGAGCTAGTAGTAGTTTCCCTGCATTTTTTAATCCTTGCAATATTCAAAAACATGCTTTTATGGATGGAGGAGTACTTGATAACATACCAGTAGATGAAGTAAAAAAACAAGGTGCAGACAAAGTAATTGCAATCAAATTTGATGCAGATAGGATAGATGAGAAAAGTAATATGATGGATATTGTAATGAAAACAATTGATATTATGGGGAATAAAATAGCAGAAAAAAATTTATATAAAAGTGATTTTATTTTAAATGTATATACAGATAAAGTAGGATTAATGGATATAGAAAAAATGGGTAAATGTTTTGAATATGGATATGAAGCGGTTATTAAAAATTTAGAAAAAATAAAGGAAAAAATTATGCAATAAAATATTGAAAAATACAAGAAATTACTATATGATAAAATTAAGATAATAATAAACAAAGGAGAAATTATTATGAAAGGAAATACGAAAGGTATTACATTAATTGCATTAATAATCAGTGTAATAATAATTATGATATTAGGAACAATTACAATGGATGCTGTATTAGACGAAAATGGATTTTTATACAAATCTCGAGAATTAAAAGAAAATGGAACAACACAAGAAACTGAACAAAAAAATGATTTAGATGTAGTAACAGATCAATTTGAAGATGAAAAAAATGATTATGATGAGTATACTGGAAAAAATACACCAGATGCTAACTATCAAATTGAAAGATATAATATTCTAGAATTAGCATATGCAAACACATTAGAAGAAGCATATAAATTAGCTGATTCAGGAACAATTATTACTGCATTAAAAGATGTAACAGATGACTCAACATTAGAAATAAATAAAGATATAATATTAGATACAAATGGAAGAACAATAACAATTACCAATCCAATTAATATATTAGAAAATAGTTATGGTACACTAACTATAAAAGGAAACGGAAAAATTTTAAATAATACAAATGGAATAATTGAGCATAAAGGAAATGGAGAAGTTGTAATAGAAGAAGGAAGACTAGAAGCACAAAACAATACAATTAATATTGTAAATAATGGAACAGTAAGAATAAAAAATGGAAAAATTACAGCTACAAATAATGTAGCAATAAATAATCAAAATGCTGGAAAAATTATATTAGAAGAAGGAAATATTAATTCACCAAGAAATGTACTTTTAAATTTAACAAGTGGAACAATAGAAATTAATGGTGGAACTATAACAGGAGGCAACTATAGTGTAGAAAATGGCTCTACATATGCTTTAGTAACAAATTGCTCAAATGGAAGAATAGACATAAATAATGGAGAAATAACTGCAAATAGTAATTATGCATTATGGAATCAATCAACCGGAAATATTACAATAAATGGGGGAAAAATAGACGCATTAACTAACTTAGCAGTATATAATGCTTCAACTGGAGAAATTAAAATAAATGATGGGGAAGTTTTAACAGAAGCAAATAATAAATATGCAATAGAAAATGGAAGTACAGGAATAATAACAATAGGAGATAATACAAAACCAATTAATGATTCAAGCCCTAGTATATATGGAAATATAGCAGTAAGCAATAGAACTGGCACATTTAACTTTTATAATGGAATTTTAAGAGGAATAACAACAGCATATGATGAAAATAGTATAACAAACCAAAGAACTGATGCTACACTTAAATCAGGAGTGGGGACAACAAGTACAGGTATAAGTTATAAAACTGCATATTATGAATAAAAACAAAGAGGCATACATAAAGTATGCCTTTTTTGATAAATAGTAATATAAAAACTTGAAAAATAAGGGAAAAAATGGTATTATATACATGCTAAAATAAGGAGGATTGTACCGTGAAGAAAAAGTACATAATTGGTATAGTAGTTATAATATGTATAATTATTGCAATTATCATATTAAATTTAAATAAAAATACTGACCAAGATGATGGAAAATATAAAATTGTAACAACATTTTATCCAATATACATCATGACTGCTAATATTACACAAGGAGCAGAAAATATAGAACTTGTAAATATGGCAGACATAAATACAGGATGTATACATGACTATACATTAAATACAGAAGACATAAAGAAAATTGAAAAGGCAGATATGATAATTCAAAATGGATTAGGTCTAGAAAGCTTTCTAGACGAAATAACAACTAATAATAGTAAAATAAAAATAGTAAATACAAGTGAAAACATAACAGATCTTATACAAGAAAATAATGAAATTAATCCTCACGTATGGACTAATTTAAATAACTACATTGATCAAATAATAACAATTAAAAATGAATTAATAAACAATAATCCTCAAAATAAAGAAATATATACAAACAATGCGGAAGAATATATAAATAAGATAGAAGAATTACAAAAAAAATATAATACGGAATTAGAAAAATTAAAAGAAGAAAAGGCAATCTGCTTAAATGAATCTTTTGAATATTTAGGAAAACAACTTGGTATGAATTTTATAAATATACCTACAAATCATGAAGAAAGTACTATGTCTGCAGAAACATTAAAAAATGTTATCAATCAAGCAAAATCAGAAAACATTAAAATTATTATAGTAGATATTAATGACGATATAAAAAATGCACAAACAATAGCAAATGAAACAGGAGCTAAAATATATGCATTAGATTCAGCATTAACTGGAAACTTATCTAAAGATTCATATCTAAACAGTATGAATGGAAATCTTGAAAAATTAAAAGAAGCAATTAGTAAATAAAATGGAGGTAAAATGGAAAAAGCTTGTGGACTACATTGTACAAAAATAAATCACATAGGTGTAAAATTTGGAAAAGATGTTATTTTAAAAGATATTAATATTCATGTACATTGTGGAGAATTAACAGTAATTATTGGAAGAAATGGTGCAGGAAAAACCACTCTTTTAAAAGCAATTTTAGGGGAAATAGAACATACTGGAAATATCACTTTTGTAGATAAAAAAGATAATCTTACAAAAAAAATAAAAATTGGATATGTACCACAAAAATTAAATATAGAAAAACATATGCCAACAACTGTATATGACATGTTTGCTTCATGTATTTGCCATATACCAGTATTTTTAAAAAAAGACAAAAAAGTATATGAAGAAATAAAAGAACATTTAAAAATATTTGGAGCAGAAACATTAATAGATAAAAGTATAGGAGATTTATCAGGAGGGGAATTACAAAGAGTACTAATTGCGATTGCAACAAAGCCAACACCAAATTTATTAATATTAGATGAACCAGTTTCAGGAATTGACAAAAATGGAATCAAAGACTTTTATAAAATGATTAACAAACTAAAAACAGAATATGATATGTCAATTATACTAGTATCACATGACTTAGAATTAGCTAACAAATATGCAGATAAAGTCATATTATTAGATAGAGAAGTTATTAAAGAAGGAAAACCAGAAGACGTATTTAATAGTTTAGAATTTAAAAATAGATTTGGTACAATAGGAATTTAAAATTGGAGGAGCAATGGAAATAATTTATAATATATTAGAAACATTATTACCATTTGAATTTATAAATTATATATTTATGAAAAATGCATTGATAGCCATTATACTAATATCACCAGTTTTTGCAATTTTAGGTACAATGATTGTAAATAATAAAATGGCCTTTTTCTCAGATGCATTAGGACATTCGGCTTTAACTGGAATTGCAATTGGAATGATTTTAGGGATATCAAATATTAATATAGGAATGATATTATTTGCAATTGTATTTGCTATTTTATTAAATTTTGTAAAAAACAAAACATCATATGGTGCAGATACAATAATTAGTGTATTTTCTTCAATCGCCATAGCATTAGGACTAGCATTATTAGCACAAAGTGGTAATTTCAATAAATATTCAGGATACTTAGTAGGAGACATCTTAAATATTACAGGAGCAGAAATGCTATATGCATTTATAGCAGCAATTGTTGTATATGTATTTTGGTATTTTACATTTAACAAATTAAATGTAATAAGTATTAATAGTACACTTGCAAAAAGTAAAGGAATTAGTGTAAAAAAAATTGATAATATATTTGTAGTATTAATTGCAATTATGGTAATGATATCAATACGTTGGATTGGAATATTATTAATAAATTCACTATTAATTTTACCTGCAGCATCAAGTAGAAATATAGCAAAAGATATGCGATGGTATCATCTATTTGCTGTAATATTTTCACTATTTTCAGGAATTAGTGGATTAATACTTTCATACTACTTAAACATACCAACAGGACCAATTATAGTATTAATATCAGGAATTATATATTTTATTACGTTATTAATGAAGAAAAAATAAGGAGGAATTTTAAGATGAACAAAAAAACAATTTTAAGTGGGATACAAGCAACAGGAAATTTAACATTAGGAAATTATTTAGGAGCATTAAACAACTGGGTAGAAATGCAAGAAGAATATGATTGCTACTACATGATTGCCGATTTACATACATTAACAATTAGAAATGATCCAGAAACATTAAGAAAAAATACATTAGAATTAATTGCTCTATATGTTGCAGCAGGATTAGATCCAGAAAAAAATACAATATTTGTACAATCACATATACCAGCACATACACAATTGTCATGGGTATTAAATTGTTATACTTATATGGGAGAATTAAATAGAATGACACAATTTAAGGATAAAGCAGCAAAACATGCAGATAATATTAACAGTGGATTATTTACTTATCCTGTATTAATGGCAGCAGATATCTTATTATATAATGCAGATTTAGTTCCAGTAGGAGAAGATCAAAGACAACATTTGGAAATTACAAGAGATATTGCAGAAAGATTTAATAGTATTTATGGAGAAACATTTAAAATACCAGATGCATACATTGCAAAAATAGGAGCAAAAATTATGGGATTACAAAATCCAACTTCTAAAATGAGTAAAAGTGCACCAGATCCAATGGATAAGATCTTACTAACAGATACTCCAGATGACATAAGAAAGAAATTTAAAAAGGCAGTAACAGACTCAGAAAATTGTGTAAGATATGATAGAGAAGCAAAACCAGGTGTTAGCAATTTAATGGGAATCTATGGTATTATTAAAAATAAAACAATGGAGGAAATAGAAAAAGAATTTGAAGGACAAGGATATGGTACTTTTAAGTCAGCAGTAGCTGAGGCAGTAGTAGAAAGATTAGAACCTATACAAAATAAACACAATGAACTATTGGAAAATCCAGAAAAAATAAAAGAGATCTATGAAATGGGAGACCAAAAAGCTGCAGAAAAAGCAAACAAACTTATAAAAGAAGTATATAAAAAAGTAGGATTAGTAATCTAAAGAGGAGTGAATATGGGGTTATTTGATAAATTATTAAGTAAAAAAGAAACAAATAAAAATCAACAACAAGAACCACAACGACAATATTCAATGAGAACAAAAGAAGATGATCAAAAAATTTTGGTATATGATATTTTTGAACAAGGAAGAGTAAGACATAGAAATGATGAAATTACAAAATTAATGATAGCACGAATTACAAAATATAGTGAAAATGATACAATTTATTTTGACTATTCTGACTATATTGCTTTTGAGTTACCATTAGGAGAACAAATTAATAAAGAACTTATGGAAGATGTAATGAGAATATATGACAGGGAAAGCCAACAAGGAGAAAATAGTTATTATTTAGGAAGAGCTACAAAAGGTAGTGAAGGCTATCAATTCGGAAGTAAAAGTGATGCAGTAGAAAAAATGGTAGCAAGAACTGTTGAAAAAGAATTAGAAGAAAGACAAAGAATATATGAAGAAAGACGAAAGAAATTAGAAGAAAGAAATAAAAAATATCGTGCTGAAATTAGCAGAAGTGCAAGAGAAAATATAGAAATGAGAAAAAGAGAAATTGAAGCAAGAAAAGCTCATCCATTTTTACAAAGTCAAGGAGTATATCCAGATGGTAAGACGTCAGTGGAAAGCTATGATGGCATTAATATTAATACAGGAGATATTCTAAGAATAAGAGGAGTTAATAAGGTAGGAAAAGATGGAAGCGGAACTTATTTATATTCAGCATATATATACAATACACCTAATCAAACAGATGTAGAATTTTTTGATATAACACCATTAGCTTATCCTATATGCTTTGAATTACCAAAAAGATTAGAAGATATTGTGAAGTCAGGAAATCCTAAAGAAATTCAAAGTGTATTAAAACTTTTATCAGATCCTAAAAACTTTGAAGATAAAGAAAGATTAAGCTATATAGGAGAAATAGGAAGAGATGGACAAGTTCATCGTAATGAAGAATCTTCTTCTAATGCAATTAGACTAAAGATTAATGAAATGCAAAAGAAATTTGCATTAGAAGTACAAAAAAGAAAACAAGCAGAGCAAGAGCAAGAAAAATAAAAGGAGGCAATATGTTTACAGACTATGTGAAAATAACAGCAAAAGCAGGTAATGGAGGAAATGGAGCAATTTCTTTCAGAAGAGAAAAGTATGTAGCTGCCGGTGGACCAGATGGAGGAGATGGTGGAAAAGGCGGAGATGTATACTTTCAAGTTGATCCAAATGCAAATACATTAATAGACTTCAGATATACAAAAAAATTTAAAGCAGAAAGCGGAAAAAATGGAGAAGGTGCTAACAAATACGGAAAAAGTGGAGAAGATTTAATTATATATGTGCCAATAGGAACTGTAATTAAAGATGCTAAAACTAATAGAGTATTAGCAGATTTATCTCATGAAGGACAAAAAGAATTGGTACTAAAAGGTGGCAGAGGAGGAAAAGGAAATTCACACTTTGCAACTGCAACAAGACAAGCTCCACGATTCGCACAAGATGGAGAAGACGGAGAAGAAAAAGAATTAATATTAGAATTAAAATTATTAGCAGATGTAGGGTTAATAGGATTTCCAAACGTAGGAAAGTCAACATTTTTATCAAGAACAACTTCAGCTACTCCTAAAATAGCAGATTACCATTTTACAACTCTAGAACCAAATTTAGGTGTAGTAAAAACAGACTATGGAGATAGTTTTGTAATAGCAGATATTCCAGGAATCATAGAAGGAGCAAGTGAGGGAACTGGCTTAGGACTACAATTTTTAAGACATATAGAAAGAACAAGATTATTATTACATGTAATAGATGTATCTGGCTCAGAAGGAAGAAATCCAGTAGAAGATTTTAAAAAGATTAATACAGAATTAAAGAAATATAGTGAAAAATTAAGTAAAAGAAAACAAATTATAGTAGCAAATAAAATAGATATTTTACAAGATACAAAATTATATGAAGAATTAGAAAAAACAGCAAAGAAAAATAACTTAGAGATATTTAAGATTTCATCAGCAACAGGTGAAGGTGTTAGTGAATTAATAAAACACATTTCAGAAATTTTAAAAGTGCTTCCAAAAGAAGAATTATTAGATTATGAAGAACAAAAAGTATATTCATTAGAAGATGATGATGAAATAACAATAATCAAAGAAGACGATATGTATATTGTTAAAGGAAAACCTGTTGAAAGAATAATGAAAAGAGTAAATATTTCAGATAATGAATCACTATACTATTTTCAAAAAAGTCTTGATGAATTAGGTGTAAATCAAAAATTAAAAGCTGCAGGGGTACAACCAGGAGATATTGTGAAAATATTAGACTATGAATTAGAATGGGATGAATAAAAAAATGAAAAAATGTCAAAAATTTGTTTGACATTTTTTTGTTTGTGTGATATAGTATTGAAAAATAAAATATAGGAGTGATGTATTTTGAAACATAAGATATTAAAAGAAGGACTAAATAAAAGAGAAAAATCAATATTAAGATATATTGAAAGACAATTAGAAAAGAACGGATATCCACCATCAGTAAGAGAAATTGGAAAAGCAGTAGGATTAAGCTCTACAGCAACAGTACATGGATACTTATTAAGACTTGAAGAAAAAGGATATGTAAGAAAAGAAAGTCAAAAAGGTAGAACACTAAAATTATTAAAGGATGAAAATGGAGAAAAGGTAAATAAGAAGAAACAACATGAAGATAAAGATTTTTATAGTGGAAAAGAAATGGTAGAAGTACCTGTTATTGGTAAAATAACAGCAGGTGCACCAATATTAGCCGTAGAAAATGTTACAGATACATTCCCAATTCCAATAGATTTCGTAGGAAACAGCGAAAGTTTTATGCTTACAGTTAGAGGAGAAAGCATGATAGAAGCTGGTATCCTAAATGGTGACTATATATTAGTAAGAAAGCAAAACACAGCAGATAACGGACAAATTGTTGTAGCATTAATAGAAGATGAAGCAACAGTAAAAACATTTTATAAAGAAAAAGATCATATTAGATTACAACCAGAGAATAGCACAATGGATCCAATTATTGTTCCAAATTGTGAAATACTAGGAAAAGTAATCGGTGTATTTAGAAAAATGTAGTAAGTCGATAAACAAAAGAAAGGTATAAACAATGAGATAATAAAAATTTCAATGGAGGAAATTATGAGTGATTACAATAGTTTTTGGTTTGTCGATACAAGAGATCAGAAAGTAAACTTAAAAAGATGGATTATTTGGGGAGTTTTACTATTTTTATTTGTATCAGTGGGTACTTATATATGTATGAAATCAATATATAATCCAATACCATCATATGAAATACATTCAGATATTCTAGCAGTTAAAGTAGAAGATGCAAAAGCAACAAATATCAATGGATATGTAAAAGGAATGATAGAAAATGCAACAAGTGAAGAATTGAGTGGAAAATATATAAAATGTGATTTTTATAATAAAGAAGATGAACTAAAAGGTACAGAGTATATAGAAATAGGAACAATACAATCAGGAGAAACAAAAAAATATGAAGTACAATTTAAATATGATAAAATAGAAAAATTCATTCTTACAATTGTAGATAATAAAGAAAATTAAGATAATAAAAAATTAAGAAAAAAGGACTCAACTTTAGAAAAAAAGCCAGTTTAAACTATCTAAAGAAGAGTTCTTTTTTTATGAAAAAAATGATTGATATTTTAAATAAAGTGTAATATAATTGTAACGAAAATGTAATAATAATGTAATAAAATAAAACCGCGAAAGGAAGATGCAAATGTTTAATTGGGGACAAGATATAGGAATAGACTTAGGAACAGCTACAGTTATAGCCTATGTTAAAGGAAAAGGCATTGTGTTAAGAGAACCATCAGTAGTGGCTGTTGATAATAATACAGGAGAGGTTTTAGCTGTTGGAAAAGAAGCTAGAAGAATGTTAGGAAGAACACCTGGAAATATTGTGGCAACTAGACCTCTAAGAGAAGGCGTAATATCAAACTATACAGTAACCGAGAAAATGTTAAAATATTTTATTACTAAAATAGGTGGAAAATTTATTTTTGCACCAAGAATTATGATTTGCATTCCATCACAAGTAACAGAAGTAGAGAAAAAAGCAGTAATTGATGCTGCTTCACAAGCAGGAGCAAGAAAAGTATATTTAATAGAAGAACCAATTGCAGCAGCTATAGGAGCTGGAATAGATATTGCAAAACCTTGTGGAAACATGGTAGTAGATATAGGAGGAGGAACTACAGATATTGCCGTAATTTCATTAGGAGGATCTGTTGTTAGCGAATCACTAAAAGTAGCAGGAGACAAATTTGATGATGCAATTGTAAAATATATTAAGAAAAAACATAATGTTATGATAGGAGAAAGAACAGCAGAAGATTTAAAAATCAATGTAGGTTGTGTGTATCCAAAAATTCAAGATGTTGAAATGGATATAAGAGGAAGAGATTTAATTACAGGACTTCCAAAAACAATTACAATACATTCAAGTGAGATGTTAGAGGCATTAATAGAACCTGCTATGATGATTGTTGATAGTGTACACTCTGTATTAGAAAAAACACCACCAGAACTAGCAGCAGATATAAGTGATAGAGGCATTTATATGACAGGTGGAGGATGTTTAGTAGATGGATTAGACAAGTTGTTACAAGCTAAAACTGGAATTAATGTAATGATCGCACAAGATGCAATATCATGTGTAGCATTAGGAACAGGAAAAGCATTAGATAATTTAGATTCATTAGACGGAAAGAAAAAATAAAAAAATGAGAACATAATCTAATATAAGATTATGTTTTTCTTTTACTTGCATAATTTGTAAATAGACTATATAATATAACTGAATTTTAATACTGGAAGGTGGCATAAAATGAACAAAACCAAGAGAAAAATTTTTGAAACTTCAATGAAATTATTTGCAGAAAAAGGATATGATGCAACAAGTATTGAAGAAATTACAGCAACAGTAGGAGTAGCAAAAGGAACTTTATACTATCACTTTTCAAGTAAAGAAGAAATATTTGAGTTTCTTATTGAAGAAGGAGTTAAATTACTAAAAAACAGTATAAGTATTAAAACATCAAAATTAAATAATACAATAGATAAAATAAGGGCAATTGTATTAATACAAATAAAAATATTATTTAAATATGAAAATTTCATTACGATTATTCTAAGTCAAATATGGGGAAATGATGCAAGAAATCAATTATGCAAAAGATATGTATTTGAATATATTCAAATGATAGAAGAAATTGTAAAAGAAGGAATTGAAAAACAAGAGATTATTAATGGAGATAGTAATGTTATTGCATCTGGAATATTTGGATTTATATGTTCAAGTTTTATATATAAAATGAGACATGGAGGAGAAATAGACATACAACAATTATTTTCAGAAGTAGATAATATGTTTATAAAAAAATTAGCAAATAAATAAGGATATAGGTAAATCCAAAAACCTAAATATAATAATAAGGATGTTAAAAATGAGAATATTAAATGATTTTAAAATACCAAATTTCAAATTCCCAAAATTCAAAATGAAAGAAGTATCAGAAATAAATGAAGTAAAAGTAGATTATGAAGCAGTAAAAAAAGCACAAGAAAATCAGAAAAAACAAGAAATGAAAAACTATGAACATACTAATTTTGAAACAATAAAGGAAGTTTTTATTAGTAGTACAGAAAAATTTGCAGATAGAACATTACTACTAGAAAAATTTAATCCTAAAGGAAGTTGGGAAGAAACAACATATTCTCAATTTAAAGATGAAGTAATTGCTTTAGGAACAGCATTAACACGTAGATTAGGATTAAAAGATAAGAGAATAGTAATTATAGGAGAAAATACTCATTATTGGTATGTATCATATATGACTATCCTATGTGGTGTTGGAATTGCAGTTCCAGTTGATAAAGAATTACCAGAAAATGAAATTGAAAACGTTATAAAAAGAGCAAAAGCAAGTGCAGTTATTTTCTCAACCAAAAAAGCAGAAGTTATCAAAAAAGTAGCAGATAGATTACCAGATGTAGAATACTTTATTCAAATGAACTCAGATCAAGGTATAGAAAACAGATTTGTAGGAATAGAACATCTTGTAGCAGAAGGTAAAGCATTAGTAGAAAATGGGGATAATAGTTTCATGGAAATACCAATAGATCCGGATGAATTTAAAGTATTGCTATTTACCTCAGGAACAACATCAAATGCAAAAGGCGTTATGTTATGCAATAGAAATTTAGCACAAAACATTAATGCACCATCAGCATATGTAAATTTAACTTGTGAAGATAGACTAATGTCAATTTTACCATTACATCATACATATGAATCATCAATAGGATTTCTTTATCCATTTGGAGTAGGAGCATCTATTAGTGTATGTCAAGGATTAAAATATATTGTTCCAGATTTACAAGAAACTAATCCAACAGCAGTTTTAACAGTACCACTTTTAGTTGAAAACATTTATAAAAAAATTAATGCAAATATCAAGAAAAGCAAAAAAGATGGTCTAGTAAATTCAATGATACATGTAACAAATGCATTAAAAACAGTTGGAGTAGATATCAAAAGAAAAGTATTTGCTGAAATTTATGAAAACTTAGGAGGAAAAATTAGAATTATTGTTTCAGCAGCAGCACCAATTGATGCTAAAATAGGAAAATGGTTAGAAGATATAGGAATTACATTTTTACAAGGCTATGGATTAACAGAAACAGCACCAATTGCAGCATTAACACCAGATTTTCAAACTAAAGTAGGCTCAGCAGGAAAAGCTGTTATTGATGCAGAATTAAAAATTGACAATCCAAACGAAAACGGAGAAGGAGAAGTATTAATAAGAAGTAAAACATTAATGTTAGGATATTACGAAGATGAAGAAGCAACTAAAGAAGCTATTTTTGAAGAAAATGGACAAAGATGGTTTAGATCAGGTGATGTTGGTTACTTAGACAAAGATGGATTCCTATACATTACTGGTAGATGTAAAAACGTTATTGTAACACAAAATGGAAAAAACATTTACCCAGAAGAAATTGAAATTCTACTTTCAAATGTATCAGAAATAAAAGAGTGTATGGTATATGGAAAAGAAGATGAAAAAGGAAATAAGGAATTGATTATTTCCGTAAAGGTTATTCCAAATTACGAAGAAATAGAAGAAAAATATGGAAAAGATCTTACGGAAGAACAAATTTACAAGATTATTTGGGAAAAAATAAAAGAAGTAAATAAGAAATTAACATCATACAAAGCCATTAAAAACCTTGAAATTAAGCATGATGAATTTATCAAAACTACAACAATGAAAATCAAGAGATATGCAGAACTAAAAAAAGACAAATAAATCAAAATTTCCCTTGACTTTCTAAAAATGTTGTAATAAAATTGTTATGAACTTAGAAAAAAATCGTAAAAAATCCTATTGAGTTTTAAGGAAATACGATATATA
The DNA here is from genome assembly GCA_947628735.1 of uncultured Clostridia bacterium. GTDB lineage: Bacteria > Bacillota > Clostridia > TANB77 > CAG-508 > CALXVA01. The sequence continues at coordinate 24,693 of CANRAY010000002.1, read as the reverse complement.
AGAACAAAAAAACACATAGGATAAAGGAGGGAAGGTTTACAATGTCTAAATCTGGCATAGTAAACGTGAGAATGGTAATCACGGAAGAAAAAATTTTGTCGAATATTGACAAAGTACAAAAATTAATTAATCCAAACAGTAAAAAACAAATAATTCAACTTGAAGAAGATGCTTTCTTTAAAGATTTAATAGAATCAATAAAAACATATTTAGTAGAATATCCCAAAAAGAAAAATTTTCCAGCAAGTGTATATAAAGCAGCATATGGGCTAGTAGAATATGCAACAAATCAATTTGAAGAGAATACAAAGAAAATTGAAGATTTAATTAGACAAAGAGAAAAAAATATAGCTTTGGCTGCAACATTAAAAGGAGCTTTAGAAGCAGTTCAAAATAAAGATGAGAATTGGAAAGAAACACTTAGAAAGATTTCACCACAATTTTCAGAAGATATTATAGATACATTAGGAATAATCGCAAGAACAAAAACAGATACATCACAAAATTATCAAGATGCTGTTAAATTAATTAATGCGAGAATAAGTAATTTAGAAACAAATTTACATATAGAAATTGACATGGAAAGAATTGAAGACAGATCAAAAGCATTAAGTTATATTGGAATAGAAATAGCAGATGCATTAAAACTAATTCCAACACCAGAAGAACCAATTATAGAACAAACACCAGAAGTTGATACAGCAACAGTATTACCAGGAACAGAACAAGTAGAAAATAGACCAGATGTACAAGAATATTATGAACAAACAAGAGTAGAAGTAAAACCATCTTTATGGCAACGTATTAAAAATAGCAAAGTAGTAAAGGCACTTACTTATGCATTCAAAATTAAAATTGTTATTCAAAAACCAAACTCTTTACCAGAAGGAAGAGGAGAATAAGAAAAACACGGAAAAAAATTCCGTGTTTTTTTATTTATTATCAAAAAGTAATTTAATACACCATAAACCAGAGATACCTACTAAAGTATAAATAATTCTACTAAAAATTGACATAGCACCAAAAATAGCATCTACTAAATTAAAATTAAATATACCAATAAGCCCCCAATTGACAGCACCTATTATGACCAAAATTAAAGCAATTGTGTCTATAACCTTCATAATAATCATCCTTTCAAAATTAAATAATTTTGTATATTTATATTATAGACACATTTTTATAAAATATGTGTAAAACAAAAAGTAAAATAATACAAAACTTTACAAAATATTGAAAAAACAACAAAAATATGATAAAATACTCACAGTAATACCAATAGGTATTGCAAATTTGCGTTTTGGTTAGTCGTATCATGAAAGGAAGTAGAATTATGCCTTACAATGATGATCATTATTTCAAAGAAGTGGACGGCGACTATGCCAGCGAAGCAGAGGCACAGCGTGCCGTGGAAAATGGGCACCTTGAGGTGCTGTCGAATGGACATCTGTATGATAGACAAACGGGTGAGGAATATTGGCCGGATGGAACTAAAATTTAACCATTGAATAATATACACAAATCCAACTATAACCAAAACGCAAATGCAAAAAAATGGGAACTCAGACATTCTGGGTTCCCTATTTTAACTTTTAATATATCTACATATTCATTGGTGGGCAGGGATGGATTCGAACCATCGTACTCAAATGAGAACAGATTTACAGTCTGCCGCCTTTAGCCACTCGGCCACCTACCCAAATATAAAAATAAAAGCGTGGTGCGCCCTCAAGGATTCGAACCTTGGACCCACCGGTTATGAGCCGGTTGCTCTGACCAACTGAGCTAAGGGCGCCTGTCAAACGCAATTCTAAGTATAAAACATTTTAGGTTATATGTCAATACTTTTTTATAAAATAATTACAATATATTTTAGCAATATGTATTGACTTTTGCTAAAAATGGATATAATATATAACAAGTTTAGCACTCAAAGTTGTTAATTGCTAAAGAGGTGTAAAAAAGTGGATGATAGAAAGAAAAAAATACTCCAAGCTATTATAGAAGAGTATATAAATACTGCGGAACCAGTAAGTTCAGGAAGTATTGTAAAAAAATATGGACTTAATTTAAGTAGTGCAACAATCAGAAATGAAATGGCTGAATTAGAAAAAATAGGATATATAGAAAAGCCACACACATCAAGTGGAAGAGTACCATCAGCTAAAGGATATAGATTATATGTAGATGAACTCCTCAACGATAATAATATTAGTTTGGAGGAAATTAAATATATCCAATCAAAACTAGAAACAAGAGTAAATGAAATGGAAGAATTAACAAAAATAACAACAAGTACCATTTCAGATATTACACATTATACAACATTAGCAATTGGTCCAAAAACTAATTTACAAAACATAGAAGATATTAAATTTATTTTATTAGGAACACGAATGCTAATGGCAGTTATATTAACAGATAGTGGAATTGTAAAAGAATCAATTATAAAATTTGATGAAGACATTACAGATGAGCAAGTAGAAACTCTAAATTTTATTTTTAATAATAAATTAAAAGGAAAGCCATTAGAAGAAATAGATCAACCATTAGAAGAATATATTTTCTCACATATGAATTATAGCTTGAAAGTAATTAAACCAATTATGGAGCAATTAAATAAAGCAATCAATGATGAAAGCAAAATATATTTGGAAGGTGCTAATAAAGCATTTGATTTACCCGAATTTAAAAGTTTAGAAGTAGCGAAAAATTTTATTAATGTTATAGATCAAAAAGAAATTGTAGCAGACTTATTAAATACAGGCTTTGCAAATGACATTAATGTTTATATAGGAAACGAAAACGAGAATGATAAACTTAAAGATTTTAGCATTATTACATTTAAACATAAATATAAAAATAAAGATTTGGGAACAATAGGAATTATAGGTCCAACAAGAATGGACTATTCAAAAGTAATTTCTGTTATGAAATACATCAGTAAAAAATTAAATGGAGAGTTATAACTTCATTAAATAAAACAAGAAAGAAGGGATAAGATGGCTGATGAGGAAATGAAAGAAAAAATAAGGAAAGAAGAAAAAGTTAAAAAAGAAGAAAAAAAAGAAAATAGCGATGAAATTATCGAACTAAAAAAACAAATTGAAACACAAAAGATAGAGTTAGAAGAAACCGAAGATAGAATGAAAAGAATTGCAGCAGAGTTTGACAATTATAAAAAAAGAAGTTCAAAAGAAAGAGAAACAATGCATGGATCTATGCTTGCTGATATTATAGTAAAATTTCTACCAGTTTTAGATAACTTAGAAAAAGCAGCAGAATCACATACAGATGATGAAAATTATAAACAAGGAATAGAATTAGTATTAAAACAATTTAAAGATGTATTAACAGCAAATGGAGTAAAAGAAATAGAAACTGTAGGAAAAACTTTTGATCCAGAATTACATGAAGCTGTAAGCCTAGTAGTAGATGAAAACTTAGGAGAAAAAGAAATAAAAGAAGAATATAGAAAAGGATACATAATTGGAAATAAAGTTATCAGACATTCAATGGTAATTGTTGCAAATTAAGCAAAATTATATAAATGTTTTTAATTTTAAATAAATATATAAATAGGCAAAAGGCTATCAAATGTTAGCTTAAATAGCCAAAAGAAAGGAAGTTAAAAAATTATGGGAAAAATTATAGGAATTGACTTAGGAACAACAAACTCATGTGTAGCAGTTATGGAAGGAGGAGAACCAGTTGTAATTCCTAATGCAGAAGGAAACAGAACAACACCATCAGTTGTAGCATTTTCAAAAAATGGAGAAAGATTAGTAGGACAAATTGCAAAACGTCAAGCAGTAACAAATCCAGATAACACTGTTATTTCAATCAAAAGAGAAATGGGAACAGATAAAAAAGTAAAAATAGAGGGAGATTCATTCTCACCACAAGAAATATCAGCAATGATTCTTCAAAAATTAAAAGCAGATGCTGAAAACTATTTAGGACAAACAGTAACACAAGCAGTTATTACAGTACCAGCATATTTTAGTGATAGCCAAAGACAAGCAACAAAAGACGCAGGAAAAATAGCTGGACTAGAAGTATTAAGAATTATTAATGAACCAACAGCAGCAGCATTAGCATTTGGTATGGATAAAGAAGATCAAGATCAAAAAATCATGATTTATGATTTAGGTGGAGGAACATTTGATGTATCTATCCTAGACATTGGAGATGGCGTATTTGAAGTTTTAGCAACAAATGGAAACACAAGACTAGGTGGAGATGATTTTGATGAAAGAATAATAAACTACTTAGTAGAAGAATTTAAAAAATCAAATGGAATCGATTTAAAATCAGATAAAATGGCAATGCAACGTCTAAAAGAAGCTGCAGAAAAAGCTAAAATAGAGCTTTCTGGAATGCAACAAACACAAATCAACTTACCATTTATCACAGCAGATGCAAATGGACCAAAACACTTAGATGTTACATTAACAAGAGCAAAATTTGAAGAATTAATTAATGATTTAATTGAAGCAACAAAAATTCCAGTACAAAATGCATTAAAAGATGCTGGAATAACAGCAGATCAATTACACAAAGTTTTATTAGTTGGTGGATCTACAAGAGTACCAGCTGTTCAAGAAGCTGTTAAGAAAATAACAGGAAAGGAACCAGACAAAGGAATTAACCCAGATGAATGTGTTGCTATTGGTGCAGCAATTCAAGGTGGTGTACTTTCAGGAGATGTAAAAGATTTAGTATTACTAGATGTAACACCTCTATCATTAGGTATTGAAACATTAGGAGGAGTATTTACAAAGTTAATTGAAAGAAATACTACAATTCCTACAAAGAAATCACAAGTATTCTCAACAGCAGCAGATGGTCAAACAAGTGTTGAAATTCATGTACTTCAAGGAGAAAGAGAAATGGCTGCATATAATAAAACATTAGGAAGATTCCAATTAACAGGAATCCCAGCAGCTCCAAGAGGAGTACCTCAAATTGAAGTTACATTTGATATTGACGCAAATGGTATAGTACACGTATCAGCAAAAGATATGGCAACTGGAAATAGTCAACAAGTAGCTATTACAGCAAGTACAAACTTAACTGATGAAGATATTGATAAAGCTGTAAAAGATGCAGAAGCACATGCAGCTGAAGATAAAAAGAGAAAAGAAGAAATTGAAGTAAGAAATAATGCAGAAAGCTTAGTATATAATTGTCAAAAAACAATTACAGACTTAGGAGATAAGATAAGTGGAGAAGAAAAAGCTAAAGCAGAAACAGAAATTGAAAATGTAAAGAAAGCATTAGAAGGAACAGATGTAGAAGCTATTAAAACAGCAACAGAAAAATTAACAACTATTTTCTATTCAATTTCAGAAAAAATCTATTCTCAAACAGTAGGAAATAATGCAAATGCAGGAGCAACAGATGCTGGAGATAATAGTGAAGGACCAAAAGCAGACGAAAACGGAAATGTTTATGATACAGATTATAAAGTAGAGGAAGACGGAGATAAAAAATAATGGCGAATAAAGACTATTATGAAATACTGGGAGTTGAAAAAACAGCAACGGATGAAGAATTAAAAAAAGCATATCGTAAGTTAGCAAAAAAATATCATCCGGATGCAAACCCAGATAATAAAAAAGAGGCAGAGGCAAAATTTAAAGAAGTAAATGAAGCTTATGAAACTTTATCAAATCCACAAAAAAGAAAAATGTATGACCAATTTGGAACAGCAGATCCACAAGGATTTGGTGGAGCTGGTGGACCATTTGGAGGTCAGAATGGATATTATTCATATTCATCATCAGGCTTTGATGGATTTAGTGACTTTGGAGATTTAGGAGATATATTCTCCTCTTTCTTCGGAGGAGGTTTCTCAGGTGGTAGAAGTTCTTCAAGAGCAAATCATGGACCAAAAAAGGGTGCAGATATAAGATACAATATTGACATTAGTTTTGAAGAAGCCTTTTTGGGAACAGAAAGATATATTAATGTAACCAGAAATGAAACTTGTGCAACTTGTCATGGTGAAGGTGCAAAACCAGGTACTAAGAAACAAAAATGTACAATGTGTGGAGGAACAGGACAAATTAAACAAGTACAAACCACAATTTTAGGCCAAATGCAAACTGTAAGACCATGTACAAATTGTCATGGAACAGGTGAAGTTATTCCAGAACCTTGTGTAGAATGTAAAGGTAAAGGAACTGTTAGAAAGACAGTTAGAATTTCAGTAAAAATACCAGCAGGAATTGATGAAAATCAAACTATTGTGTTAAGAGGAGAAGGAGAACCTGGAGAAAAGGGAGGAGCAAAAGGAGATTTATACATAACTGTACACTTAAAACGACATAGTATTTATACAAGAAAAGGTCAAGATGTATTATGTGAAATACCAATTACTTTCACACAAGCAACATTAGGGGCAGATATTGAAGTACCAATGGTAGATGGAAGTAAAGAAACATATCGTATTCCAGAAGGCACTCAAAATGGTACAAAGTTTACTATAAAAGGAAAAGGATTTAAAAATCTTAATAATGGATATCAAGGAAATTTTGTATTTACAATATCAGTTCAAATACCAAAAAAATTATCAAAGGAGCAAAGAGACATTTTAATGATGTTAGCAAAAACCATGAATGAACAACCACCAATAAAGAAAAAAGGAATTTTCGGATAAAAGGAGAAAAAATGAAAGAAAAAAATTATTTGCCTTTATTTATTGTTATTATTCTATTATTAATTATTATAATTGCATTTTTAGGATTTAGACTAGTAGAAGTAGAAAAAAATATTCAACAATTAGAATATACAATATCACAAAAAGTATCAGAAAATAACATGCCTAACCAAAATCAATTTATAAATGAAATAAGTACAATAAAGGGAACTGACAAAGATTATACTGTATTAAAACTAAAAGAAAGTTTTAGTGACAGTAGAGGAGATAAATTTTACGAGTATTATTTTATAATTGATGATTCAAAGCAAGACTCTATTGGAGTTTTTATAAATGATACAATGGCAGATATAGAAGTAGATGGCTATACAGGACATAGAGTACAAATCAATGAGGACAACATTATTGAATATAAAGTAGCACATAATGATGAAGATGAATTAATATTAAGAAAATGGAAATATACAATAGAAAATGGCACAATAAAACAAACATTAGAACAAGAATATACAAAAGATCAATTTACAGAAATAGGGAAGAAATCAATTTAATATGCAAGCTTCTAACAGTAAATATCTATAAATGTCAGGAGATTAAATGAAAGAAAAAAATAAAACGAATCTAATGATTATTATTTTAATATTAATTATTATATTAGGATTAATATGTTATCAATTAATAAAACCACAGGAAGAATTAGAAAAAAACAACGAAATAATCAATCAAAACATTATAGAAGATGAGAAACAAGAAATAGAAATACAAGACAATAAAATTGCAACTCAAAATATCAAACTAAATGGAAATGATACAGAAGTAAAAGTAACAATGGATGTAGACGACATACAACAAAGTGAGCATAATGTATACACAACATATACATTGGAACTAAAAATTGAAGTTAATCATAAAGTAGCAGAAAAAATAGAAGATTTTAGGATTGAATTAGACGGGGCAGAAGAACTACAATTAAAAAATATAGTAAAAAGCATTTCTAAATTTATAGGTGAAGATAACAAAGAATATATTATGCTATTATTAGAAAATTATAATACATATACAAATGTATATCAAAATTACTATATAATAGACGAAAATGCAAAATTTATAGGTAAGTTCAAAAATGATAGAGCAGCAGGAATTATGCTAGATGACTATTCTGGAGATTACGTACAAGTTTATGAAAACTATATTATAGAATACAAAATAGATGAAAATGATATGACATTAAAAAAATGGAAAAATACAGTAAATGATGGAAAAATAAAAGAAGTATTAGAAAAAGAATATAGTGAAGATGAATATACACAAATAGGTAAAAAATAATAAAATCTTTTGTAGAAAAAAGTCGAATACTTGCATAATATATACTAATGATATTTCTTAATATCATTAGGGGGTGGAGCAACATGTGCGATAATTGCTATGGCTATAAAAAATGCAAGAAAAATTGCTCAGAAATTATTATAACAATTTTAGTAGCACTTATAACTTTTGTAATAGGAGTAATTATAGGAGCTACAACAGGATTGTTTGCAGCATTAGGAGTAGGAGCATTTGTAGCAATTTTATCAATTTTAGTGATTTTACTAGTAATACAAGTAATTTTAGCAATCTGTAAAAAAGAAAAAAACGATAAGTATTGTGATCAATAAAGTTATAAAAAATAAAAGCGTAAAGTATATTTAAAATTTATTTAAATATAACACTTTACGCTTTTTATATTGTAATATAGAGTATATTTTAAAATTAAACTCTTAAATTCCTAAAATTTGCTTAGCTCGATTTACATCTTGAGCAGTAGCAGTTGGAACACCTTCTAATTCATATTTACAATTTAATTCAGTCCATTTATATTTTCCTAAATCATGATAAGGTAAGATCTCTACTTTTTTTACTGTTTTCAACTCAGAAATAAATTCTTTTAATTTTTTTAAATCTTCTTCATGATCAGTAATTCCAGGTACGAGAACTTGTCTAATCCACATATCCTTGTTATTTTTACTTAAATATCGTGCAAATTCAAGTTCTCTTTGGTTAGAAACACCTGTTAAATCTTTGCAAATTTCATCATTAATACATTTTATATCTAGTAAAAATAAATCTGCTAAATCAATTAACTTTTTAATATCTTCTGTAATACTAAAAGAACCTGAAGTATCTACTGCAGTATGAACTCCTAAAGCCTTTAATTTTGTGAAAAGAGAAATAAGGAATGGAGTTTGAAGAAGAGGTTCTCCGCCACTAACAGTAACACCACCGTTTAGATACAGTAAAATAATTTTTATAGCGAGAAATTTTTGCAATTAATTCATCAACTGTATATTCCATTCCAGAATGAATAGCCCATGTATCACGATTATGACAATATTTACACTTTAAACTGCATCCTTGCATAAAAATAACAAAACGAATTCCAGGACCATCTACAGCTCCAAATGATTCAAATGAGTGTATTCTAGCAACCAGGTTATCCATTAATATTTTCTCCTTTCCCTAAAATTACTTTAAAAAAATATTTTAGCTAATTCTTTCATGAATAGTTCTATTAATAACATCTAATTGTTGTTCTCTTGTTAATTTAGTGAAATTAACAGCATATCCAGAAACACGAATAGTAAGTTGAGGATAATTTTCTGGATGTTCCATTGCATCTTCTAGTAATTCTCTATTAAATACATTAACATTAATATGGTGACCAGTTTGTTTAAAGTATCCATCTAACATACCAACTAAATTATTTTGCTTTGTTTCAGCATCTTTTCCAAGTGCAGCTGGAGTAATAGAAAAAGTAAATGAAATTCCGTCTTCAGAATATTCATAAGGGAGTTTTGCAATTGTATTCATAACAGCTAATGCACCGTTTGTATCTCTTCCATGAAGAGGGTTAGCTCCAGGACCAAAAGGTTCTCCAGCTTGTCTTCCATCAGGTGTACTACCAGTATTTTTACCATATACAACATTAGAAGTAATAGTAAGAATTGACAAAGTATGTTTTGAACCTCTATATGTTTGATATCTTTGTAATTTTCTCATAAATTTCTTAACAATTTCAACTGCAATACTATCAACTCTGTCATCATCATTACCATATTTAGGAAAATCTCCTTCGATTTTATAATCAACAGCTAGTCCAGTATCATCACGAATTACTTTTACCTTAGCATATTTAATAGCAGAAAGAGAATCTGCAACAACAGATAATCCAGCGATACCACAAGCCATTGTTCTTAAAATATCTTCATCTCTATCATGTAAAGCCATTTCTAGTGCTTCATATGAATATTTATCATGCATATAATGAATTGCATTTAGAGCTTTAATATATATCTTAGCAACATAATCCATCATATTATCAAATTTTTCACAAACTTCATCATAATCTAAATATTCAGAAGTAATACCTTGAAATTTAGTAGTAACTTGTTTTCCACTAATTTCATCTCTACCGCCATTAATTGCATATAGTAAAGCTTTTGCTAAATTAGCTCTTGCACCAAAAAATTGCATTTGTTTACCAATTTTCATTGCAGAAACACAACAAGCAATACCATAATCATCTCCTAAAGTTTTTCTCATTAAGTCATCATTTTCATACTGAATAGAAGAAGTACGAATAGATATATCTGCACAATATTTTTTAAATCCATCAGGTAAATAATTTGACCATAAAACTGTTAAGTTTGGCTCAGGAGCAGGTCCTAAATTATCTAAAGTATGAAGAACTCTAAAAGAATTTTTAGTTACTAAAGTTCTACCATCAATTCCCATACCACCAATACTTTCAGTTACCCAAACAGGATCACCACTAAATAAACTATTATATTCTGGAGCTCTTAAAAAGCGCACCATTCTTAATTTCATAACAAAATGATCCATTAATTCTTGAGCTTGTTCTTCTGTTAGAGTACCATTTTTTAAATCTCTTTCAATATAAATATCTAAGAAAGTCGAAGTTCTACCAAGACTCATAGCAGCTCCATTTTGATCTTTAATAGCACCAAGATATCCGAAATATAGCCATTGAATTGCTTCTTTAGCATTAGAAGCAGGAACAGAAATATCGAATCCATATTTTTCAGCCATTTTCTTTAGATCATTTAATGCATTAATTTGATCAGCAATTTCCTCACGATTTCTAATAATATTTTCAGTAAATACAGGTGTATCTAAAGCTTCCAGATCAAGTTTTTTACCTTCTATTAAATAGTCAACTCCATAAAGAGCAACCCTTCTATAATCTCCAATAATTCTTCCACGACCATAACCATCAGGAAGACCAGTAATTAAATGTGAACTTCTTGCAGCTCTGATATCTGGTGTATATACTTGAAAAACACCATCATTATGAGTTTTTCTTAAATTATGATAAACATATTTAATTTGTGGATCTACTGTATAACCATAACTTTCAGCAGATTTTTCAACAATACGAATACCACCATTTGGCATAATTGCTCTTTTTAAAGGGGCATCTGTTTGAAGACCAACTATTTCTTCTAATTCTTTATGAATATATCCAGCATTATATCCATTAATAGAAGAAGGAGTTTTACAATCTGCATCTAAAACACCATTATTTTCACGTTCTTTCTTATATAAATCTAACACTTCATTCCATAATTCTTGTGTCTTTTTTGTAGGAGAAGAAAGAAATTTACAATCTCCCTCATAAGGAGTATAGTTGTTTTGAATAAAATCTCTAACATCAATTTCCTTTGTCCATTCTCCACTCTTATTAAAGCCATCCCATTGTTTAAAATCCATAAAAAAACCTCCTTTAAAATATTATCTATTTTTTTGAAATAAATATACAAAAAAACAGCATGGAACAAAATCATATCATAAATTAAGGTAATTATCAACATATAATTAATTTAAATTTAAATAAAAAAAAGAGGTAAGATAAAATAAAAAAACCTCTTCAAAAATATATAATAATAAATCAAGTAATAATATATTTTTCATATAATTTATACTAACTTTCAACAATGATTCTTGAAATTTTATAAATCAATTTCTGTTTTTCAGGAGAGCAATTTTTTAATAGTACACTCAAATCATTTGATAAATAATTATGAGATTCAGTAGAAGTACCGTTTAAAATAAATCCTTCAGAAACACCAAGAATATCACACATTTGACTTAATCTTTTTAAACTAATATGAGAATTGCCTCTTTCAATTCTACTTAAAAAGGCAATAGAAACATCTAATTTTTCAGCTAGTTTTTCTTGAGTAAATTTTTTATCAAGCCTTGCCTTCTTTAATCTTTCACCTATTATAGTATAATCTAAAGCCATATTTTTCACCTCGCCCTACCGGAATATTAGCATACAAAAAATAAATCTTACAGAAACTTATAAATTAATATTTACCTATAAAGAAATATAATATTGCTATAATTAATATGGCTAAAAATATAAAAAATATGTATTAAAAAAAGATATAAAAATAAATGAAAAAAGGTATATAAGAAAAAATAATAACAATTGATTTAATAATGTAAATAATTTTCATACACTATATCAATTGTTATTATTTTAATAGAATTTAAATAATTAAATTTTAATAATTTTCAGCATTTACTTCAAAGAATGATTGAGGATGCTTACATACAGGGCATATAGTAGGAGCTTCTAGTCCAACATGAATATGTCCGCAATTTCTACATTTCCATACAACAATACTTCCTTTTTTAAATACTTGTCCATCTTCAAGATTTTCAAGTAATTTTCTATATCTTTCTTCATGATGTTTTTCAACTTCACCAATACCTCTAAATGTAGCAGCTATTTCTTTAAAACCTTCTTCTTCAGCAGTTTTAGCAAATTCAGCATACATATCAGTCCATTCATAATTTTCACCAGCAGCTGCATCTGCTAGATTAGCTTTAGTATCACCAATTCCTTGTAAATATTTTAAATGAAGCTTAGCATGTTCTTTTTCATTTTCAGCTGTCTCTAAGAATATAGCAGCAATTTGCTCATAACCTTCTTTTTTAGCTACACTTGCAAAATAAGTATACTTATTTCTTGCTTGAGACTCTCCTGAGAAAGCAGCTTTCAAATTAGCTTCTGTTTTTGAACCTTTTAATTCCATATTTTCAACCTCCTAATATATATATGAGAATGATTATCATTTCATTGGAAAAATCATATTACAACCATGAAAAAAAGTCAAGAATAATTTTAAAATATAATGTACTACAAATTTTAAAATATAACGCACAAGAAAAGAGGTAATTCATAGAATATAATATAAAAGCTACAAGGAGGTACTTTATGGGATTAACAGGAAATTCAACAGGAAGTAAAGTATTAAATGAAGACATAGAATCACTAAAAGAAAAGTGTGACTATACAATTGCCATTGCACGGAAATCCAAACGTTGGAAAATCAACAGTATTTAATGCATTAACAGGTATGCATCAACATACTGGAAATTGGCCAGGAAAAACAGTAGCAAATGCTGCAGGAATTTGCGATTATAAAGAAAATAAATTTTTATTAATAGATATACCAGGAACATATTCATTAATGTCAAATTCAGAAGAGGAAGAAATTGCAAGAAATTATATTTGTTTTGGTAATCCAGATGCAACAGTAGTTATAGTTGATGCTACATGTCTAGAAAGAAATTTAAATCTAGTATATCAAATTATGGAGATAACCTCTAATATTATTGTTTGTGTAAATTTATTAGATGAAGCAAAGAAAAAGGGAATACACATAAATTTAGAAGAATTAGAAAGACTTTTAGGAGTACCAGTAGTAGGAACAATAGCTAGAAAACAGAAAACATTAAATAATTTAATGAAAACAGTTCAAGACGTGTGCAAGAAAAAAGTTTTACCAAATCCAAAGAGGATAACTTACTTACCTGTAGTAGAAGAAGCAATAGAAATTTTACAACCAGAAATAGAAAAACAAGTAGAATCAAAACAATTAGCAAGGTGGATTAGTTTAAAACTAATAGACGAAGATAAAAAAATTATTGATACTATAGAACAAAACTTAAAAATCACATTAAAAGAAGATGAAAGCATATTAAAGCAAAAAGAAAGAGTAAAAGGAATTTTAGAGAATAATGAGATATCAAAAGATAATATACGAAATAAAATTATTTCTAGTATTATTTTCAAAGCAGAAAACATATGTAAAGATGTAATTACATATGAAAACAAATCTTATAATCAAAGAGATAGAAAAATTGATAAAATATTGACTTCAAAAAAGTGGGGAATTCCTATTATGATTTTATTTTTAGGAATTATACTGTGGATCACTATTACAGGAGCAAATTATCCATCACAATTACTATCTCAATTTTTTAATTGGATACAAGAGAAATTAATATATTTATTTGAATATATAGGAGTACCCGTTTGGTTAAAAGGTCTTATTATTGACGGAATGTATAGAACATTGACATGGGTAATATCAGTAATGTTACCACCAATGGCTATATTTTTCCCTTTATTTACTTTATTAGAAGATTTAGGCTATTTACCACGTCTATCATTTAACTTGGATAAGTATTTTCAAAAAGCAGGAAGCTCACGGAAAACAAGCATTAACAATGTGTATGGGATTTGGATGTAATGCAGCAGGAGTAATTGGATGTAGAATTATTGATTCACCAAGAGAAAAATTAATTTCAATGTTAACAAATGCATTTGTACCATGTAATGGTAGATTTCCATTGCTAATTACAATTTCTACAATTTTCTTTGCAACAGGAGTAGCAACAGGTTTTTCTTCTATTATTTCAACAATAGCAGTATTATTAATTATTATCTTAGGAATCATTATGACATTAGTTATTTCAAAAATACTATCAAAAACAATTCTAAAGGGAATATCATCATCTTTTATTTTAGAATTACCACCATATAGAAAACCACAAATAGGAAAAGTATTGGTACGTTCTATATTTGATAGAACCCTTTTTGTATTAGGTAGAGCAATGCAAGTAGCAATACCAGCAGGAGCAGTAATTTGGCTAATGGCAAATATTCATATAGCAGATATTAATTTATTAACATATGTAGCAAATTTTTTTGATCCATTTGCAAGAATATTAGGTCTAGATGGATATATATTAACAGCATTTATTTTAGGATTACCAGCAAATGAAATTGTATTACCAATCATTTTAATGTGCTATATTCAATCTGGAACATTAGTAGATATAGAAAATACTGCAACTATTGGAAATATATTAATTCAAAATGGATGGACATATATAACAGCAATTAATACAATGATATTTACCTTACTACATTTTCCATGCAGTACAACTTTATTAACAATAAAAAAAGAAGCAGGTGGCTGGAAATGGGCAATATTAGGCTTTGTGCTACCAACAATATGTGGAATAATTTTATGTACTATATTGAATTTGATTTCTAAAATTATAATACTATAAAAATAAAATAGAAAAAAATTAACTTCAAAGGATAAATTAATATTGCCGTAAACCCTATAAAAAAAGGCAAAAATTGAGAAAAATGTGTTGACCAAATCAAAAATATAAGGTATAATAAGGTAACAAAGAAAATATGAAAAGGGGGTATTTTTATGACCCAAAAATTAATTAATTTAAATACAAAATCATTTTTTGCTTTACTGATAACATTTATTATGCTATTTTCAATAATTATGCCTACAGTAAAAGCAGCAGGAAGTTCTGTTCAAACAGCAGAAGAGATCCAAGCAGAAGTTGAAAGAATGAAAAAATTAAAAGAGGAACAAGAAAGATCTAATGGAGTAACTGGTGAAATTATAGATTTTTCAAACACGGAAAAATTTAATTTCGATAGCAAAAAAACATATGAAAGTGATCATTATAAAATAGTAAAAAGTGGTCACGATTATACAATAACTTTAGATAATTTAGTATGTAAAAAATTAATACTTCCACTGGATGATGCTGATCAAGGAAATACAATGTATCCAGGATCATATTCTGGAGACCCTCGTCAAACTAATATCACAATTATATTAAAAGGCGATAATGCAATTACAGGATATGGTATGGAAGGAACCTGTATAAAAAGTCTAAAAATAACAGGCGCAGGAAATTTAAGTATAAGAGCATTACTAGAATCTAAGGTAGAAAAAGTAAGAAAACTAAATGGTGCAACAAAAGAACAACTAGCAAATCCTGACACTATTCCAACAGAAGTAAAACTTACAAATTATACTGTTCCTGGTATTAGAATTGAAACAGGTGATGAAAAATATCAATCTAATTCAAGTAAATATTCTCCATACAGTGACAGTAATAGTTTAGTATTTGCTGGTACAGGAAACATAACAATAAATAGCCCTTATTATTATGGAATTACTAATAATGGAGATATAAAATTTACAAGTGGTAATGTAAAAATAAATTCAGAAAAGAGTGCAATTAGTGCTCATAGAATTATTATTGGAGATGAAGAAGAAACAGAATTTAGTCTTGAACTTGATTCAGTAGAAAAAGCTTTCTATGATAAACCAACTTTCTTAGGAAATAATTACATCATTATGGCTAGTAAGTTTACAAAAGGAGAAGATGCTAGCATCAAAAGTAAAGAAGATGTAACAAACTCTTATACAAGTTATCGCTACATTAAAGCTTCAGTAGTAGATGATAAAAATGCTCCTACATTTTCAAGTATAGATACAGAAAAAATATATTGTAATTTACCAACAATAACAGTAGAAGATGAAACTGCAATAGATAGCATTACAGTAAATGGTGTAAAAGTAACAAAATTTACAACCAATACAAGCACAATGAAAACTTTCGTTCCTAAATCAAACAAAGAACAAAAAGAGATTGTTGCAAAAGATGTATTAGGAAATGAAAGTACATTAACAATTACAGCATATGATGGTCATAAATTATCTGCACCAGTAAAAACAAATGAAGTAAAACCTACATGTGATAAAGATGGATCACATATAAATGAATACTACTGCAGTATTTGTGGAGAATTAGTAAAAAGTGAAACAGTAGTAGATAAAGCATTAGGACATAGTTATGGAGACTGGGTAGAAAAAGATGGAATGAAAGAACGTACTTGTACAGTATGTAAGCATACAGAAAGTGTAGAAACAGCAAAAGATATTTCAAATAGCAAAATATCACTTTCAAACACAACATATTTCTATGATGGAACAGAAAAGAAACCTAGCGTAACTGTAAAAGAAGAAAATAAAACATTAGTTAAAGAAAAAGACTATAATATAAATTATACAAATAATGTAAATGCAGGAACAGCAACTGTAACAGTTACTGGAAAAAATAATTATAAAGGAACAATAACAGCAAAATTCAAAATTGAAAAACAAGATAATAAAATTACTGCATCAAATATAACAAAAAACTATTCAGAAAAAGATCAAAGCTTCTCAATAGGAGCAAAACAAATTGGAGATGCAAAATTAGTATATAAAAGTGATCATAATGCAGTATCAGTAGATAGTACAGGAAAAGTAACAGTTAAGAAGGAATTTGTTGGAACAGCAAAAATAACAATTACAGCAGATGAAACAAAAGGATATAAAGAAGCAACAAAGGAAGTTACAGTGACTATTCCAAAAATTGATAATAAAATCACAGCATCAAACATTACAAAAGCATACTCAGAAAAAGATCAAAAATTCTCAATAGGAGTAAAACAAGCAGGAGATGCAAAATTAACTTATAGTAGTAATAATCATTCAATTATGGTAGATAGTGCAGGAATTGCAACTATTAAAGCAGGATATGTAGGAACAGCACAAATTACAATTACTTCAAGTGAAACAACAAAATATCATAAAGCAACAAAAACAATAACAATTAGTACAGAGAAAATAGATAATAAAATTACAGCATCAAACATTACAAAATCATACTCAGAAAAAGCTCAAAGCTTCTCTATAGGAGCAAAACAAGCAGGAGATGCAAAATTAACTTATAGTAGTAATAATAAATCAATTACAGTTAATGATGAAGGAAAAGTAACAATTAAAGCAGGATATGCAGGAACAGCTAAAATTACAATTACTTCAAATGAAACAACAAAATATCATAAAGCAACAAAAACAATAACAGTAAGTACAGAAAAAATAGATAATAGCATTACAGCATCAAATGTTAAAAAATCATTCTCAAAAAATGATCAAAGTTTCTCAATAGGAGCAAAACAAGAAGGAGATGCAAAATTAACTTATAGCAGTAATAATAAAAACGTAACTGTAAATGCATCAGGAAAAGTAACAATTAAGAAAGAATTTGTTGGAACAGCAACAATAACAATTACAGCAGAAGCAACAGATGGATATAATAAAGCAACAAAGAAAATTACAGTAACTGTTTCAAAAGCAAGTAATGTAGTTACAGCATATAATATAACAAAAAATTTCTCAGAAAAAGCTCAAAGCTTCTCAATAGGAGCAAAACAAACAGGAGATGCAAAATTAACTTATAGTAGTAACAATAAATCAATTACAGTTAATAATGAAGGAAAAGTAACAATTAAAGCAGGATATGCAGGAACAGCAACAATAACAATAACAGCAGAAGCAACAGAAAAATACAATAAAACAACAAAACAAATTACAATTAGTACAAAGAAAATAAACAATAGTATCAAAGCTTCTAACTTTACAAAAACATATTCTACTAAAGATCAAAGCTTTTCAATAGGAGCAAAACAAGAAGGAAATGCAAAATTAACTTATAGTAGTAATAATAAAAATGTAACTGTAAATACATCAGGAAAAGTAACAATTAAAAAAGGATTTATTGGAAAAGCAACAATAACAATTACAGCAGGAGCAACAGATGGATACAACAAAGCAACAAAGAAAATTACAATAACAGTAAATCCACCAGTAGTTAAGATTTCAAAAGTAACTAATTCAGCTAGCAAGAAAATGACAGTAACATGGGCAAAGAGTACAGTTGTAACAGGATATGAAATTCAATATTCAACAGATAAAAACTTCAAGAAAGATGTAAAAACAACAACAGTTAAGAAGAATAGTACAAAATCAACAACAATTTCTAAATTAACAAAAGGCAAAACATATTATGTACGTATTCGTACCTACAAAACTGTATCTGACACAAAATTATATTCAAGCTGGAGTCCTGTAAAAAATCTTAAAATTTCAAAATAAATAAAATAAAAATCTTCTCTTCATAAAAATGAGGAGAAGATTTTTTATGCTTTAAATAAATATTTTAAGTAACACAAACAAAAATATTTTTAGAATCCTTCTCACGAATAGCTAAAAGGGAACCTCTTACTTCATAAGCAATAGGATCACCAGGAATACTTTTAAAAATAGGAGTAATGGGGGTATCAGGAATAATTCCTAAATCTAAAAAACGTCTTTTAATATGATCAGAACAATTTAAAAAACAAATTTTAGCTGTCATATTCATCTTTAAATCAGTTAAAGGGATACAGTCTTTCATTTTTATCCAATCACCTCCAAAAATCTGTCAATATATTTTATGAATAATATCGACATAAAGTTACATGAGAATAAAAAATACATATAAATAAATTAAAAATAAATGATGACAATAATAGAAATATATAATATAATGTCACAAGAATAAAAATTTAAAATACAGAAATTTATCTATAAAAATAGGAGGTAAGATCATGGGAAGAACAAGAGGATTTGAAGTAGCAAAAGGATTTGAAGATAAGGAAATTAATTTACCAGTAAGAAAAACTAAACATTCAGCAGGATATGATATAGAGGCAGCTGAAGACACAGTTGTACCAGCTTTTAAACCAGGAATGAAACCAACATTAGTAAAAACAGGATTAAAAGCATATTGTGAGCCAGATGAATTTTTTATGTTATGTAATAGAAGCTCTAATCCAGGAAAAAAAGGATTAGTTATGGCAAATAGTGTAGGAATTATAGATAGTGATTATTATGAGAATCCAGATAATGATGGACATTTTATGTTTGCTTTCTACAATATGAAAGAAGAAGACACAGTAATAAAAAAAGGAGACTGTATAGGACAAGCAATTTTTATGAAATATTTAATAACTGATGATGATCATGCAGAAGGAGAAAGAACAGGTGGATTTGGATCAACTAGTAAATAAAATAAAAAAAATTATGCTTAGAGTAGCAAGAATTTGAGAAAAAATGAACATAAAAAATAATGGTAAAAGTTTTGACTTTTGCCATTTTTTGTAGTATAATAGAAATGTAGTTGAAAAAGAGAAATAAAAACCCTTTCTTGACTTCATATATATATATTGTAACCAATGGAAAGGAGGACCTAAATGTTTAATGTAGGAGATAAAATCGTATATCCTATGCATGGTGCAGGAACAATAGATGCCATCGAAGAAAAAGACATATTAGGAGAAAAACAAGCTTATTATATTATAAAAATGCCTGGTGAGGTTAAAGTAATGATCCCAACAGAAAAAGCCGAACAAGTAGGCGTAAGAAACATTATAAATAAAGAAGAAGCAGTTAAAGTAATGTCTGTATTAGGTGAAAATGAAACTGAAATGGACAAAAATTGGAATAAAAGATATAGAGATAATATGGACAAAATGAAGAGCGGTGATATATATGAAGTAGCCGATGTTGTTAGAAATTTAAGCTTTAAACAAAAAGAAAAAGGACTATCAACAGGTGAGAAAAAAATGCTTTCTAATGCAAAGCAAATATTAGTAAGTGAACTAGTATTAGCAGAGCATGCATCACAAGAGGAAGTGGAACAATTAATAGACAATAAAATTAACATATCTTTTGAAGAGTATAAAGTAGTACCACAAGAAGAAAACATAGACTTAAATCAAAATATTGTTAGTAAATTTATACCATTTAATGGAAATGGACCAACAAATTTATAAAAGCATAATAATCAATATAAAAAATCGTATCTAAAGTATCATTTAGATACGATTTTTGTTAGGAAAACAAGGGCTACAGCCCAATAAGATATTACCATTTTGGCAATATATAAGAAGGATTTAGAGACTTTATGTCGAATAAAATAATTATATGAAAGAAAGGTTTGAAAAAATTGGTAAGATATAGTGAAGAATTAATAGAAGAAATTCGAAACAGCAATGATATAGTGGATGTTATATCTCAATACGTAATTTTAAAAAGAAGCGGTAGAAACTTTTTTGGATTATGTCCATTTCACAAAGAAAAGTCGCCATCTTTTTCAGTTTCACCAGAAAAACAAATCTTTCATTGTTTTGGATGTGGTGCAGGAGGAAATGTAATACATTTTGTAAGTAAAATCGAAAATTTGAGCTTTAAAGAAACAATAGAATTACTAGCAGAACGCTCAAATATACAGCTTCCAACATTAAATAACTATGAAGATGATAGAAAAGCTAGACTAAAAGCAAAAGTATATGAAATTAATGAAGAAACAGCTAAATTTTATCATGAAAATTTGTACAAACCTACATCAAAACAAGCACAAGAATATATTAAAAAAAGAAAACTAGACAATAGAACACTAAAAGCATTTACAATAGGATACTCTGGAAATTTTGACGAATTATACAGATATTTAAGAGCAAAAGGCTTCAATGATGAAGAAATATTGGCATCTAGTCTAGCAAATCGCAATGATAACGGAAAATATATTGACCGATTTAGACGAAGACTAATGTTTCCAATTAGAGATACAAGAGGAAAAGTTATTGCATTTGGAGGAAGAGTACTAGATGATAGTAAGCCAAAGTATATTAATTCGCCAGAAAATATTGTATACAGTAAAGGAAGACAATTATTTGGATTAAATGTTGCTAAACAAGGTGACACAAAAAGAATAATTATTGTAGAAGGCTATATGGATGCTATTTCTTTATACCAAAGAGGAATTACAAATGTAGTAGCGTCTTTAGGAACAGCCTTAACTGAACAACAAGGAAGACTATTACGAAAAAGTTGTGAACAGGTAATTATAGGATATGATGCTGATGCAGCAGGACAAGCAGCAACATTAAGAGGACTTGAAATTTTAAAAAACATGGGATGTGATATAAGAATTTTACAAATTTATGGAGCAAAAGATCCAGATGAATTTGTAATTAAATATGGCCCAGAAAGATTTTTAAAATGTGTAGATGCTTCAATATCATTAGTTGAATTTAAAGTAAAAACATTAAAGCAAGGCTTAGATTTAAATCAGACAAACGATAAGATTAAATTTCTAAATCAAATTGCTAAGATATTATCTGAAGTGGATAACAATATAGAAAAAGAAATATATATTGAAAAAATATCTTCAGAATATGGAATATCAAAAGAAGCAATTTATGCAGAAGTAAACAAACTAACTTATGCTAATAATAAAGAAAACAAAATACTAGAAAAACCTGTGAGTACATATGTAAAAAAAGAAAAGATAGAAGAACAAAAGGTAGATGAAGGCATAAGAAAAAGAGAACGAATGTTAATATACATCCTGATGAATTATCCAGAAGAAAGCTATTCAAAGCTAAAAGATTTAATTACAATGGATGAAATCAAGATAGAAAGAAATCAAGAAATTGTTAAAAAATTGTATGAAGAGTTAGGAAAAGGAAATATTAATACTAGTCACATATTAGATTATATAGAAGATGTAGAAATAGTAAATTATTTATCTGGAATTATGGCAGAAGATTTTGAGATTTCTGATATAAATAAATGCATAGAAGACTTAATAAGTATATATTCAAAAGAAAAACTAATTCAAGAAAGAAACAATATTATTAAGA
The DNA here is from genome assembly GCA_947628735.1 of uncultured Clostridia bacterium. Classification (GTDB taxonomy): domain Bacteria; phylum Bacillota; class Clostridia; order TANB77; family CAG-508; genus CALXVA01. The sequence continues at coordinate 2,275 of CANRAY010000002.1, read as the reverse complement.
AATTAGAAAATACGCAGAACCTTACAAATGAAGAAATAGTCAATTTAGAGAAAAGACTAAATGAGGTGATTTTAAGATTGGCTAAGATAAAATAGGAGGTAGAAAATGAAGAAGACAGAAAAAGATGTAAAAAAAGACGAAAAAGAAAAAACTACTAATACAATATCTAAAAAACCAAAAAAAATAGAAATAGAAGAAAATACAAAGAAAACTGCTAAAACAGAGAAAACTAAAAAAGATGTAAAAGCAGAGAAAGATATCAAGGCAGAGAAAACTATAAAAACTGAAAAAGCTGAAAAAAGTAATAAAACAAATTCAAAGAAAGCAGATAAAGTTGTAGAAAATAAACCTGAAAAAGAAGTAAAGAAAAAAGTAGAAAATAAATTAGAAAAGAAAGTTGAAAATAAATCTGAAAAAAAGACAGTTGAAAAAAATATAAAAGAAGAAAATAAAAAAGAGAATAAAGAAATTAAAGAAAAAATTAAAGAAGAAAAAAAACAGACAGAAGATAAAGAAGAGAAAAAAGAAGAAATTTCAAAAGTAGAAAAAATTATTCAAAAAGCTAAAGAAAACGGAAAGATGACATATGGAGAATTAGCAAGTGAATTAGAAGATACAAATGCTGAAGAAATTGATAAAGTGTTTGATGCTTTCGAAGATTTAGGAGTAGACTTACTAAATGAAGATTTAGAAGAACCAGACATTGAAGATTTAGAAGATGTAGAAGAAATAAAGCTAGAAGAAATAGATGTTACAAATGTAGAAGGAGTAAGCATTGATGATCCTGTTAGAATGTATTTAAGAGAAATAGGAAAAATTCCACTTCTAACATATGACGAAGAATTAGATTTAGCAAAAAAAATTCTAGATGGAGATGAAGATGCTAAACAAAAACTAGCAGAATCAAACTTAAGATTAGTAGTTAGTATTGCTAAAAAATATGTAGGAAGAGGAATGTTATTCTTAGATTTGATACAAGAAGGAAACATGGGATTAATTAAGGCTGTTGAAAAATTCGACTATAATAAAGGATTCAAGTTTAGTACTTATGCAACATGGTGGATTAGACAAGCAATTACAAGAGCAATAGCAGATCAAGCAAGAACAATTAGAATACCAGTACACATGGTAGAAACAATTAATAAACTAATTCGTACATCAAGACATTTGTTACAACAATTAGGACGTGAACCTACACCAGATGAGATTGCAAAGGAAATGGAAATTCCAGTAGAAAAAGTAATGGAAATTCAAAAAATAGCACAAGATCCTGTATCTTTAGAAACACCAATAGGAGAAGAAGATGATAGCCATTTAGGAGATTTTATTCCAGATGATGATAGCCCAGCACCACAAGATTCAGCAGCATATACATTACTAAAAGAACAACTAGAAGAAGTAATGAATACATTAACACCAAGAGAAGCAAAAGTATTAAAATTAAGATTTGGATTAGAAGATGGCAAAGCAAGAACACTAGAAGAAGTAGGAAGAGAATTTCAAGTAACAAGAGAAAGAATTAGACAAATTGAAGCAAAAGCATTAAGAAAATTAAGACATCCAAGTAGAAGTAAAAAACTAAGGGATTATATGAATTAATAAAACGGAGGATATTACAATATCCTCCATAATTATATATTACATTAACCCTTTAAAAAACTTGATTTTTGCTAAGAATTATGGTAAACTATATATAGTGCAAAAAATTAAGTGATAGGAGATAATAAAAATGGGAATACCAGTTGGAATAAATATAATAGATTGGTCAAAATCAACCAATGGAACATTGGATGATGATAGCAATGTTCAATTACCACAAGAATTAAAAGATTCTCAAGAAAAAATAGATAAAGAAGTAGAAGAATATAAACCAACATCAGGAAGAAAAAATGGTAAAAAATTAAATCTTCAAGTAGAACAAGAACAATTAAAAGAAGAAACCAAAAAAGAAGAACAAGAATCTACTAAGAAGAAAGAAGAAAAAGAAGATAAAGGCATGGAAAGAGAATAAAATAATTTGAGTATTGACAAAATGCAATTTTAAGATTATAATAAGCATTGCATTTTGTTTTTATATGGCGAGGTAGCTCAGTTGGCTAGAGCAACTGGTTCATACCCAGTGGGTCGAGAGTTCGAATCTCCCCCTCGCTACCAAAAAGCATATAGAGATATACATATCATTCTTAAAAAGAATGATATTTTTTTATGTTATAGGAAATTTCTCCAAAGTTGATTTTTGAAATATAAAAAAATAAGGCATAACAAATATGCCTCA
>CANRAY010000001.1 GCA_947628735.1 uncultured Clostridia bacterium | reverse complement strand
TGAGCCATCGCGGACTCGAACCGCGGACAACTTGATTAAAAGTCAAGTGCTCTACCACCTGAGCTAATGACCCAAGTTTTGAACTTGCATTTACTATTTGAAATTAGCTAAACGCAAGTTCTATTTTAATCTATTTTTTTTAGTTTGTCAATACTTAATTGTAAAAAATTTATATTTTTTGTTTATTTGTGCATTATCAATATAATATTGTAGAATTTATAATTATTATGCATTTAATTTTTCTAATAATTCTTCTACATCTATTCCATGTACTTCACAAGCTTCTTCTAATGTTTCTGCTTGTGATGCTGGACATCCTAAACAATGCATACCTGCTTCTAATAATAATTCTGCTTTTTCTGGAGATTTTTCTAATAATTCTCCTATTGTCATGTTCTTTTCTATTTTCATTTTATTATTGTTCCTTTCTTTATTAATTTTCTTCAATATTTTACCACAATTTTTTGAAAAAGTATAGACAAATTTACAACTTTGTTGTATTATGGTAAAAATTGGAAGGCGGTGGTCCTGATTAATTTAATTGATTTATTCTTTATTGTTCTTATTATGAATTCTTTTATTTCTTTTTATTCTATTTATCTTTTTTTCGATATTAAAATTTTCCACAATAAACAAGGTTCTAAATTAAATATTAAGTCAAAGAAGGTGATTTCATAAAACGTTTTTTGTTTATCATTATCTTAGGACTCATTCTGTTTTATTCTGTATATTCTTTTTTTCAACCTATTTTGAATTCTCAATCTATAATTATTTCTTATGGTTTATCCCCTTTTGATATTTGTAAAGAAAATCCAGAGTTATGGTTCTACTTAAAAATTTTATTTGTTTTTACTTCCTTTTTTTCTTCTTTTTTTATTGTTTCTTTTGTTTTTCATATTCTTTTTACAGTATTTCATTCATCTCTTTTTATGTCACTTATCCACAATTTTCTGAGAATTTTTGGTAAAGTTATCCACATTTTCCACACTAAAAAGCCCTCATTTTTGTCCAATTTTTCTCAAAATTTTCTACCTTTAAATTTATATGTTGGTGAGAACATTTCAACCAAAACTTCTGTTTTTGTTTCTGAAAGTGGATTATATCAAAACTTTTTAATTACTGGTACAATTGGTACTGGCAAGACTTCTTGTGCTATGTATCCTTTTACTGAACAATTAATTTCTTATGTTCCAAAAATTCCTATGCTTATTTTAGATGTGAAAGGAAATTATTATTTACAGGTTAAACAATTTTGTCAAAAGTATAATCGTCTCGATGATTTGATTGTTATTGAATTAGGTGGAAAATATAAGTATAATCCTTTACACAAACCCAATTTAAAACCGACCGTATTAGCAAATCGCTTAAAAACAATATTACTATTATTTTCTCCAAACAATTCAGAATCTTATTGGCTTGATAAAGTAGAACAAATTTTAGCTGAATGTATTAAATTATGCCGTTTATATAATAATGGTTATGTTACGTTTGAGGAAATTCATAAATTAATTAATCAAGAATCATATTACAAAGAAAAAATTTCTCTTCTAAGAGATTTATTTATTCACAATCTTTTATCTCAAGATGATATTTATAATTTACTTTCTTCTCTTCAATTTTTTGAAAAAGAGTTTTTTTCTTTAGATCACAGAACTCTTTCTATTTTAAAATCTGAAATTACTAGAATTACAAATTGTTTTATTTCTGATTATGAAGTTTATAAAACTTTTTGTCCTAAACTTGAAGATTTAAATTTTAATGGTTTTGATAAGGATTTCTTTAATGGAAAAATTGTTGTATTAAATATGAATATTTCTGAATATAAAAATCTTTCAAAAATTATTTCTGCTTATTTAAAATTAGATTTTCAAACTGAAGTCATGACTAGACTTTCAAAATCATTAAGTTCTGATCTTTCTCCGGTTGCTTTTCTTTCTGATGAATATCATGAATACTGTACTGCAAGTGATAGTTACTTTTTTTCACAAAGTCGTGAAGCAAAATGCATTAATATTATTGCTACTCAAAGTTATACATCTCTTTTAAACTGTTTAAATAATCAATATTCTGTTAATGTAATTATTCAAAGTTTAGTAAATAAATTGTGGTTTCGAACAGATGATATTTTTACTATTGAAAATATTCAAAAACAAATTGGAAAAGAAGATAAAGAAAAAATTTCTAAAAGTATTTCTGAAAATGCTAAAGAAACAAAATATAGTTATTTTTCTCATTCCCTTAATTCAAATAATTCTAGTATTTCCGAAAGTATTAATACATATGTACACTCTGATTTTATTTATGATACTAATTTTTTTACCCAAAATTTAGAGACGTTTTCTTGTCTTGCTTTTTTATCTGATGGTCAAAAAATTCTTAATCCACAAAAATTAAAACTAAAACCTTATTTTTTAAATTAATGTTGGAGGTATTTTTATGAATAATTTTTTTAAATTTAATATAAAGAAAAATAATAATTTATCATATGTATTTTTTTCTAATAAACATATCTTTTTTATTTTTCTATTTTTTATTTTGTTATTAGTTTTTTTATTTTCTTTTACAGGATCTTCTTTCGCAGCTCTTTTTGATAATAATTCTTCTTTAATTGATAAACTTCAATCTGCTTTTGAAACCATTGAAAAATGGTTATTAACACTTGCTACACCTGCTGCAGCTGTTTCTGTTGGTGTAGGAGTTTTTATGAAAAAATTTAGTTTTGGTGACGAAGAGCGAATTCGTGTAGCTAAAAAATTAATTCGTGGTTCCTTATTTTCATATGCTTTTATTTTGGCAATTGATTTAATTTTATCTACTATTCATTCTCTCGTTTCTTAAATTCTTTTTAGGAGGTATTTTTTTGGAAAATACAATAACAAATATTTCTGATGTTATTTTAAATACAATTAATTCTTTATTTCAATCTTTATTTTCTTCTATTGATAATAGTGTTTATTCTGCTTTAGATAATTTAGCTTTTATTGATACCAGTATTTTTTCTGATAATTTTTTAGTTCGTATTTTAGGAACAAATCCTACTAATGGTATCCTTTTAATTGTAGACTCCCTTTTAGTTGGTTTTACAATTTACTATTGTATAAAATTATTTTATTGTAATTTTACATCTTCTCAAATTGAGCATCCTTATCAATTTACTTTTAAATTATTTATTTTTGCTATGTTAATTCATTTTTCTTATTTTATTTGTGAAACTTTTGTTGATTTTAATTCACTTATTTCTTCTTCTATTCGAGAAGTTGGAGAAGGAATTTTTCACCAAAATATTTCTTTTTCTTCTCTTGTTCAAAATTTAAATTCGATTATTTCTATTGATACTGCTAATTTTAATTTATTTTCTTTTGACGGTTTAATGAAAAGCTTTATTTCTGTTTGTTTACTGAATTTATTATTTTCTTATTCTCTCCGTTTTATTATGGTAAAAGTTTTTGTTTTATTAACACCTTTTGCTTTTTTATCTCTTATTAATCAATCTACTTCTTGGTTTTTTAAAACTTGGTTTAAAACTTTATTTTCTTTATTAATTCTTCAATCTTTTGTATCAATTATTTTATTAATTATTTTTTCTTTGAATTTTTCTGCTACAGATATTTTTTCTAAATTATTATGTGTTGGTTCTATTTATGCTTTATCACGATCTAATTCTTATGTTAGACAATTAGTTGGTGGTATTTCTACTGATGTTTCAACTAATATAAATTCTATTTTTAGTTTAATTAAAACATCTTAATGAAAGGGATTTTTATGAAATTTATTTTTCCACAAAATTATAATTTTACAAATCAATTATTGGGTTTTATTGATTATAGTACATTATTTTTAAATATTATTTGGGGATTTTTTTGTTATTTTTTTATTAATATTTTTAATTTTTCTATTTATATTAAAATTTCTATTTTCATTGTTTTATTTTTTCCTATTTTACTGTTTAGTATTATTGGATTTAATCATGAAAAAATTTTATACATTTTAAAATATTTATTTATTTTTTTTAATTCGCCTAAAATGTACTTATTTAAAAAATATTAATTTCTTTATAATATCTTATTTCTTTATTGTAAAAAATGATATAATTTGATATAATTTGACAAGCATACTTTTAGGAGGATTTAAACATGAAATTGGAACAAGCTGATCTATCATCATTATTTTCTCATACAGAAATTCCGGATATTTTCTTTTCGGAGTATTTGTCACAGGCTAATGGTGATTTTATTAAAGTATATTTATATATGCTATTTTTATCAAAATATGATAAAGATATTAAAGTTAATGATTTATCAAAAAAATTAAATTTATCTCCTAAAATTATTCAAGATAGTGTTAAATACTGGGAAGAACAAGGGGTTATAACTAAAAAAAATTCAGGTTATATTATGCACAATCTTCAGGAAATTGAACTTTATAATTTATACAAACCTAAAACATCACTATCTGCTGAGCAGATGCAAAAATCTGCCGAAAGTCAAAAGCGTGCTGAAGCAATTACATGTATTAATAATCGTTATTTTTCAGGACTTATGCCTACTACTTGGTATTCTGATATTGAACTATGGTTTAAAAAATATGGTTTTGATGAACAAGTTATGATTGCTTTATTTAGTACTTGTTTTGATAGATCTGCTCTATATAAAAATTATATCCAAGCTGTTGCTGAAACTTGGCATAAAAATAACATAAAAACATTTAGTGATTTAGAGGCATATGAAGAAAAACGTGAAAAAGTTAATTTAATTGCTAATACTATTTCTAAAAAACTTGGATTTAATAGACAGCTTTCTCAGTTTGAATATGCTTATGTAGAAAAATGGTATGTTGATTATGGATATTCTCTTGATATTATTGAAATTGCTTTAAAAAAGACTACTTCTAAGACTAATCCTAATTTTGATTATTTAGATAAGTTACTTTCAGATTGGCATGATAGAAATTTACATTCTGCAGAAGAAATTCAAAAATTTTTGCTTGAATTTAAGCAAAAAAATAAGAATATACAAAAATTAGAAAAATCTACAGGATATAGTAAATACGATCAAAGAGATTATACTAATTTAGACAATTTATATGCAAATTTAAAAGTATAATAAGTAGGTGAAAATAAATGGCAAATTCTACTTTGCAAAAACTTTTAATAGAATATAATCAAAAGAAAACATTAGCTGAGTATAAAGCTCAATTAAAAAAAATAGAAATTTATGAAAAAGCACCACAATTAAAAGAAATAGATGATGAGATTTCTACTCTAGCTATTTCTCAAACTAAATCTATTATTTTAAATTATAATGCTAATAATTTAAAAAAATTAGAAGAGCAAATTTCTATTTTAAAAAATAAAAAAAATAAAATTTTACAATCTTTAAATTTATCATTAGATGATTTTAATCCGGTTTATGAATGCCCTATTTGTAAAGATACTGGTTATGTTACAGATAATTATCATACTTCTATGTGCTCTTGTTTAAAGCAAAAATTATTTGATGAAGAATATAATAAATCTAATATACAACAGTTATCTACTCAGAATTTTAATTCATTTTCAGAAGCATTATATTCTGAAAATGTAGATGAAGAAAAATATCATGCGAAAATATCTCCTCGTGAAAATATAAAAAGAATTGTAAAAATTTCTCATGATTTTATTGATAATTTTGATGACCTAGAAACAAAAAATCTGTTATTTACTGGAAATACAGGGCTTGGGAAAACATTTTTATCTAGTTGCATTGCAAATGAATTATTAAAAAAACATAAAAATGTGTTATATCAAACTGCTCCTATTATGCTAGATTCTATTGTCGAATATCGTTTTGGAAAATCTAGTTTTGATAAAGCAATGTATGATCACCTATTAAATGTTGATTTATTAATTATTGATGATTTAGGAACAGAATATATGAATAATGTTAAATTTACAGAATTATTTAATATTATTAATGGTAGGTTATTAAATCCATCTCATACTGTTAAAACTATTATTTCTACAAATTTAAGTTTGAATAATTTATATGATAATTATGACGAAAGAATTGTTTCTCGTATTGTTGGAAATTATACATTGTGTTATTTTTTCGGTGATGATATTCGTTTTAAAAAAAGATAAAACCAAAACTCAGATTATTATTTTAATTAATCTGAGTTTTTTATTATAATTTATTCTATATAATTAGATGTTATATATTTATTATTTTTTAATTATTTTATTATATTTTATTTATATTATCTTTTATTTATTTTACATTTTTTTAATCTTTTTTCTGATTATTTTTTTATTGTCTTTTTGTATTAAAATTATATTTTTTTAAATGTTCCTCTTTTATTTTTGTAAATCTGACTTTGTTTTTTATTTTATGTCTACTGTTTTATTTTTATATTTTTTTATCTTTTTATTTTTATTTTTTCTCTATTCCGAAGCTTTTCATTTATTTTTTATTAATTTATTTTATTATTTTTTACATTTTATTTTATATTTTATTTTTTTATTAATTTTATTTTCTTTGTTTCCATATTTTTTGTTTTTACAAATTGTCAATTTTATAATTTATACATTTTTATTTTTAATTTATTATTTAAATTTATTTTTATTTTTGATTAATTTAATTTATTTATATTTTTATTGATAAATTAAAAATATAATTTTTAATTTATTTTTTATTAATTTATTTTTTTATCTTTTATTTTTTATATTTTTATTTTTTATTTATGTTTAATTTATATTATTTTTTATTTATTTTACATTTTTTTATATTATTTAAATCTTTTTTTCTGATTATTTTTTTATTGTCTTTTTGTAATTTAAATTATATTTTCTTTTAGATATTCTTTTTTTATATTATACTTTTAAATTTATTTTTTATTTTATGTTTACTATTTTTTATTTTATATTTTTTTGTTTATTTTTTCAAACTTTTCTTTATTCCGATGTTTTTTGCTTATTTTTTTCTTTTTATATTAGGTATATTTTTTTATATTCTGTTAAAATTCTTTTAAAATTTTCTATTTTACTTTTATTTTTTGAATTTATATTTTTTCAATTTGACAATATGTCTGTATCGTTTTAATTTTATTATTTTTTATTTATTATTATTTTTTTAATTAATTAATTTATTTTTATTTAATTTTATTAAAAATATATTTTTTTATTATAAAAAATACACCTCCATTTATTATATAAATTTATTTTATATATTAAATGTGGTGTATTTTTAAAATTATTTTTATCTTTCTTCTTTTTCTTTATTTTTAGTCATTGGTTGATCTTCTTTTCTAGAACTTTTTTGTTCTTCTAATTTCTTTTTTGCCCAATTTGTTTTCATATCCATTCTTGCTAATACTTTTGCTATTATATAATCACAATTAGGTAAATTTCTATATTGTTTTGGTAAATTATTAATAAAATTTACAACTTGTTTTGTTCTTTCTGATTCTACTTGTGTTTTTGTTAATTTTGTTCCTTCAGCTAGTAATCTTAATTTTGGAAACAAATCTAATTCTACATATACAGATAAATAATGTTCTAATTCCTCATTATTCAAATTATTTTTCCTCCGTTGTTTCTGACTCATTATCTGTTTCATTTTCATTTGATATTGTTTCAATGCTTACTACTTTTCCTTCATTTGTTCTCATTAAAGTAACTCCTTGTGTTACTCTTCCTAGAACACTTATATCAGAAACATTTAATCTAATAATTGTTCCTGTATCTGTTATTAACATAACATCTTCTTTATCTGTTGCAATACGAATTCCAACAAGATCTCCTGTTTTTGGTGTTATTTTGTATGTCATAACTCCTTTTCCGCCTCTTGTTTGAACTCTGTATTCTTCTAATTCTGTTCTTTTTCCAAAGCCATTTTCTGTAATAGATAGAAGTGTTGCATTGCTTCCCTCAATAATTGATTCCATTCCAATTACATTATCATCTTCAGAAAGTTTAATTCCTATAACTCCTGTTGCATTTCTTCCCATTGGTCTTACTTCTTTTTCATTAAATGTAATACTAATTCCTTTACGTGTTACTAAAACAACATTATCTTGTCCATCTGTTAATTTTACATCAATTAATTCATCATTTTCTCTTAAATTAATTGCAATTAATCCAGCTTTTCTTACTGATTCAAATTCATTCAATGATACTTTTTTTACCAATCCATTTTTTGTTGCCATTAATAAATATTTACCTTCTGCGAAATTTGCAATTGGAATTACTGCTGATATTTTTTCTCCACCATCTAGTCTTAGTAGATTTACAATTGCTGTTCCTCTTGCTGTTCTTCCTGCTTCTGGTAATTCATATCCTCTTAATCGATATGCTTTTCCTTTATTACTGAAGAATAGTATTGTATCATGTGTAGAAGTTGTAAATATTTGTTTTACAAAGTCTTCTTCTCTTGTTGACATTCCTGTAATGCCTTTTCCGCCTCTTTTTTGACTTTTATATGTATCTATTGGCATTCTTTTTACATATCCAAAATGTGTTAATGCTACTACACATTGTTCTTCTTTTATTAAATCTTCGTCTTCTATTTCTCCTTCTGCTGCTACAATTTTTGTTAATCTGTCATCTCCATATTTGTCTCTTATTTCAAGTAATTCTTCTTTTATAATGTCATATACTAATTTGTCACTAGCTAAAATTTCTCTTAAATGTTCAATTAATTTTAGAAGTTCTTGATATTCTTCTTCTATTTTTTCTCTTTGTAAGCCTTGAAGAGTTCTTAATCTCATATCTAGAATTGATTGTGCTTGTATATCTGATAATCCAAATCTTTCCATTAATCTTTCTTTTGCATCATCATAAGAATTACGAATAATTTGAATTACTTCATCAATATTATCAATAGCAATTCTTAAACCTTCTAATATATGAGCTCTTGCTAATGCTTTATCTAGATCAAATTGTGTTCTACGTAAAATTATTTCTTTTCTATGATCTATATAATATTCTAAGCATTGTCTAAGTGTTAATATTTTAGGTTCTCCATCCACTAATGCTAACATAATAATACCAAATGTATTTTGCATTTGTGTATTTTTATATAAATGATTTAATACAACTTGTGCATTAACATCTCTTTTTAATTCTATTACAATTCTTACTTTTTCTTCTCTATCTGATTCATCTCTGATTTCTGATATACCTTCTAATTTCTTTTCTTTTACTAAATTAGCCATATATTCTATTAATCTTGCTTTGTTAACTTGGTATGGTAAAGAAGTAACAATTATACGTTGTTTTCCATTGCTCATTTCTTCTATTTCTGCTTCTGCACGTTGTATAATTTTTCCTTTTCCTGTTGTATATGCTTCTTTTATACCGTCTCTACCTAAAATTGTTGCTCCTGTTGGGAAATCTGGTCCTTTTATTATAGACATTAATTGTTCATCTGTTACATTGTCATCATCTATTATTTTTATAATTCCGTCTATTACTTCTTTTAAATTGTGTGGTGGTATATTTGTTGCCATTCCAACGGCGATTCCTGATGATCCATTAATTAATAATGCTGGTATTTTAGATGGTAAAACTGTTGGTTCTTGTAATCTATCGTCATAGTTTGGCATAAAATTTACTGTATTTTTTTCAATATCAGTTAACATTGTTTCTGCTATTTTAGACATTCTGGCTTCTGTATACCTCATTGCAGCTGGTGAATCTCCATCTACTGATCCAAAATTTCCATGTCCATCTACTAATGGATATCTCATTGTAAAGTCTTGTGCTAATCTTACCATTGCATCATATACAGAGCTATCGCCATGTGGATGATATCTTCCTAAAACGGAACCTACTGTATTAGCACATTTCCTATATGGCTTGTCTGATGTAATTCCATCTTCATACATAGAATATAAAATTCTTCTATGTACAGGTTTTAAACCATCTCTTACATCTGGAAGGGCACGAGAAACGATAACACTCATGGCATAGTCAATATATGATGTTTTCATTTCTTTTTCAATGTCTCTTTCTATGATTTTTCCCTCATTTTCTTCCATTTTTTTACCTCTTTTCTAGTATTTTCTATCCTTTGTATTATACTAAAACCGGAAAAAATATGCAAGTAAAAAATCAATAAAAAAGTTAATTTTTCGCTACTTCTGCTATATTTTATTTTGTCTTAAACTAATATTTTACTTAATTCTAATTCTTGCTCTGTTAAATTAAATTGTTGTCCATTATTTTTTATTAATAAATGTATATTTTCTATATTTCTCGCTTCATTTAATGTATTTTCTATCGGTATTAATTCTTTTAATTTTTCTTTTATTTTTTGATATTCTCTTTCCATTCCTTCAAAATCTTGTGATTCATAATATTCTTTCCAATTATTTTCATATTTTCCTAATTTTTCTAAATTATTTAATTGAGATGTAAATTCTTGTCCTATATTTTTACTAACATTATTTAATATTATATTCTTTCCTTGTCTTAACATTTCTGTAATTCCAGAATTTAATATTCCAGATTTTGAAATAGAATTTAATACACCGTCTAATACATTAGATATTCCATCTATTAATCCTCCTTTTTCAACAGCTGATTGTACTTGTGAAATATTTTCAAAATTTCCTGTAAAAATTCCTAATACGCTTTTTCCTAAATTTATTGCACTATCTATAGCTGTATTAATTCCTTCTTGAAATCCCCCTTGTATTAAACTATCTTTTACATCTATAATTTGTTCTTCAATTAAATCTGGCAATACCCATCTTAAAGCAGCATCTACAGCAGAATTAATTGTTTTTCCTAATGTGGATTCTATAAAATTATTTTGATTTTCTTCTGTTACTAATTCATTTTGTATTTCTTGTTCATTTTCTAATTCCATTATTTTTTTATATACTTTTAAGTATATTTTCTCCTTTCTTTTATAATTTTTTTTGAATTTTTATATATTCTTTTTTTATTTGTTTATTCATGTTATTATTTTTCATATTTTTATTAATTAATTTATTATATTTTTTTTCGTATTTTAAAACTCCTAAAACATTAAATTCATAAAAAATTTTCTTTAATAAATTAATATTAATTGCCTCTTCATTATATTTATTAAAAATTATGTTAAATTTATTAATATTAATTTTCCATTCATTTATATAAATATTTAATAAATTTTTTGCTTTTTTTATTTCTAAAATATTTGCTTCTATAATAAAAATATTTTTATCACTATATTTTATGATATTTTTAGTATAATCAAAAAAACATTCTGAACTTGTATCAATTATAATAATATTATATATTTCTTTTAATTTTTGTATTGTATTCATTAATTCTATACTTTCTACAGTATTTTCTTTATTAAATAAAATATTAGTTATAGAAATTAAATCTATTTTTTGATTAATTTTTATAATATATTGCTGTATTTCTTTATTATTTTTATTTATTTTTATTGGATATTTTTTTACACCTAGAATAGTGTGTAAACTATTATTTAGAATATCAAAATCTATGATCAAAACTTTATTTTGTTGCTTTGCTAGTGTTTTTGCAATATTAATAGAAATAATACTTTTTCCTACCCCATTTGCGCCAGATACTGAAATAATTTGACTTTCTTTTTTATCTATTTTTTCTTTTTTATTAATAAATATTTTTTTTAATATATTTTCTTTTATTATTTTTTCTTGTTTTTTTACTTCTTTTTGTTCTTGATTTTCTATTATTTTTTTTAATATATTTATTTCATCTTTTAATTCTTTATTAACATCATTATTTTCTTCAATTATTAATCCTATAATTTCTTTTATATTCGTTTGTGGATTATATAATATTTTATTCACACCTTTATTATATAATATATTTTCTAATTCTCCTTTTTTATTTTCCATAATTAATATAATTTTTATATATGGATTTATTTTTTTTATATTTTCTATTAATATTGGTATTTCCATTTTTCCGGGTAGAGCTTCACTTAAAATTAAATAATCTATATTTTTTTCTATTTCTAATATTTCAAAAATTGCTTCTTGATATTGTATATCTTGAAATAATATTTGTATATTTTTTTCATTTTGCATTTCTTTATTTAAATATGGATTTGCTAGAGCTGTAATAACTTTTTTCATTTTTCATTCCTTCTTTTTATTTATTTTTTTCAATAATTTCTTTTTCAAAATCTGCTGCTTCTATTTTTGTTAAAATATGCTCATTTTCTATAAACATTAAGCATTCTCCTCTTCGTAAAGATTTTATTTCTATTTTTTCTTTTTCTGATAAATTAGTATATTTTTCTAATACTCTTATATTTTCTTCTTCTAATGAAAAAAAAGTTTTTATTTCTGAATTATTTAATATACTTTTTCCATAAACTCCTTCTTCTAAACTAAATAAGTCTGATACATCTTGTGTAATTGCTACACTACTTCCTCCGGTATTTTCTTATTGTTTTAAAAATTTTGTATATAAAACTTGCTACTTCTTTATTTGATGTAACTCCTATTAATCTCCATATTTCATCTAAATAAATTGCTTTTTTACTATTTCTATCTTTTTTTATTTTGTCCCAAAATAAATCGGTAAATAAATACATTCCATATTTTAAATTTTCTTCTCCTAATTCATAAATATCTGCAATAATTAATTTATTATTTATTTCTATATTTGTGTGATGATTAAAAAAACTTAAAGATCCTTTTACAAATGGAATTAATTTAATTGCAAATATTTTTGTTCTATCATCTTTTTCTAATAAATGATATAAATCTTCTAATATTGGCATATCATATGTATCTTTAAAAATTGGTTTTATTATAATTTTATTTTTATCTTCTTTATATAAACTTTTATCATCAAAATTAATATTTTTATTTTGATACAATTCGATTATTTTTTCTTCTAAAATAGCTTTTTCTTCTTCATTTAAATTTCCAAATATTAAATTAAAAAATCCTATTAATTTATTTATTTTATTTGCTAAATATCCACGTTCATCATCTTCTATACTTTCTTCTCTAATATCTAATATATTTATATATGTATCAGATTTTGGTCCTATTTTTAATAATGCTCCATTTAAATGTGTGCATAAATTTCCATATTCTCTATCTGGATCAATAATATATTGTTCAATTCCTAGTAGTCTATATCTTAAAATTAATATTTTTGTATAAAATGATTTACCTGCTCCGCTTGTTCCAAAAATACACATATTTGCATTTTTATATTTTTTTGTATTATATCTATCTATAAAAACTAAAGAATTATTATATATATTTGTTCCTATAAAAATTCCTTCTTCATCAAAAATGGCAGATGAAATAAATGGATATGTTGATACAATTCCACTAGTTAATACATTTCTTTTTGAAATTTCTTTTAATATATTATTATTTTCCATTAGTGGTAAACAAGCTTTTATCGCTTGTTCTTGCCTAAAATATGCTCTTCTTGTTTGCATTCCTTTACTTTGAAAAATTCCTTCTATTTTATTTAATATATATTCTAATTCTTTTAAATCTTCTGAATAAGTACATATGTAAATATATAAAAAATATAATTCTTCATTGTTAATTTGCATTTCTCTTCTTATATATTTTGCGTCATTATACGTAAATGCTGCTATTTCCATATCTTGTCTATTTTCATTAATTGTTTTTAAATCTGCTCCTACATTTCCAATATGATATGTTAAATCTTTTATTGTTTTATATGTATCTTGTTTTTCATAAAAAATAGAAATATTAATATTTATATTAGTATCTATAATAGACTTTAATATTAAATCTGTTTGTTCTCTATAATAATTAATTACACATAATGAAGAAAAATATAAATTATCAATTTCTGCATATTTTGGATTAGAAAAATTAATATATGCTGGTGCTAAAAAATCTTTTTCTGAAAAATTTCCATTTAAAAAAGAAATATTTTTATTTTCTTTATTATTTAATATTTTATTATTTTTTAAAATATTATTATAATACTCTTTTATTTTTTCTATTATTTTTTTCATTTTTTTCCTTTTTTATTTAAATATTAATTTATATTTTTTTTAATTTCTATCCTTGTATTTAAAAATGAAAATAATATTTGTTCTATTTCTTCTTTTTTAGAAATATCTTTTGCTATATTTCCACATCTTGAAATTGATTCTTTTATTTTAAAATATTTTTCATTTAAATCTTCTATTGCATAATTTTCTGCATCTTCTTTATTTTTATTTTCATATTTTAAAATAATATAAAAATTTTTAGAAGATGATTTTTTACTATGGTTTAAATTTTGAATATATTGAATATATTTTTTAGAAATTTCTTGGATATTTTTTTCTTCAGAATTTAATTGATTTTGAATTTTTGAAATATGTTTTGAAAGATCTTCTTTACTACTTTGTATAAGTATTTGAAAATTAAAATTACATGTTCTTAGAAATAATTTATATGAATTAATAATAGATTCTTTTTCTAATTCTGATTTTAAATTAAAATTAATTGGATTTATTTTTATTATTTTTATATATTCATTTTTTTTTAATTTAATAATTCCATTTTCCAATATTTCTTCAAAAGGCAACCACAATTGGACAGAATTTATTTTTTGTTTTTTCATAAAATAAATAAATATTTTTTCTCCTTTCTTTTATATTTTTTATTTTTGGGGGAAATTATAAGAAATAAATTATTTTAGAATAAAATTATGATTTTATTTTATATTCTATTTTATTTTTCGTCAAGAAAAATCGTATGACAATTTTCGACAATTTCTTTTTGATTTTTAAATATATTCTGTTTTATTTTTGTATAAAATATATTTTTTTGATTATAATATTAGTATAAGATTAATATTAGTTGAAATAAGAGTAATATGAGATCCTAGTGAGGGTTTTATATTATTCGAGCAAAGATATATTATTTTGTAATGACCTTATAGAATAATATGTCGGCGATGAGAGTATATTATTTGTATGTAAGCTATATTTATTATTATTATTTCTTCTTTCTTTTTTATTTTATATATGGTTGTAATATAGATAATATATTCGAAGTTAAGATTATGTTTGTATTTTTTAGTGATTGTTATTAGTCCCTTGTGGACGAATATGGTTATTATGAGTGCATTCCTAGTCGAGCGAATGATTTTTATATTTGGTGATTAGCTTATTTATATAGCAATATATATTAGGTTATAAACTAGGTATATTAGTTTTAGTTAAAGATTAATATTAGTTTTATTCGATAATAGCAGGTAGTTTTATCTACCTGCTATTAATAATTTATTTTTATTATATATCTAAGTTTTTAACATATTTTGCATTTTCTTCTATAAATTGTCTTCTTGGAGTAATATCATCTCCCATTAATATTGTAAAAATTTCATCTGCTTTAATAGCATCTTCTAATTTTACTTTTATTAATATTCTATTTTCTGGATTCATTGTTGTATCCCATAATTGTTCTGGGTTCATTTCTCCTAGACCTTTATATCTTTGAATACTTACACCATCTCGTCCCATTTCATTTAAATGTTTTGCCATTTCTTCATCTGTATAACAATATATATCTTTCATTCCTTTTTTTGATAATTTATATAATGGTGGTTGTGCTAAATATACATTTCCATTTTCAATTAAAGGTCTCATATATCTAAAGAAAAATGTTAATAATAATGTTCTAATATGTGCACCATCTACATCGGCATCAGCCATAATGATTACTTTTCCATATCTTATTTTTGAAATATCAAAATCTGCTCCAATTCCTGCACCTACTGCAAGAATAACTGGTTGTAATTTATCATTATTATAAATTTTATCTGCTCTTGATTTTTCAACATTTAGCATTTTTCCCCATAATGGTAATATTGCCTGGAATTTTCTATCCCTTCCTTGTTTTGCACTTCCTCCTGCAGAGTCTCCCTCTACAATATATACTTCGCATTTTGATGCATCTTTTTCTGTACAGTCTGCTAATTTTCCAGGTAATGTTGAAGTTTCCAATGCACTTTTTCTTCTTACTAATTCTCTTGCTTTTCTTGCAGCTTCTCTAGCACGTGATGCGCTAATACATTTTTCAAGAATTGTTTTTGCTATATTTGGATTTTCTTCAAGAAATGCACTTAAAGCATCATTTACCATTCCTGATACAATTCCAGTTACATTACTATTTCCTAATTTTGTTTTTGTTTGTCCTTCAAATTGTGGTTCTTTTACTTTTACTGAAACTACTGCAGTTATACCTTCTCTAATATCTTCTCCTTGTAAATTTGCATCTTTTTCTTTTAATAAATTATGTGATTTTGCATAATCATTAAATGTTTTTGTTAATGCTCTTTTAAATCCTTCTAGATGTGTTCCTCCTTCTATTGTATTAATGTTATTAACAAATGTGTATATATTTTCTGAATATGATGTTGTATATTGAAATGCAATTTCTACAGGAACTTCTCCATCTTTTTCAATGTAAATTGGATTTTCATGTATTTTTTCTTTATTTTTATTTAAAAATTCTACAAATGACTTTAATCCACCTTCAAAACAAAATTCAGCTTTTTTCTCTGTTTCTTCTCTTATATCTTTTATATTAATCTTTAATCCTTTTGTTAAAAAGGCGATTTCTCTCATTCTTGTTTCTAATGTTTCATATTCATAATCTAATGTTTCAAAAATAGTATCATCTGCTAAAAATCTAACTTTTGTTCCTGTTTTATCAGAATCTCCTATTCTTGTTAATGGTTCTACTGTTTTTCCTTTTTCAAATTTCATTTGAAAAATTCCACCATCTCTTTGAATTGTAACTTCTGTCCATGTGGATAATGCATTTACAACAGATGCTCCTACTCCATGAAGTCCTCCTGATACTTTATATCCACTATCTCCACCAAATTTTCCACCTGCATGTAATTTTGTATAAACTGTTTCTGCAGCTGATATTTTTGTTTTTGGATGTATATCTACAGGTATTCCTCTACCATTATCTTCAACAGATATAATATTTCCTGGTTGTATTTCTATATTAATTTCAGAGCAATATCCTGCTAGTGCTTCATCTACACAGTTATCCACAATTTCATAAACCATGTGATGTAATCCTCTTAAAGAAGTACTTCCTATATACATACCTGGTCTTTTTCTTACTGCTTCTAATCCTTCTAAAACTTGTATTTGCTCTGCCCCATAATCATGATTATACTTTTCCATTGTTATTTTTCCATCCTTTCATATTTTGTCACTCTTTTTCCTAATGTTATTGAAGATATATTTGATATATATCCTTTGCATTCATCATTTGTTTTTGTTATAATTAATGTTTTTTTATTGCCTTCTGATACATCTATTATATTATCACTAATTTTTAGTTCTTTGCAAATGTTTTCTAAACTTTTTTTCTTTTCTAATGATTTAATATCTAAAAACGCAATAATATAATTATTTTTAATAATTAAATCTTTTCCTATATGAACATACATTATAATAAAACTTCTCCTTTTTCAATATGATATAGGTTATAATTTAAATTTGGCATATCTATTTTTTCTGTTCCTGTAATAATAACTTGTGTATTTTCTATATTATTTAAAAAATTCTTTCTTCTTTTTTCATCTAATTCTGACATAAAGTCATCTAATAAAAGAATTGGATATTCCCCTATTTCGTCATATACAACATTTAATTCAGCTAATTTTAAAGATAATACAGCTGTCCTATTTTGTCCTTGAGATCCATAATTTTTTACTTCTTTTTCATCAATATAAACAGTAAAATCATCTCTATGAATTCCTTTTGTTGTGAATCCTTTTATAATATCAAGCTTTCTTCTTTCTTTCAATAGTTGCAAATATTTGTCTTTTTGTTCACAATTTGAATCGTATTTTATGTCAATCTTTTCTTTCTCATTTGTTATATTTTTGTGGATAACTTTTATTTTTTTTATTATTTTATCCACATAATCCACACGATATTTGTATATTATTTCACCATATTCTGCTAATTTTTCGTCCCATATTTCTAACATTTCTTGTGGCTTATTTTCTTCTTGTATTTGTTTTAAATAATTATTTCTTTGTTCTAGTGTTTTTAAATATAAATTTAGATAATACACATAATTTGGGCGTAATTGACCAATCATCATATCTAGAAAACGTCTTCTATTTTCAGGTCCGTTTTTTAAAATATTAATATCTTCTGGTGTAAAAATAACAATGTTTATATTTCCTAATATTTCGCTTAATTTTTTTATTTTTATACCGTTTATACTAATTTGTTTTTTATTTGCAATTTCTATTTTTATTTTTCCATCTCTATCTTTTTTTTGATATTCTGTTTCTACAATTAAGTTTTCTTTACCAAATTGAATTAATTCTTTTTCTTTATTGGTTCGAAATGATTTTCCAAAACTACTTAAAAAAATTGCTTCTATTATGTTTGTTTTTCCTTGTGCATTATCTCCATAAATAATATTAATATTTTTATTAAATTCTATTTCTTGTTCTTGATAATTTCTAAAATTATATAATTTTATTTTACTTATATACATTATGGATTTTCCTTTTTCGTCATTAAAATATCCACAAAATTTAATATTTTTCAAATAGTTATCCACATTTTTGTGAATATCTTGTTTATTTTTTGATCATTTTTGTAATTATTCTTTCATTCTTATTGGAAGAACCATATAAATATAGTCTCCACTTTCTTCTACTGGTCTAATAATACATGGAGAAATACTTGAACCAAAATCTATAAATACTTCTTGATCATCAATTGCTCTAAATGCATCTAAAAAGTATTTTGGATTAAATCCTGCTTCTAAATTTTTTCCTTCTGTAGATACATACATTTCTTCTTTTGCATCACCTGTTTGATTTGTACATGAAATTGTTACTTTTCCTATATCAATACTTACTTTTACAGGATATTTCTTTTCTTTTTCAATACTTGATGATGAAATTAAACTAATTCTTTCAAAACAATTTTGCATAATATTTTTATCTACTCTTATTCTTGTTTCCCAATTTTCTGGAATAACACTTGAATAATTTAAAAATTCTCCATCTAATAATCTAGTAACAATTTTACAATTTTCCATTTCAAATAATGCTTGATTTTTTGCAATTCCTATTTTTATTGAATCATATGAATCTAACATAATTTTATTAATTTCATTTAATGTTCTTCCTGGAATAACTGCTGAGAAATCATTACTTTTAGATTGTAAAAATTTACTTTTCCAAGCTAATCTGAATCCATCTACTGCAACAACATTTAATTTGTTATTTTTTATTTCAAATAAACATCCTGTAAAAATTGGTCTATTTTCTTCTGAACTAACTGCAAAAATTGTTTTTCTTATCATTTCTTTTAAAGCATTTTGTTCTAATTCAATTGAATTTTCTATACTTATTTTTGGTAATTCTGGAAATTCATCTGGATTCATTGTAGCTAATTTATATAAAGATCCTTCACACTCAATTACTAATAATTTTTTTTCATCTAGCGAAATACTAATTTCTGAATCTGGTAATCTTCTAATAATTTCACTAAACATAATTGCATTTACAACTGTTGCTCCTTGTTCTTTTACATCACAATTTATAATATATTCTATTCCTATTTCTAAATCATAAGTTGTTAATTTTACTTCATTATCATTTGTTTGAATTAAGATACCTTCTAATATTGGCATTGTTGTTTTTGTAGCTACCGCTTTTGTTACGGAATTAATAGCTTTAAGGATATTATCCTTTTCACAAACAATTTTCATTTTGTGTTCACTCCTTTAATAATAATATAATAATTAATAGTAGTAGTAGTAATAGGTAGTGTGAATTGTGTGGAAAACTCTGTGGAATATTGTTATCCCTATATATTTTTTTGTGTATAAATTGGTGGAAAAATGAAAATGTTATTTACATTATTAAATTTTAAATGTGAAATATTAAATATAAACAGTTTATATACAGAAAATTCACAACAACATGTGAATATCTGATGTATTGGTTCCGTAAGTAAAATTACATTTTTTTTTCCAAACATAAATTTTTCAAACACAAATTTTAGTAAATTTTAAATTTTGTTTTATTTCTATATTATTTATTTGATAATAAAATGTTTTTCACACTTTCCACAATTCTTTTTGTTTCCATATTCGTTTGTATTTCTTTTTCAATTTTATTACATGCATGGATTACTGTTGTATGGTCTCTTTTTCCAAAGCCTTCCCCTATTTTAGTTAAAGGAAGTTGTGCTACATTTCTGCATAAATACATTGCAATTTGTCTAGGAAAAGTTACATCATTTGATCTTTTTACACCTTTTAATTCTTCTACAGTAATATTGTTGAAATATTTTGCTATTGTTTCTTGTATTAATTCTATCGATAATACTTTATCTTGACTTGTTACAACATCATTAATTGCTCTTTCTGCCATTTCCATAGTAATATGTGTATTAGTTAATGATGCTTTTGCAATTAGTTTATTTAGAACACCTTCTAGTTCTCTGATATTTGAATCAATTTTTGTTGCAATGTTACATAATATGTCGTCATCTATCATAATATTATCTAGTTGTGCTTTTTTCCTTAGTATTGCTAAACGTGTTTCATAATCTGGATTTGAAATATCTGCAATTAATCCCCATTCAAATCTAGATTTTAATCTATCTTCTAAAAGATTAATATCTTTTGGAGGTCTATCACTTGAAATAATAATTTGTTTTCCACTTTCATGTAATGTATTAAATGTGTGGAAAAATTCTTCTTGTATTCTTTCTTTTCCTGCAATGAATTGAATATCATCAATTAATAAAACATCAATATTTCTATATTTATTTCTGAACATTTCGTTTTTATTATCTTTTATAGCGTTAATTAATTGATTAGTAAATTTTTCAGAAGTAACATATAAAATGTTAGCATTTCTATTATTCATTAAAATTTCATTTGCGATTGCATGCATTAAGTGTGTTTTTCCTAATCCAACACCACCATATATAAATAATGGATTATAAGCTGTTGCTGGAGCTTCTGCAACTGCTAATGCAGCAGCATGAGCAAAACGATTACTATTTCCTACAACAAACGAGTCAAATGTATATTTTGGATTTAATGTTGAATTTGAGTAAGATGGTAAATTAGATGAATATTGAGAAGATGATGTATTTTCTTCTTCAACTAAATCATCTTTTAAAATAACTGTAATATCACAGTTTTTATTTGTAATATAATTAAATGTGTTTCTAAATAATTCATTATATCTTGAAACAATAGATTCTTTTTGAAATGCATTATTTGCGATTAAAATAATATGACCATTTTCGGCACTTTGTATATCAAGGTCTCTAATCCATGTTTCATAGGAAATTTTAGTAACTTCATTCTTTAAAAGTTCTTTTGCTTTTGTTAAAAGTTCATTTAATTCATTTCTTTGCATTGCATTCAATCCTTCCAAAATATTATGATTTATTAACATATACACATAGTTATCCACAATATTTTTATATAATATCAAATAAAATAAACAATAGTCAATATAAAAAGGAGAATATTTAAAAAACATTTTTTTTATATTGACATAATTAGAAAAATAATATATAATTAAAAAGCTTATTATTTAAAAAGTAAAAAATCCGGAGACGGTTTAATATATAGCAGGAGGTGCAAAAATGAAAAGAACATATCAACCAAAAAAGAGACAAGAACAAAAAGAGCATGGTTTTATGAAAAGAATGAGTACAAGATCAGGTAGAAATGTATTAAAAGCAAGACGTGCAAAAGGAAGAAAAAAACTAAGTGCTTAAATTAGAGAAGGTCACGTAAAGTGATCTTTTTTGAAATTTTATATATTTAATATGTGAATATATATGTGTATATGTGGATAATTCAAGGTAAAAAGAATTATTTTGATAAAAATGAGTGATAAAAATGAAAAAAATAATAACATTAAAAAAAAATTATGAATTTAAAAATGTTTTATCTAAAGGAAAATTTTATATAGGAAAACAGATTATTATTTATTTAATGAAAAATAGGGAAGAAAAGAATGTAATTGGAATAGCAATTTCAACGAAAAGTGCAAATGCCGTAAAGAGAAATCATATTAAGAGATTAATTAGAGCAAATTATCAAAACATAGAAAGTCGATTAAAAAAAGGATATAATATTGTTTTCTTATGGAACAAAAAAGCAAATATAGAAGATGCAGATTTTCATACAATTGAAAAAGATATGGAATATTTGCTTGCTAAAGCAGATATTATAGAGAAAAGTAAAATATGAGAAAAATATTAATTTTTATTTTAAATTTTTATCAAAAACATATTTCCAAAATTTTCAGTAGTAATGGTATTCATTGTAAATATTATCCATCTTGTTCAGAATATATGAAACAAGCTATTGAAAAATATGGATCTTTTAAAGGAATGATTTTAGGAATTCAAAGAATATTAAGGTGTAATCCATTTTCCAAAGGTGGATATGATCCTTTAAAATAATGGAGGAAATATGAGTTTTATATCGGAAATTTTTGGATATTTATTAAATGTTCTGTATCAACTGTTTAATAATTATGGTATTGCTATTATTGTTTTTTCAGTTATATTAAGAATTATTTTGATACCGATTACTATTAAACAACAAATATCATTAAAGAAATCGACTAAAATTCAAGCTGAAATGAATGAAATTCAGAAAAAATATAAAAATAATCCTGAAAAAATGAATCAAGAAGCTATGAATTTATATAAGAGAGAAAAAATGAGTCCATTTAGTGGCTGTCTAAGTTCAATTCTTCAAATTATTATTATTTTATCAGTCTTTTGGTTAGTAAGTCAGCCATTAACATATATGAAAAAAATCAATGAACCTTATAATGCAGAAAGTACAGATGAAAGTGAACAAGTTAGTGTTATAGATTATTATAAAAATGAAATCCAGAAGAACAATGAGGGACAGAGAGCTTCATATATGGAAATAGAAATTATTAATCGTTATGGAAGTACTGACGAAAGAGTTAATCTTAATATGGACTTTTTAGGACTTGATTTAAGTAAAGTTCCTGGAAATAACTTAAGTGATTGGACTGTATATATTATACCTGTTTTATATGTTATTTCATCTACAATTTCTATTAGATTATCAACAGGAGTAGGAAAGAAGAAGAAAGATAAAAATCTTTTAACTAGCGGGGAAGAAAAGACAGAAGAAGTTAATAATGAGTTAGAAGCTGTAGAATCAATGAATAAAAATATGTCTTATATGATGCCAATTATGTCAGTATTTATTGCATTTATAGCACCTTTAGGTTTAGCATTATATTGGCTTGTTAGCAATATATTAATGACATTAGAAAGAATTATTATTAATAAAATTATGGAGCATAGGGAGGAAAAAGAAAATGCCTAAAACAGTTGTTGCCGAAGGAAAAACAACTAATGAAGCAATTGCCAATGGTCTTAAGGAATTAGGAGTTTCAAAGGATAAAGTAGATATAAAGGTATTAGAAAATGAAGAAAAGAGAAGCTTTTTTAGTATTTTAACACCAAGGGTTGTAAAAGTAGAATTAACATTAAAAGAAAATGTGAAAGAAACTACAAATGTTGAACAAAAAGAAATTGTTAAAACTAAGGAATTAAAAGAGTTAGATCAAAAAGAAGTATCAATTGCAACAAAGAATATAGAAGAATTTTTAAAAGATTTTTTAAGTAATTTTAAGAATACAACATATGATATTACAAGTGATCGTGAGTTTATTCATATAAATATTAATGGAGAAGATTCTTCTAAGCTTATCGGATATAGAGGAGATGTTTTAAATTCTTTACAAACAATTTTAAATTCAATTGCAAGTAAAGGTTGTGAATCTAAGATAAGAATTACATTAAATATAGCAGATTATAGACAAAAAAGAGAAAAATCTTTAGAAGATTTAGCAGAAAAAATTGCTAAAACTGTTATGAAAACAGGAAAATCTGTTACATTAGAGCCTATGATGGCATATGAAAGAAAAATAATACATAACGAATTACAAAAAAATAATGCTATTAGAACTTATAGTATAGGTGAGGAGCCTTATAGAAAAGTTGTTATAGCAAAGAATAAATAAAAATGAATAATTAATAAAAATCGGAAGTCAAAGTGAAGATTTTAGTTGTTTTACTATTATTTTCTATCTTTGACTTTTTTTATGAGGAGGATATTATGAATACAATTGCAGCAATCGCAACTGCTACGGGAACGGGAGGTATAGGGATTGTTAGAATGAGTGGAAAAGATTGTTTTTCTGTTCTAAAAAAGATTTTTATACCAAAAGATTCTACTGTGAAAATAGAAGAAGTACCGGGTTATACTATAAAATATGGTTATATTATTAATACAAGTACAAATGAAAAAATTGATGAAGTTTTAGTTTCATTTTTTAGATCTCCTAAAAGCTATACAACAGAAAATATGTGTGAAATTCAATCACATGGGGGAATGGTTGTAGAAGAAAAAATATTAGAGCAATGCCTACTAAATGGAGCAGAATTAGCAGAACCTGGAGAATTCACTAAAAGAGCCTTTTTGAATGGTAGAATTGATTTATCACAAGCAGAATCTGTTATTGATATTATTAATTCTAAGACAGAAAAAGAAGCAAAGTCGGCAGTTGAGCAATTAGAGGGTAGTCTTTCTAAAAAAATACAGGAAATTAGAAGTATTCTTTTAGATTTAATGGCTGATATAGAGGCTTCTATTGATTATCCAGAATATGATATTGAAGAAACAACAAATGAAAGGGCACATAACATACTTAGTGATGTAAAAAATAAATTAATTCAATTGGAGAATAGTTTTCAAACAGGAAAGATTTTAAAGGAAGGAATAAAAACGGTTATTATAGGAAAACCAAATACAGGAAAATCGTCTTTATTAAATAATTTATTAGATGAAGATAGGGCAATTGTTAGTGAAAAGGCAGGAACAACAAGGGATACAATAGAGGAATTTATTAAAATTAAAAATATACCTTTAAAAATTATTGATACTGCAGGGATTCGTAATACAGAAGATGAAATAGAAGAAATAGGTGTAAAAAAGGCAATTAAGTTAATAGAAGAAGCAGATTTGATAATTGCACTTTTTGATATATCAAAACCAATTGATGATGAGGATAAAAAAATATTAAATTTGATAAAAAATAAAACTTCTATCGTTTTGCTAAATAAATCGGATTTAAGCGAAAAAAATATCGAGACAATAAATTACATTCATGAGAAAAATAAAAACGTTATAGAGGCATCTATGAGGTCAAAAAATGGAATAGAAGAATTAAAAGATCTAATTGTAAAATTATTTAAAATGAATGAAATAGAAAATGGGAATGAGCTTATTATTACTAATGTTCGCCATAAGAATCAAATTCATAAGGCTATAAATAGTATAGATGGAGCAATAAAGTCTGTAGATGATTGTTTGCCAATAGATATTAGTGCAGTTGCAATTAAACAAACATTAGAAGAATTGGGCTATATCACTGGTGACAACGTTTCCGAGGATATCATTAAAGAAATATTTTCAAAATTTTGCTTAGGAAAATAGTGTCATAAAGACAAAATAAGAAATATAAACTTTGAAATATAAATATTATATGTCAAATAAACAAAAATGAAGTTTGAAAAACAGTTTTTCTTGTTTCATAAAAAACGAAAAAAAGTATAAAAAAGTTATCAACAATCGATTAATTATTTGTGGATAACTGGTCGAAAAATTAGATTGGAAGTGGAAATATATGAATTATTTTGCGGGAGAATATGATGTTGCTGTTATCGGTGCTGGACATGCTGGTTGTGAAGCAGCACTTGCTACTGCACGAATGGGGTTTAAAACATTATTATTTTCTATAAGTTTGGAGGCAGTTGCAAATATGCCTTGTAATCCTCACATAGGAGGTAGTTCGAAGGGACATCTAGTGAAGGAACTAGATTGTCTTGGAGGAGAGATGGGAAAAAATATAGATAAGACTTTTACGCAACTTCGTATGCTTAATACATCAAAGGGACCAGCAGTTTATTCTTTAAGGGCACAAGCTGATAGAAAAAAGTATCAAGCTGAGATGAAACATACATTAGAAAGACAAGAAAATTTATATTTAAAACAGGCTGAGATAGTTAATATTGAAGTTAAAGATGGAAAAGTAAAGGCTGTAGAGACTAATATAGGTGCTATTTATGAGGTGAAGAGCGTTATTTTGGCGACTGGAACTTATTTAAAAGGAAGGATACATATTGGAGAAGTTTCTTTTGATAGTGGACCGGATGGAGTATTTCCATCTATTGAATTATCTGATGTTTTGAAAAAATTAGGAATTAATTTGGTGCGTTTCAAAACAGGTACTCCTGCGAGAGTTTTAAAGAATAGTCTTGATTTTTCAAAGATGGAAAGACAGGATTGTGATGCTAAACCTTCAGCTTTTTCTTTTGATGATAAAATAGATGAAAATATAGAGCAATTGCCTTGTTACCTTACTTATACTAATGAAGAAACACATAAGATTATTAGAGCAAACCTACATAGATCTCCTTTATATAGTGGTAAAATTTCGGGAACAGGACCAAGATATTGTCCATCTATAGAAGATAAAGTTGTTCGTTTTGCTGATAAAGAAAGACATCAAATTTTTATAGAACCTATTGGAACTACTACTGATGAAATGTATGTGCAGGGAATGAGTTCGTCTTTGCCTGAAGATGTTCAAATTGCTATGTATCGTACAATTCCAGGATTAGAAAATGTTGTATTTACAAGACCAGCATATGCTATAGAATATGATTGTATTGATCCTTCAGAACTTAAATTATCATTGGAGCATAAGAATATTAATGGAATGTTTTTTGCGGGACAAATTAATGGAACGTCTGGATATGAAGAGGCAGCTGTTCAAGGAATTATGGCAGGAATTAATGTGGGTAGAAAATTACAGGGAAAAGATCCTATTATTTTAGATCGTTCACAAGCATATATAGGTGTTCTTATTGATGATATAGTTACTAAAGGAACTAATGAACCTTACAGAATGATGACTTCTAGGGCAGAATATCGTTTACTTTTGAGACAGGATAATGCAGATTTAAGATTAACAGAAATAGGGCATGAAGTTGGCTTGATTTCAGAGGAAAGATACCAAAGATTTCTTAAGAAAAAGGAAGAAATTCAAGAAGAAATTGATAGATTAAATCGAACAGTAGTGAAGCCAAATGAGAAAAATAACCAATTTTTAGAAAAATATAATTCTTCACAAATTTCTAATGGAGTTAAATTATCAGAATTATTGAAAAGAACGGAAATTTCTTATCAAAATCTATTAGAAATTGATGAAAATAGACCAGAATTATCTGATGAAGTGCAGGAGGAAGTTGAAATACAAGTAAAATATGCAGGATATATTAAATTACAAGAGGAGCAAGTAGAAAAATTTAAAAAATTAGAAACAAAAATTTTACCTGAAAATATAAATTATCAAGATATTAAAGGCTTAAGAATAGAAGCAAGACAAAAATTGGATAAAATAAAACCTCAATCAGTTGGACAAGCTTCAAGAATTTCAGGGGTTTCACCAGCAGATATTTCAGTGTTGTTAATTTATTTAGAACAAAATAAATAGGAGTATTATATGGAAAAAAAAGAATTTTTTAATATATTATCAAATCAGGCTGAGAAAGTAGAAATCAATTTAAGTGATGATCAAAAAGAAAAGTTTTATCGTTATATGGAGTTATTATTGGAATGGAATGAAAAAATAAATTTAACAGCGATTGTTGATCCAAAAGAAATTATTTTGAAGCATTTTATAGATTCTATTATTATTTCTTTTCACATTAAACAAGGGGACAGTATTTTAGATATAGGAACAGGAGCAGGATTTCCAGGTATTCCATTAAGGATTATAAGTGATAAAAGTAAATTTACTTTGATGGATTCACTTAATAAGAGAATAATTTTTTTAGATGAGGTTTGTAAAGATTTGAATCTTTATGATGTTAAATGTGTTCATGCTAGGGCAGAAGAAGCAGCAAATTTGAAAGAATATAGGGAGCAATACGATATGGTTACTTCTAGAGCAGTAGCAAGGTTAAATACTTTATTAGAGTATATGATGCCTTTTGCAAAGATAGGAGGGACATGTATTTGCATGAAGGGTTCAAATATAGAGGAAGAACTAAAAGAGGCAGAAAATGCTATTAATTTGTTGGGTGGTAAATTGGAAAAAATAGAAAAATTTATATTGCCAGATAGTGATATTGTAAGAAATAATATTATAATTAAAAAAGTAAAAGAAACACCATTAAAGTATCCTCGTAAAGCAGGAATACCAACGAAACAGCCGATTTTATAATAAGAAAAAAATATCAAAATTTTTAATAAATTCATTGACATATTTGTCTTAATCTTATATGATAGATATGTCAATTTTTTAACGGAGGCAAAAATATGGGAAAAATTATATCAGTTGCTAATCAAAAGGGAGGAGTAGGAAAAACTACAACTACCATTAATTTGAGCACTATATTGGCAAAAAAAGGAAAAAAAGTTTTAATGATAGATGCTGATCCACAGGGAAATGCTTCAAGTGGAGTAGGTTTTGAAAAAGAAATAGAACTTTCTGTTTATGATGTCCTTATTAACGATACTGAAATGCAAGAAGTTGTCCAAAAGACAAAAATAAAAAATTTAGATATTTGTCCTTCTAACATTAATCTTGCAGGAGCAGAAGTAGAGCTAGTTTCAGTTATGTCAAGAGAATATAGATTAAAAGAAAAGTTAGATGAAATAAAAAATAATTATGATTATATTATTATTGATTGTCCACCTTCATTAGGATTAATTACTTTAAATGCTTTTACTGCATCAAATAGTGTTTTGATACCTGTACAATGCGAATATTATGCTCTAGAAGGATTAGGTCAGTTAATTAATACAATTAATTTAGTAAAAAAACATCTTAATAAAACAATTGAAATCGAAGGGGCACTTCTTACAATGTATGATGTAAGAACAAATTTATCAAATCAAGTTGTAAAAGAAGTAAAAAGTTATTTTAATGATAAGGTATATAAAAATGTTATTCCTAGAAATGTTAAATTAAGTGAAGCACCAAGTTATGGAATGCCAATATCAATTTATGATCCAAGGTCAAAAGGTGCAAAAAGTTATGAAAAGTTTGTAAAAGAATTTTTAAAAAATAATGAAAGCTCAGATTCTAAAGGAAAACATGCTTTATAATATAGGGAGGTATAAAAAATGGCAAAAATGACAGGATTAGGAAAAGGATTAAATGCATTATTTACAGATACAAATATTTTAGAAGATAAAAATTCTGAAGTGGAATTAAAAGAAGGAGAAGAATTAGTAAAAAGTATTAAATTAATTGAAATTGAACCAAATAGAAATCAACCAAGAAAACAATTTGATAATGAATCTCTTGAAGAATTGTCAGAATCTATTAAAAGATATGGTGTTATTCAACCAATTATTGTTAATAAAAAAGACGATTATTATGAAATTGTAGCTGGAGAAAGAAGATGGAGGGCAGCCAAAAAAGCTGGACTTTCAGAAATGCCATGTATAATTCGTGATAATGATGAACGTAGAAATAAAGAAATTGCTTTAATTGAAAATATTCAAAGGGAAGATTTGAATCCTATAGATAAAGCTAGAGGTTTTCGACAATTAATGGATGAATATGGAATGACACAACAACAACTTTCAGATACGTTAGGAATTAGTAGAAGTGGAATTGCAAATACTGTAAGAATATTAAATTTAGATGAGAGAGTATTAAAATTAGCAGAAGAAGGAAAAATAACAGAAGGACATTGTAGATCATTAATGTGTATTCAGGAACCAGATAAGCAATATCAAGCTGCACTAAAAATTATTGAAAAAGGTGAAACAGTAAGAGATATAGAGCAGACAGTAAAAAATAATAAAAAGGCACAAAAAATAGATCCAAAATATCATGCTATTTTTCAAGATATAGAAGATTCTTTCCAAGGATTTTTTGGAACTAAGGTTAAGCTAGAAGCTAAAAAAAGAAGTGGAAGAATTATTATTCAATATTCATCAAATGAAGAACTTGAAAGAATTTTAGAATTAATAAAATAATATTTACTAATTAATTTTATATAGTGGTAGATAGAAAAATTAATATTAGAACAAATAAAAAATATATTATTAAAAATAAAAAAATGCCATGTTTATTATATTATTATTACTTTTTGTTTTAATAGTGTTTATTAATTAGTAAAAATATAATCTATTAATATCCAAATTAAAAGAAAGGGCAGTGCACAAAAGTGTGTTGAATAAATAGAAAATATGGAAATTTTAACTAACATTTTAAGAAGTGACATATTTTTAATTGTATTATTAGTATTTATTTTTATTTTATTTATATTGTATATTGCAATTTTAAAAAATATAATGAAATTAAGAAGTAGTTACAAAAAATTTATGGAAAGACTAGGAAATGGAAATAATGTAGATGAAATGTTAAGAGCATATATTGTAGCAGTACAACAAGTAGAAAAGAAGAATGAGAAAACAGCATTATATTGTAAAGAATTAGAAAATAATATAGCTAATTGCATTCAAAAAATAGGAATTGTAAGATATAATGCTTTTAGTAATACAGGAAGTGATTTAAGTTTTTCAATAGCTTTACTAGATAAATATAATAATGGTGTTGTATTAAATGGAGTTTATGGAAGAGATAATTCTAATATATATGCAAAGCCAGTCAATGAAGGTAATTCAACTTATATTTTATCTGATGAAGAAAAAGAAGCGATACAAAAAGCAATTAATAAAAAATAAATATTAAAAAAGATATTAAAATATAAAATTATTTTAATATCTTTTTTTAGTAAAAAATAAAATTAATTTATTAAAAATATTTAAATAAAATAAAAAATAATAATAAAATAATTAATAATTAAAAATAATAAATAAAAAAATAATAATAAATAATAAATTTTTATCCAAAAGTATTATTTTATTAAAAATTAATTTAATATTTTTTGTTTGTCAAAAAGAAATAAAGATAAAAATAAAATTTAAATTTGTATTATTAAAGAAATTAATAATTTATAAAAAATAATTTTATGTTTACTAATAGATAATAGAATATAATTTAATAAATATTTTTTAAAAAGTTTATAATCCGATAGTTTTCCAAAATTAAAATATTTTATTTTTTAAAAAAATTAATTAGAAAAAATGAAAAAATTTATAAAAATAAAATAATTATAAAAAAATAACATAAAAATAATTTGCTAATTTAGCAAATTTAAATAATTGTTAAAAATAAAAAATAAAAATTAATGATTAAATAAATAAAAATAAAATATAATAAAAAATAGAATAAATAAAAAATTAATTAATTTTAAAAAATAAATTAATTAAAAAAATAAAAAATTAATTAAATAAAAAAATAATAAAAAAATAATAAAAAAATAATAAAAAAATAATAATAAAAATAATAATAAAAATAATAAAATAAATAATTATAATTAAGATAAAAATAAATAAAAAATAATATTATTAAAAAATAAGATTTATTTTTAAGTTGTCATTTTGAATAAAAAAGCAAATTTTAAAAGTGTGTATAATGAAAATTATAATTTATATGCTATATATTTTTATCTTATGTATACTATTAAAATATAAAAATAATATTTAATAAAATTTTAAATATGACTTTTATCCGAAGCTTTTTTGAAAATTTTTTGAGATCAAAATTTGAATAAAAAGTTAAAATAAAAAAAATTTAAAATGAAAACAATCAAATTAACTGTTCTAATATAAAAAAAATAATTATCATTTTGACAATATCTTTAGATATAATAAATTAATTTATTAATAATAAAAATTTATTACATTATTAAATTAAAAATAAATATGAAAAATAAATAAAAAATAAATTAATAATTAAAAAATAAATTAATAATTAAAAAATAAATACGAAAAATGAATTAATAAATAAATTAGTAAATAAAAAATAATTTAAATTAAATAATAAAATTATATGACTTAATATTAATATATAAAAATAATTAAATATGCATATTAAAAATAAAATATTAAATATACCTGAAAAATTCTAGTATTTACTATTGACAATTATACCGTAAATATGCTAATATATATACTGTTCTGGTCATTAAAGATCACATATGGAGAGGTGGTCGAGTTGGTTTATGGCACCAGTCTTGAAAATTGGCGTAGGTTTGTAGCCTACCGTGGGTTCGAATCCCACCCTCTCCGCCATTTTTATATTAATATATAAATGGAGGCTTACCCAAGTGGTTGAAGGGGACAGTTTGCTAAACTGTTAGGGTTCGTAAGGGCCGCGAGGGTTCAAATCCCTCAGCTTCCGCCAAAGGCGATAATATTATGTATTATTGCTTTTTATTTTGAATAAATTTAATTAATAGACAAAGATGTTAATATATGTTAAAATATGAACAAATTATATTATAAGGGGGAGTTCTAATGGAACAGGACAAAAAAACAAATGGATTTTATGTAGCTAGTTTAGTATTAGGAATTATAGCATTAGTATTGGCAATATTTCCTCTAGTTGGCTTTATTATAGGAATTATTGCTTTAGTTATTAGTATAGTAGCTTTTAGAAAAAGGAATAAAAATAATGAAAAAAATGCAATGGTAACTGCTGGTTTGGTTTTAAGTATTATAGGATTTATTATTTCATTAATTATTACTATATTTTTAGTAGCTTTGCCAGTTATGGGCTTTTATGTATTTAAAAATGCAGAATCTACTGTAGAAAATCATAATTTGAATAATGAATTAGTTCATGTATATAATGCATCATTTGAAGAATATGAGGGAATTCAAAATGGTTCATCTGTTAAAGCTTTATGTGATTTAGTAAGGGTTCATAATCTTACAACGCCTGAAAGAAGTATAAAATTAGTAAAGGATCCTACATATGTTCCTAGTTACTATACCAATATTAATAATGTTTCATCTAATGAAATAATGGAAATAAAAAAGGATATATCTGTTGTAGAAAAGTATGAAATTACATTCGCACATGATTCAGAAGGATATATTACTTGGATTGGAATTGAAGAAACAAATTAAAAAAAGCACCATGAAGGTGCTTTTTTTAAACATTTATTTTTTCTTTTTTATTTATTTTTTTGTTTTCTTTTTGTGTTGCAGTCTTTTCTAATTCTTTTTTCTTTAAATTATCTTTAGCTACTGTCATTAATAATTTGATCCTATTGGTTTGATTTGATTCACTGGCTCCAGGATCATAATCTACAGGTGAAATATTTGCTTCTGGATATTTATTTCTAATAGTTTTTATAACACCTTTACCGACAACATGATTTGGTAAACAAGCAAAAGGTTGTACACAAATAATATTTGGAATTCCGTGTTCAATGTATTCAATCATTTCAGCTGTTAAAAACCAACCTTCTCCAGTTTGATTACCTATTGATAATACATCTTTTACTTTTTCTTCTAATTCAAAGATATCACAAGGTTGTAAATATCCTTTTTTAGAATTTGCTAGTGCTATTCTTTCATCTTTTTCTAATATATCAATTAATTTAATTGCGGTTTTAAATAATTTTGCTTTCATTTTATCAGTTTTTATTAATTGGTTAAAAGTAATTTTATGTGTTGCAATAAATTTTATAAATCCCATGAAGTCAGGTAAAACTACTTCTGCGCCTTCTTCTTCTAATTTATTTGCAACAAAATTGTTTCCAAATGGATGATATTTAATTAGTACTTCACCAACAATTCCTACTTTTGGTTTTTCTATAGATGTATCTAATTCAATTTTTTCAAAGTCGTTTACAATATCATAAATACTTTGTTTAAATTGTTTCATAGTTGATTTTTCTAATAGTTTTTTACATTTTTCCATCCACTCATCAAATAATTTTTGCGTTTCGCCTTTATTTATTTCATAAGCTCTATTTTTGGTTAGCATTTTTTGTAATAAATCTGCATATACTACCATTTTTAATAATCTTTCAACTAATGGTAAAGTAATTTTAAATCCTGGCATTTTTTCCATTCCAACAACATTAAATGAAATAACTGGTACATTTTCAAATCCAGCATCTTTTAATGCTTTACGTATGAATCCAATATAATTTGTTGCTCTACATCCACCACCAGTTTGTGACATAATTAAAGCAGTTTTATTTAGATCATATTTGCCAGATTCTAGTGCTTCAATCATTTGTCCAGTTGTTAGAATTGATGGATAACATGCATCATTATTAACATATTTTAATCCAGTTTCAACTGTGTGATTTGTACATTCTCTTAAAAGTTCAACCTTATATCCACAGGCACGTACAGCAGATTCTAATAATTCAAAGTGTATTGGTGCCATTTGAGGAACTAAAATTGTGTATTCATCTTTCATTTCTTTAGTAAATATTTTTTTATGTATTTCGTATTCACCATTTCCTTTTGTTAATTCAGTATTTGTCATACGTTTTTTCATACTTGCTAGAAGAGAACGAATACGAATTCTAACAGCGCCTAGGTTGTTAATTTCATCTATCTTAATTAATGTATACATTTTTCCGAAGCTAGTTAAAATTTCTTCTACTTGGTCTGTTGTAACTGCATCTACACCACAGCCAAAAGAGTTTAATTGTACAAGTTCCAAATTATCATGTTTTCCAACAAAATCGGCAGCAGCATATAGTCTAGCATGAAATACCCATTGATCTACAACACGAATAGGTCTTTTTACTTCTGTTAAGTTTGCTATACTATCTTCTGTAAGTACACATAATCCTAAACTTGTAATTAATGTATCAATACCATGATTTATTTCAGGATCTACATGATATGGTCTTCCTGCTAAAACAATACCATGTAAATTATTTTCTTCCATGTATTTTAAGGTTTCTTGACCTTTTTGATGGATATCTTCTTTACATTTTTGATATTCAATTTCAGCTTTTTTAGCAGCTTCTGTTAGTTCTTTTTTAGTAAAATGATATTCTGCAAATTCTGGTAATTCTAATATTGTTTTTACTAAATTTTTTGTATCAAATGGTAAAAAAGGATTTATAAATTTAATATTTTTTTCTTTTAATTCTTCCACATTATTTTTTAATACTTCTGAATATGAAATAACAATTGGGCAATTATAATGATTATCAGCTTTTTCATATTCTTTTCTTGAATATGGCATACAAGGATAAAATATTGTTTGAATTCCTTGATTAATTAAACTTACAATATGACCATGTGAAAGCTTAGCTGGAAAACATACTGATTCTGAAGGCATTGATTCCATACCTTTTTCATATGTTTTTCTATTACTTTTTTCGGATAAAATAACTCTAAAACCTAAATTGGTTAAGAAAGTGAACCAAAATGGATAGTCTTCATACATATTTAATACTCTAGGGATTCCTATAATTCCTCTTGGAGCATCTTTTTCATCTAAAGGCGTATATCCAAAAATTCTATCATATTTGTATTTTACTAAATTTGGAAGATTAGTATTTTCTCCAACTATACCAGCACCTTTTTCACAGCGGTTTCCAGAAATATATTTACTACCATTGCTAAATTTATTAATTGTAAGAAGACAGTGATTTTCGCATCCATTACAACGTACGTGAGAAATATCTATTTTTAAATTATCTAAATCTTCGTTTTTAGTTAGAGTTGAAACATATTCCATATCTAAGTTTGCTTCAAATTGTTCTTGAGCTAAAAGTGCAACACCATATGCTCCCATAAGTCCGGCGATATCAGGTCTTACAACTTCTCTTCCTACGATTAATTCAAAGGCACGAAGAACAGCATCATTATAAAAAGTACCACCTTGAACAACTATGTGTGCACCTAAAGTTTTTACATCACGAACTTTCATAACTTTTTGAATTGCATTTTTAATAACAGAATAAGAAAGTCCGCTAGAAATATCACCAACAGAATATCCTTCTTTTTGAGCTTGTTTTATTTTTGAATTCATAAATACAGTACATCTAGAGCCTAAATCGACAGGGCGTCTTGCTTCTAATGCTTCTTTTACAAATTCTTCAATAGATAAGTTTAAACTTTTAGCAAAAGTTTCGATAAATGAACCACATCCAGAAGAACAAGCTTCGTTTAACATAATGTTATCAATAGCACCTTTTTTTAGTTTTATGTATTTCATATCTTGTCCACCAATATCTACAATACTGGTAACATTAGGCATAAATTTTTTAGCGGCAGTGTAGTGTGCAATTGTTTCAATTTCATTTAAATCCACATTTAGGGCTGTTTGAATTAATTTTTCTCCATATCCAGTTACACCGCTATAACGAATGGTTATACCTTCTGGTAATTTACTATATAGTGTTTTCAACATTTTTATAACACTTTGCAAAGGATTTCCTTCGTTACTTCCATATGAAGAATATAGAAGTTTTCCTTCTTTATCGATTAATACAAGTTTGGTTGTTGTTGAACCAGCATCAATTCCAACAAAGGCATCACCTTTATATGAATCTAAATCACCCTTTTCTACTTTGTCTTTTTCATGTCTTTTTTTAAATTCTTCATATTCTGCATCAATAGAAAATAAAGGAGCTAAAGGAAGTGAAGTATTATCATGAGAGGATTTTAATACTTCAATTTTACTTCTTAATTTTTCCACAGTAATAGAATGAGAATCTAAAGAGTCTAAAGCTGCACCTTTTGCTACTAGTAAGTGAGCTTCTTCAGGAATAATAATTTCATCATCTTTTAAATGTAAGGTTTCAATAAAGCGATTTCTCAATTCAGATAAATAATTTAGAGGTCCACCTAAAAAAGCAACTTTCCCTCTAATTGGTCTACCACAAGCTAATCCACTAATTGTTTGGTTAACAACTGCTTGAAATATTGAAGCTGCGATATCTTCTTTAGCAGCACCTTCATTCAATAATGGTTGTATATCTGTTTTAGCAAAAACACCGCAACGTGAAGCAATTGGATAAATCATTTTATGATTTTTAGCTAATTCATTTAAACCAGTAGGATCCGTATGTAAAAGAGAGGCCATTTGATCAATAAAAGCTCCTGTTCCTCCAGCACAAGTACCGTTCATACGTTGTTCAATTGATTTATCAAAATAAATAATTTTTGCATCTTCTCCACCAAGTTCAATTACTACGTCAGTTTGTGGAATATATTTTTCTACGGCTCTTTTACAAGATACTACTTCTTGAATAAAAGGTAAGTCTAGAAAATTAGCAGCAGACATTGCTCCAGAACCAGTTAATGCTATTGTAAATTCAGAGTTTGGATACATATTAGATAAATTTTCTAATACATTACATACTGTGTTTTTAGTGTCTGAAAAATGTCTTTGATAATCGGAATATAATGTATTTAAATTATGGTCCATTACTACAATTTTGACCGTTGTAGAACCTACATCCAATCCTACATGTAATAAATTATTCATAGTTAATTCTCCTATTCTGATTGTTTCATATATATGCTAATTTATTTTATATATGAAAATATAATTTTATGTTGAATTAATTTCATAAATTGATATGAAATCAATCTTAATTTTATACGGAAATGTATAATTTGTCAATGTAAACAATGTGGAAAAATGTCAAAAAAACCCGATTAAAATTGTGGATAACTTGTTCTAAAAAATACTTGTCTTTCATACGAATGAATTATAAAAAAATAAATAAAAAAGGAGGATAAAATGAGTAGAATTATTAAAATATTATTAATTGTTTTTGTTGTTATTTTATTGGTGATGGGTATTATTTTTTGGATACAGCCATCAGAAGAGGTTGAATATGGAAATGAATATGTTCCAGAAGAAGAAATTTCAGATGAACAATTAAGACAGTCAATTGTAACATTATATTTTATTGATAAAGAGTCAAATGAATTAATACCAGAAGGAAGATTAGTAGATGTTAAATTATTATTAGATGATCCTTATTATACTTTAATGCAATTATTAATAGATGGTCCTAAAAATGAAAAATTGGTAGGTACTATTCCAAAAGGAACTAGAATTGGAAAAATAGAATTAAAAAATGATATTTTGTATATTGATCTATCAAAAGAATTTATTGAAAATCATGAGGGTGGAGAAAAAAATGAAAGTAATACGATTTATTCCATTGTTAATACAATGACAACATTAACAGAAGTTAATGGAATTAAAATTTTAATTAATGGGGAAGAAAATAAAAGTTTTAAAGACGAGAAAATAAATTTTAATGAAATATTTGTTAGTAAGGAAAAATAAATTTATTTTAATATATGATATAATTTTATAGTATGAATTAATTTTTTAAAATTACATAAAAAATTTTCAACTTCAAAAAGGGAACATATAGTGTTCTCTTTTTTCTTTAAAAAATTTATTTTTTTATTTGTATCTTTTTTTATTAAATTATTTTCCAAAAATATCACCACGCATTAAAAAATTGATTTTATTATAGAATTATTATATAATATGTAATAATGTAAAAATCGTGAATAATAAGGGAGACAAATGGAAGAAAATAATAAATTAAAGGAAAATGAGAGAATAGATAATTTAGAAATTAATAATTTTAAAATTATTCAAGATAAATCTGGTTTTTGTTTTGGAATAGATAGTGTTTTACTTTCTGATTTTGCTAAAAATATTAAAAATAATGCTAAATGTGTAGATTTAGGTACGGGGACAGGAATTTTAAGTATTTTATTATGTGCTAAAACAAATTTGGCAAAAATATATGGAATCGAAGTTCAACAAGATGTAGCAGATATGGCGAATCGTAGTAGAATATTAAATAATTTACAAGAGCGATTTGAAATCTTTAACATGAATATTAAAGATATTTTAAATTCTTCGAATGTATATGCTGATATTTTGAAAAAAAATAGTTTTGATTGTGTAATTACTAATCCACCATATAAAAAAATAAATACAGGAAAAATAAATGATAATGAAAAAAAGTTAATTTCGAGGCATGAAATAACAGCTAATCTGAATGATTTTTTAGAAGTAGCAAAATATTTATTAAAAGATAAAGGATCTTTATATATGGTACATCGACCAGAACGTATGGTAGAAATTTTGAAATGCATGAAAGAAAATAAAATAGAGCCAAAAGAAATTCAATTTGTTTATCCACAAGTTGACAAAGAACCTAATTTAATATTAATAAAAGGAATAAAAAACGGAAAAGAATTTTTAAAAATAAAAAAACCATTATTTATTTATGATAAAAATGGAAATTATACACAAGAAATATTAAAAATTTATGGAAGGGAAAATAAATGAAGGGAAAATTATATTTAATAGCTACACCGATTGGAAATTTAGAGGATATTACATTTCGTGCAATTGAAACATTAAAAAATGTAGATATTATTGCTGCAGAAGATACAAGACATACATTAAAATTATTGAATTATTATCAAATATCCAAACCATTAATTAGCTATCATAGACATAATGAAGAGGTAAAGTCAGATATTTTAATAGAAAAATTATTAAGTGGTGATAATGTTGCTGTTGTAACTGATGCAGGAACACCAGGAATATCAGATCCAGGAGAGGAAATTGTGAAACAAGCAATAAAAAATGAAATAGAAATTATACCTATTCCTGGAGCTTGTGCAATGATAAATGCTCTAATTGTTTCTGGATTGAATACAAAAAAATTCTCATTTTATGGTTTTTTACCATTAAATCATAAATTAAGAAAAAATGCTTTTGAAGCTATTTTAAAAGAAGAAAAAACAGTTATATTATATGAGGCACCTCATAAAATTAAAAAAACGTTAGAAGATATATTAATTAATATTGGAGATATTGAGTGTGTTATTGCTAGGGAATTAACAAAAATTCATGAAGAAATTTTAAGAGGTACTATTTCTGAATTATTAGAAAAACTTGAAGATCCAAAAGGGGAATTTATTTTGCTATTAGACTTAAATGGAATAAAAAATAATGATGAAAAAAATGTAGAGAAAACAGAAGAGGAGCTTTATAAAGAATATCAAGAAAAAGGAATGGATAAAAAAGAAATTATAAAGAAAATTGCAAAAGAAAAAGGAGTTTCAAGAAATGAAATATATCAAAAATTTTTAAATTATCCATGTGAATAAATTATCCACAAAATAAAAAGAAGCTATTTTTTAGCTTCTTTTTGTGATTTGAACAAATAAATATATATAGAAATATAATTTAATTGTTTTTAATTATTAATATCTGCAATTTGTTTAGCACATTTCTCACAAATTAATTTATCTTTGTATTCTAATAAATTTTTTGTATTTCCACAAAAAACACAATTTGGCTCATATTTTCTTAAAATAATATTTGAACCTTCAACATATATTTCAATAGGATCTTTTTCAGCAATCCCGAATTTATTCCTTAGTTCAATAGGTATAACTACTCGGCCTAATTCATCGACTCTTCTTACTATCCCTGTTGATTTCATATTAACCTCCCCTAATACAACAAAATTCGACAAAAAAGTCTATCAATATAATAGCACAAATTGACCGAAAACGCAATAAAAACTTGATAAATTTTACAATTTGAAGGTGTTAAAATCACATGTAATAAATTTGAAATTACAACATATGATTATAATATTTAGGAGGCACTTTATGCTAAATATTCTTTGGCCGGTATTTATTGTTATTTCTTTTTTGTATGCACTTTTTTCAGGAAATGTTGATAAATTAAACGAATCAATATTTCAATCCGTTTCTGATGCTGTACAATTATCTATAACATTATTAGGAACAATATGCTTATGGAATGGAATAATGGAAATTGTGAAAAAAACTACATTAATTAATAAATTAACAAAAATGTTGAATCCAATTATTAAGTATTTATTTCCAGATTTAAGAAATAATGAACAAGCAAAAGCAGAAATTTCTATGAATATTGTTGCAAATATTCTTGGATTAGGTAATGCAGCAACTCCACTAGGTTTAAAGGCAATGAAAACTATGCAAAAAGAAAATTTAAAAAAAGATGTATTAACAGATTCAATGGCTATTTTTATTGTTATGAATACTGCTTCATTACAACTTATTCCTACAAATGTTATTGCAATTCGATCAAGTTTAGATTCTCAAAATCCTACTACTATTATTTTTCCAGTATGGATTGCCACTGTTATAGCTGCAATAGTAGGTATTATTGCAATTAAAATAATAATTCGTAGAGTTAAACAGTAGAAGGAGAAAATATGATTAATTATATATCATCTGCAACAATACCAATATTAATATTAATAATTATTATTTATGGAATAATTGAAAAAAATAAAACGTACGATACTTTTTTAGAAGGTGCAAAAGAAGGAATAGATATTGTTCTTAAGCTACTTCCAACATTAATTGGAATATTTGTAGCAGTTGGTGCTCTTAGAAGTTCTGGGATAATTGATTTAATAATAAAATTATTAGAACCTGTAATTAATATAGTAAAAATCCCTGTACAAATTATGCCTTTAGCATTATTAAGACCTATTTCAGGTAGCGCTTCAATGGGAATTGCTGTAGATATTATGAAACATTATGGTGTGGATAGTTTTATTGGACTTATTACATCAACTATTATGGGATCAACAGAGACAACTCTTTATACAATTGCTATTTATACGAGTTGTGTTGGAATAAAAAAAACGAGATTTATTTTGTTAGCAGCTTTATTAGCTGATATAGCCGGAATGGTTTCATCTGTCATAATTTGGCAGATTTTGTCGTAAAGTTTTTGTTGACAGATGGAAAAAAATGGATTAAAATAAAGTTGTCGTTGAAAAACGACAACTTTATTTTATTCTTAAAGGATTTTATCATGAACTTTCAATTTATATGTTTTATTCTTATAATTATTTCCATGTTTATTTTTA
Organism: uncultured Clostridia bacterium; assembly: GCA_947628735.1. GTDB lineage: Bacteria > Bacillota > Clostridia > TANB77 > CAG-508 > CALXVA01. The sequence continues at coordinate 147,558 of CANRAY010000001.1, read as the reverse complement.
TAAAGAAAATAGTAGAAAAAATTTTAATTAAGAAAATTTTGAAACGTATAAAAGAATAAATTTTGTTTTTAATCTTGTAGAGGAAAATAAATTTTAAATAATTAGCCCCCGAAAGCTAAAATAAAAAAAGAAAGGAAAGATTTTTGTTAATTCATTTATTTAATTTATTCCCCCTAATTTAATATGCATAAAAAATAAATCACTCTTCTTTATATCTTTTTATCCCCAGTATATTTGTATATTATAAATATTTTCCTCTACATTTATATATTTTTAGTGATGATAAATTTCATGATTTGAAATTTTAAAGGCTCTAAATAATTGTTCTAATAAGAAAACTCTTATTAGTTGATGTGGAAAAGTCATTTTAGAAAAGCATATTAATTCATTGGCTTTTTCTAATAATTCTTTAGATACTCCAAGAGTACCGCCAATAATAAAAGTAATATTACTATGTGTTAAAGAAATATTTTCAATTTTGGCAGAAAATTCTTCGGATGAATATTGTTTTCCAGTTAAATCAAGGCAGAAAACATAACTGTCTTTTTTTATATGTGATAAAATATTTTTACTTTCAATAGATTTTATATTTTGTATTATATTTGAATTTAAAGTATTAGGAACAGGCTCGTCTGATAATTCTAAAATATTTAAAGTACAATATTTAGAAAGACGCTTTTCATATTCAGATATAGCGTCTTTAAAAAAATGTTCTTTAATTTTTCCTATGCAAATGATATTAATATGTAACATTTTATATTCCTTTCAATTCTATTATAGCACTAGGTGTCATTCTATTGGCAACTTGAATATTTATTTTTGTTTCATCAAAATGAGATTGAATTAATTCATCTATAACTGTTTTGTAGGCTAGTTCTGGAAAATTATTTTCTTTACTAAGATGTCCTAACATAACATTTTGTAATCCACTTTGCATTAAATATGAAATCGTTTTTCCTGCTTCTTCATTAGGAAGGTGTCCAAGTGGTCCAGCTATTCTTTGCTTTAACTGATATGGATATTTTGAACATTTTAAAATATTTGGATCATAATTTGATTCTAATAAAATAAAAGAACTTTCTTCTAAATTATGAATAACGCTAGAAGACATATGACCAATATCTGTTGCTATGCTGATTTTTTGATTATCATAAAAAATATTAAATCCACAAGGATTGGCGGCATCATGAGGAATTTCAAATGCATTAATTTTAAAGTCACCAATTTCAAATTTTTCTTGTATATTAAAATAATTTTTATTATTATCTTTTATTTTATTTTCTTGTTCTGGCATAGCATTCCATGTTTTTTTATTAGCGAAAACAGGAATATCATATTTTTGAGAAATAATCCCTAAACCTTTTGTGTGATCAGAATGTTCGTGTGTTACTAAAATAGCATCAATATCGTTAATATCCACATTAACTTGTGAAAGTGCTTCTTGAGTTTTTTTAGCACTTCCACCAGCGTCAATTAATATTTTGGTGTTAGGGGATTCAATTAATAAACAATTTCCTGAACTTCCACTATATAAACTACAAAATTTAAACATGTTCTCATCCTTTGCTTTTATTCAGAAATTCTTTGAATATTTGCTCCTAAATTTCTAAATTTTTCTTCTATATTTTCATATCCTCTATCAATATGTTCAATATTATATAATTCTGTAACTCCATCTGCGATAATTCCCGCAATAATTAGGGCTGCTCCAGCACGTAAATCAGATGCATATACAGGAGCACCATATAATTTATCTACTCCTTCAAATACGGCAGTTTTACCTTGAGCTGTTATCTGGGCTCCCATTTTATTAAGCTCAGCGGTATATTGAAATCTAGATTCCCAAATACTTTCATTAATAATACTTGTACCATTTGCAATAGATAAAACAACACCCATTTGTGGTTGCATATCCGTAGGAAATCCAGGGTAAGGCAATGTTTTCACAGAAGCTTTTGAAGGTCTTTTATTTGCACTAACTCTAATGGAATCACCATAATCTTCTACATTTCCACCTATTTCTAATATTTTGGCTGTAATACAATCTAAATGTTCAGGAATACAATTTTTTACTAAAATATCACCTTTTGAAGCGATTGCAGCAAGCATAAAAGTTCCTGCTTCTATTTGGTCAGGAACAACTGAATATGTACCTTCTGATTTTAGTTGTTTTACACCATTAATTTTAATTACGTCTGTTCCAGCGCCTCTAATATCTGCGCCCATTGTATTTAAAAAATTAGCAACGTCAACAATGTGGGGCTCTTTTGCAGCGTTATCAATAGTTGTTGTTCCTTCTGCTAAAACACTGGCAAGCATAATGTTAATAGTTGCACCAACAGATACGACGTCCATATATATTGATGTGCCAACTAATTTTTTGGCTTTAGCATGAATTTTACCTTGACCAACGGTTACTTTTGCGCCTAAAGCTTCAAAACCTTTTATATGTTGATCAATTGGGCGTGCCCCTAGATTACAACCTCCAGGAAGTCCAACTTCTATATTTCCACAACGACCTAACATTGAGCCAATTAAATAATAAGAAGCTCTAAATTTGCTGGTCATTTCTAAAGGTGCTTTTGTCGAATTTATTTCTGTTGTATCAATAGTAATTTCATTTTCTTTTTTCCATGTTATTTTTGCACCCAATTCTTTTAATATATTACATATAATTTTAACGTCACTAATATTAGGTAAATTATTAATGTGGCATATTCCATTTACAAGTAATGTTGCAGGGAGGATTGCTACAGCTGCATTTTTTGCACCACTTATTGTTACTTCACCTTTTAATCTTGTTCCACCTTTTATTACTAATTTTTCCAATATGTTACCCCCAATAAAAGAGAAAATTTTACATATAAAAATAGAGTTTATTTTTAAACTCTATCTTTATTATATATCATAAAATTAACTAAATTACAATACTTTGATTATATGGCTACATATTAGCAATTTTTAGCTTTTGAAAAAGTTCAATAATACTAAATTTAAAATTTATTTCTGTGTTGTCATCACTTATAATTGAATAACTTTCATCTGACATATTATCTTTCATAATTTCTTTTGATTCATTAGGGACAATACCTGAAGTTACATCAACAAAACATAATGGAGGAAACATTACACACCACCAATTTTGACCAGATGCTTCTCCAATTTCTACACGTAAAGCATCATAATTTCCTGCAGGTAGTGAAATATCCCCATAGTTTTTTGTAGGAAAACTAAAATTACCTATTTTAATTTTTATAGGATATTGATATCCGTTGTCTTTAATAATACTTTCAGCTATTTGTTGTAATTCTATTTGGTGTAATTGAATCAGTTCTATCATTTCCTGCTTAGATGTACAGTTCTGCGTAATTTTATTCACGTATTTTAATAAGCCATCTCTAACTTTGTATTTTAGTGCTTGATCTTCGGAAGTGTCACTATTAGCTATTACATGTAATCTGAAAACATTATCTGCAATATCATTTGATACAGCCTGTACATAAGAAAGAGCAGATAAAAAAATAAAAATAAATAGTAAAAATAATATAATCAAAATGTGTTTAATATTTATAGATTTTATAAAATTTCTCATTATAAACCTCCAATAGAAATTTATGTTATTACTAAAATTATTGACTAAAATAAAAAAAATATACATTATTGGAAAATAAATTAATTATATTAATGTCGAATAAAGACACACGATTTATATAGAAACAAGCTTGACTTACGGAAACGGAAATGGTAAAATTTACCATATTGAAAAACAGGAGGCTTTATATGAGAAGAGAAGAAAGTAAAATTGAAAAATTATGCAGTTTTTATGTAAGCGATTGGCATTTAGTAACAATGCTACTTCCATATATTCATCAAGAATTAGAAAAAGAAGCCAACATAGTAACAATTTTAGAAAATAGTTTTGAAGAAAATATTAAAATTATGTTATCAAAATTAAGATTAAAAAATGAAAAAGAAATTATGAAAATTAATTGGAATAATGTTAATATAAAAAATTACAATGAAATGCAAAATAGAATTGAAAAAATATATATGGATCAGAAAAATATTAATATTGTTTTTATTAGTGGAAGTAAAGAATATATAAAAGAAGTGCATGATGCTATTTATAGGCAGATAGAAGAGTTATCCACAAAATTAAAAAATACAATTATAAAAATTGTGGATTGTTACGAAATTAGTGAATTTAATGGTAATATGAAGCAAATTTTGGATGAACATGATAAAATGTTAAATACAACCGGGGAAAAAGAAATAACAGAAGTTTTTGATGGATATTGTAAAGTAAATGAAGTAGGATAGTTATAGAAATATACTTGATTTTTTCCTCTATATAATATACAATACTGCAATGAAAAAGTTTATTTTTCAAATAATAAGGAGGAAAAAATGAGCGTAAGAAAAGCAGTTATACCAGTTGCAGGATTTGCTACAAGATTTTTGCCAGCATGTAAAAGTTTACCCAAATGTATGCTAACAATACTAGATAAACCAATTATACAATATTTAGTAGATGAAGCAGTTGCTTCTGGTATAGAAGAGATTTTATTAGTTGTAGGAAGAAAACAAGAAGTAGTATTAGATTATTTTTCAAAAGATATTGAACTAGAAGATTTTTTAAGGGAAAGAGGTAAAGAAAGTTTCATTCCTCAGGTCCAAAATTTATCAGGAAAAGCCAAAATTAGTTTTATTGAAGAAGAAGGTGGAGCAAAGGGGTTAGGTCATGCTATTTATATGGCAAAAGACTTTGTTGGAAATGAACCTTTTGCTATCATGTATGGTGATGTAATTATGCAAGGAGAAAAACCTTGCCTAAAGGAAATTATTGAGCAACATGAAAAATTAGGTACATCTGTTATTGGAGTGGAAAGAGTAGATTGGAAAGATGTACCTAAATATGGAAATGTCTCAGGAGAAAAAGTTTCTGAAAAATTATATCGTGTAGAAAAAATGCAAGAAAAACCAAAAATAGAAGAAACAAAATCAAATTTAGCAATTACAGATAGACATGTATTAATGCCAGATTTATTTGATTTCTTAGAAAAGACTAAACCAGGAAAAGGTGGAGAAATTCAAGTTACAGATGCTTATAATAGTATGGTAGGAACTAAAGAAGGAGTATATGCATACTGTTATGATGCTAAAAGATTTGATTCAGGAGATAAGTTAGGTTTTGTAAAAGCATCAATTGATGAAACATTAAGAAGACCAGAATTAAGAGATGATTTAATTCAATTTATAAAATCTTTAGATATTTAAATTTAATTTTAGAGTATAGTAATTAAGGCATTAAAAATTTAATTATTGTACTCTTTTATTTTTATTAAATTGAAAAGGAGGAAAAAACGTGCAAGATTATAGAAAAATATATGAGGAATGGATGAATAATCCAATATTTGGAGATGAGGTAAAAAAAGAATTAATTAGCATTGAAAATCAAGAAGAAGAAATAAAGGATAGATTTTATAAAAATTTAGAATTTGGAACAGCTGGATTAAGAGGTGTTATTGGTATAGGAACTAATAGGATGAATAAGTATACTGTAACAAAAGCAACACAAGGATTAGCAAATTATATTATAAAAAGAAGTGGACAAAATAGAGGAGTTGCAATAGCTTATGATTGTAGAAACATGTCTGAAGAATTTAGTGAACAAACAGCTTTATGTTTAAATGCTAATGGAATTAAAACATACCGTTTTGATAGTTTAAGACCTACTCCAGAATTGTCTTTTGCAGTAAGAGAATTGGGATGTATTGCTGGAATTGTTATTACTGCAAGTCATAATCCACCAGAATACAATGGATATAAAGTATATTGGGAAGATGGAGCGCAAATAGTTGACCCTATAGATAAAGAAATTATAGAAGAAGTAAATAGGGTTACGGATTTTTCCACAATAAAAACTATAAGTCATGAAGAAGCTGTAAAAAATGGTTTATATAATATTATTGGAAGTGAAATTGATGATAAATATATTAATGCGCTAAAAAAATTAATTGTTAATCAAGAAGCAATTGATCAAATTCAAAAAGATATAAAAATTGTTTATACACCACTTCATGGAACAGGTAATTTACCAGTACAAAGAATTTTGAAAGAAATTGGATTTGAAAATGTTTATATTGTAAAGGAACAGGAATTACCAGATGGAAATTTCCCTACAGTTAGTTATCCTAATCCAGAAGATCCAAAGGCATTTGAAATGGCATTAAAGTTAGCAAATGAAATAAAAGCAGATATTGTTCTTGCAAATGATCCAGATGCTGATAGATTAGGAGTATATGTAAGAGATTCTCAGAGTGGAGAATATATTCAATTTAATGGAAATATGACAGGAAATTTAATAGCAGAATATATATTATCACAGAAACAAAGAAAAGGAACTTTACCTGATAATGGAGCTGTTATTAAAACAATAGTTTCTTCAAATTTAACAGATGCTATTGCAAATTATTATCATGTTAAATTATTTTCAACATTAACAGGATTTAAAAATATTGCAAAAATTATTAGAGGCTTTGAAGAAAATAATGATTATGAATGTTTATTTTCTTATGAAGAAAGTTATGGTTGTATAATAGGAACACATGCGCGAGATAAAGATGGTATTGTTGCAGTAATGACACTTTGTGAAGCGGCAGCATATTATAAAACGCAAGGATTAACTTTGTGGGATCAAATGTTAAAAATATATGAAAAATATGGTTATTATAGAGAAGGTCAATTTTCAATTACATTAAAAGGAGCTGAAGGTGCAGAAAAAATAAAAGCAATGATGGAAAAAATTAGAACAAATCCACCATTAAAAATAGGAAAATATAATGTAAAATCATTTGGCGATTATGATAAACAATTAATACGTGATAATGAAAGCGGTACTGAAAAAAATACTAACCTTCCAAAATCGAATGTTTTATATTATGAACTAGATCAGAATGCATGGTGTTGTGTACGTCCATCTGGAACAGAGCCTAAAATTAAATTTTATATGGGTGTTTGTGGAAGTAGTTTAAAGAATGCAACAGATGAAATAATTGAATTAGAGAAAAACATTAAAGAAATAGCAGAAGAGGCACAAAAATAAATTAAAATAAAAAACGATATCTTATGTCAAGATATCGTTTTTATAATATTAAAATTCTTTCCAACCACTAATATTAGATCTTTTTATAGCGCCAATAATATTTGCACGTACATTAGGAATGTCTAACATTATTTTATATATTAAATTTTTCATATATTCTCTTTTAGATTTACCATCCATAGGGCAAACTTTTGGCATTACTGTTATTCCATTTTTCTTTATAAATCTGCGTATTTCTTTTTCAGGTGCATAAATAAGAGGCCTAATCAATGTGATTTTTGAACGATCCATATAGCTAATAGGTGGTAAAGTGGATAAATTACCAGCATATAGGAAATTTAAAAATAAAGTTTCTAGTACATCATCCTCATTATGGCCAAGAGCTAGTTTATTGCAATTATTTTGAACAGCAGTAGAATTTAAAATTCCTCTTCTTAAATTGGCACATAGAGAGCAAGGATTTTTTTCTTGTCTTACGTCAAAAACAATTTCTTTAATATCGCTTTTACTTTCTACCAAGGGGACGTTTATTTTATTGCATACTTCTTTTAGTATATTAGAATCAAAAAAATCGAATCCTGGATTTACACTTATTGCTATTAAATCAAAGTGTTTTGGATAAAAGATTTGTAATGTTTTTAGAGCCATTAATAATGTGATGGAGTCTTTACCGCCAGAAAGACCTACAGCAATTTTATCTCCATCTTCAATCATATTGTAATTGTCAATAGCTCTTCTCATATAACTTAATATTCTTTGCATTTTTTTATTCCTTACTATTATAATATAATTTAAATTCAAACTATATTATACAATGAATGTCAAGTATATTAAGTTGCTACTTGAAAAAAAATTGAAAATAGAGTAGAATAATAACGTTGTAATATGTGTCTATAGCTCAGTAGGATAGAGCGACCGCCTCCTAAGCGGTAGGTCATCGGTTCGATTCCGGTTAGGCACACCAAACTCGAAATATTTTTATTTCGAGTTATTTTTTGTGAGTAAATAAAAAATAATATAATTCATGAATATATTAGGTAATTTAATTTTAATTGAATTATTTAAAAATTATTATTTATTAAATAAATAATTTAAATAAAAAATAAATAATAAAATTATATTTTTTATTTAATAAATTAAAATTAATTTAAATAAAAATATAAAAAAATAAAAAATAAATTATAAAAAATAGAAAAATAAAATATAACGAACCATAAAATTGCCAATTTGTAAAAATAAAAATAGGATTTCAAAAGATAAAAAAGTAAGATTTAAGAAAAATATAAATTTATTTGTAGGAAAATGATAAAAAAGATAGGAAAAAATGACGGCAAAAGATATCGGAATGGAAGAAAAATAAAAAAGGGCGATTAAAAATTTGAAAAAAGAAATAAGTATACATAATGACTAAAAAGAGAAGGTAGTTCCAAAAAGAATGAAAGAAAATTAAAAATTTAAAAAATATAAAACAAAAAGACAAAAATAAATTAATGATTAAAAATTGATCATAAAAAAGAAATAAATAATATTTTTAGATTTTTTATTATAAAAAATGAATAAAAAAGATATAAAAAATATTTATTAAAAAATTTTATAAAAAAATAAATAATAAAATTATATTTTTTATTTAATAAATTAAAATTAATTTAAATAAAAATATAAAAAATAAAAATTAAATTATTAAAAATAGAAAAATAAAGTAATTAAAACTAAAAATAAGATATGGCAAATTATGAGATTGCCAATTTGTAAAAATAGAAAATAAGATTTAAAAAGATAAAAAAGTAGGATTTAGAAAAAAAGTAAATTTATTTGTAGTAAAATGATAAAAAAGATAGGAAAAAATGACGGCAAAAGATATCGGAATGGAAGAAAAATAAAAAAGGGCGATTAAAAATTTGAAAAAAGAAATAAGTATACATAATGACTAAAAAGAGAAGGTAGTTCCAAAAAGAATGAAAGAAAATTAAAAATTTAAAAAATATAAAACAAAAAGACAAAAATAAATTAATGATTAAAAATTGATCATAAAAAAGAAATAAATAATATTTTTAGATTTTTTATTATAAAAAATGAATAAAAAAGATATAAAAAATATTTATTAAAAAATTTTATAAAAAATAAATAATAAAATTATATTTTTTATTTAATAAATTAAAATTAATTTAAATAAAAATATAAAAAAATAAAAAATAAATTATTAAAAATAGAAAAATAAAATAATTAAAATAAAAAATAAAATATAGCAAATTATGAAATTGCCAATTTGTAAAAATAAAAAATAGGATTTCAAAAGACAAAAAAGTAGGATTTATGAAAAAGATAAATTTATTTGTTGGAAAGAAACAAGAAAAATAGAAAAAAATAATGGCAAAATGTATCGGAATAGATGGAATTTAAAAAAATGTTTAAAAAATTTAAATACTAAAAAAAGGTAGACATAACATTAATAATTTTTAATCGTCATTATAAAAAATTTTAGTACAGATTACTAAAAAAACATATATATTAACAAAATGACAAAATAATAAATATATTGAATATTTGATTCTTTAATAAAAATATGATAAAATATTTTTATTAAATTGAAAAATAAATTAAAAAAATATTTTAATTCCTTATTAAATATTGAAGGGAAAATTATGGAAGATAAAATTAAATTTATGACAGCTGCTTTAGCAGAAGCTAAAAAGGCATATGATCGTGATGAAATTCCAGTAGGTGCTGTTATTGTTAGAAATGGAAAAATAATAGCAAGAGGATATAATATAAAGGAAGAAAAAAAAGATACAACTAAACATGCTGAAATTATTGCTATTCAGAAAGCAAGTAAAAAAATAGATGCATGGAGATTAAATGAATGTGAAATGTATGTAACTCTTGAACCTTGTGCAATGTGTGCAGGAGCTTTAATTCAGTCAAGAATTAAAAAATTATATATTGGAACTATGGATCCTAAAACAGGTGCTTGTGGTTCTGTTTTAAATTTATTGACAGATTATAAGTTTAATCATAAGGTGGATGTTGAATATTTAATTATGCAGGAAGAATGTGAAAAAATTTTGAAAGATTTTTTTAGAAAACTTCGTCAAAAAAAATAAATATTTACTATATAATATATGTAATAAATATTAATAGTATATGGTAAAAAATTTTATAAATATAGAAATTCTTGAAGAAATATTAAGTATGTGGTAACATATATAAGTATTTGGAGTGGTATCGAAGTGGTCATAACGAGGCTGACTCGAAATCAGTTAGTCGGAGATATTCTGACACGTGGGTTCGAATCCCACTCACTCCGCCAAGTAGGAGGAAAATGTGGAAACAGATAAAAAAAAGCAAATGATAAAATTATGGGTAGCAATTACAATTTTAGTAATTATTTTTCTTATAGTAATAGCAGTTATGATAAAATATGAGGTAGAAGGGGATCAGAATATGCCTTTTATCCTTTCAAAAATAGATGTTATTAGTACAGCAGAAGGTGTTGAAGTAGAAGGAAAAAACAAATGGAATTTTAATATATTTCAAAATAATGACTTATATTTTTATATTGATAAGAATGAAAATTATGCAGGAAAAGATACAAATATTAAAGAAGTCCGAATAGAAAATATTAAAATTGAAAAAGCTCCTTTAAAAGGAGAAATTAAAGCATATATGCCTAATAGTGTTGAAGGAAGATTGTATAATTATAATGAAGAATATACAATTGATGAAAAACTAACATATAGAGGAGGAGAAAAAAGTAATCCTCAAACATTAGAAATAGGAGCACAAGGTGGAAGTGCTTTAATTAGATTTAGCAATGTGAATTTAGGAACTTATACTTCAGATAAGGATAAAGAAATTGTGCATGATGGTACATTATTAAAAAAATTAGATATTCAAAGTGAAGAAATTAAATTTGAGGTTTCTTTTGATTTTATTATAGAGGTAACTAATCATTGTTATAAAGCTAATATAAAGATGGAATTACCTTATGGTGACATTATGGAGAATGGAACAGAGAGTTTTGAAAAAGTAGATACGAGTGATGTCGTTTTTAAAAGAGTAAATTAGTACTTGATAAAATTAATAAAAGAGTATATAATTCAAATGGTATGAGAATACCAACTATTGTATGGAGGATTTCGACAGGAAACTGTGAATCTTGTCAGGTCCGGAAGGAAGCAGCAATAAGCAGACCTTCTTGTGTGGAGTCTTCCATAGAATAGTTGGAAACCTCACACCATTTTTTAAAATGTAAGTTTGAAGAGGGTGATATATTGTCTTATACAGCTTTATATAGAAAGTTTAGACCTATAACATTTGATGAGATTGTTGGACAAGAGCACATCACAAAAACATTGAAAAATCAAATTATGGCACAAAGGGTCGGTCATGCTTATTTATTTAATGGAGGAAGAGGTACAGGAAAAACTACAGCAGCTAAAGTGTTAGCTAGAGCTGTTAATTGCTTAAATCCAAAAGATGGAGAGCCATGTAATGAATGTGAAATTTGTAAAGCAGCTTTATCAGGAACCCTTACAGATATAGTTGAAATGGACGCAGCTTCTAATAATAGTGTAGAAGATATTCGTTCTATTAGAGAAGAAGTTAATTTTTTGCCTACAATAGCAAAGTATAGGATATATATTATAGATGAGGTTCATATGTTATCAACAGGAGCTTTTAATGCTTTATTAAAAACATTAGAAGAGCCACCAGCACATGTTAAATTTATTTTAGCAACTACAGAACCACAAAAATTACCAGCTACAATTCTTTCAAGATGTCAAAGATTTGATTTTAAAAAAATATCAAATGAGAATATTGAAAAAAGGTTGAAATTTGTATGTAATGAATCTAAAATTGATATTACTCCAGAAGCACTTCAATTAATTGCTGTTTTGTCAGAAGGTGCAATGAGAGATGCTTTATCGATTTTAGAAAGATGTATTCAAGATGGTGAAAATAAAATAGATGAGGATAAAATAAAGGACTTAGTAGGAATTCCTAAATTAACTTATATTAATCAAATTGTTTCTGCTATGATTGAAAATAAAGTGGAAGAAGCATTAAAAACCATTGATAATGTTGTTAGTGAGGGTAAGGACTTACAGAATTTTTTGTGGGAAATTATTAAATATGTTAAAGATATATTAGTATATAAAACTAGCAAAAAATTGGAAATTTATTCAAAAGATGAGGTAAATCAAATTGAAAATTTAGCAAATAAAATTGATAAGGAAACTTTACTTGCTATGATTTATGCTTTATCTGGTATGGAAAATGATATGAAATACTCATCTCAAAAAATGATTTTGTTTCAAGTAGGTATTATTAAAATTTGTAATATGCAATATTCGAAACCAATAAATGATGTTCAAAATTCAAATGGAAATAATAATGAAATAGAGTTATTGAAAAGTAGGATTTATCAGTTAGAACAACAAATTTCTAAATCTGATAATGTTAGTACACTAAAGGAAAATAAGAAGTTATCCACATCTTCGACAAAGCCTGTTCAGAAAATAGAAAAAAATGTGGATAAACCTATTCAGAAAGTGCAAACAGGTGAGAAACTAGAAACATGGCCTAAAATTATGAATGACTTAAAATCAGATGGTAAAATTATGTTATATACTAATCTAATGAATTCAACAGCTAGTCAGATAAATGATATGGTAATTGGTATAGAGTTTTCAAATGGACTTACTCCTTTTGGAAAAACAATTCTAGAAAAAAATGAAAATGTCACAGAGTTAGAAAAAAGAGTGTCTATGGAATGTGGAAAACCTATGAAAATTAAATATATAGATAGTAAAAATAATAAAGAAATAGTTAAGCAAGATAATTCAATAGAAACGTTTGCACAGGATATGGATATAACGTTTAATATGTATGAATAGTATAAAGGAGGAATTTTAATGTCTAAAAGAGGAGGATACCCAGGAATGGGAGGATTTGGCGGAATGAATATTAATCAATTAATGAAAGAAGCTAAGAAAATGCAGGCAGATATGGAAAAATCACAAGAAGAATTAACTGCAAAAGAATTTGATGCTACAGCTGGAGGTGGCGCTATTAGTGTTAAGGTGTCAGGAGCAAAAGAATTAAAAGAAATTACTATAAAAAAAGAAGTAGTAGATCCAGATGATGTAGAAATGTTGCAAGATTTAATTATTACTTGTGTAAATGAGGCATTAAGAAAAGTAGATAGTGCACAAGCTGCTCAATTAGGAAAATATAATATTCCAGGATTAATGTAATAATAAAGAGGAAACTAAAATGTCATATTATTCGCCATCAATTGAAAAATTAATAGAGGCTTTTGAAAGGCTTCCTAGTATTGGTAATAAAACTGCTGCAAGATTGGCTTTTTATATATTAAATGCTAGTACAGAAGAAACAGATGAATTTATACAAGCAATTCAAAATGCAAAACAAAATTTAAAATATTGTTCAAAGTGTTATAATATTTCGGATACAGATCCTTGTGAAATTTGTTCAAATGCTACAAGAGATAATTCTGTTATTTGTGTAGTAGAAGATGTAAAAGATGTTGTAGCAATGGAAAGAACACATGAATTTAAAGGTTTATATCATGTATTACATGGAAGTATTTCACCAATGAATGGAATTGGACCAGACGATATTAAAATTAAAGAACTTTTATCTAGACTTATGGATGGAAGTGTAAAAGAATTAATTTTAGCTACTAATCCTAGAGTAGAAGGTGAAGCAACTGCTATGTATATTTCAAAATTAGTAAAGCCATTAGGAATCAAAGTAACACGTATTGCACACGGTATTCCAGTTGGAGGAGATTTAGAATTTATAGATGAGGTTACATTGAGCAAAGCATTAGAAGGAAGAAGAGAACTATAAATGATATTTTTAAGAACTGTACTCTTGTAGTACAAATAAAACCACCCGTTTTTATTGACTAGATCAATTTTACGGGTGGTTTTTATTATTTACCTAAAATTGTTTTACATATATTTTGAGTTGAATATGATTGATAAAGTTTTTTTGTATTTTCTTTCATTTCTTCAATTTTTTCTTCTGATTTAAATAAATCTGTAAATATTTCATCAGGATTATCTTTTTTTCGAATCCAAATGCCTACGCCATGATTTTCTAGAAATTCAGCATTTTGTTCTTCTTGACCAGGAATTGGATTAATAATAATAATTGGTAAATGTGAAGCAAGACTTTCTGTTGTAGTAAGTCCACCAGGTTTTGTTACTACTAAAGTGGAAATATGCATTAATTCTGGTACTTTGTCTGTAAAACCTAAAACTTTAACACGTTCGTGTACATTTAATTCTTTGACTAATTTTTCAAAGTTTTCTTTCATTTTTTCATTTTTTCCGGCAACAGCTACAATTTGATATTGTGTGCCAATATTAATTAAAGAACGTAGAATTTGTGTAGTTCTTTCTTTGCCTAATCCCATTTCGCCTCCACCAAAGAATAAAATTACTTTCTTATTTGGTGATAAATCAAAAAATTTTAATATTTCTTCTGTATTAAATTTATAGAAAAATCTTTCTGACATAGGTATACCAGATACATGTATTTTTTCTTCTGATACTCCATAATTGCATAATTCTTGTTTCATTTGATTATTTGAAACAAAAAAGTAATTTGTATATTCATGTCCTATTAACCATTGCTCATGAGATGCAAAATCTGTTAAGACTGTTGCAAGAGGTGTTTGAATTTTTCCTTTTTTCTTTAAATAATTAATCATTTGACTACTAAATGGATGTGTAGAAATGATAATGTCTGGAGATTTTTCAATTATTAACTTTTTTAATTTTCTTGCTAGTAATTTATTAGCACCAGTACTAATATGTCCTAAAATACCTTTTTGAGAGTTCTTGTATACTTTTCCCCATAATTTAGGAGTTTTTTTAGCCATTTCACGATAGGCTCCAGTTGTTAATTTATCTAGTATTTTGTTTATATATTTGATGCAATCAACCATTTCTACTTCCATGTCTTGATAATGGTCTTTAATATATTGATTGATAGATTGGGCAGCAGATAGATGTCCTCCGCCATAAGTAGCATAAAAAATTAGAATTTTTTTCATTTATTTTTTATGAAAATATTTAGTATTTCCATAATCTCCTTCCTTGTATTTTAGTAGCATTTTAACATACTTTTTATAAAAATTCAAAAATATGTATAAATTTATTTTAAGAGAACATAATACTAGAAAATACATAGAAAGGAAGAAATAAGTTGAGTGAAATTGGAAAGAAATTAGAAAAATGGGAGAGTAAAATAAAGAATAAAAATTTAGTTTCAATTATTGTAGTGTTATCAGTAGCTTTTATTATATTGGGAATTTATACGTATTCTCAAAATAAAAAATATGAACAAGCTTCGCATAATGCATATAATATGGCATTTTTTCAATTAATAGAATATGTGCAAAATGTGGAAACATATCTTGCTAAATCTTTAATTTCAAGTTCATCAGAGCAAGGAGCAGAAACTTTAACTAATATATGGAGGGAAGCTAATTTAGCAAGTGCTTATTTATCACAGATACCAATTGAATCAAATGAATTAGAAAAGACAGCTAAATTTTTAAATCAAGTAAGTGATTATAGTTATTCTCTTTCAAGAAAAAATATAAAAGGAGAAGATTTATCTGAAGAAGATCTTGAAAATTTAGAGGAATTACATGTATATAGTATAGATTTAGAAAATATTTTAAATCAATTATCTGTAGATATGAATGATGGAAGAATTAATTGGGATGATTTAACTAAAAAACAAATCTTTCCTTTTGCCCAACAAGTTAGTAATATTTCAAAAGATAGTTTTAGTAATTTAGAAGAGAATTTTCATGAATATTCTGGACTAATCTATGATGGTGCTTTTTCTGAGCATATGACAAGTAGTGAAAAAAAAGGTTTAACTGGTAAAAATATTACAGAGGAAGAGGCAAAAGAAGTAGCAAGAAAATTTATAGGAGAGGATAAAATTCAAGATATTGTAAGTAATGGAAAAAGTGAAAATGGAAATATTGATAGTTTTGCTTTTTTAGTTACATTAAATAATAATACTACATGTTATATTGCTATTTCTGAAAAAGGTGGACATGTTGTTTTTATGGACTCAGATAGAGAAGTCTTTTCAGAAAATATTTCACAAGAAGAAGCGGATAAAAAAGGAAAAGAATTTTTAGATAAAAATGGTTTTGACAATATGAAAGAAACATATTATCTAAAACAAAATGGAATAGTTACAATTAACTATGCATACTTGCAAGATGGAGTTACTATTTATCCAGATTTAATTAAACTAAAAGTTGCTTTAGATAATGGAGAAATTTTAGGGATCGAAACAACGGGATATTTAAATTCGCATGAAGAACGAGAACTTAAAGAAATAAAAGTATCAAAAGAAGAAGCTAGAAAAAATTTAAATAAAAATTTAGAAATTAAAAGTGAAAATTTAGCAATTATTCCTACGAAATGGCAAACAGAAATAGAGTGTTGGGAATTTAAAGGAAAAATTGATGATATGGATTTTTTAGTATATGTTAATGTGGAAGATGGAACAGAAGAAGATATTCTTTTAATTGTGAATACACCAAATGGAACATTAACACATTAATTTGAAAAAATTGATAAAATACTTTTTATTAAATTGTAAATAATAAAAATAAGCGAAAGCTTAATTTTATTACAAGGAGGAAATAAGGATGTCTAGAAATAGAGGAATTATTTCGGAAAATTTGAGAGAAGAAATTGCAAAAGAATTAGGTGTATATGACCAAGTAAAACAAGATGGTGGTTGGGGAAATGTTTCTTCAAAAACTTGTGGAAATATTGTAAAAAAAGCAATTGAAATTGCAAATAGAACAGCTCAATAATAGAATTGTATAAAATGTTAAGAGGCTATCTGATAAGAAATTAGGGTAGTCTCTTGATTTATCTTATAGTTGAAAAAATAAATAATATTGTATATAATGTGCACATGTGAATAAAATATAGAAAGTATATTTGGCAGAAAGAGTGATTAATATGAATAAAATAAAAAATATTACGGTAAAAGATGTTGTGGAAATATGTCATGCATCTTTAATATGTGGAAATGAGGATATTATATTAGAAAATTATTGCAGAGATACAAGAAAAATAAAAAAAGGTGAAGTTTTTATTGGTATTAAAGGCGAAAAAGTTAATGGTAGTGAATTTTATGAAGAGGCACTTGAAAATGGTGCATCCGTATGTCTATTACAAGATATAGAAATTCCACAGAATGTTATATGTAAATATAACGATCGCGCAATATTAATTGTGGAAAATACTATTAAAGCATTACAAGAATTAGCAGCATATAAAAGAAATATGTATGATATTCCAGTCGTAGCCATTACAGGAAGTGTTGGAAAAACAAGTACTAAAGATATTGTTGCAAGTGTTATGGCAGAAAAATATAATGTATTAAAAACAGAAGGAAATTATAATAGTCAATTAGGATTAGCTTTAACTATCTTACGTTTAAAAGATCATAATGCAATGGTAGTTGAAATGGGAATGTCAGATTTGGGAGAAATTCATCGATTATCTGAAATAGCAAAGCCAAGTGTTGCTATTATTACTAATGTCGGAACTGCTCATATAGAATATTTAAAGACAAGAGAAAATATATTAAAAGCTAAAATGGAAATCCTAGATGGATTGCAATCCGAGGGAAGAGTTATTATTAATAATGATAATGATTTATTACATAATTGGTATATGAAATCAAAAAATGAATATTCTATTTCTACATATGGAATGGAAAATCAAAGTGATATAATGCCTGAGAATGTTGTAATGACAGAAAGAGGAAGCTCTTATGATGTAAAAATTGCTGGTAAAACATATTCTGTAAAAGTACCAGTCGGAGGAAATCATTTCGTTTTAAATAGTTTATGTGCTATTACAGTAGGAACTGCTTTTAATATTCCTATGGAAGATATTTTAGATGGTATTGCAAATTTTGAATTAACTAAAAGAAGAATGCAAATCGAAGAATTTTCCAATGAAATTACAGTAATTAATGATTGTTATAATGCAAATTATGATTCAATGAAAGCAGCAATTCAATATTTAGGAATGTTAAAAGGAAAGAAAAATATTGCTGTTTTAGGTGATATGTTAGAATTGGGAGATTATTCAGAACAATTACATAGAAAAGTGGGAGAAGAAGTTGCAGTAAATAATGTTGATGTATTGATTACAGGTGGCAAAGAAGCAAAATATATTGCAGAAGAAGCAAAAAATAAAGGAATGCAAGAACAAAATGTTTATATATATGATACAAATCAAGAAGTAGAAGAAAAAATAAGAGAAATTATAAAAGAAGGAAATGTTAATATTTTATTGAAGGCATCTAATGGTATGAAATTCCAAGAGATTTATGAGCATCTATTTCAAAAATAATAAGTAGAGGAGATTTTATTTATGGAGAAAATTAAGGTGGCAGTTATATTTGGAGGAAAATCTACGGAACATCGTGTTTCAATTGTATCTGGTACATCTGTTATTAAAAATTTGGATAAAAACAAATATGAGGTTTATCCTATATATATAGAGGAAAATGGACAATGGAATGAATATACAAAAGAAATAGAAAAAATTACTATATTAACAGTAGATGATGTGATTACAGAAATTAAACCAATAGAAAATCCAATAGAATATTTAGAACAAGTTGACGTTATTTTTCCTGTTTTACATGGATTGTATGGAGAAGATGGTACAATTCAGGGAATGATGGAATTATTAAACAAAAAATATGTTGGATGCAGAGTTCTTTCTTCAAGTGTTTGTATGGATAAAGTATATGCAAAAATTTTATTTGATAAGGCTAATATAGAGCAAGCTAAGTATATATACATAAGAAAATATAAAGACAAATATATTTATGTGGATAACTTTTTAAATGAAGAAATTTGTGATGTGGATAAAATTTGCGAGTATGTGGAAAAGCAATTGGGTTATCCTGTATTTGTAAAACCATCTAATTCTGGATCATCAGTAGGAATTAACAAATCACATAATAGTGAAGAATTAAAAGAACATATTGCGTATGCTGCTCAATTTGATCCCAAAATTTTAATAGAGCAAAATATTAATGGAAGAGAATTAGAATGTGCTGTTTTAGGAAATGAAGATGTGGAAGCATCTTGTGTTGGTGAGATTCTTCCTGCAGATGAATTTTACACTTTTGATGCAAAATATAAAAATGCAGAATCAAGAGTTGTAATACCAACAAGTTTACCAGAAAATCTTGCAAAAGAAATTAGAAAAACAGCAATTAAAGCTTTTAAAGCAGTAGATGGAAAAGGACTTGCAAGAGTTGATTTCTTTTTAGAAAATGAAACACAGAGAATTATTATTAACGAAATTAATACATTACCGGGATTTACACAAATTAGTATGTATCCAAAATTATGGGAAAATGTAGGATTATCTTATTCCAAATTATTAGATAAATTAATTGATTTAGCTTTAGAAAATTAATAAGGATGGCGTAATGTAAAATGGAAAATATAGAAATTTTATTGAAAGAAATTGATGAAGAATTAAAGAAAAATTTATCAGAAAAAAGATATAGGCATTCTATAGGAGTAATGAAAAAAGCAGAGGAATTAGCCAAAAAATATCAAGTAGATTCTAATAAAGCAAAATTAGTAGGTCTTGCTCATGATATAGCAAAAGATATGTCAACTGATGAAAAAATGCAGTATGTTTTTAGTCACAATATCGAAATAGATGAAATTGAAAAAAATAATACAGAATTATTACATGCAAAAATAGGGGCTGATATATGTAAAGAAAAATATGAATTTACAGAAGATATGCAACAAGCCATTTTATATCATACTGTTGGAAATCCTAGGATGGATGATTTGGCAAAAATTTTATTTGTTGCTGATAAAACTGAGGAAGGAAGAAAATATATAAATAAGGAAGAAGTAGACAATATAAAGACTTTGGAAGAACAAGTTGTTTATTTTATTGATCGTTCTATTGAATACACAATAGAAAAAGGTGGTTTATTGCATCCAGATAGTATTTATACAAGAAATTATTTTATTCAAAAAAGGAATTAATAAAAATAGGTTTTTACTACAAAAATACGTAAAAACCTATTTTCTTATGTGGAAAAGTGTGATATAATGAGCCTACCTATTTTATTTGGGGGGACGTTAAATGATATTTAAAGATTATTATAAGATATTAGGATTAGAGAATAATAAAGTTACAGCTAATGAAATAAAAACAGCTTATAGGGAACAAGCAAAAAAATATCATCCAGATATTAATGATGACTATAAATTTTCAGAAGAAAGATTTAAAGATATTAATGAAGCTTATAAAGTATTGTCAAATGCAGCTGCTAGAAAAAAGTATGATAGAACTTGGAATTCACGTATAGGCTCTAAAAGAAAAAGCGAATATAATAAAAGAGAAGATGGAACAATTTCTCATAACTTTTTTAATATGTTTTTTGGCGGAAAATCTGAAACAACAGTTCAAGAAAAGAGTTCACATAAAAAAAATCCAATTAAAGGTGAAAATGTAGAAACGGAAATAGATATTTCAATAGAAGAAGCTTTTAAGGGAAAAAGTAAAAAAGTTTCACTTAGGACAATAAATGGAAAAATGAGGACTTTTGAGATAAAAATTCCAGCAGGTATTAGAAATGGAGAAAAAATTCGTTTAATAGGACAAGGCAAAAAAGGAGAAAATGGCGGAAATAATGGAGATTTATTTATAAAGATTCATATTAAAGATGATAAGAAATTTTCTTTAAGAGGAGCAGAGTTACATACAAATTTATATCTTACTCCTTGGGAAGCGGCACTAGGAGCTAGAGTTTCAATAGATACTTTAGAAGATACAGTTGCATTATATGTTCCACAAGGAATTCAAAGTGGCGAGAATGTACATATTCCAGGAAAAGGATATAAAGATGGAAAAGGCGGACGAGGAGATTTAATTGCAGAAGTTAAAATAATGGTACCTAAAAAATTAACAGAAGAAGAAAAATCTGTATTTCAAAAATTAGGAGACATTTCAAAGTTTAATCCAAGATTTTAAAAAGTTGACATAAAAGTTATAAAATCGTTGACATGGCTATTAAATTAGTATATAATAATAAATAGTGATTTTATACGAAAGATAAGCTATGCAACAGATACATAGAAAGAAGGTAGAAAAAAATATGGATACTATACGAGGTAAACACTTTAGTATAACAGATCCACAAGGCGTAAATACAGTTATTTATAGAATTAACGAGACAGAAAAAGAGTATTTAGAAAGTTCTCCTAAATATACTGTGGAGAGATTACCAATATCTGAAGAACTCAGAGGAGAACTAAAAAAGAAAACATTTTTTGTAGATGAGCCAAATGAAGAAGAATATTTGGTAATTCTATCTTTCGGAAAAGATAGAGTTGTTGTTAATATGGGGATTTTAGAAGAAGATTCTGTAAAGATTTCTAAAAAACCTGTGCCAATTAAGTTTAGTACTTTGTATTCAGAAAAAGAATCGGAATATAAAGAATTTGTATATACACCAAATTTAAAGAGACCGATATCAATTATTGACCCAGAAACAACAGAAGAAGTAAAACCTATTTTATATTTTGATGAAGAAACAAATGAAGTAAGAGGAAAATGTAAGTTAAAACCATATAAATCATATTTTTCGTTTGAAATTCGAGAAAAGAAAGAAGACGTTTAAAGGGGGATGAATTATGAGTAGTACTAATGTACATTCAGAAAAAGAAAAAAGAAAAAATTTTGAAGTGGCAAGTGGAGAAACAATATCTGATGAGCAAGGAAAAATAGAAATACCACCAGTAGCAACTGTGAGGGGATCTATTATATTAGCAGAAATAGAAAATGGAAATTTTATGAATATACCAGCTGGAGTAGGTACTCTAGATAGAAATGGAAAATGTGTTGATGTAAATGGTAGATTAGTAGCTAATTATAAAGAAACGGAGATAAAAGAAATATTTAGAAAAGCAGATAAAAAGCAAGAAAAGATAACAGGACTAAAAGAGACAGGTAAACGTTCAGATATTGATTCAGCAAGAGAATAATTATACGAAAGAAAAGGTGATTCATAAATGGGATATAAAGCAAAAAAGACATTAAAAGATAACAAAGTAAGTATTATTGTTATTATAATTCTATGGATTCTTTTTACTATAATACTTGTTGCTCCATTAGCTTATGCTATAGGAAAAGTGAATGCAAATGGTGGTTTTAATTTCGGAGAAACTTTAACAACAACGATCTCAGAAATTGCCACTTTTTCTAGTATAATAAGAGTTTTTTCAGAAGGATATGGAGCCGTTTTTGGTAAAGTTCTTTTATATTTTAGTATTATATATGCAGTATTTGCATTTATTGGTTTATGGAAATCAAAACCAAAGAGTGAATATACAGATATCGAACATGGATCTAGTGACTGGAGCGAAGGCGGAGAACAATACGCTATTTTAAGTAAAAATAAAGGAATTATATTAGCACAAAATAATTACCTTCCTGTTGATAAAAGAGGAAATGTTAACGTATTGGTAGTTGGACGGTTCAGGTTCTGGTAAATCTGCTTCTTATTCTATTCCAAATGCATTTCAAATGTTAGGATCATATGTATTTACAGATCCAAAAGGTGAATTGTATGATAAAACAGCAGGATATTTGAAAAAGAACGGTTATGAAATTAAAGTATTAAATTTAGTAAACCCAGTTAATAGTGATGGATATAACCCATTAATGCATATATCTAGTGAATTGGATGTAGACGTTATTGCAAATACAATTGTAAAAGGACAAACATCAGAAGGTAATAAATCAGATCCATATTGGGATGATATGGCAGAAATGTTATTAAAAGCATTAATTTATTATTTAATGGCAGTAAGACCAGAAGAAGAGCAAAATTTAGCAAGTTGTTCAGAACTTGTAAGGGCAGCAAATTCAAATGGTGGAAATAACTTATTAACAGAATTAATTAATAGATTACCATATGATCATCCAGCTAGAATGTATTATAAATCTATAGAAATTGCACCAGAAAAAACATATGGTTCAATTTTGAGTTCATTACAATCAAAACTTGGAAAATTCGATTCAAAAGAAATTGCAGAAGTAACATCAACAGATACAATAGATTTTGAAGAAATAGGAAGTAGAAAAACAGCAGTTTATGTTATATCATCTGATACACATACAGCATATGACTTTTTATTAACAATATTCTTCTCTCAAATGATTCAACAATTATATGATTTTGCAGATAAAAACGGAGGAAGACTAAAAGTACCTACATTCTTTATTCTAGATGAGTTTGCAAACATTGGACAAATACCAGACTTTGATAAAAAGATTTCAACATCAAGAAGTAGAGGAATTTCATTTAGCGTTATTTTACAAAACTTAGATCAGTTGGAAGCTGTTTATGAAAAGTCTTATGAGACAATAATGGGTAACTGTGATACACACGTATTTTTAGGAAGTAACTCTTATAAAACTGTAGAATATTTTTCAAAAGCATTAGGAGAAAAAACAATATCAAGAGAAAGTCTTTCTGTTAATAGAGATAAACAATTCCATAGACAAGGATATAGTGATTCTGATCAAATTATGGCAAGAGCATTAATGACTCCGGATGAATTAAGAAGAATGGATAATGATTTGTGTATTATATATGAAAAAGGAATTAAGCCAGTAAAAGCAAGAAAATATTATTATTTTGAAACACCAATGGCTAAGAAATTATCTGAATATACAATCAGTCACTTGGAATTTAATGTAGGTGATAGAGGAAAGTGGAGAAAATATAATCCAAATAATCCTTATAATGACGAAGAAAATGGACAGGCTATACCAGATTTAAAAGTAGAATCTTTAGATGATTTGTTTGAAGATGATGATAAAAAAACAGAAACAGAGGAACCAAAAGCAACAAATATGAATGATTTTCAAAATAATACAGATAATTTGATGCAACAGCCAGTAAATTCTAATACAGAAACATTAGAAGGATTTGCAGATAGACCACCTATAGATATTGAAAACTTTGGAGGTAATGAAGAAATCAAAGCACCAACATTACCACAAGAGCCAGTTGAAAATGAAGTATTATCTGAAGATATTCAAAAGCAATTGGAAGCTAAATTTGATGAAATATTTGGACCGATTGAAGAATCGTCAACTAATCAATCATAAAAATAAAAGAAACAGAGATTTAAATTTCTGTTTCTTTTTTATGTATTAAAAACATTTGTTTTATAAAAATATTGACTTATTTAAATGAATATTATACAATATTTCATATTTATTGGAGGAAAAAATAATGAAATTTGTACATATAGCAGATATGCATTTTGATGAGCCTTTTACTGTGTTAAATACAAGAAGTAATTTAGGAGAGAAACGTAGATTGGAGCAAAGAAAAGTATTTGCAAAAATTATAGATTATATTCAAGAAAATGATATTCCATATTTTTTTATTTCAGGAGATTTATATGAACATAAATATATTAGACAGACCACAATTCAATATTTAAATATGTTATTTCAAAAAATACCAAATACGAAAATATTTATAGCACCAGGAAATCATGATCCTAACATTTTAAATTCTATGTATCGTAATTATCCTTGGAATGAAAATGTTAAAATATTTAATTCTTCTTTAGAAATTGTAGAAGAAGATGATGTTGATATTTATGGTTGGGGATTTGATGATTTTTATTGCAAAGAATCACCAATAAAAAATATTAAAATAAAAAATATGGATAAAATTAATATTTTAATAACACATGGAAGTTTGGATGGTGGATATGATGAATATAGAGAATATAATCCAATGTCAAAAAAAGAATTAAAACAGTTAGGCTTTGATTATGTTGCACTTGGTCATATTCACAAAAAAGATTATGATTCTGAGGAAAATCAAAGAGTTGTTTATCCTGGTTCTACTATAGCACTAGGATTTGATGAGTTAGGAAAGCATGGAGCAATTGTGGGAAATGTGGATAAAGAACAAATAAAATTAGAATTTATTGCGTTTGATGACAGAGAATTTAAAGAAATTAATTTTGATGTTAGTGATAATGATTCTGTAGAATCATTAATTGAAAATATTAATAAATTACAACTTAATGACATGAATTTTTATAAAATTATTTTTACAGGAAAAAGAAATTTTGAGATTAATCCTTATGCAATATATCCATTTATTGAACAAGATAATATTATTAAAATAAAAGATGAAACTAAAATTAATTTTGATATAGAAAAAATATCAACAGAAAATAATTTATGTGGTTTATTTATAAAAGAAATTTTAGAAGATGAAAAAAATGGAATTATTGATCATGAAACCTCTGAAAGGGTAATGGAAATAGGATTAGATATTTTAAATAATCAGTAGAAACGGAGAAAAGAATTGAAAATTAAAAATATTAATATTAATCATTTTGGAAATTTAGAAAATAAAGATATTTCTTTACAAGATGGAATTAATCTTATTTATGGAAAAAATGAAAGTGGAAAATCTACTTTATTAAATTATATAAGAACAATTTTTTATGGAATTTCAAAAAAGAAAAATGGAAAAGAAATATCTGATTATGATAGATATAATCCATGGATGAAAGATGATTTTTCAGGAAGATTAACTTATGAATTAGATAATGGAAAAAAATTTGAAATATTTAGAGATTTTAAAAGTAAAAATCCTAAAATATATAATGAAAATTTAGAAGAAATATCAAAAGAATTTAATATTGATAAAAAAGATGGAGTACAGTTTTTTTACGATCAAACTAATGTTGATGAATTGACATTTCTTTCTACAGTTGTATCAATGCAACAAGAAGTAAAATTAGATAAAGAAAATCAAAATATTTTATTGCAAAAAATAGCTAATCTTGCTGGAACAGGAGATGACAGTACTTCTTTTCAAAAAGTTTTAGATAAATTAAATAAAAAACAAGTTGATGAAATAGGCACTGATAGAACTCAGGAAAAACCAATAAATATTGTTAAAAAGAAAATGAAACAAATTTCTTTAGAAATAAATGATATTGAACTTGCTAAAAATGAAAAAGATAGTATACAAGAAAATAAAAATAAAATTTCTAATAAAATTAATAAATTAGAATTAAAAAATTATATTTGTATGCAATTAAATGAATTAATGATTGATAAAAATGTAGAAGATGAAAAAATAAAATTAAAAACTAATATTAAAAATGAAAATAAAGAAAAAATAGAAAAATTATTATTAGAAAAAAATCAATTAATTCAAAATAAAGAAAAAATATTAAAAATAGAAAATAATGAAATTAATAAAGAAAAAATTAATCAAAATGAGCAAAATATTAAAAAAGAAAAAAATAATAAATTAAAAAATAATTATAAAAAATATATTATATTAGAAAGTATTATAATTTTATTTTCTATTATATTAGAAATTATTAATAAAATTTTTCTTAAACAAGAATCTTTAGACTATTTTATTTATGGATTATTAGTAGTAGGAATTATAAGTGTTCTAGGAACAATAATTAATTCAAAAATAAAAAATAAAAAATTAAAAAGAGAATATGATTTACAAAAACAATTAGAAAAACAAAATTTAGCATTGGAAGAAGAAAAAAATAAAAATGAATTAATTAAAGTAGAACAGCAAATTGAAAATATAGAAAATCAAGTTAAAAATTATAAAGAAGAAATAGAAAAACAAGAAAAAGAAATTTATGTATTACAAGAAAATTCCGATCAGAAAATTGATGAAACAATAGAAAAAATAAAATTAAAAAATCCTTCTATTAATATTGATGATTTACTTGAAAATATTGATTTAAAAAATATTAAAAATACTTTATATGATGTGCAAGAAGAATTAAATCAAGAAAAACTTGCTCTTAATACATTGGAAAATGAAGAAAAAAATATTATATCAAAATTAGAGAATATGATTGCATTGGAAGAAGAATATAATCAATTAGAAGTTGAATTAAAAGATTTAGAAGAAAATACGAAATATATTTCTCTTACAAAAGATTATTTAAATAAAGCATATGAAAAAATGAAAAATAGTGTGACACCTAGATTTACAGAAAATTTATCAAAAAATATATCAGATATTTCAAATAAAAAATATACAAAAGTTAGCATACATGATGAGGAAGGAATTATAGTAGAAAATCAGTATGGGGAATATATTCCTGCTAATCAACTTAGTATCGGAACAATTGATCAATTATATTTATCTTTAAGATTATCTATGATAGATGACTTATCTAGTGAAAATATGCCAATTATTTTAGATGAGACATTTGCTTATTATGATGATGAAAGACTAAATAATATTTTGCAATTTTTAATTAAAAGGGTGCAAAAAAATCAAATTATTTTATTTACTTGTACGAAAAGAGAACAAGAAATGTTAAATAGAATGGGATTTCCTTATAATTTGGTTGAATTATCATAAAAATTGTTATATAATTAAAACGTTACTAAATTAGAAATTAAAGGAGTTTGAAAATTTATGTTTCAGAAGCTAGATGCAGTAGAGGCAAGATATGAAGAATTAACAAAAAAAATCAGTGATCCAGAAGTCATTGCTAATCAAAATGAATGGAAGGAATTCATGAAAGAACATGCTGAGATTGAACCCATAGTAGAAAAATATCGTGAATATAAGAAAACTAAAAAAGCTATGGAAGATGCTGAAGAAATGATGAGTGATCCAGAATTAAAAGAATTAGCAGAAGCAGAGATGCTAGAGGCTAAAGAAAAATTACCTCTATTAGAAGAACAAATTAAAATATTACTTATTCCTAAAGATAAAGATGATGATAAAAATATTATTTGTGAAATTAGAGGAGGAGCTGGAGGAGAAGAGGCAGCATTATTTGCAGGAACATTATTTAGAATGTATTCTATGTATGCAGAAAGAAAGCATTGGAAAATAGAAGTTTTAAATGAAAATGAAACAGAATTAGGTGGTTATAAAGAAATTTCATTTATGATTACTGGTAAAGGTGCTTATAGTAGACTTAAATTTGAAAGTGGAGTTCATCGTGTACAAAGAGTACCAGATACTGAAGCAAGTGGTAGAATCCATACTTCTACGGCAACTGTAGCTGTTTTACCAGTTGTCGAAGATGTAGAAATAGAAATTAATCCAGCTGATATTAGAATGGAAGTATTTCGTTCTTCTGGCGCTGGAGGACAACATATTAATAAAACATCATCAGCAGTAAGATTGATTCATGAACCAACAGGAATTGTTGTAGAGTGTCAAACAGAAAGATCACAATTCCAAAATAAAGATAATGCTATGAAGATGTTAAAAACTAAATTATATGATATAGAAAAACAAAAACAAGATAATGAAATTACTAGTGCTAGACGTTCTCAAGTAGGAAGCGGAGATAGAAGTGAAAAAATAAGAACTTATAATTATCCACAAGGACGTATTACAGATCATAGAATTGGTTTTTCAATTTATCAAATAGAAGATTTTCTAAATGGTGATTTAGATGAAATGATTGATAATTTAATTGCAGCAGATAGAGCTGAAAAATTAAAAGGTGACGAAGAATAAAACAATAAATCCACACATACACTTTTGTAAAGAGGTGATTATGTGTGGATTTGTTATTAAAAACTACTCTAATGGGATTATTTTTTGGAACATTTGGTACAACAATTGGTGGTATTATTGGAGTAATGTTTAAAAATACTTCTAATAAATTTTTAAGCTTTATTTTGTCATTAGCATCTGGATTAATGATTGCTATTGTTTGTTTCGAATTAATTCCAGAAGCTATGGAAATTGCAGGAATTTTATTTGTTATGTTTGGAATTATTATTGGTGTAATAATAATGATTTTGTGTGATGTTTTAGTAGAAAAGAAATTTTCTATAGAAAAATCAATAAATCAAAATCATTTGAAAAACCAATTATTGAAAACAGGGATTATTGTTAGTATTGGTTTGGCTATTCACAATTTTCCAGAGGGTCTTGCAATCGGATCAGGATTTGATTCTTCTATTAAATTAGGACTTTCTTTGGCAATTGCAATATGTTTACATGATATTCCAGAACGGTATTTCTATGGCAGTTCCTATGAAAAATGGAGGAATGTCAACAGGAAAAGTTATTTATTATGTAGTGTTATCTGGAGTAACAACTGGAATTGGAGCGTTTTTTGGAGCATTAGTTGGAGGAATTTCTGAAACAATTATTGCTGTTTGTTTATCTTTTGCAGCAGGTGCTATGATTTATATTGTATCAGGTGAACTTTTGCCAGAATCTAATAAATTATATCAGGGTAAATTAACTGCAGTGGGAAATATTTTAGGATTAGTTGTGGGAATCCTTGCAATGACTTTATAATTCTACATAATATAATAAATAGATATGATAAAAATTCTTTAAATCTATTGAACAATAGTTTGAAATTCGATATAATACTAACGATATAAAAAAGCAAAAGGAGAAAAAAATGCAAGAATTAATTGAAGGTTTAAATGATAAACAAAAAGAAGCAGTATTAGCTACAGAAGGCCCATGCCTTGTAATAGCTGGTGCAGGAAGTGGAAAAACTAAAGTATTAACACATAAAATTGCATACTTGATGGCAGAAAAATATATTAAACCATGGAATATATTAGCAATTACATTTACAAATAAAGCAGCAAACGAAATGAAGGAAAGAGTAGAAAAGTTAGTAGGAGATGCTGCAAAAGATATGTGGATCGGAACTTTTCACTCTATTTGTGTTCGTATTCTAAGGAAAACAATAGATAGAATTGGATTTGATACATCTTTTTTAATTTTTGATACATCAGATCAAAGAACACTTATTAAAGAATGTATGAAATCGCTTAATATAGATGATAAAATGTTTACGGATAGAAGTATTTTAGCAGAAATCAGTAATGGAAAAAATGAAATGCTAGAACCATCTGCATATCAAACAAAATATGCAGGAGATTTTCGAAAAGGTGTAATTGGTAAGGTTTATGAATTATATCAGAAAAGATTAAAAGAAAATAATGCATTAGATTTTGATGATATTATTAATATGACAATTAAAATATTAACTGAAAATCCAGATGTTTTAGAATATTATTCAGAAAAATTTAAATATGTTCTAGTAGATGAATATCAAGATACAAATAAAGCACAATTTACCCTTGTTTCAATTTTAGCATCACGTTATGGAAACATTACAGTTGTTGGAGATAATGACCAAGGAATTTATTCTTTTAGAGGGGCAGATATTACTAATATTTTAAATTTTGAAAAAGATTTTCCAGGAACGAAAATTATAAAATTAGAGCAAAATTATAGATGTACAGGAAATATTTTAAATGCAGCTAATGCCGTTATTAAGCATAATGAAAATAAATATGAAAAAAAATTGTGGACAAAAAATGAATTAGGAAAACTTCCTGAAATTCATAAAGCAGATGATGAATATGATGAAGGAAGATATATTGCGGAACAAATTGAACATTTAAAAAGAGAAGAATATTTAAAATATTCTGATTTTGTTGTTCTATATCGTATGAATTCACAGTCAAGAGCAATTGAGGAAATTTTGCGAAGAGAAGATATTCCTTATAAAATTGTGGGTGGCTTGAAATTCTATGAGAGAAAAGAAATAAAAGATATTATTTCATATTTAAGATTAATTTATAATCCTTCTGATAATATTTCATTAAAAAGAATTATTAATGAACCTAAAAGAGGAATTGGAAAAACAAGTATAGATAATGTTCAAGAAATTTCAGATAAAACAGGAATTTCAATGTTTGATATTATAAAAAATGCAGAACAATATGAATTAAATCGTCTTAAAGCAAATTCAAGTGAATTCGTAACTCTTATTGAAGAAATGAGAACAAAAATAGATCAACTTTCTATTTCAGAATTAATAAAAGAGATTTTGGATAAAAGTGGATATATAAAAGCATTGGAACAAGAGAATACTACAGAGGCAGAATCTAGAATTGAAAACTTAGAAGAATTCTTAACAGTTGCAATTGAATTTGAGGAAGAAGAAGCAGAAAATACATTGGCAGAATTTTTGGAAGGAATTACTTTAAGTAGTGACATAGATTCAATGGAAGAAACAGATGATTCTGTTACACTGATGACATTACATAGTGCAAAAGGATTGGAATTTTCAACTGTATTTTTAGTAGGAATGGAAGAGGGGATTTTTCCAGGATATAAATCAATTGGAGAACCAAAGGAGTTGGAAGAAGAAAGACGTTTGTTTTATGTAGGTATTACTAGAGCAAAACAATTCTTATATTTAACTTGTGCTAAAAAAAGAACAATTTTTGGTTCTACAAGTTATAATCAAATTTCACGTTTTGTTACTGAAATTCCAGAAGAACTATTAGAGGGTTATAATACTGTATTTGGAAATGATGAAGAAGATGAATTTGAAGATAGTGGTTATAGTTGGGAATATGGTACTAGTCAAATGATGAAAACATATAAATTTGATGAAGGACAATTCCAAGACAAAACGAATTCTGTTAATAGAAAAGCTGTTGCAGCATCAAGTATTAAACAAAGTGGTTTTCAATTTAGAACAGCTGAAAACTTCTTAAATTCCCTTAATAAAAAGGCAAATTCTGAAGTAGATTTATCAATTTATAAAGAAGGACAACGTGTTTATCATAAAAAATTTGGTGAAGGAACAATTAATAAAATAGAAGAGGAAGGCGAAGATTATAAATTAGATATTCTATTTGACAAAGTAGGAAATAAAAGATTAATGGCAAAATTTGCAGGACTTGAGATTATAGAATAATATTATAAAAATTCATATGCTAAACAATAAGCATATGAATTTTTTTTGGCGCTAAATTTGTATAAAAGAGAGAAAAATTACCATAATAAAATTGTAAGAAACGAATCATATTTTTATAAGTTACACAGAAAGGGGAAATATATGTCAAATTTAAGCCAAATTGAATTACAAAATTTGAGACATTTAATTAGCATACATGAAACTTCATATCAGAAATTAAATATGTATGCATCACAAGCAGTCGATCCTCAAATTAAGCAGATGTTTACAAAATGTGCACAAAATGCTTTAAACACAAAACAAAAATTAATGTCATTTTTAAATTAATAGGAGGAATTTTATGGACGAAAAAACAATGGTAAATGATGTTTTATCAGAGGTAAAGGCAAATCTTACATCATATCAAACTGCAATTATAGAAACAGAAAATATGCAATTAAGACAGACATTACAACAAATTAGAAATAATGATGAAAGTTTTCAATATGAACTTTTTAAAACTGCTCAAGCAAAGGGATATTGTAAATTTGCAAAACCAGCTACTATTATGGAAATTCAAAATGTGAAAGATGAGTTACAATAATAAAATAAAAAAAGGAGATATTGGGAGAAAAATAGAGTAAATATTTACGGAAATAAAAAAAAAGGAGATTTTAAACAATAATTCATTTTGTTTAAAATCTTTTTTTTATATAAAATATTTATGGTCGTTTTAATGAAATATTTTAATTCTTTTTCAGAAAGGAGTGTTTACCATTAGAGCGTTAGAAAAAATAGCAATAGGTTTTAGAACATCCATAAAATTAATTATACTAATTATTATATCTATGATTTTAGTAGTAGGAATGATCGTTTTATTTTATCATCCAACTTATGAAGTAAGTCTTAATGGTGAAGTAGTAGGATATACTGCGAATAAAAGTGAACTACAAGCTAAAATTAATGAATATATTTCTTCTCAAGAAGAAAAGAATGTAGCATTTGCTCAAGTAGATGCAATGCCAACTTATAGGATTTGCTTATTAAAAAACGATGCTACCATGAATGATGATGAAATTTATGAAAAAGTAACTGGTAATGGTACAAAATATTATAAATATTATGCAATAACAGAAGAAAAAGATGAAAAGCTATATGTAGCAACATTTAAAGAAGCAGAAGAAATTGTAGATAGCTTAAAAGAACAAGATAGTGCTAATATTGATGAAATTGGAATTGTAGAAAAATATGATACAGAATTAAAGAAATTTACAAGTGTTGAAAAGAGTATTTCAAAACTATATGAAGAAAGACCAGTTGTTACATATGTTGCTTATAATTATTCTTCACCATCTGCTTCTAATTATAGTACAGGTACATCTTATTCAAAAGTAGAGTTAGGTATATCATTAATAAATCCGGTTTCAGGAGTAATTACTTCTCGTTTTGCAAGTCGTGATAGTGTTAGGGATCATGAACATACAGGATTAGATATCGGAGCTTCGGAGGGAACATCTATAAAAGCTGCTGCAAGTGGTACTGTTACTTATTCTGGAAATTGCGGAGATGGATATGGAAATTATGTAGTTATTTCCCATGGGAATGGAGTACAAACACTATATGCTCATTGTAGTAGATTACTTGTTTCTGAAGGACAAAGCGTATCACAAGGAACAATTATTGCAGAAGTAGGAGAAACAGGAAATGCATATGGACCACATTTACATTTAGAAATTCGTAAAAATGGAATTTCTTATGATCCAGAAAATTATGTTTATTAAAAAGAAAATATAAAAATGTTATAAAAATGTAATATAAAATGAAAAAAAGACTTCCGTAAATATAAATGGAAGTCTTTTGTTTTAGTGTATTTATAGCATATTTACAAAAAAATCAAATGTGATACTATTAACATAAATAATTATTTTTGTTAAAGGATATTTATATGAAAAAAGAAATTGCATTAAGTGTGGTCTTAATCTCAACTTTACTATTTATTGGAAGTGCAAAATTAACAGAAACACCAAAAGTAAGTTATAGAGAAACTTCATATTCTCTTACTGAATGTCATCTATTTTCTACCCAAAAAGTAGATGAGAGAGATGTTTCAAAAGACAAGCAAGAAGGAGATAATGTTAAGGCTATTCTATATGATGATGGTAAATTAATAGTTAGTGGAACAGGTAGAATAGGACGGGGGTTCAATGATGCCTTATCACGCTGATGAAATAAAGTCCGTAGAAATTCAATCGGGAATTACTTCAATAGGAACTAGAAATTTTTATGAATTTAAAAATATGACAGAAGTTAAAATAGCAAATACAGTAAAAATAATTGAAACAAATGCTTTTATAGATTGTGATGCACTAGTAACTTTTGAAATTCCTGCAGGACTAGAAACCATACAAAGATGGCCATTTGTTCGTTGTGATAAATTATCTGCTATTAATGTAAATTCACAAAATCAATATTTTTCTAGTGATAATGGTGTATTATTTGATAAAAATAAAACAAAATTGATTGAATATCCAGATATGAAAGAAGGTAAATCATATATTGTCCCACAAAGTGTACAAACAATAGGAGAATTTGCATTTATGGACACAAGATTAGAAACAATTACATTGCAAAACGGAGTAAGAGATATAGAACAGTCAGCATTTGCCTCGAGTAAAGCATTAAAAACGATTGAATTGCCAGTTGGTCTTAGAAGTATAGGAATATCCGCTTTTAAATCATGTACAGAATTAACGAATGTCAATTTGCCAGAAGGATTAGAAACAATGGAAAATACAGTTTTTGACGGATGTAGCAAATTGAAAACAGTAAATATTTCATCTACTGTTAATCAAATAGATTTTGGATGTTTTGATGAATGTAATAACCTAGAAAGTATTAATGTAAATACTAATAATACCACATATACTAGTATAAATGGTATTTTATATGATGAAAATGTTACAAAGCTAATTAAATATCCATATGGTAAAAAAGATACAATATATGATATGCCTGATACTGTAACACAGATTGACGACGTAATAGAAAATTCATATTTGCAAAGTATAATGTTGTCTCCTATACTTAATGATTCACGGTATTATAGGGAAATGCTTGAAATTGTCAAGTGTTGCAATAAAAGGAAATAATCCAAATTATAAAATTATAGATGATGTGTTATATGATAGTAATGTTACAACAATTATATGTTATCCTACAGCAAGGAAAAGCAAAGAATATGAAATACCTGATACTGTTCAATGGTTTTCTTATTCTTATGTGTTTCAATATATTGATGATTTAAAAATTTTTGCTTCTCAACAGATTTATGAAAAACTATTAGAAGGTTATACGAGGCAAGGGGATAATGAAGTTTTTTATGAAAGTTATAATGTACAGCTATATTGTAATAGTACAGATGAAGATATTATATATGAAGTGGAAAGAATTCAGAATGACATGCAAATAGAAGCTAGAAGAGAACTAGAAGAAAGAATAAAAGATCTTAGGGCCAGTGGAGATGTTGAAGAAGTTCATGAAATGGGTGATGTAGAATATGTTGGTAGAGGAGAATGGCAAATTGAAATAATGGTGAAATATAATTATG
Organism: uncultured Clostridia bacterium; assembly: GCA_947628735.1. GTDB lineage: Bacteria > Bacillota > Clostridia > TANB77 > CAG-508 > CALXVA01. Next base: position 111,981 of record CANRAY010000001.1, on the reverse strand, counting down.
ATGAACGATTAGTGCACCGCGATTTTGGTTATAAGGTTACTACTAGTTATATTACAACAGTTATAGATGATGATTTACCAACAATTTCAGCAATAGGTGGAAATTCAGATGTATGGACAAAATCGAATATTACGTTAACAGTTCAAGCACAAGATGAAGGAGCAGGTCTTGCAAGGGAAGCATATAGTTTTGATGGAGGACAAACTTGGCAGACAAGTAATCAAAAAGTTTATAAGGGTAATGAACAAAATATATCTATTAAAGTAAAAGATAAGATAGGAAATATAGCTACTGCTACTACAGTTAATATTACTAAAATAGATAAAGATGCGCCTATAATTCAGGCAGTTAGTGGTATACCTAAAATTTGGACTGAAAATGATGTTACTATAAAAATTCAGGCACAAGACACAGGTGTAGGTCTTGCAAGAGAGGCATATAGTTTTGATGGAGGACAAACCTGGCAAGAAAGTAACATGAAAACTTATACTAATAACACAAATGGAATTACTATTGCTGTAAGAGATGCATTAGAAAATATTGTTACTGTGGAGTCATTTAATATTGATAAAATAATTGAATTACAAAAAATTGAGATAAAGCAGAAACCAACAAAACTACGATATTACAAAGGGGAAAAACTAGACACAACGGGAATGATTTTAAAAGTTACTTATAATAAAGGGGTAGAGGATGTTACTTCAGGATATAATTGTTCACAAGTAAATTTGAATGAATTAGGTGAAAAAGAAGTAATAGTTGAATATAAGGGAAAAACTACTAGTTTCAAAATTAATGTTGTAGAAAAAGAAATTGATTTATCATCTAGCATTTATCAAATAACAAATGAGTATGTTAAAAAAATACAACCAAATACTACAGTAGAAATATTTTTAAAAAATATTTCTACAAATGCAACAGATATTAAAGTATATAAAGAAAATCAAGAAGTAACAAAAACTAATATTATTACAACAGGAATGAAATTAATTTTAGATAATAAAGTACAGTTTTTATTAATAACTATAGGTGATTGTAACAAAGATGGAAAAGCTGACATAAATGATATTTTATTAATGAATAAACACCGTTTAAATAAAGCAAAATTAGATGCTGTTTTAGCATTATCAGGAGATATAAATGATGATAATGTAGTTGATATACAAGATATTTTATTATTAAATAAATACAGGTTAGGTAAGATAAATAAGTTATAATAATGAAAAGAGGAGAAAAAGCAATGAAGAAAATATTTACTGTTTTAATAATTATTGTAATATCGCTTTTTATGCTAAATATTCAAGTATTAGCTAATTCAACTGCAAATGTAACTTTAGAAACTAGTAAGGATAAGGTAAAAAAAGGAGAAACTTTTACTGTTATAATTTCAGTTTCATCAGAAGATGGAATTAATGGAATTACTGGAGAATATACTTATGATATGAAAAATCTGGAATTAGTAAATGCGGGACTTATAGATGCCACACAATGGGCAAATTTAGGAGTAGACAATCAAATTACTGTATTATGTAATAGTACTTCAAAAATAACAGATTCTGATGTTTATATGATTACATTTAAAGTAAAAGATACTGCAACTATTGGGGCTATTGCTAATATTTCTGTAAATAATATTTTAATAGATACAGATGCAGAAACAAATTCTCAACAAACAATTGAATCTATTAGCACTCAAGTGGAAGTTATTGGAGACTCTACACCAAGTGGAGATCAAAATACAGATGAAGATAATAGTGGAGAAGAAGAAAATGGCGATGGAAATGAACACGGTAATGAAAATGAAAATGGCAATGGAAGTGAAGAAAGTGACAGCAATGAAAATGGCAATAATGGAGATAACAATAATGGGGATAATGGTAGTGGAGGCAACAACAATAATAGCAACAATAATGGAAACGGTAGTAATGGAAGTGACAACAATGTAAATAGTAGTAATGGAGAAAATGGCAATAATGGCAATGGAAGCATTAATAGTGTAGTAATAGAAAATAATAATAGTTATACTAGTTCGCCTGATGTATTACCACAAACAGGAGAAAGTCACATTTTTAAAATTGTTATTTTTGTTATGATTACCTTTTTAGTAATGCTTACAGTTATTTTTTATAAAAAATATAAAGAGTATAAAAACATATAATATAAAAGTTCCTAATATGAACTAATAAATAGTTTCATTTTAGGAACTCTTTTTTTATTTCTCCTCTTTTTTTATGTTGGTAAAGTGTATTAAACTGCTTTTTAAAGCATTATGTTTTATAATTAAATTTCCACATTCTTGCAATTTAGCGAAGAATAAATTTGCGTTATTAATATATGTAGCAAATTCTACAATTGAAGAATAGAATTTTTTTAGATTTGGGTATTCTATATTAATGTTATTTAGTACTAAATAATATTGTTTCTTATAAAAATAAAGTATAATATTTTGAGCAATGTTTATTGAAGTAATTAAATGATTTTGTGATAAACATTGTAAAAAGCTACAATAATCATCAAAAGAATTAAATCGATAAATTGCTTGTTCTAATTCTGGTTTTGTTTGTTTTCTACGTACTTTAAATTTTTTCCTTGTAGATATATCTGAAGTAGATTTATTTATTTCTGGTGTCATACGAGTTATAGTAACAATAAAATCCATATCAGTCATTGCTAAAGCTTCAATTTTAACCTTATAATTTTTTGTATTAAATCCTACTTTTTCTTCGGCTTCTTCCAAAATATCTAAGAAAAGATCTTGGGTTTCAAAAGAATTTGTCATAAAATCATGAAAACTAATATCTTTTTCTTCTAAATCTTTTATAGATAAAATGATTCTTAGTTTGTTTTCACTAAGTTTTTCAAATTTCATTTGTCTGCCTCCATAAATGTTTTTATATATCATATTAATTTTTTATAAAAATGTACTAATAAATATAACATAAAGTAAATTAAAATGAAAGACTTTTTTAAATAATTGTGTATACATATTATTGTAGCATATATTATTATAAAAATAAATAGAAAATATTTCCTATTAGTATTGAAAAAAATCACTAGGCAATATATAATATTGGAGTATAAAAATGAACAGATATTAAGAAAAATAGAAGAAAAATTTTATGTAAAAACTTAGGAGGAAATAATATGGCAACAAGAGAAAAAAATGTATGGATACTAATATTATTTATACTATGTGGAATTGTTGTAGGAGGATTGATTGGTGAGTTTGCCTCAAAAGTAGATTTCTTATGGTGGTTATCTTATGGACAATCTTTTGGAATTTCACAACCAGTTGAATTAAATTTAAGTGTTATCACACTTTCATTTGGATTTATGTTTAAAATAACGATTTCAAGTATTATAGGAATGGTACTTGCTATCTTTATTTATCGAAAAGTATAATTTTTTAGATTCATTTATATTTTTTTCTTTTATATAGGGGGCATAAGAAAGGAAATTCTATGAAAATGAAACAACTCCCTATTTCAGAAAGACCTTATGAAAAGTTAGAAATGTATGGTGCACATACATTATCTAATGCAGAATTACTTGCAATCATTATCAAAAGTGGCACAAAGGAAGAAAGTTCACTTGCAATTGCTCAAAGAGTACTTTCTATGCATAATAAAAAAGAACATACTTTGAGATTTATTCAAGATATGTCTATAGAAGATTTCAAAAAGATAAAAGGAATTGGAAGAGTAAAAGCAATTCAAATGAAAGCAGTCTGTGAATTTGCAAAGAGAATTTCAAAGCCAATTAGTGATTGCCCAATACGAATTAATTCTCCAAAAGATATCGCAAATTTATTAATGAATGAGTTAAAATACGAAAAAAGAGAAATTGTAAAAGTAGTAGTACTAAACACAAAAAATATTGTACTGAAGATTGTCGATATATGTTTTGGTGCTACTAATAGTGTTATGTTAACGCCAAAAGATGCTTTAATAGAAGCTATTAAGATAGGAGCACCAAAGATAATTTTAGTACATAATCATCCAAGTGGAGATGCTACTCCTAGTCAATCAGATATTGACTTTACACTAAATTTAAAAAAAGCAGCAGATATTATGGGAGTGGAATTATTAGACCATATTATATTAGGAGATGAAACATTCGAAAGTATTTTTTATGACTTGAAAGTAGGAAAGGTGATTAAAAAATGAAATTATTTGGATTTGGCTCAAAAGATATTGGAATAGATTTAGGAACTGCTAATATTTTAGTTACATTAAAAGGGAAGGGCATTATTTTAAATGAGCCTTCTGTTGTAGCTATAAATCGTAAAACACAGAATATTGTTGCAACTGGTGAAGAGGCAAGAGAAATGTTAGGAAGAACACCAGAAGAAATTAAGGCAGTTAAACCTTTAAAAGATGGGGTTATTGCAGATTTTACTGCAACACAGTTATTATTAAAGAATATTATTGAAAGAATCGCTCAACGTTATAATATAGGAAAGCCAAGAGTAGTTGTAGGAGTTCCTTCTGGTATTACGGAAGTAGAAGAAAGAGCAGTGGAGGAATCTGTTTTACAAGCAGGTGCAAGAGAAGTATATTTAATAGAAGAACCAATGGCAGCTGCAATTGGAGCTAATATGGATATTGCAGAACCAAATGGAAATATCATAGTTGATATCGGAGGAGGTACAACTGAAGTCGCTGTTATTTCATTAGGAGGAATCGTTGTTAGTAATTCTATTCGTATTGCTGGTGATGAATTAGATGAAGATATTATTAACTATGTGAAACGAGAAAAAAATTTAGCAATAGGTGAAACTACAGCAGAAGAAATAAAGAAAGAAATAGGATGTGCAATGCCATTAGTTACAGAGGCTAGTATGGAAGTAAGAGGTAGAGATTTAACTACAGGACTTCCTGAAACTATTCAAATTACTTCAACAGAAGTAGAGGCAGCTATTAGAGAATCTATTGAAAAAATAGTAGAAGTTGTTAAGCAAACTCTAGAAAGAACACCACCAGAATTATCATCAGATATTATGGAAAAAGGAATCATTTTATCTGGTGGAGGTGCCCTTATTAAGAATTTGGATAAATTATTATCTATTTGTACTGAAATGCCAGTGTATGTTGCAGAAGATCCTTTACAATGTGTTGTTAAAGGAACGGGAAAAACTTTAGAAGATTTAGAAAAATTAAAAACAGTTTTAATAAATTCTAGAAAGAGAAAGTAGAGTTTAGGAGAGAAATATGTATAAAAGCAAAAAAACAGGAATTATTGGTATTATTATAACTATTATTATTCTGATTTTACTAGTAGTTGCAACAAATACAGAAGTATCCAAAATGTCATATATAGAAAATCTAGTAAATAATATAGTTATGCCAATTCAAAATGGATTAACATATTTGAAAAATAAAATAGCAGGGAATAATAGCTTTTTTGAAAGTATAGAAACTTTACAAGCAGAAAATGATGAATTAAAAAAGAAAAATAGTGAATTAGAACAAACACTAAGAGAATTTGAGGTTGTAAAAGCAGAAAATGAAACATTAAAAGAATATGTTGATTTAAAAGATAAATATCAAAATTATGTAACTGTACCAGCTTATATTATCAATAGAGATATCACAAATTATAGTAATACTGTTATTATTAATGTTGGATCAGCAGATGGAATTAAGAAAAATATGACAGTTATTGCAGATGAAGGATTAGTAGGACATGTTATTTCTGTTACAGAACATACTGCAAAAGTTCAAACAATTATTGATCCTGCTACAGCGGTTACTAGTACTATTAGCACTACAAAAGATACAATTGTTGTACAAGGAACGCTGGAAGATAATACAATATTAAGAGCAACTTATATTCCAACAGATGCAAGTGTTTTACAGGGAGATAATGTAGAAACATCTGGAATAGGTGGAATTTATCCAAGAGGAATTCATATAGGAACAATTCGTGATGTGGTTAATACAAATAATATTACAGATAGATATGCAATAGTTGAAACTGCTGTTGATTTTCGCAAGTTAGATACAGTTTTAGTTATCTTAAAAGATAATGCACAGTAAAAATAAAGCAAGGAGGGAGCCAATTGAAAAAAGTTTTGGCAATAATATATTTAATAATAGCATTTTTTATAATATATTTTTTACAAGCAAATTTTTTTAGTTGGTTTACAATAGCAGGAATTCAGCCAAATTTATTTATTATTTTTATTCTGTTTATTGGTCTATTTACTGGTAAAAATATAGGTGCTATTTTCGGTTTGATCTTAGGTCTATATTTGGATTTATTATTAGGTAGAACTATCGGAATTTCAGGTATATTATTAGCAATGATTGGGATGATAGGAGAATATCTAGATAGAAATTTTTCAAAAGAAAGTAGATTTACAATTATGTTGATGGTAGCAGGTTGTACTGCTATTTATGAAATTGGTGGATATATCTTTAATATTATACGTTTAGGGCTTCCAATAGAAATTTTTAGTTTTGCAAAAATCTTAATAGTAGAAATGATTTATAATGTACTTATTATTGTTATTATTTATCCATTAATTAGAAAATTAGGTTATGCATTAGAAAATGTGTTTAAATCAAAAAATATTTTAACAAGGTACTTTTAATTTAGAAGAAGGAAGGTGAGAAGTTGGATAAAGTAAATAAAAGAATGAAATTACGATATAATTTGATTACTACAATTATATATATTGTAGGAATTATATTATTAATTCAACTTTTCAATTTACAAATTGTACATGGAGAAGAATATAGAGAAACATCTAATACTAGACTAACTAGAGAATCTGTTTTAAAAGCTGCAAGAGGAAGTATTAAAGATAGAACAGGTGTTGATTTAGTAGCAAATGAAATTGGTTTTGGACTAGAAATTTATCGAACAAAAGTAGATGATGAAACTCTTAATAAAGCAATTGAAACAGCAATTCGAATTTTAGAGGAAAATAATGATAAATATGTGGATAACCTTCCTATTAAAATAGAACCTTTTGCATTTAGTTACCAAGAACAGTCAACAATAGATGACTGGAAAGAAACATATGAAATTGATAAAAGTTATTCAGCGGAACAAACCTTTTACCATTTAAAAGAAAGATATAAAATTACAACAGAAGATAATCAATTAGCAAGAAATATAATGGCAATACGTTATGAAATTACACGAAATGGATATAGTGCAATACGATCTGTAAAAATAGCAAGTAATATTAGTAGAAATAGTGCTGTAAAAATTAGAGAACAAAATAGTGAATTAGCCGGTATTAATGTTTTTACACAACCAATTGTTACATATAAAATGGGAAATTTAGCTTCACATGTATTAGGATATGTTGCTGCTATTGATAGTGAGGAATACGAAACACGTAAAGATACATATAGTAATGATGATATTATAGGAAAAATGGGAATTCAATATGTATTTGAAGACTATTTAAAAGGAAAAGATGGTATCAAACAGCTTGATATGAGTGTTGATGGAACAATTACAGATGAATATGTTACAGAAGAAGCGGTTGCAGGTTCAGATGTCGTTTTAACAATTGATGCAAATTTACAAAAAGTTGCTGAAGAAGCACTAGAGAAGAATATGAAAGATATTAGAGCTGGAAAATTTGGAGATAAGCATGATGCAGATGCAGGAGCTGTTGTTGTTATGAATGTAAAAACAGGTGAAGTTCTTTCATTAGTTAGTTATCCAGATTATACACCAGAACTATTTAGAGATGGAATTGATCAAAAAACATATGATTCATATTTAAAGGGAGATAATTTTTATAATAGAGCTGTATCTGGAAGTTATGCACCCGGTTCAACATTTAAAATGGCAGTTGCATTAGCAGGTTTGGAAACAGGAAAAATAACACCTACTACATATATTAATGATATAGGAATTTATCCAAGGGCTTATAATCCAGTATGTTGGTATTATACAAGTTATGGATCAGGCCATGGTTATCTAAATGTATCACAGGCAATTACTCAATCTTGTAATTATTTCTTTTATGAAGTAGGATATCGTGTAGGAATTGATGATATGGCAAGATATGCTAGTTATTTGGGATTAGGAAATAAAACAGGAATTGAACTTTCAGGGGAAACTAGTGGAACACAGGCAAATCCTCAAACTGCGAAAGAAATAGATAATGCAGATTGGTATGAAGGAGATACACTATCTGCAGCGATAGGTCAAAGTTATAATAGTTATTCTCCAGTTCAAATGGCAAAATATATTAGTATGCTTGCAAATGGTGGGAAAAATATAGATGTTACATTAATAAAATCCATTATTAGACCTGATGGTACAGAAGTACCAAGAGAAGAAATTGACAAATATGTTAGTCAAAAATTAGGAACGACAAATGAAACAGTAGAAGATTTAAATATTAAACCTGAAAATATACAGGCAATTTTAAAAGGTATGAAGGGTGTTACAAGTGAATACGGCGGAACAGCATATTCTACTTTTGCAGATTTTGACATTGACGTAGGTGGAAAAACAGGATCTGCTCAAACAGAAGAAAATGGAAAAGAAGATGCACATGCATGGTTCTTAGGTTTTGCACCATATGATGATCCGGAAATTGCTGTTGCTGTTATTGTAGAACATGGTGGAACCGGAGGATATACGGCAGAAGTTGCTAAAAAAATAATGGCAGAATATTTTGGAATGAATGCAAATTCAATTACAGAGAATATGAATGCAGTACCAAGTACGCAAAGTGTTCGATAGAAAGGATGTAGAAAATATGTTAAAAAATAGTGTTACAATTAGCATGAAAAAAGATCAAGTAATTATTAAAATTGAGGATGATGCAGAACAAAAAGAAATTATTGCAAACTTGAAAAAGAAAATGATTGAATTAAAAAATCTTTACCAAGACGATAAAACACCAATTTTGGTTATTGGAAAAGTTCTAAAAAATAAAGAAATGGATGAAATACAATCTTTAATAAAGCAATTCATTGATGTTCAAATTGAATTTGACAGTCCAAAAGTATTAGGATTACATGGAATAAAAAAATCTTTTTATAAAGATGTTGCTACATCAGAAACCAAATTCCATAAAGGTTCTTTGCGTTCAGGTCAAAAAATTGAATATGAAGGAAGTTTGGTTATTATAGGTGATGTTAATCCAGGTGCAGAAGTAATAGCAGGAGAAAATATTATAGTAGTAGGTGAATTAAGAGGTTTGGCTCATGCAGGAGCAAAAGGAAATAGAGATGCTGTTATAGAAGCAGTAACTATTAGTGCTAGACAAATTAGAATTGCAGATATAGTAAAAGAAGTAGAAAAAGAAGAAGAGGGAGAAATTACTACTATTAAAACATCAGCATATATTAATGATAAAGCTGAGCTTATTTTAGAATAAAAATTAACTTAATAGTAGTAATATTAATACTATTAATAAGTATTTATCATTTTTTCCTTCCTGGTATAAAAAAATTATAAGACAAATTAACAACACATCATCAAAATATAATTTTATACCTAAGAACTCAAACATAGGATTATCAATGCAAGTGTTATTTTTTATAGTATGATGCTTGTTAGGTAATTCTGTATTAGAATGCATATTTTCACGAATTTTAGTGGGATATGCATTTTTTGTTGGGTAGAGCATTTTTCGGTATGGAAAATATGGATTATAATATATCATTTTTGGGTTTCACCCCCTGAAGTATTTAGAACTTCTAATATCTTTTCCATCTTGAAAATTTGTATGTACTGATCCAATTTTTCTTTACGGCTTTCTTTTAAATAAGGCTTTAATGACATTAAAAGGTTAGTTCTGGGATCATCTTTATTTGTGTTAATAGAATCAATCATTTTTTTCATTTTGATAATAGTAGCCATATCAAATTCAGAGTTAGAAGCGGAGGTTTGAGAATTATTATCTGAAGAAGAATTAGAAAGCTGGCTAATCATATTTTTTATGTTTTCTGGAATTTGATTTTTTTCTATCATTTCATTAATTTGATTCATAAAATTTGATACATCCTCATTCATGTGAAACCTCCTTATTTTATGCTGAAATCCTTATGAATTATTTTTCCTAATATCGTTAATTATTTGATTAGCATCTTTAGAATTTAACATTTTATTTACTTTATTTAAGCCTTCCTCTAAATCTTTTTTATCCATTTTGGATAACATGGCCATTAATTTAGAAACATCTATATTTTGATTCATTTTATCACCTCTATATTTTTAATATATGTTAAAGAAGTTATAATATTATATGAAAAAAATAAAAAAGTGTGAAAATAAAGTGCATTGTAAAATTGTAAAAAAAATGTAATACAAATTTAATATAATTTATCGTTTAAAATTTCCGTAAATGAAAGTGCGTTTTTCTCGTATATTTAGGCTTTATGATAATTGAAATATATAATTTAAATGCTAAAATATATTATAATATATAAAATAAAGGGATTATTATACATAAAAAGTTATGAAAAAACCATAAAAGCATTGAAAAATGCTTAAAAATGTCGTATAATATATTTTGAGATATTAAAAAATTGGGAGGTTACCATGAACAAACTAATCGAAAAAATGATTGCTGTAATGTTAATTATAACGTTAGCAGGAGCAAATCTAGCTGTACTTGGAATGTACAGTATTACGTATGCATTAAGTGATAGTGAACTAGGAGAACAAAATGCGGCAACAGAAAATGCAAATGTTGAATTTAATGCGTATTTAGAAGGAGGAGGCCATACAGTAGTTATTGGAGAAGATGCCGAAAATACAATGCTGTATCTAAACCTTAATGTTCAAACAGCCGGTTATTTGAAAAATACCATCATCACTTTTGAGGATGTTAATTTTAAAATAGCTGAAAAAGTAGAAAATGAATATATCCAAAGTATAGATACGGAGAATAATAAGATTATATTAAAACAAATAAATAACGGATCTAATATAACAATTGGTATACCTATTACGATATTAGATACAGATTCAGTTCCAAGTGACAACTTTGCAAAAGAAAGTAAAGTTGTATTTCATGGAACTTATGTTGATGGTAGTGGAGATGAATATTCTGTATCAAAAGAAATAAGAAATAAGATCTCATGGAATCGTCAAGCAGAAGCTTCTATCAAAGCAGAAGTAGTTAAATATATTCCTTATGCTGAAGGAGAAAAATTTGGTGTAATGGTACAAGTAAAACTAAATTCTGAAGTAAAAGATAGTAAGCTACCAGTAAAAGAATCTAATATAACAGTAGTTGCACCAGAAATTAATGGAATAAAACCATCAAGTAGTTATGTATCAGCAAATAAGACCATGAGTACTAATGGAAAGGCAAATGGAATTGAGTTTGAAAATGATCAATATCAATATGATGCAGAAAATGGAATTGTTACTATACAAACTAAAAATCAAGAAGATGCTAATGGAAAAATTAACTGGAAAAAAGATGCACAAGATGAGTATTTAGTAACATTTATGTTTGATAGTAAAGAAGCATATGATTTTGTTCAAGAAGAAGGAATAAACTCAAAAGTAGTAGTATCAGGCAGTATGGTACTATATAACAGTGAAGATACTACTGTAGATGTACCAGCTATTGAGAAAAATATTGAAATGAAAACATCTTTAGGAAATATGTTAGATTTTTCTGTACAGGCAACAAAAGAATTAGCAAAAGGTAATATTTATGCTAGTTATGATGCTAAAGAAGATAAAAAAGAAGAAACTAATTATAATGTAGAATATAGTGCTATTGTTAATAATTTAGAATTAACAGATTATATTGAATTTGACCAAGGAATTGATACATTTGTAAGAAAAGACGGACAAGAGGGATTAACAACTATTGAAGATAAAAACTATACATATAACAAAGCAGTAAAAATTAGTGAAAAAGTTTTCAAGAAAATTTTAGGTAATGATGGTTATATAGAGATTCTTAATAAAGAAGGAACAGTTATTGCGCAAATAAATAAAGAATCAAATAAAGATAAAAACGGAAATTATGTAGTAGATGTTAGTGAATTTAATAATAATGAATTGACAATTAAAACAAGTAAACCTGTTACAGTTGGAAAAATTACAATAGAAGTTGAAAAAGCAATTAGTAATACTTTAGATTATTCAAAAGCTCAAATGAAAGATTTTGTTAAATTAAAAACAAAAGTAACTGGAAAAGCAATGTCTTCAACTATTAGTGAAGAAAAAGAAATTGAATTAAAAGAAGTTAAATCTGTTGCACAAGTAGAAATTAGCAAAAAAGATTTAAGTACAGCTGTTAAAAATGAAAAAGTAGAATTGAGAGCAATTTTAGATACATCTAATATAGGATATGCTTTATATAAAAATCCAACTTTAAAAATAACATTACCAAAGAGCATTAGTCGTATAGGATTAAATAATGCTAAAATATTAATGAGTAATGGATTAAAGATTGATAAGGTTGATGCAAAAACAGAAAATGGTGCACCAGTTATTTATGTAACATTAAAAGGAACTCAATCAGAATATGCTATTAATGCAGAATATAAAGGAACTATTCTTATTATAGAATCAGATATTATTGTAAAATCATTAACACCAAATAGTACAGAAAAAATAGTAATGGAATTTACAAACGAAAATGAAGTATCAACAAATAAATCTGGAAAAGTGGAAACTGAAGTTAATTTTGTAGCACCAGCTGGAGTTGTAGCAGCAAACGGAATTGCAAATTATGCAGAAAAATCAAATGCTGTTTTATCTATATCAGATGAAAGCACAAATGTAGTAATTCCTACATATGCAGAAAAGAAAATTGCAACAATTTCTGGAAAAGTTATTAATAATTATGGAAATGATATTACAGATGTTGTTATATTAGGAAGATTTCCATCAAAAGATAATGTAAAAATTGATTCAGCAGATGATTTAGGATCAACTTTTGATGCAACTTTAAATAGTGCTATTGCATTATCTGGAATACCAGCAGAAAATTATACAATATATTATTCAGATAGAGCAGATGCAACAAAAGAATTATCAGATGAAAACAATAAATGGACAACTAATGCAACAAATAGTGCAAAATCATATTTAATAGTAACAAAAGATTTTAAAATGGAAAATGGAAAGGCAATAGATTTTAGCTATAACATTGAAATTCCAAAAAATCTATCATATAACAACAGTGTTTCAGAAATGTACAAAGTATATTATAACAATGTTTCTAATATTGGAACAATTGCAGAAACAAAAGTATCTCCTATAATAGAAGCTTCAACTGGAGAAGGACCTGATTTAAGTATTAGTTTAACATCAGCTTCTAATATTGTAAGAGATGGTCAAATTGTTAGAATAAGAGCAACTATTAAAAATAATGGTGAATTACCAGCAGAAAATGCAAAATTACATATAACTGCTCCAGCAGGAACAGTACATACAGAAATAAAAGAACGTACAAGATCTTATTCAGATAGTACAGAAGCTGAAAAAGTAATTGATTTAGGAACAATTAAATCAGGAGAAACTGTAGTAAAAGAATATGAATTAAGATTAAAAATAGCAGAATATGAGCATGAGCAAGAAACTCAATCATCAGAAGATTTAGAAATACAAGAATCTGAATGGGAAGATAAGCAATTAGAAAATATTGTTAGAATTACAGCAGATAATATTACTAATGAAATGAAATCAGAACCATATGTTTTAACAGTAAAAGAGGCAGATTTACAAATTATAAATATTCCAGAAATACATGAATCTACAATATTAAGAAAAGGCGATAAACTTGAATATAAGGTGAATGTAGAAAATGTTTCAGAAACGAAAGACTTAGAAAATGTAAAATTGAATATAGAATTTCCAACAGGAATTAAAGTAGATAATATTTCTTATATAAAAGCAGGATCTTCAGAAAAGTATGAGGAAAATATTACAATTAATGGAAATACAGCAACCATAAATATTGGAAAATTGGAAAGTGTTAGAAAGTATATTAAAGAAAATATAACAGAGCATGATCATGAAGAAACAGAAACAGATTCTCCTATATTGGATTTAAGTAATCTATGTATGAGTGCAGAAGTATATATTGATTGCACAGTAGAAGATTTTTATGGAGAATATGACTTAATTATGAATGCAACAGCAGATAATGCTGAAGCTCATTATTCAAATGTTCAAAAAATAAAAGCAGGAGAAATGAAATTAACTTTAGTACAAGCAGAGCCAAATCAAACATATGTTAAAGAAAATACACAATTTACAAATCATTTTACTGTAAAAAATGTTGGAGAAGAAGAATCTATTGTAAATAAAATAGAAATACAAGTTCCAGAAGGATTAAGTCTTGTAAAAGCAGAATATGAACAAAATGGAGAAAAAGAAACAACTACATATGTAAATAGTGATGGAATTTCAACACTAGAGATTTATAAATTAGCAGTAGGAGAAACAGTAGATATTGCCGTAACATTTAAAGCAAATTTATTACCAGATGAAAATGACAAAGAGATTACTACATTTGCTACTTTATCAGCAAGTGGATTTGATAAAATAGAATCGAATAAAGAAAAAATTATTGTAGAATATGATCCAGAGGAGCATAAATATAGTAGTCCAAGTAGTCCAAATAATCCAAGTACACCTGATAAACCAGCTTATAGAATTGAAGGAACTGCATGGTTAGATGCTGATAAAAATGGAAAACGTGATGAAGGTGAAGAAATTCTTGCAAATATTCCAGTAGTATTGGTATATAAGAAAGACAATTCTGTTGTAAAAAATTCTAAAACAAATCAAGAACAGAGAACTCAAACAGGAAATGATGGTACTTATAAATTTGATAATGTACTAGCAGGAGAATATTTAGTATTATTCTTATATGATGTAACAAATTATAGTTTAACAACTTATCAAGCAGATGGAATTGCAGAAACATTAAATTCAGATGCTATTGATATAAATCTTACTTTTGATGGAGAAAGACGAGTAGCAGGAATTACAGATATTATAACTGTAAAAAATTCAAATATTAGAGATATAGATATTGGTTTATATGTTTCTCAAAAATTTGATTTAAAACTTGATAAATATGTAAGCAAAATTACAAGAACAACACCAACTTCAGGAACAAATACATTTAATTATACAAAAGAAAATGGAAAAGTAACTAAAATAGAAGTTTTACCAAGTAATGTAGGACAGAGTAATGTAGTTATTGAATATAAAATTGTAGTAACAAATGTCAGTCCTGTTAGTGGATATGCAAAGAAAATAGTTGATTACTTACCAGAACATGTTAACTTTAATACAGAATTAAATACTGATTGGTATTTATCAGAAAATGGTAATATTTATAATTCAAGCTTGGAAAATGAAAAAATTAATCCAGGAGAATCAAAAGAATTAACATTAGTATTAACTGCAAGATTTACAGAAGAAAATTTAGATAATTTAAATAATAATGCAGAAATCTATGAAAGCTTTAATGAAGAAGGCCTAAGAGATATTAATTCAGATAATGATAAATCAAATGCAGATGTTATTTTATCATTGGTAACAGGTAAAACTGTAGAATATGTTGCTTTAGCATTTGGAGTAATAGTTTTATTAGGATTTGGAATTTTTGAGATAAATCGAAGAGTTCTAGCAAAAAAGAAAGATTAAGGGGAAGGAGGTAATATTATGAAAGTAAAATTAAAAGAAAATTGGAAAAGTACATTAATTATATTATTTATCATTCTAGTAACCTTAATTGTAATACCAAACTTTTTTACATCTATTCTTATGGATACAATAGATCCAAATGATAATCCATCAGCTGCTACTTTTGGAGGTGGTACTGTTACTCTTTTGGATATTATATGGGGACATACGAGGACGATTAAAGAAATACCACCAATACCACCAGTACATACAGATCCTCCAGAAGTTGAAGTAACACAATACCGTGAGGTTGGTGTTGGAACTGGAGACCCTGTTACTGTTCCAAATGTTCCAGAAACAGAAATGTATTGTATGCAAATGGACGAAGAATTTTGGAGAACAGGTTTAACTAGACATTATAGAAATAGTTTAGAGGGTAGTGATAAATATGGCTCATATACTCATTATAATGTTCCAAACCCACAGACGCAAGTTACATATTATCATCGTCATTTGCCACATGTTCTTAATACTTGGGATGGAGACTATAGCTATCCATGGCTTGTAAAAGAAGGAGATAGAAATTTACTTACAGATGCAGATATTAAATTAGCATACATTCTTACTTCAGAAGAAATTGGAGAGTGGAATGATGAAAAACAAATTGCTTTATGGGGAGTACAAAATCAAACAGCAAAAAATGATTTAGCAAAAGAGGCGGATCAATATGAAGAATATTATCTAGCAACCCAAAAAAGTGCAACGAGTGGAGCTGGAAGTACGGAACAACCGGATTTACAAATTAGGGGTGAAATAAAAGATATAACAGTATTTACTCATTATGATGAAAATGGAGATAGTACGATTACAATAGGACCGATTAAATTAAATTATATTAATAAAAATAATGATGACATTGCCTTTGAAGGAATTTCTAGTATGTATTTTACTGGAGTTAACTCAAAAGGAGAAACTATTATGGCATCAGGTTCGTCATCTCCTAAACATATTAGAATAGAAGAATTTATTGATTCTGCAGGACATCATCCACTTAAATTCTTTAATCCTAATGATCATTTTGTAGATAGACAACAACAATCATATCCAGATGGATCTACTGATGGTGGTAATTTCTATGTTGTTATAAAAGATCCAAACTATGGAAAGACTTCTGCAGATGATGATTATATATTTCAACTTCAATTGCATATTGCTTTTAAATGGATGACAGTTTTTAAAGCTGAAGCTAGTGATTTAAATGCATATGAATATCAGGTTAATTGGTTTTATCATAATGGTACTAAGCATAATGATGGTACTCCCCGTCATCCAAGATGGGATTGGGATTGTACAAGGATAGTAAAATTAGATGAAAGTGAACTTCAAAAAGTTCTTAATTTCTATGGTGGTGCTAGAGAGTTATTTACAACATCAATGACTATAGATCAAATTGATATCTCAATGGATTTAGGAGGTAGTGTATGGGAAGATGGTGTAGCGTTGAAGGAATCGCAGGCAGATGGTATTAGTTCTACTACACCAGGACCAGATGGAAACTTAATAGATAAACCAATAAGTGGAATTAAAGTAAATTTATGGGCATATAATGAGTCATTATGGGGTACAACTCCACAATTCGTTACTTATACGTATACTGATGATGAAGGAAATTATATGTTCTATAAGTTAAATTCATTACTTAAATATTTTGTGACTTTTGAATATAATGGACAACAATATTTGCCAACAGAATATTTGAATTCAGGCTCTGGACGATATTCTTCAGCATATAATATGGCAGTTGACAATAATATATATAATGGTGAGCAATTGTGGCATACAACATCAAAAGGAACGGAAAAATCAAGTGATAGAGATTTATTTGACCAAAGATTTGCAGAAATTGGTTCAGCACCTAAGAACTATGAATCAACAGATTCGCTATCAAGTGGATACTTGGTAGATGGATATAATGAAGCATATTCAAAATATGATTTGATGGGCTTTAGGTTAGATGAAAATGGAAAATATTATATAGATCCAGACTATCAATTAATTGATGGATTTTATACTCTTCAAGATGGCGTAATTGTAACGTCAGATAGTCTTGTAGAAGGAAGGATTTCACAAGCAATTAAAGACAAAATACAAACATATTCTGATAGTCAAAAAGCAAGTCTTGAAACACAACTTGACATTGAAATAAATCAAAGAAAGAATGATTGGGACCGTAAAATTGATCGATTCTTAGAGAATAAAAAGGATGAAATAAAATATGATGATTTTGCAAGAGAAAAAGCAGATCCACAAACATCACTAGAAAGACTAGAAGAAATTGAAATGTATGAAGAAATGATAGAAGATGTTGATGTAGCTCAAAGACAAAGTGGAAAGGTTAGGTTGGAAAGAGAAAGGACAATAAGAAAAGGCTATATTGAAGATATGATTATTATGCCAGATTATAATAATTTGATTAGAGAAGTTTATACAGATATAGCAAATTCAGTTTCAGACCCAGCTGATATGTGGAGAAGGTTACAATTTATAGAAGATTCAAAAATATCATCTTATACACAAAATCTTAATGAAGAGTTGGATTTATATCCAGTATATGATGATATGTACATTAATCCTGTTATGGAGCTTCAATCAGATGGATCAACACAACCTAGAGAGTATTCTAAAATATCTGACAAACAAAATGATCCTGATTATGATATAAATACTAAATTGGTTGGTGGTGATATATACTATCCAATTTATGAAGGACAATTCTTTATTAATCAAGGATTATGGGTAAGACAAGAATATGATTCAGCACTTCGTAAAGATGTTTATAGAGCTGTTATGAAACTAAATGGTCATACTGAAGTGTATAAATATAATAAGAGAGTACAAGAAGATACAGACGGTAGTGGTAACAATAAAGCTAATGGAATTGATGGTGATAGCTACTGGGATATTAGAATCAGAATGTCAGATTACGATAACTACTATGGAACTACTTATAATAGAGAATTATATTTAACAGATTATGATTTTGGTATATCATTAGCACCAAATCATCCATCTGCACAAACACATCCTTTAGAAATATTTGTTACATATAAAATTACAGTAAGAAATCAGTCAATGTCAACAAAAACCCAAATAAAAGAAGTTGTAGATTTTTATGATAAAGAATTTACGTATCGTGAAGATTTATCTTGGGTAATGTATGAAGATGACAACTTATCTACTGATTTTACACAAGAAGAATATTATGATGCTATTGATTTAGTTGATATTAGTAAGATTGAAAATCAAAGACCAATTAATAGCTCAGATGCAAGTACGTATGGTGTAAAAACACATAGTGATATAGCAACAGATGGATTATATAATGCTGTATATGTTAGAGGACTTGAAAATAAAATATTATCATCAGGTGAAAGTGCATATATTTACTTAACATACCAAATTAATAAAGATGATGATCATAGAATTATTCTAGATGATGAAACAAGAGATTCTGCAGCAACTCCAAAAATGAATTATGCGGAAATTAATGGATTTACTACATTCTATGCAGAAAATACAGAACTTCCAAATGATGTTGTTAAGAGTCAAAATGGTAGATTAGATGTTGCAGGACTTGTTGATAGAGATTCTACACCAGGTAACTTAAGAAAGGTAGATATAACAGGACAAGGAAAAGTTGAAAAGAATTTTGAAGATGATACAGATAGAGCTCCTGCATTAAGAGTTATTGTTGATGAAGAAGATATAAGACAAATAAATGGTACTGTTTGGGAAGATCAAAGAACTGAACAATCAGGAGATGCTTATATCGGAGACGGTATATATGATGAAGGCAATGAAGTTGGAATATCAGGTGTAACAATTCAATTAGTTGAAAAACTAAAGAATTCAACTGGTATAGATGAGGAATTTGTATGGTATCAAACAACTACAGATGATAATGGAGCATATGAATTTAAAAATTATATTCCAGGTGACTATGTTGTTCGTTTCTATTATGGAAATAATACAGATACTGTAGAATTAGGCGCAAATGATGTTTCTTATAATGGACAAGACTTTAAATCAACAATTTATCAGAAAGATATGGAACAAAAAGATGTTACAAATGACTATCAAAGAGATACTGAAAAACAATATAGAGGATATCAAGATGTAACAGGTCAAAATACAAGTGGAAGTTATGGTTATGACATCTTTACTACAGATTCATATGGCACAAGAGTATCAGATGCAAAAGACTTATGGACAACAGATAATATTTTAAATAGAAATTATAATAATACTGGTAGTGTAGATGTATATGAGACAAAAGATATTAAAGGAAGATTATCAGTTATTGATTATAGTAAATCAGAAGTAACTAACCATAAAGCATCAGTTTTGACATCTCCATATGGAGACTATAGTGATGAATTTATAGACGAATTAATTGAAAATACTTATATGACAGCTGAAACTGGTGTTATGGATATTGAATTTGAATATAGTAGAAATATGACAGATATAGATCAAGCACTAAATGATTCAAACTTATATCTAAATGGAAACAATGAAGATGGACACTATATTATGGACAATGTAGACTTCGGACTTGTTGAAAGACCAAAAGCACAATTAGAGATTGATAAGTCTATTACAAATGCTAAGTTAACATTAGCAAATGGTGAAGTACAATTTGATGCAAATGCAGAATCTCCATTTGACAATGTTACATGGATAGATCACTCTTCATACAAGATAGAAGACTTACTACAAAATGGAAAATTTGAAGATTATTATGGACAGTCAGGCAAAAATAGATATTCTTTAAGAGAAGATAGAATCGATCAAATTGTTGCTCAAGCAGATAAAGGTGAGGCAGACCTTGCACTTAGTGAAGAATTAATTCATGGTGCTACAATACAAATTACATATGCAATTGAAATCAAGAATGTTGGAGAGACAGATTATGAAGGAGAAGAATTCTATTACTTAGGTGAGGCAACTGGTGACGTTGTAACAACTACTCCAGATCAAGTTATAGATTATGTAGTTAATAATATAAAATATGATAGTGGAAATGCAGTAAATGCAGGATGGAGTTATATTTCAAGAGATGAAATAGTACCAGATCAAGGTCAATATGATAGCGACAACAACCTTGTTAATACAGATTTTTACGATGCTTTAGGAAAATTTAATACAATTATACAAACATCAGATGCTGAATTAGATAAAGCATTAAAACCTGATGAAAGTGTAAGCAAAACATTAGTATTAAGTCAATTGTTAACAATGGAAAATAAAGAAGATGATATGAACTATACAAACTTAACAGAAATTGTAAAAACATCAAATACTGTTGGTAGAAGAATGGCATTCTCAGTAGTAGGAAATCAAAATCCACTAGCAGATAGACCAGGAGAAATAGACAGTAATATCTCTGAAAGATTACGTATTTTAACAGGTACAGGTGATATTCATATACCATATGTATTAATTATAGTAGTAGCAATCATGTTGATAGGCAGTATAATAATTATTATAAGAAAAGTTTTACTAACAAAGAGAGTAAAATAAGCAATAAAAAATAAAGAAAGAACTCGGCTAAAAGCTGGGTTCTTTCTTTTGGTGTATTTTCTCTAGGGAAAGTATGATTTTGGGAAGAAATTGTTGACAGTAAACATAAAATATGATAAAATACTAACGTGTAAAAGAATGTACGGAATATTGAATTAGCTAATAAATAAAAGGAGGAAAATTATGTTAAAGGAGAAAAAATTTTTCTTAAGAGTTATACTAATGATGGTTATTATAGCATTATCCGTAAGTACTCAAGTTTTCGCGGCTACACTTAATAATGTAACAGGTCTAAAATATAATATGATGGGAGATAGAGCATATTTAACATGGAATTCTGTATCAAACGCAACTGGATATGAAGTATATGTTAATATTAATGAAAGAGGTTATCAATACTTAGGAGATGCTAGTACTAATAGCGTTACAGTTATAGGATTTATTCAAGATAATACATATGCTCTTAAAGTAAGAGCTTATAGAACAAGTAATGGAAGTAGAACTTATTCTTCTAATTATTCAAATGAAATAGAGATTAATAGATCTTCAGTAACAATTGAACCTTCTAATAATCTTGATACTGTAAAAAATTTAAAATATACAATAAATGGAGAGCAAGTTAAATTAACATGGAATTCAGTAAGCAAAGCTAGTGGATATGAAGTTTATGTAAATCTTGATGGAAAAGGATATCAATATTTAGGAAATGTTGCAGTAACTTCAGCAACTGTTCAAGGTTTTGCAAAAGAAAAAAATTATTATTTTAAAGTAAGAGCATATCGTTATGTAAACGGAACTAAGGAATATTCAGAAGATTATTCTAATGAAGTAAATGTTTATATTAAAAATCAAAAACCAGCAACAGTAACAGGAGTAAAAGCAGAAGTAGATGGTACAGTTGTTACTGTAAAATGGAATAAAGTAGATAACGTATCTGGTTATCGTATTGCTTTAACAAGACCAGGAAAAGCAACAGAATATTATACAACAACATCTACAGAAAAAGTTTTCTCAGGAATTACAGATACTAAATCAAATTATAAAGTAAAAGTATGTGCATATAATTATTCTAACGGAGTAGAAACAGAAGGAAATTATTCAGCAACAGTATCTTTTAAAGCTAAACAAGATACAAATGTTACAAAACCTGATAAAGTAACTGGATTAACAGCTGATGTATATAATAATACAGTTACTGTAGAATGGAACAGAGTAGATGGAGTAGCTGGTTATCGTGTTGCTTTAACAAGACCAGGAAAAGCAACAGAATATTATACAACAACTTCTACTAAAAAATCTTTTTCAGGAATTACAGACACTAAATCAAATTATACAGTAAAAGTATGTGCATATAAATATATTAATGGAAGTAGAGTTGAAGGAGAATATTCTAAATCAGTAACATTTAAAGCTGAACAAACAGAAACTAAATTAGCAAAAGTAACAGGATTAACAGGAAAGGTATCAGGAACAACAGTTAATCTTACATGGAATAAAGTAGCAAATGCAACAGGATATGAAATAAGTATGGTAATACCAGGATATGGAACAACTACAATGTATACTACTACAAATAGTAGAGAAGTATCAGGACTTACAACATATGGATATTCTTATACAACAAAGGTAAGAGCTTATGGATATGATAAGAATGGTAGAAAGATATATGGAGATTATTCAAATTCAATTTATGTATATAGAGAAGGAAAAGAAGAAGAAAAAGCCACAACAAAACCAGCAAAAGTAACAGGTTTAACAGCAAAAGTAACAGGCACAAAAGCTACTATTACATGGAACAAAGTAACAAATGCAGATGGATATGAAATAAGTATGGTAATACCAGGATATGGAACAACTACAATTTCTGCAAAGTCAAATAGTAAAGAAATTGAAGGACTTACAACATACGGATCTTCTTATACAACAAAAGTAAGAGCTTATACATATGATACAAATGGTAAAAAAGTATATGGAGATTATTCAAATTCAATAAGCATTTATAGAAAATAAATTTAAAAAATTAAATGGTTAATAAAAAGCACTAAAATGAGTTATCATTTTAGTGCTTTTAGTATTATTCTTGAATATAGTTTTGCATTTCTAATAAATCTTCATAAGAAATGATTTCTTTTTGCGCTTCAGGTAGTTCAGTTATATTTCCTACATCAAATTCTTCAGGTGTATAAGTATATAAGTCTTCTAATTCATCATATTTTTTCTGATAATAAGATGTAATAAGTGCAACAGTTACTATAAATATAACAACTAAGATTATCATAATGATAATAAAAAGTTTAACTGACATTGGTTCTCTTTTACTATTTGGCGACATTTTTCTATCATCTCCTTTATTCATATAAATAAATAATAACATTCTTAAAAATTCTAGTCAAGTCATACGATATCAAACCTTGAAATTTGACGACATTTTTGAAAAGTAGTATAATAAATTATATAGGGCTAATGAAAAAGCTACCCAGAGGAATGACTTATCTTGCAGAAGGAGGTTGTTTTTATGAAAAGTAGATGGAATACTTGTTTGAAGATTATATTAATTAGTGTATGTATTTTATTAGCTTTTGGAACGATTATATATGCAGAAAATAAAGAACCAATTACTGGTCTGCGTTATGATTGGTCGGGAGAGAAGTGTATAGTACACTGGAATGTATTTAAAAATTTGACAGCTTATGAAGTTCAAATTAGAGAAGAAGGAGAAGAAGATTATCGTATAATAGGAGAACCAGATGTTAGTGGTGTAAGTATAAATGGAATGCAAAAAGGGAAAACCTATTATTTGAGAGTTATAGGATTTGTAAGAGTAAACGGTCAAAAAGAATATAAAACAGATTTTTCTGAACCATTAGAGATTAAAGTTCCAGAATTACTACAAGAACAAACAGCAGATTTAGGAAAAGTTCAAAATCTAAAGGTTGTAAATTTGGATAAAAAAGAAAGAACCGCACAAGTAACATGGGATAAATTAGAAGGTGCTGATGGATATGAAATATCTGTTAATCCAAATGAAACAGAATTTAAAGTCTTAGGAGAAGTTTTAGATAATAAAGCAACTTTTAATAATTGTTCTAGAGGTGTTTATTATGCAATTAGAGTAAGGGCTTTTGTTATAAAGAACGGTGAAAAACATTATTCTAATGAATATTCAGATACAGTACAAATTGTTATAGAAAGAGATCCATTTGATTTAGGAGATGATGATCATGGTAATGGTGGTGATTCATCAAATGAACCAACTACACCCGGCATTGTAAGTGGATTAAAAGTTGATATTGATAATAATGATGTAACATTTACATGGGATAGATTGGATGGAGTAGCAGGATATTGGTTATGTATTACAACTCCAGATGGATCAAATTTAAATTATACAACAAGTGAAACGACGATAAAAGTTACTAACTTTTTCCAAAGTAGTAAATCATATTATGTAAAAGTAAGAGCATATGTATTAGAGCCAAGTGGAAGAAAACTATATGGAGAATATTCAGCTGAAGAAGAGTTTAAACGAGGCGATGGCCAAAAAACAAATGTGAACATAGGAACGGTAACAGGATTAACAGTTGATGTAGATTTAGATGAAGCAAAATTTGATTGGAATAAAGTAGAGGGAGCAGATGGATATCAACTAACATTAATATATCCAGGTATAGGAGAACTAAACTATGATGTTCCAAATGGTATGAATACCAAAACATTATCAGGTTTTACAAGAACAGAGAGTGATCATGTTGTTAAAGTAAGAGCATATGTAAATGATAAAAATGGTAGACCACAATATGGTGAGTATTCACAGCCAGTAACGTTTAGGCCAGAAAAAAATACTTTAGCAAAAGTAACAGGATTAGAAGCAAAAGTATCTGGAACAAATGTTACGTTTACATGGAACAAAGTAGCTGGAGCAGATGGATATCAAATTGATATGGTAATACCAGGAATATATACCTACACATGGTATTCGGATACAAATACTACAAAAACAAATGGTATTGAGGATTATAGGTATTCATATACAACAAAAGTAAGAGCTTATACTGGTACGAAGGATAGACAAACAGCTACAGGAGAATTCTCTGATCCAGTTGAGGTATATAGAGAATTGGCGCAAGTAAAGAACTTAAAAGTTAATGTTACAAATAATACTACAGTTGTATATTCTTGGGATGAAGTAGAAGGCGCTAAAGGATATATATTAAATGAAAATGGAACAGAAGTAACTTATAAAAACAGTGTTTTAACAATAAAAAATGGTAGAGTAACTACATCAGCTGTATCTAATCATGCAACAGGAACATTTAAAGTAAAAGTAAAAGCATATATAGATAATAATGTAAAAACTGGAAGTGGTGCTTATTCAGAAGAAAAACAATTTACGGTATCAACACCATCATCAACACCACCATCAACACCACCATCAAACCCACCATCAAACCCATCACCAAATCCAACACCAACAGCACCTGTAAAAGTAACTGGGGTTACGGTACAAATGTTGGATAAAATGGCAAAACTATCATGGAATGCTGTAAGTGGTGCACAGGGATATGAAATAAAATATAATAAGGTAGGGGCTTCTGAATCAGAAGCAACTACGAAAACAACGTCTGGCAATAGTTATTCAATTCCTAATCTTGTACATACTACCTCTGGATATACAGCACAAATTAGAGCTTATAAAGCAAGTAATAATAAAGGACCTTGGTCAGATGAAATAGTATTTAATGTTATAAATGCTCCTCAAGGAGTTAATGCTGTTGTGAGTGGAACAACTGTAACTACTTCATGGAATAAAGTAAATGATGCAGATGGATATGAAGTCTCAGTAAGTAAAGTTAGAGGAACTTCAAAATCATATTCTACCCAAGCTTTATATTATATAAATGTTTCTACAATTTATTATAATGATTTGGGATATAGTATAACTGTAAGAGCATATAAATATTTTAGCCCAGGATTAAAAAGTTATTCAGGATATTCTGAAAGAAAACTTGTTAGTGGTGACATACCAGAACCTATAACTGGCTTGAAACAAACTGATAATGGAGGTACTGGTAAATATCCGAAAATTACTTGGAATCAAGTTTCAGGCAGTGGTATTATGTATGAGGTAGAAACTGTGAACGGAGTTTTTAATTCACAATCTATACATGCTAATACAGCAACAATATATTCAAAAGATGCAACAAGAGTTAGAGTAAGGGCGTATTATACAAGCAATGGTAATACTTATAGAGGTTCATATGCATATTTAACTATAAAGAATAATTATAAAACTGATATATCAAGTGTAACTGGAATAAGAAAAGATGGTATGAAATTTACTTGGGACGAAGTGTTGCCAACAGTTAATGGACGAATTATCGTTTATGATATTATGATATGTAAATCTTCAGGTGAAAAGCTGTTTGAATTAGATGACTATCCAATTAATTTTATAGATTTTTCTGCAGCAACAAATTGGTCAACGGATGCACATATAATAAAAATACGAGCTAAGGAAATTTATAATACAATGCTGGGTGGTACTAGTAAAACTGGAGCTTGGACTTCGTATAAATTCTAAATGAATAGACAGTAAGTTGTATTTAAATAATGATTTAAAATGTATCTCAAATGTTAAATAAAAATGACATTTGAGATACATTTTTTAAACTTTATTTTATAAGTTTTATCGAAAAAATATTGAATTTTTCGGCACATTAAGATAAAATGATATCTACAAATTGTTTTATTAAGTAAAATAATAAAATGATATATCACATATTGTAAAAAACTTTTCTGTTTTGTGTAGTAATTTTGACAAAAAGCTCTAGTTTTACGTTCTATAATTATGGCAAGTATATGAATTTATACAAAATAGAAAAGGTTGAGGTGGTAAGGATGTTTCAAAATATATCAAAAGATTCTGATGAGAATCTTTATGAGGATGTTGAATTAAATAATAAAAAAGACTTTAAAGAGATTATAAAAAAGCTATTTGATAAGAAAAATATCATTTTATATTTGATTACTTTTATTATATCTATGGTAGGCTTTTCATCTGAAAATGTGTTATTTTCATTTGTTCCTTTTGGACTTGCTATTATAGCTGCGGCTTTTAGTAATGGTCAGCCAATTGGTATTATGTATGTACTTTCTATTATAGGAACCTTTTTGAAGTTTGGCCTTAATAATACTCTTACTTATATTATAACTTCACTATTATTTTTTGTAGTAGTTTTGTTTGTTAGGCCACATATTCAAGAAGGAGTAAATGAGCAAAGAAAGATAGGAATTCATCTTTTCTTTTCTGTGTTTATTGTACAAGTAGTACCAATATTTTTTGGAACATTTTATGTATATGATTTTTTAGCAAGTATGATGTTAGGAATGGCAACATATATTTTTTATAAGATATTTGTTAGTTCAATTGGAATGATTCAAAATTTGGGACATAAAAAAGCATTTACTATAGAAGAAGTAATGGGGACAAGTTTATTATTAGCTATTACGGTTTCTGCTTTAGGAGATTTTAGCATTTTCGGATTTTCATTAAGAAATATACTTAGTATTTTAATTGTTTTGGCTTTAGGCTGGAAAAATGGTATTTTAGTAGGTGCTACTTCAGGTATTACTATAGGAATAGTTTTAGGAATTATATGTGGATCAGAACCTATTATGATTGCAGCTTATGCAGTTTCTGGAATGATTGCAGGTATTATGAATAGATTTGGCAGAATTGGAGTTATTGTTGGATTTTTATTGGGAAATGTTATTATTGCATATGTATCTAATGGAAATACTGTGGAGTTAATTACTTTCCAAGAAATTCTAATTGCATCTCTTGGGCTTTTAGCTATTCCCAAAAGTGTGGAGATTAAAATTGAAGATTTATTTGGTACAACTAAGTTGTTACCTGAAACAACAGGAAAAGGAATTGAAGGAAACAAAGATACAATTTATAAATTAAATAGTATTTCGGAAACAATTCAAGATATGGCTGATAGTTATGAAGAAGCGGCTGCTACAATTTTGTCAGAAGATGATTTAAAAGAGCAGGAAAAGCGTAATGTTGATGTATTTAAAGAAGAGCTTCATAAAAATTTGGATGGAATAGAAAATAATTTATTATATGAAGAATTATATGATCCAGATGAAGAATTGTTAATTGAAATATTTAATAAACTTTTAGATAAGGAAATGATTTCAGAGAAGGATTTGATCCAAATTTTGGCTAATCATAATAGCTATATTGTAGGTTTTGATAATAGTGATTTACAAGCTAAAGAAGACGTTTCAAAGGCAATAAAAGTTATTAATTATTCATATCGTATTAGTAAGATGAATTTTATTTGGAAAAAGAAATTAGATGAGAGCAAAAAGAATGTATCTAGCCAATTAAAAGGTGTTTCTGAAGCAATTTCAAAGATGGCAAAAGATATGGATAAAGAGGAAAATATTTTTGCTGAAAAAGAAGAAGAAATTAGAAAATTATTAGATCAAAAAGAAATTCAAATAAAGGATATTCATATTAAACAATCGAAAGCAGGAAGATTTTGTGTAGATGTTTATACAGATATTTGTAATACAACAGATGGAACGGAATGTAATATAAAAAAGATTTGTAAGATTCTTAGTAAAGTGTTAAATCAAAAAATGGTTATGCAAAAGCAAGAATGTGGATTAAGGCTTAATAAAAATGAGTGTAAATTTACATATTTATCTGATGATAATTATCGTTTACAAATAGGAATTGCAAAATCTACAAAAGCTGGTTCTCCAGTTTCAGGAGATACGAGTTTGCAAATAAAATTGGATGATGGCAAGTATTTATTAGCTATTAGTGATGGTATGGGTTCAGGACCTGAAGCTATGAAAAGTAGCAAAATAGCTATTAAAATGTTAGAAAGACTACTTTCGGCAGGTTTTGAAAAAGATGTATCAATTAAACTTATTAACTCTACTTTATCAGCTAATACTGAGGAAGATATGTATGCTACTTTAGATATAGAGGTACTTGATTTATTTAATGGAAATATGGAATTTATTAAAAATAGTGCATGTCCTACATATGTAAAAAGAGATCATGCGGTTCAGCTGCTACAATCTGTATCATTACCAACAGGTATTTTAGAAAATGTAGATTTAGTGGTTTATGATTATGATTTACAAGATGGCGATATTTTAGTTATGTGTACAGATGGTATTATTGATTCAAATAAGGAGTATTTGAATAAGCAGGTTTGGGTAAAATATTTGTTAGAAGATATTGAAACAGATGACGTTCAGAAAATTGCAGATATCATTATGGGAGAGGCAATAGATAATGATTTCGGTATGCAAAAGGATGATATGACAGTAATAGTAGCAAAAATAATGAAGAAAAAATAACAAATATATAAAATGATAAAAAATACAAGAATTTGTAATATTTCTTATAAATTCTTGTATTTTTATGTCTAATTATGATATAGTATATGTTGAATAAAAGCCATTAATGGAGGAAGAATGTATGAATAAAGGAAGAAGATATGACGGCGAGAGAAAACTAAATATGAAAAAGGTTTTTGCAGTAGTTATTGCTTTTGCTGTTATTATAATGTTTATTATGGGACTTAATAAACTAATGAATCCAGAAGAAAGTACTAAAGAAAAAGTTGTAGCTTTAAGATATTTCCCAGTTTATACAGATACAAAATGGGGAGTTATAGATTCAAGAGGTCAAATGATTATAGAACCAACTTATGATGAGGCAATTATTGTACCAGATAATGCACAAGGAATCTTCCTTTGTACATATGATGTAAATTATGAAAATAATACTTATAAAGTAAAAGTATTAAATGAAAAAAACGAAGAATTATTTACAGAATATGAACTTGTAGAAGCACTTGAAAATTACGATAAAGATCATACTTTATGGTATGAAGAAGGTATTTTAAAAGTTAGAAAAGACGGAAAATATGGAATTATTGATTTTAAAGGAAATAAATTAGTAGATTGTATTTATGATTCTATCGAAGTAATACCAGGAACATCTAATAGTTTAGTTACAGTAAAAGATGGTAAACAGGGCTTAATTGATAATACAGGAGCAGTTATTATTCAAAATGAATACCAAGATATTCAAGCTATTTCAGAAAAATATGAAAATGGATATATTGTACAAGCTAATGGAAAATATGGAGTTATAAATTTAAATAAAAGTGTGGTTTTAGAAACAAAATATGATCGTATTAAAAAAGTGTATGGAAATAGCCAATATTATGTAGTTGAGGAAGATGGACAATTAAAGATTGTTGATAAAGATAGAAAAGAATATTTTGGTGGAGAGTATGATGATATTACAGCAATAAATGGTGATTTTGCTATTGTAAAATCTGGAAATAAGTATGGAGTTATTTCTATTTCTGGAAATAAGAAAGTAATAAATACTGAATATGATGATATAAAATATGCAACAGGTGATAACTATATCGTAGGAAAAAATAAAAAATATGGAATTGTTAATACAAATGGAGAGCAATTAGTAGATTTGAAATATTCAAGTATTACATATAGAAATAATACAAATTTCTATGAGGCAGTTAATGCAGATTATACTTCAGATTTAATGGATTCTGATTTACAAGTTCGTTTAACTGGAATTATATCAGAAATTAATGCAGAAGATGGATATATGAGAGTAAGAGTTGGAAATGAATATCAGTATTATAATTTTAGGTTTGAACAAAAAAATAGCCAAGATGTTTTGAAAAATAATACTATCTTTTTATCAAAAAAAGATGGAAAATATGGCTTTGTAGACAAAAATGGAATAGTTGTTGTTGATTACATTTATGATGATGCCAGAGAACAAAATGCTTATGGTTATGCTAGTATTAAAAAAGATGGATTATGGGGTTGTGTAAATTCAAAAGGAGAAGTTATTATTACACCATCATATAAATTAGAAAATAATATTTTAGTAGAATTTATTGGAAAATGGCATTTAGGTGAGGATTTGAATTTAAATTATTTTACTGATAAATAAATGGAGGAAAAAATGGAACTAATGACAAAATATCAATATACATATTTTATTTACCCATATGTTATTGATTGTAGAAAGTATAATAAGTATCTATTAAGATTACTAAAAAATAAGAAGTGTAGTTTACGTATTTTTGAAAAAGAAAGAGATTTACACTTATATCATTACTTTTTACCTAGTATTCGTGAGAGTATGTTTTGGTCATTTGAGTTGGACCATGATAAGATAAAAAATTTAAAAGATTTAGATATTAATATGCAAGCTAATTTATTAGCAAAGAAAGATTGTAATATTTTTTCTTATCAATTAGAGAAAAATTTACAGGGAAAAGTAGGAGCTAATAATGGTATATTCTTTGAAATAAATGAAATTAAAATAATTTGTTATCAATCTGGAATTTGTTTTTTAGTTTTTAAAACATCATTACAACAAGATGGTAGCTTTTCAGATATTTTAAATTTTAATTATAAATTTCGTGAAGCAAATTCGAAAACATATAATTTAAAAGAATATGAAAATATTAAAATTCAATCAGATACTTTTAAAGATGTGCAAGAGATATCAGACATTATTAAGGAAATTACGGGTGGAAAGATTGCTAATAAAAAACTAAATATAGATAATGAAAAATTTATTGTTTATTCATACGTGTGTCTAGATCAGAATTCATGGAATGAAAATGGCGAAAATGAGTATATTCAGAGTATGTTTTTAAAATATAGAGAAATTTTACCAGCAAGTAGGCAGGTAACTGATGTTATATATGAAAATACAGAAAAAGAAATGTATGAAAGCAAATTTGCCAAATATGGATTTTCAAGTTTGGGAACTGTATTATTAACTTCAGATATCAATCCAGTTAATTATACATATGTTGCTCAAAAATATGAAAGTGAATACTTGTATACATATATTATTTCTTTATACAAGAAATTTTTGTTGAAAAAGTTAAACTATCAATTTAATAAAATGAAGGATTTCAAGTATACAGAAAAAGAATTTTTGAAATTTACTAAGGAATTATGGATTCAAGAGATTACAAATGATGATTTTGGAAAGAATTTAATAAAAAAGTGGGAAGACATTTTAGAAGTAGAAGATGTATTTATAAAATTAAAAAGTAAATATGAAGTATTATATAAGAAATACCATATAGAAACAACCAGTAAGATCAATAAGCAAGTTTTGGTAATTGTAAGTATATTAATAGTTCTTAATATTTTAGGTATTATTTTAATGGTATTAAAATAAAACGGAGGGAACATGAAAGTAACAACTGGTGTAGATATTATAGAAGTTGCACGTATTAAAGAAGCTGTTCAAAAAATAGGAGAAAACTTTTTAGATAAAATATATACACAAAATGAAATAGAGTATTGCAATAAGTCTAAGAAAATGAAATATCAGCATTTGGCTGCGAGATTTGCTGCTAAAGAGGCTACATTTAAGGCAATATCTTCTCATATAGAAGATAAAGAAGATGCTCTATGGAAAGAAATAGAGATTATTAACGATAAAGAGGGAAAACCAGCAATTAATATAAAAAAATTAAAAAATGGACGTTTAGAAAAATTAAAAAATGTAGATATTAGTATTTCTCATATAAAAGATTATGCAATAGCTACTGTGGTAGCTATGTTTGAAGAGGATTAAAAATTATGAGTATAAAGTTATTTGACACACATGCACACTATAATGATGAAAAGTTTGATGCTGATAGAGAAGAAATTATTCAAAAAATATATGAATCCGGGGTAGAGAAATTAGTTAATGCTGGATATAGTTTAGAATCTTCTAAGAAAGCAATAGAAATAGCTAAAAATTATGAATGGATGTATGTTATTTGTGGAATTTCACCTAATGATATACCTGAAACTAAATTAGAAATTGATCAACAAATAAATGAATTAGAAATGCTGATTAAAAGTAATATGGATGAATCTAGATGTGTGGAAGATGTGGAAAATAATCAGGTAAAACCTAGCAAAACTGGAGATAAAATCAGTAAAAAAATAGTAGCAATTGGAGAAATAGGATTAGACTATTATTGGAATAAAGAAAATAAAGAATTACAAAAATATGCATTTATTCAACAAATTCTATTAGCAAATAAATTAAATTTACCAATTGTAATTCATACAAGAGAAGCGGTAGATGATACAATTCATATTTTAAAAAATGAAGTTACAGTTTCTAAAAAAGGAATTTTTCATTGTTGTCCATTAAATAGAGAATTAGTTAAACAAGCTCTACAGCTAGGATTTTATATTTCTTTTGCAGGACCAATTACTTTTAAAAATTCAAAAAATGCTAATGAAATTATTGAAATGGTACCATTAGATAGAATTCTTATAGAAACAGATAGCCCATATCTTTCACCAGAACCTAATAGAGGACAAAGAAATGATTCTAGAAATGTTTATTATATGGCAAAAAAGGTTGCAGAAGTAAAGAACTGCACAATAGAAGAAGTTGCAGAAAAAACATATGAAAATGCAGAAAAAATTTTTGAGATAGGATAAGTGGAAAAGAATTATCAAATAAAAATAAGAAAAATGATAATGTATAAAAGCATTATCATTTTTTATTATTTTTATCTATGAATTTTTATGCTATTGTTGAATAGCGTTTTTAGCATATGTGTTATTGACTATTTCTGTATAAGGAGCTTTCTGCTCTAATTCACCAGCTAATGTCATAACCTCTTGTAATCTATTATATGAATCTTCTTCTAGTACTGGTGTATCATTCCATGCGTCAATATCTTTATAGCTTTGAATTGCAGATTCTAGTAGGCTTAAGTCTGTATCTGGAAAGAAATCTTGTATTACTTCTGCAATTTCCTTAGAAGAATGTGTTTTTACCCATTGTTGACCTTTATAGATAGCATTTGTAAATTGTTGAATGGTATTTTCGTTATCTTGTATATAGCTTTCCTTTGCAAAGTATGCTGTATATGGAATTTCACCAGCTTCCTTACCAACAGATGCTACAACATATCCTTTATTTTCTTGTTCAGTTAGAGAAGCGGTAGGTTCAAATAAAGTTACATAGTCAGCATTTCCAGAAGCAAAAGCACCAGCCATTAGATCAAATTTTATACTATCATCTAATACTAAATCTTTTTCTGGGTTAATTCCATTTTGTTTTAAAACATATTCTAAAGTCATATAAGGAACTCCGCCTTTACGTCCAGGAATTACTGTTTTTCCTTTTAAATCTTTCCAATCAAAATTGTCTGTGTCTGTTCTAGCTACTAAAAATGAACCATCTTTTTTGGTTAGTTGTGCAAATACTTGAGTATGATCTTCTTTACCTTCATTGTAAACATAAATAGATGCTTCCGGACCAGCAAAACCTATGTCACATTGATTAGCAAGAACAGCGGTCATAACAGCATCAGCTCCTTGCCCGGTTGTTAGCTCTATTTGAATTCCATTTTCTTCGAAGAATCCTTTATTAATTGCAACATATTGTGGAGCATAGAAAACAGAACGTGTTACTTCGTTTACTTTTATTAGTTTTAAGTCAGAGCTTGTATTTTGGGAATTATTTGATGATATAATTCCTATAATTATAGCAATTAAAATTATGACTGCTATTGAAATTGTAATGATTCGTTTCAAAGTATCATTCCCCTTTCATATATTATTAAATTTGATATGTTATATTTTATTTAAATTTTTTTGTATGAAGAATAATTTTTTCAAGGAGCAAAACGGAGGCATACATTAAACCTGCGACAATTCCTAAAATTAATACACTTGTCATAACTAAATCTAATTTAAATACTTGACCTCCATAAACAATTAAATAACCCAAGCCAGCTTTTGAAACTAAAAATTCACCTGAAATAACTCCTACAAGAGATAGACCAATATTTACTTTTAGAGAATTGATGAAAGTCGATAAGTTAGCGGGAATTACTACTTTGGTAAGTATTTGAAACTTAGAAGCATTAAATGTTTTGGCCATTTTTATGATATCTTTGTCTGTTTTCATAAATCCATTTAAATTTTCTAAAATTGTAACAATTAATGAAATAGCAATAGCCATTACAATAATAGCAGGTGTACCGGCACCAACCCATATAATGATAACAGGCCCAAGAGCAACTTTAGGTAAACTGTTTAAAACAACTAAAAATGGTTCTGAAACTTTTGCAATAAAATCTGACCACCATAAGATAATTGCTATTAGGGTGCCAAGCAATGTACCAATTAGGAAGCCTATTATTGTTTCATAGGTGGTAACCCATATGTGCATTAATAAGTCATTTGAGGTTAGATTAAAAAAAGTATTTAAAATTCTACTTGGCTGACTCATGATAAAGCTGTCTATAATACCAAAATTAGCTAAGATTTCCCATAATGCCAAGAAACAAACTAAAATAGCAATCTGTGTTAATAAAATTAAGTATTTTTTTTGTCTTTTCTTTTTTAAATATTGTTTTCGTTCAATAGAAATATTATTTTCACTCATCTATTCCCAACTCCCTCCATAAGGTGTCAAAATATTTGGTAAATTCAGGATTTTGTCTACAATTAATTGGTGATCGATCTTTTATATCAAATTGAATATCATGTATTTTTTTAACAGTTCCAGGACGTTTGGTTAGTACTAGTACTTTATCAGACATGCTAATTGCTTCTGAAATATCGTGAGTTACCATAATTGTTGTAATATTTTCTTCTTTTAAAATATGATAGATGTCATTTGTAACCATAATTCTTGTTTGATAATCTAATGCAGAAAATGCTTCGTCTAATAATAGAATTTTAGGTTTTATAGCTAATGTTCTGATTAATGCTACTCTTTGTCTCATACCTCCTGATAATTCAGAAGGATATTTATCTTTAAATTCATATAAATTGTATTTCTTTAGTAAATTTTCTGCATAAGATTTTGTTTCGTTATTTATTTTTCCTTTAATTTCAAGTCCAAATAATATGTTACTTAAAATAGTTCTCCATTCTAGTAGGCAATCTTTTTGAAGCATATATCCAATTTTAGAAGAAATATCATTTACTTTTTGACCTTGTATTAATATTTCACCACTTGATTTATCTTCTAATCCTGCTATGATAGATAAAAGGGTGGATTTGCCACATCCGCTAGGACCAATTATAGAAAAGAATTCTCCATCATTTACATAAAAGTTAACATCTTGTAATGCAAGTATTTCATTTTGAGAACTTTGATATTTTTTATTTAAATTCTGTACTTCTAAAAGTTTTGCCATAATTTCCTCCTTGTTTTTATCCTCGATATATATTATGTAAAATAAATACAAGAAGTGAAAAAAAATAAAAATTTTCTAAAATTATCTATTTTGCAGTCATATTTGTGGTACAAGCAACATATAATATTAATATATCAATACTTTCAAAGAAACATCAAAATTTGACATATCATTCCATAAATGGTATAATATAGGTGTTGCTTTTAAAGGAGGGAACGAAATTCTTATGAAAAATGAAGATAAAGCATCAATATCATTAAAAAAGATTATATGTATAACTATTGTACTTATTTTCTTATTAGGTATTGGTGTTATGGCAGGAAATGTTAAAGTTAATAGCGTAAAAATTGTACTAGCTAGTGGCTATGAAATGAACGTATTAACAACAAAAAACAATGTCAAAGAAATCTTAGAAGAAAATCATATTATATTGCTTGAAGATGAAAAAGTAACACCTAATGAAGAAGAAGAAATTTCTGATAATAAAACAATTATTATTTCAAAAGAAACAGAAAATGTTGCAATTGCCTCAGAGGTAGAAAATTCAACAGATGTTTCTATAGAAGAAGTATTACAAGAAAACTATTCAAAAATTATTGAAAAAATTATAAAAGAAACTGTCAAAATACCATATGAAACTATTACAAAAGATGTTTCAACAGGTTCTGGCATTACACAAAATAGTATAGTTCAAGATGGTGTAGATGGTGAAAAAGAAGTTACTTATAAAGTAAAATATCAAAATGATAAAGAAATTGAAAAAATAGAAATATCTTCAAAGGTTATTAAAGAACCAATTGATAAAATTATAGAAGTTAGAACAAGACAAGTTACATCTAGAAGCTCAAGAACAGCAACATCAAATCCAGCAGCAACAGCTTCAACAACATTAGCTAAAAAGGTAGCTGATATTACACCAGAGGTTGTTACATTTAATACATCAGCATATTGTCCTTGTATGAGTTGTTGTGGTAAGACAAATGGTATTACTGCATCAGGTGCACCAGCATCAGCTTGGTATACAGTAGCAGCAGGTTCAGCATACCCAATGGGAACAGTTATTTATATACCATACTTTGCAGATGAACCAAATGGTGGTTGGTTTGTTGTACAAGATAGAGGTGGAGCTATATCAAGCAGTAAATTAGACATCTTTATGAATACACATAGTGAAGCATTACAATTTGGTAGACGTGATCTTGAATGTTATGTATATATTTTTTAAGAATAAAAGCATAGAAATGGCTCAAAATTGATTTTGGGCCATTTTTGTTATATAATAGGTGAAAAATAGGGAGAAATAAAATGAAGTTAATTTCATGGAATGTTAATGGTTTAAGAGCGGTTATTAATAAAGGATTTAAAAATTTTTTTGAACAGCAAAATGCGGATATATTTTGTATACAAGAAACAAAAATGCAAGAAGATCAAATAGATGAACAAATTATGGATATTTTTAAAGGATATCATACATATTGGAATAGTGCTGAGAAAAAAGGATATTCAGGTACAGCAGTTTTTACAAAACAAGAACCAATTTCTGTTCACTATGGCATTGGTATAGAAGAACATGATAAAGAAGGCAGGGTTATTACTTTAGAATTTGATGATTTTTATTTAGTAAATTGTTATACCCCTAATTCAAAGAGAGAATTAGAAAGACTAGATTATAGAATGATATGGGAAGATGCATTTAGGGAATATTTATTAAAATTGAATCAAAAAAAACCTGTTGTTTTATGTGGGGATCTAAATGTAGCTCATCAAGAAATTGATTTAAAAAATCCTAAAACAAATCATAGAAATGCAGGCTTTACAGATGAAGAAAGAGGTAAAATGACCGAATTATTAACGTCAGGATTTACAGATAGTTTTCGTTATTTATATCCTAATAAAGAAAATTGCTATTCATGGTGGTCATATATGTTTCATGCAAGAGAAAAGAATGTAGGATGGAGAATTGATTATTTTATTGTATCTAAATCGATAGAAGAAAAAATTAAAGAAAGTTATATTTTTTCAGAAATTATGGGTAGTGATCATTGTCCAGTAGGATTAGAAATATAAAAGGAGTACAAAAATGGAAGGAAAGAAAAAAACAATAACAAAATGGTTATATTGGTTTTTATTTGCAGTAGCAGTTATAGTAGTTTACAAAACATTAGATAATTTTCAGGATATAGGAAATTGGATTAAAGAATTATTAGATGTTTTGATGCCATTCTTAATTGGAATCTTAATTGCTTATTTGTTATACATACCATGTAGAAAAATAGAGAATCTTTATCAAAAAATAAAGGTTAAATTTATTCAAAAAAGAGCAAGAGGATTATCTGTTTTTACTGTATATACTATTTTGTTAGTTCTTATTGTTATTTCTTTTACATTTTTAATACCAGTAATATCTAATAGTATTATAGATTTAGTTAATAATTTTCAGGGATACTATAATGACACTATAAATGGATATGCTAGTTTACCAGATGATTCTATATTAAAAAATGAAGCTATTTTAGAGATTATTAATAATATTCAAAATATTGATTTTAAACAATATATTAACTTAGAAAAAATTGCAGATTATGCGAAAGGAGCTATTAGTTTTGCTACAAAAATTTTCGATTTCTTTGTTGCAGTTATTGTTTCTGTTTATTTATTACTTCAAAGAAGAGAGATTTTGGAATTCTTTAAGAGATTGGCAAGAGCAGTGTTAAAAGAGAAAAGCTATAAACATTTAGGAAAATATTTTGATCGAAGTAATTCTATTTTCTTTAATTTTATTGCAGGTCAATTTATAGATGGTATTGTTGTAGGTATTCTTACATCAATAGGAATGTCAATTTTAGGGGTTAAATATGCAGTGTTATTAGGCTTTATGATAGGATTATTTAATATGATTCCATATTTTGGAGCTATTATTGCAGTAACAATAGCAGCATTAATTACTCTTTTAACAGGAGGATTAGGTCAAGCAATTGCCATGCTAATTGTTGTTATTATTTTACAACAAATTGATGCTAATATTATTAATCCAAAAATTATTGGTACATCATTAAAAATTAGTCCACTATTAGTTATCTTTGGAGTTACTATCGGAGGAGCATATTTCGGCGTTTGGGGTATGTTCTTAGCAGTTCCAATTGCAGCTATTTTGAAATTAATTGTGACAGAGTATGTAGAGTATAAAATTAGATTAAAAGGTGGAGATAGTCTATTAAATTAGACTATCTTTTTTTAAGAAAAAATTAATAATTTACTACCTTTTTTCTTAATAATTATGTGTTATAGTTATGATAGAAAAAAGGGTTTTTTTATGTTATAATAAAGCCTAGTAAATAAGGGGAGTTTAAGATGTATAATATTTTAGTAGTAGATGATGATAAGGAAATTGTAAAAGCTATTGAAATTTATCTTTCTAAAGAAGGATATAATATTTTAAAAGCTTATGATGGAAAAGAAGCATTAGAAATAATAGATCAAGTAAAAGATATTCATTTGGTATTATTAGATGTTATGATGCCAAAATTAGATGGAATTAGTGTAGCTAATATAATTCGTAAAGATAAAGCTATTCCAATTATTATGTTATCTGCTAAATCAGAAGATTATGATAAAATAGCTGGACTTAATAATGGAGCAGATGATTATATTACCAAACCTTTTAATCCTTTGGAATTAATTGCTAGAGTAAATTCACAAATTCGTAGATATACTTCATTGGGATCTATGGTGAAAGAAGAAGAACAAATTTATAGGACTGGTCAGTTAGAAATAAATGATATAACAAAAGAAGTAATTGTAGAAGGAAAAAATGTAAAATTGACACCTACAGAATATAATATTTTAAAGTTTCTAACAAAAAACAAAGGAATTGTTTATTCTATTGAACAGATTTATCAAAATGTTTGGGAAGAAGAATGTTATGGAGCGGAAAATATTATTGCTGTGCATATTCGTCATATTCGTGAAAAGATAGAAATTAATCCTAGGGAACCTAAATATTTAAAAGTAATTTGGGGTGTAGGGTATAAAATAGAAAATTTAGAGAAGTAAAAATAACTATTTAAAAGGAGAAGGAAATGGAAAAGACAAAAAAGAAAATTTGTTGGATACGTGTATTTAAAAATTTGTCTTATTTTATGATTCCCATATTATTAGTTTTGTTATTGGCTTGTATTATATCTTTGATTTGTAGTACAGATTCTATGAGAAGAGGAGAAACTTATTTCGAATCAGTAGATTTTGCAGATTCATATTCGACATCACTAAAAAATGCTATTAATGAAATTGAATCAATTAATTCTGTTTATTATGATTTAACCCTAGAATATGGGGAAGAATTATATGGTGATAGATTAATGTATGGTTATCATTCATATCATTTGATTAGTGAAGAAGATTATGATTCTGAAGTGCCTATTTATTATATGGCGTTTCAATCTAATTTTAACTATTTAATTATCGATCATGAAAATGGTGCAATTTATACCAATTTAGAAGATAATGTGGCTAATAATAAAGTTTCAACAATTAAATCTCAAATTTTGTCAAGTTCTTTATATTGGAAATGTGTTAATGGAAAAGTTGATACATCAATAGATAAACTAAAAGGAAATATGGATGCGACCACTTCATTTTATCGTGAATATTTGAAAGATGGCAAATACGAAATCTATACGTGTATGTTAGAAGATGTACCAAATTATGATTCTTATTTTTCACGTTATTGGGTTTATAACACGACTTTAGCATTAAGAGAATGGTCTATTTATCTTATACCAACTATTATAATTCTGTTTTGCGTTATGATTTTTGTGATTTTGCTAGGTATAGGTCATACTAGCAGAGAAGAAGGGATACATTTAGACTTTTTAGATAAATGGAGCCTGGAAATAGTTATTTTATTATCAATACCATTTTTTATGTTTTCATTTATATTATGTTTTATTGGAGTATATAATGAAATTATTATAGCGTTAATTGCATTATGTATGGGTCTTGGTACGTTTTATGTGGTTAATATTGTACTTTTAGAAACAATTGTTAAGAGATTAAAAACACATACTTTTATTGAAACAACATTTGTTTATTGGATATATAAACAAATTAAAGAAATGATGGAAAATACAAAAGTATCTTTGAGAGTTTCTATATTATTTATTGGGTTTATTATAGCAAATTGGCTTATCTATGTTCTATTTAGAAGATCTGTTATTGGGGCTATTTGCCTGATGATATTATATGTACTAACATTTTCTGCTATAATTAGAGGTATAGTAGCTTTTAAGAAATTAAAAAAAGCTTTAGAGGAGATTTATAAAGGAAATACAGATATTCATTTAGATACAAGTAAATTTAAAGGTGAGATGAAGCAAATTGCTATTTATATTAATGATATTGCTGGAGGACTTTCAAATGCAGTTGCAGAACAGTTAAAAAGTGAAAGATTAAAAACAGAATTAATTACAAATGTGTCTCATGATATAAAAACACCTCTTACATCTATTATTAATTATATTGATTTATTAAAAAGAGATGGTATTACTAATGAAAAGGCAAAAGAATATTTAACAATACTAGATAATAAATCACAGAGATTAAAAAAATTAACAGAGGATTTAGTTGAAGCATCAAAAGCTTCTTCAGGTAATATTAAACTAAATAAAGAAAAATTAGAGATTAATGAATTAATTAAGCAGGTTTCAGGAGAGTTTGAAGATAAGTTTAAGGTAAATCATTTAGAAGAAATTATTACTTTTTCAGAAAAGCCAATTTATATTTATGCAGATAATCGATATATGTATCGTATTTTAGAAAATATGTATTCAAATGTATCTAAATATGCTTTAGATAATACAAGAGTGTATACAGATATTATTGATCAGGGTGAAGATGTAATTATACAAATAAAAAATATTTCAAAGGAAAAATTGAATATCACGGCTGATGAGTTAATGCAAAGATTTGTTAGAGGAGATGTTTCAAGAAATACGGAAGGAAGCGGCTTAGGACTTTCTATTGCTACGAGTTTAACGGAACTTCAGGGTGGCAAGTTTAATATTTACTTGGATGGAGATTTGTTTAAGATTACAATTGAATTTGAAAAGATGAAATAGAATATTAAGCTTGATATTTTATAGCATACACTCTATAATATAAATATAGGAGTTGAAGATTATGGGATTAATGAAAGATAGAAAGTTAGAAGATGAATATGCTAAAATTTTAGAAGATATGGGTTTGGAATTACCAGATAATATCATATTAGAAGATGACAAACCAAAAGAAGAAAAGAAAGAAAAAAATGAAGAATAAAAATTAAAATCAAGGGTTCCTGTTTGGAACTCTTTTTCTTACGGAAATTTTAAGAATTGCTCTCCGCATATGTAATGTGTCTAAAATATAACAAAAATGTCAATAATTCTTAATAATGTAGAAACGATTATTTTCCGTAAATTGGAAAGAAAAATGGGCCAAAATACACGTATACAAGTAATTGACGGTTTTCTAAAAGCTAATTAATATATATATAATAATATTTATTATATTAATTAACAAGAAGAGGTAAGATTATGGAGAAAAAGGTATCGGTTAAATTAAAGTTTTTGTTTTTAATTATTGCAATTATTTGTATTATGACAGCAATATTGGGTAGTTTTTCAAATGTCGAAGTAAAAGCAGTTAAAAACACAGAATCTTTTGAAAACTTTGAACAATTACCAGAAAATTCATCAGATACAGGTTCTGAATTTGTAAAGTTTGATGCATATTTCGAATCAACAGATGGAAAAAAATATAGGGGTATTAGGCAAGAGCTAAATGAACAAGTTGTATTGAAAACTACATTAACAGTCCAAACAGAAGGACAGTTACAGAATGCACAAATATCTTGGGAATCAAATGGCAATTTTTCAATGATAAAAAATATTTCTACAGATGACCAAATTAGAAGTGTAAGTGGTAATTCAATTTATTTCAATACAATAAATAACGGTACTACAAAACCAATTGACCTTACTTTTGAACAAAAAGTTTTTGATACTTTTATGGATACATTTAATGTTAATCTTCTTTCTAGAACAAATAAGTTAACCTTTAGTGGTAATTATATAGATAAAAGTGGTCAGACTCAAAAAATTAAAAAGGAAATTGAATTTAGAATTGATTGGTATGGAAGTATTGATTATGAATATGAGTATGGTTTTTGGTGTTATGCTGAAGATAATTTATTTATTGTAGATGAAAAAGAAGAAAAGGTATATCTTGTTTATAATCCATGGGCATTTACAAAAACTGGAGATACTGATACTGTAATGGCACCAGATGCTGGACTTGTTATTAGTGGAACAGCCCCAAGTATAGGAGGACAGTATCCTACAGCAATTCATGTTAATGATATGAGTACTTACAAAAAAAACATTAAAGAGCAATCATATGATAAGTCAACAGGTGAATTAAAAATTAGTATAGAAAATCCATTGTCAGATGCGGGAAAAGGTTATGTTATTTATGGGGAACAATGGTATTTTACTAATATTGTTATGGAATATCCAATTGAAGTATATGATGAAATAGAAGCCACAACTAATAATATTGACTTTACAGCAAGTGCATATCTAGAGGGATGGTCAACTAACATAAATGGTGAAAGAGAAAAAGTGCAGTCTAAAGAAAAAAGTGTAACAATGTCAGTTGATGTAAAAAATCCTAAAGGTTCTGTGCTTTTATATAATATTGATATTGATGAATCATTATTATCTAAAACAAATAGTAGATTAATCTATGATAAAAATGTTGACATGAAAGTTAACTATAAGGTTGACTGGAACCTAGATTTCTATTTGTATGATGAAAAAATAGAGAAATTCGTTTTTGCAGAAGATTATTCAAATGCAAAAAATGTTTTAGATGAAGCTTATGAAGAAGATACAGATCATTTTGCAGATTCAGATGGTAATTTTTACGACATGGATCCATTTATTCATTATGAAGGTATTCGTGTTTCTGAGACAACATTTGATGTTTTGGGTGAAAATGGAATTGTTTATGTTTATGATGCAGATTCTGATAAAGTTGTTAAGGAAATTAGATATACTGATGCAAATGAATTAATAAAATATGATACTCCTATTGAGCATATTAGAATAGAAACAAGTAAACCAGTATCAACAGGTAATATTAAGATAGAACATATAAAAAATATTGATAATCAAATATTAAAAACAGAACATGATAAAGATGAATTTGAGAAATTTGTAAAATTATATTCTACATTACATGGACTTGTTAAATATAGTGATGAAGCAAAACTAACTTCAATTAATGGTGATGTAAAAAATGTAGATTATAGAGAAGGTAGTACATCATATTATCCAGAGTTTGATAAAGAAAATTATACATT
This sequence comes from uncultured Clostridia bacterium, assembly GCA_947628735.1. Taxonomy (GTDB): domain Bacteria; phylum Bacillota; class Clostridia; order TANB77; family CAG-508; genus CALXVA01. The sequence continues at coordinate 67,131 of CANRAY010000001.1, read as the reverse complement.
TGACCCACAAAAATTGAATAAAAATACTATGATAATTCATTTTTTTGCAGGAGATAGTGATATTGATAGACAATTTACAGCATGGGTAAATCCAACGTTATATATAGAGTTTCCAGATAATTTTACAAAAGTTTCATATAGTAGTTTTTCGACTAGTAGAGTGAATGTAAAAGTTAAAAAAGTAAAAATAGAAAAAATAGAAAATCATATTGTGATGAAAATAGAAACAGAAGGAATTATTACATCAAACTCAGACTCACTTTTAAAATTTCAATCATTAGTTGAAAATCCTACACTAGAATCAGCTGATAGAATTAGAGTATTTGGATATAACAGTATTTGTGAATATTATGATGTTGCATATCTAGGATCATCAGAATATGTTGATGATATTTATGATATTGATGGTGACAGTAATAAGAATGAGAAGACCAGAATTGAAAAACCAGTAATATATTATGCACAAACAGATAATTTAGTAACCAAAACACAAATTACAGATTTTGATGAATTAGGTTCTATTGTAGAAGGACCAAATATAGCTTCAATTATACCAAGTGCATCAGGTAATAAAGCAAGAGTAAATATATTAGTTTCAAATGGATATTCTAATCCGATTACAGGTACAGTTATTGTAGGAAGAATTCCATTTGTAGGAAATGATCATGTAATAAATAGCAGTATAGAGCTTGGATCAGAATTCTCAACAACAATGGAAGAAACAGGAATTAAAATAGACGAGAATTATAAACAAAATTTAAGTTATAAAGTATATTATTCAACAGATGAAAATGCAACAAAAGATGGTTCGGAATGGGAAGAACATCCAACTGATTGGGAAAATATTAAATCATATAAAATAGAAATAAGTTCAGAAGTTCCAGCAAAGTCTAATTTTAGTTTCTATTACTGGATTGATTTACCAGAAAAATTATCTTATGGACAAAAGACTTATGCAGATCATGCTATTTATTTCCATTCTAAGGGTACGTCTAGTGAAACTTCAACTGAACCAGATAAAGTTGGACTACAAATAGGTGGACAAAAATATAAATTAAAAATTAGCGATTATAAATTTAAAACAGAGTCATTAATTCCAAATGCAACAGAAACTGTAACAAATGCTGAAGCTACTTTCCAAATAAAAGGTGAAAATCTTGGAGAAGATTGGAATAATGATAAAGTTACAGGAAATAATCCTGCAGTTTATGATGATTTATATGTAGGAGCAGTGTATACAGTTCATCAAAGTAAAATCAGTGATCCATATATTAGAGATGAAAATGAAATTAAGTTCCGTTTAACAACAGACCTTAATGGAGATCTTGTATTTGAAATTTTAGATGAGGAAGAAAAAACAAAAGAATTTATAAAAGCAACAGAAATTGAAGATCCAGAATCTGATGTTCCAACTGTTAGATTAGATGTTCAAAATAAATACAAATATAATATTGTTGTAGAGAATAAGGTAAAAGGTTCTGAAGATTATATTACAGGTTCAAAAATCAAAGTAGAAGGTGAGAAACAGGAAAAAGAAGATAATATCAAAGTAGCAGAAGATGGAAAAGCAACATGGGAAAATGAATTAGAAGATACATGGACTGTTACTCAAGAAGAAGTAGGAAATAATAAATATGTAAAAGATGACAAAGAACATAAATTTACTGTTTCAAGAGATGAAGATGGAAAAATAAAATTAGAAAATCTTTCTGAGTTGGATGATACTACAATAAGAATAGAAAATAATGATTATGAACATCAACCAACTGTTTATGTTATTATTGAAAATACTTATGAAGCGGCAGATATTATTGCTACAAAAACAGCTAAATTAATATTAGCTGAAGATGAGGAAGAAAGAACATATGCAGTAGCAGGAGATTTTATAGAATATACTATTACTGTAACTAATAACGGAAACAAAGAAGGAACAGCTAAAATTAAAGATGAGATTCCAGCAGGTACAGAATTTGTTGATAAAAGTATTAAAATTGAAGATAGTGATAATCAAGTACAAGTAAAACTTGATGGTACTGATTATACGCAACAAGATTTAATAAATGGAATTGATGTAACTTTAGAAGCAGGAAAATCAAAAACATTAACATTTAGAGTAAAAGTTTTACCTTTAAATGAAGAAGAAACAGAAAGAGAAATTATTAATACAGCTCATATAGAAGATAATGATGAAGAACCAGGAGAAGATCCAACTGATGATCCAAAGGATAATCCAACTAGTGAGCCAATAAAAGAATATGCTTCAGATTTAAAAGTAAGTAAAATAAATAATCCAGATTCTGAAACAGCAGTAAAAGTAAATGATACAATTACATATACAATCAAATTAGATAATACAAATGGAACTGCTCCTGCAAAAACAACTGTAAAAGATACGGCTCCAGAGGGTACAACATTTGTTGAAAATAGTATTATTGTAAAAATAGGTGAAGAAAAACAAAATCCATCAGAAGGAAATTCATATAGTGAAGATAATTTGAAAAATGGAATATCTATAGAAATTCCAGCACATACAATAGCAACAGTAGAATTTTCGGTAAAAGTATCACAAATAGAAAAAGATTTAACAAATGGTGCTGAAATTAAAAATGTTGCAACTGTTACAGAAGATATACCAAATCAAGAGCAACCAGAAACTCACACAGTACAAGTTGTAAATACATATAAAGAAGCAGTTATTACAGGAGAAAAAGATGCATTTGTAAAATTAGTAGATGGAACAACTAGAAAATATGCAATGGAAGGAGAAGAAATTACATATACAATTACATTAACAAATAGTGGAGATTTAGATGGAACAGCAAATGTAAAAGATTCTGCTCCAGAAGGAACAACATTTGTTGATGATAGTATTATTATCAAAATAAATGATGCTTCACTTAGATCTGTATATACTGAACAAGAGTTAAAGGATGGTATTGATATTAGTGTTCCAGCAAAAGGAAAAGCAGTACTTGAATTTAGAGTAAAAGTAAATAAAATAACAGATGAAACTAAAGAAACAATTACGAATATTGCTACTATTACTCAACCTGATCATCCGGAACCAAAACCAGAAGATAAAACAGTAGAAACTAAAACACCAGTTATTGTTACTAAAAAAACTGTGGAAATAACAAGAAAAGTAGAGGGACAGGTAAAAGATAATTGTGCTACTATGGGAGATACAATAAAATATACAATAGAAGTAAGCAATATAAGTGAAGAAAATGCAAGTGATATCATTATTAAAGATAAAATACCTAATGGAACAAAATATAAATCATCAGATAATCAAGAAAATTATAGTGAAGAAACTAACGAAATAACATGGACAATAGACTCATTAGCAGGAGGACATGATGGAGAAAAGGGAGAAACTAAAACAGTAAGTTTTGAAGTAACTGTAGTAGAAATTCCAGAAGGACATAAGATAAAAAATGTAGCAACGGTAGGAGAACATCCTACTAATGAAACAGAAACTGATTATGCAAGACCAGAAATAAATATTACAAAATCATCAGAAATAGAAAATGAATATGTTACAACAGGAGATGTTATAACATATACTTTAACTATTACAAATAGTGGAAAAGCAGAAGGAACTGTTACAATTAAAGATCCTATTTTAGAAGAACAAGTAGAATTGGTAGAAAAGAGCATTAAAGTAAAGAAAAGCTCAGGAGAAGAAGAACCAAAATCTGAAGGAGATTATACGGCAGAAGATTTGAAAAGTGGAATTACTGTAAAGGTAGCTCCAGGTGAAGAAAAAACGTTAGAGTTCCAAGTAACAGTAAAAGAATTAGCAGGAGTAGAAAAAATTGTAAATAAAGGAACTTATACAGTAGTAGGGCCAAATTATAATCCAGATGATCCAAAACCAGATCCAGATCCAAAAGATGAGCATGAAACAAATGAAGTAGAAGATCCATATAAGAGATCTGATATTTCAATGAAGAAAACAGTAGAAATTAGTTCAGAACAACCATATGCGGTTCCAAATGATACACTTACTTATTATATTACTATTACTAATAGTGGTAACTTAGCAAAAAAAGTAAAGGTAATAGATTCTGCACCTGATGGAACTACTTTTGTAGAAGGAAGTGTAAAAGTAGGTGAGGAAGAAAGAACTACTGTTAAAGAAGCAGATTTAGAATCTGGTATAGATGTAGATGTTAAGGAAAATTCAAGTGTTGTTGTAAGCTTTAAAGTTACTGTAAATGATTTAGAGGGTGATGCTAAAGTTGGAAAGATTGAGAATATAGCTACTGTAGATGGAAAGGAAACTCCAAAAGTAGAAACAGTAGTAGATAAATCAGATCTAAAAGTAAGCAAAATGAATGATCCTAAAGAAGCAGTAACTGCAGGTCAAGTTATTACTTATACTATTTTATTAGATAATAGTACAGGAAAAGCTCCAGCAACTGTTAAAGTAAAAGATAATGTTCCAACAGGAACTGATTTAGTAGCCAATAGTATTAAAGTTATGAAATACAAAAATGATGAGGATACTTGGGAGTCAGAAAATCAAGGTATTGATGATACACAGTTAGAGAGTGGTATTTCAGTAACTATTGATGCAGGGGCAAAGAAAAAAGTAGAATTTAAAGTAAAAGTAAAAGATTTGGAGAAAGGTGCGACAATTAAAAATGTTGCAACTGTTATTGATGATGCAACAAAAGAGCCAGAAGGAAGAAAAACAAATATTGTTGAAAATCCATATGTTGAAACAGATATAGTTGCTGAAAAAGTGGCTACATCTGAATATGGTAGAGAATATGTAATTGAAGGTGAAAAAATCAAGTATACAATTACTTTAACAAACAAAGGAGATTTAGCAACAACAGTAAAAGTAAAAGATACTGCACCAGATAATACAGAGTTTGTTTCAGATAGTATTGAAGTACTAGATTCAAATGACATGAGAGTAGAAGGTACTTATACAGAAGATAATTTAAGGGATGGTATTGATGTAAAGGTTGAAGCAAATTCAACATCTAAGGTAATTTTTGAAGTAAGAGTATTAAATATAGAAAATCAACCTCAGGTAACAATACGTAATAAAGCTACATATCAAGAAAGTAAAACAAATCAAGATCCAGAAGAACCTGATCCAAAAGAAATAGAAACGAATGAAACCAAAACTCCTGTAATGAAATATTACAAAACAGTGGAAATTTCAAATAAAGAAAAAGAACAACTTCCAGAAAATTCAGTAACAGTGGGAGATGTTATTAAATATATCATTACTGTAGAAAATATTAGTGAAGTTGATGTATCTAAAATTGTAGTAAAAGATAAAATTCCAGAAGGAACAGTTTTAAAACATATTGATAATGATGGAGTTTATAATGGTCAAGGTGAAATAACATGGAAAATTTCTGAGCTAAAAGCTGGAATGAAGACAACTGTAAGCTTCGAAGTTACTGTAAATTATCAAAATAAAGATGCTATTATTAAAAACGTTGCAGTGGTAGATGGCAAAGAAACAAATGAAATAGATACACCATATAAAAAACCTGAACCAATAGTAGATCATAGTGTTGATAAATCAGGAGATGTTACAGTAGCTGATGTAAATGCAAAAGTAAGATATTCAATTGAATATAATGCTGAAATTAAAGACTTCAAAGGAAAAGCAAAAATAACAATGGTAGATACATTACCTTTCCCAATTGATGATGCAAATTCACAATTAAATGGAGGTCATTATCAAGCAATTGATGGAACCTATACAATTACATGGGAAGAAATATTAACAGTTGATTCATTTGAAGGACAAAATAATATTATTAATCGTATAAAAAATTTGGAGTTAAAATATATTTATCCGGATGGAGGAGAACTAACAGGAAGTATTAATAATAAAGTTCAAGTAACTGTTGATTTAATACAGGAAGAAAATGAGGAAGATGTTATTGTTAAAACAGAAACAACAGAGGATAATCATTCAGCTAATTTAGAGATTCAAGGAGATGTTATTGTACACCACTATATATATGATGAAGATAAAGGTGGAAGAACAACTGACAAATTAGTAGAAGATAGACAATTAGCACCTGGCTTAGTTGGAGAAACTTATACTACTAGTCCATTAACAGGTGAAGAACTTGATCCAAATTATGAATGTATTAATCCAGAACCAGAAAGTGACAATCATACAGGAATTAGAGAAAAAGAAACTAAACATGCAAATTATTATTATAAATTGAAGGATCCTACAATAGAAAATAGCGTGGATAAGACAGCAGAAATTAAAGTATTAACACAAGAAAATGGTGTCGTAAAATATAATATTACACAAAAAGTAAAAGTGGATACATATAAAGGAAAAGTAACAATTGCATTAAAAGATATTTTACCAGCTGCTATTAATAAGGGTGCGTCAAAATTAGATGGTGGAACATATCATCCTGAGAGTAGAACAATTACATGGACAATTGAAAAGAATATCGATACATTTACAGATGGAATATATGAAGAAACAATTAGTAAAAATATAGAAATTGTATATGAAGATCAAAATGTTTTATTACCATTAGAAAATAAAGTTAATGCAAAAGTTATATTATATAATCCAGAGAATTATACACCAGCACCAAATGAAAAAAGAAAAGTTGATGAAAAAGAAGATAAGGAAACAGTAGAGCAAAAATACATAGTAAATCAAGCTGTTCAAAAAGTTTGGGAAGATGGTGATGATCATAATGGAAAAAGACCATCAAGTATAATTGTTGAATTAATTGCAGATGGAGTTAGAACAGATAAAAGAGCTGTATTAAATGCAGGAAATAATTGGACCACAACTTTTGAAAACTTAGATAAATATTCTGCTTTAGGAAATAAAATTGTGTATAGTGTTGAAGAAATAGAAGCAAATCCAGAAGATTTACTATTTTATGAGGCACCAACATTGTCTGGTGAAAATCCAATTATTATTACAAATAGGTACAGAACAATAGCTGAAAATATTGATGCAGTAATAAATAAAGATGGACCAGAAAAGATAACATCATTTAGAGAAGGTGTAAATTATACTATTAATTATCAAGCAACATTAACAGATTACCGTGGAGATGCTAAATTAAAGATTATTGATTATTTGCCATATCATATTGATGCAGAAAGCTCTGTATTAAGTGATGGTACTTATACAGGTGTTTATGATGAAAATACAAATACAATAACATGGGAAATTTCAATGAATAATATTAATACAGATGAAAATGGTAATTATTCAATTCAATTCAAAACTAATATTGTGTTAGTATTTAATGATATTGATAGTAGTATTAATAGTCTTTCAAATAAAGTAGATGCAATATTAGACCTTTATGCAAATAATTCAAGTAATGTAGTAACAGATATTGAAACTACACCAGTTGATATTAGAGGAAAATTGATAGTGCATTATAAAGATAAGAAAACAGGAGAAGAACTTACTCATGAAGTAGATGGCGTGCAACAAGAATATAAATATGAGGAAGAAGGAAGAGTAGGAGATACATATACAGCAAGAAAAGAAATTATTCCAGGTTATGTATTTGATTCTGTAAAAGGAAATGAATTCGGAGTATATGAAGACGGTACTATAGAAGTAACATTCTACTATGTTAATGAGGAAACGCCAGGTATTGATGTAAGATGGGTAGATGAAGACGGAAACGATTTAGCTACACCAGAACGTATACCAGGGGAAGGACAACCAGGAAAAATAGGAGATCCATATCATACAGAACCAAAAGATTTTGATGACTATGAATTAGACTATGTAGAAGGAGAAACAGATGGTACATTAACAGAAGAAGGAGGAGAAGTAGTATATCACTATAAGAAAAAAGTAGGTACAGTAATTGTGCAATACTTAGAAAAAGATACAGAAGAAGAATTATTACCAGAAAAAGTTGAAAAATATCCAATAGGAGAAGAGTATACAACAGAAAGAGAAAATATACCAAACTATAGAAGAGCAGATCCAGAACCAGATAATAAGAATGGTATAGTAACGAAAGAAGATACTTACGTAAAATACTATTATGAAAGAATTCCTGGCGGAAAAGTAGTAACAAAACACGTAGATGTAGATACAGGAGAAGAAATTCTATATCCAGATGAAGACACAGGAGAATATGAGACATATAGAGAAGAACAAACCGGAGATGTAGGAGATCCATATACAACAGACCCATTAGATATACCATATTATGATTTAGTAGAGGAATTATTACCTACAAACCAAGATGGATTCTTTGGAGAAGAAGATAAAGAAGTAATTTACTTCTATAGAAAGCAGACATTCAACTTTAAGGTAGATAAAGTAATAACGAAAGCAGTAATTAATGGAGAAGAGCAGAAAGTATTAGATGGAAAACTAATAAAAGTAGAGATTGTGGGTTCTGAAATGGAAGACACAGACGTAGAAATCACATATAAGATAAGAGTAACAAACACAGGAGAAATTGCAGGAACGACGACAGTATTAGAAAAACTACCAAAGCATTTTACTATCGGAAAAGAAGTATATGATGAGTGGACAGAAAATAAAAATGGAAACTTAGAGGCAGAAGTAAGCTTAGAACCAGGAGAAACAAAAGAATTTACAATAAAATTAACATGGAAGAGAGGAAGTGCAAACTTTGGTAGAGAGATAAATACAGCAGAGATAAAAGATTTTGATAATGATGCTCATTATGATGATAATAACGAGAAAGATAATACATCAGAGGCAGAAGTAGTTATGAGTGTTAAAACAGGTGCTCCAGGTTATACATTCTTTATTGTCTATATAATTGCTATTGTAGTATCAATTACAGAAGTCATAATTTTCTATAAACGTAAAACAGAGGCAAAGTTGTAATATTGAAATATAAGTAAATATTTACCATAAGAACTAAAAATCTAGCTCATAAATATGGCTAGATTCTTAGTTCTTTATTTTTTAAATTACATTGTATGTGTAAAAATAGCTTGAATACCACCAGCAGCAACTGCAGTAATTGATAAAACAATAACTCCTGCAGTAAATACACCGGCTACAATTGGTGGAATAGCTTTTTTAGGTGGTAAATTTAGAAAATTAGCAATTAGTGATCCAACCCATGCACCTGTGCCAGGTAAAGGAATAGCAACAAATAAAAATAAACCTAATGCAGTAAAGTTTTGTAAACGTGGGTTGTTTTCAATGTTTCTAGTTGCTTTTTCTGTGGCGAAATCAATAATTTTTTTAAAGATTTTCCATCTTCCAAAAAAATCAAAAAGTGGTCTAATGAATTTTACAATAAAATAAATTGGAATGATATTTCCAATAAAACTACAAATAAATGATTCAAAATAAGATAATCCCATTCCAACGCCAACAGGGATAGCTCCTCTTAGTTCAATAATAGGTACCATAGAGATTCCAAATGTAATTAAATATTTTAAAATAACTGGCATATGTTTTAAATCCTTTCATTTCAATAACGTTTTTATTCTACTATAATTTATTTATAAATGCAACTAATAAGTTTACAGTAATATAGAATTTACTAGGGAATCATTAAATGTGGCGAAATTTGGTAAATAATTGAAAAAACTATGACAAAAATGTAAAAAAAACTTAATAATTAGTGTAAGCTGAAAAACCGTAATAATACTGTAAAAATAGTGTATATAGCTATCTTGAATATTTAATAATTATATATATAAATAAATATAAAATATTAAATATAAATTTTAAACAAAGAGGTATGCATATGTATTTAGAGAAGGTAGAACGTAAAAAAATAAAAATCATGATGGCTGTAATATTTATTTTAACTGTTATGTTAATTATTACTGGTATAGTAAATAATTTTACTAGCAATGATGTTCAGCAAATAAAATTAAGTAATCAAAATTACAAAGCTGCAAATACGGCAAAGGGATTAGATCCAATAGAACAAGAAGATAATAAAACAGAATCGCCCTATGTTACATTTGATGCGTATTTTTTAGATGGAAATAAAAAATATAAAGGTTTTAGGCAAGAACTAAATGAAGATGTTAAATTAACAGTTAATTTAAATGTTCAAACACAAGGTAAATTGAAAAATGCCAAAATTGAATTGCAATCTAAGAACTTTACGATGATAAATAACATAGAAAAAGATCAACATATAAAAAGTGTTGCTGTAAATAAAATCGAATTTGCAACTATAGATTATGGTACTACAAAAACAATTAATATAACAATGGAACAAGGAGTTATAAAAGATAGTGATTTTAATAAAAATAAATTGTCGTGTAAAGATAATTTATTAATATTTACGGGTACATATGAAGATCCAAATGGAACAGAAACTACCATTAGAAAAGAAATTCAGTTTAGAATAGATTGGTATGGTAGTATTGAAATTGAAAACGAAATAAGTGGATTTGTAGTATATTCAGCTGATAGCTTGTATATTATAGACCATAAACAAAACAAAGTTTATATAATTTTTAATCCTTTTCTAAGTACAAAAAAGGCGGGTTCATCATATATATTTGCACCAGATAAAGAAGGAATAATTGAAGCTACAATACCACAGTTGGGTAATTGTTCTCCAGTAGATGTATATGTTAATGATATGAGTGCATATAGAAAACATATGAAATGTGATTATAATAAAACTACTAGAAAATTAGTAGTTACAATGGAAAATCCTCTTGATGCAGATGGTAATGGAAAAGTTATAACTAATACATATAAGTATTCTCCTACTATTATTATAGAATATCCAATAAGTGCTGCTACTCAAGTAGGAGCTACAGGACAAGTTTTTCAATTTAGGGCAGAAGCGTATGTAAAAGGATATTCAACTGATGAGTCTGGAAATATTGTAGATGTTCAATCTACTAAAGATGAGACTACTTTTTGGCTTAAATTACAAAATCCTAAAGGCTCTATCTTATTGTACAATATAGATATAGATGGATTAGCAAAAGCAAATAGTAGAATTTATTATGAAAAAGAAAAGAATGCAGAGGCAGGATATCAAGTAGATTGGTTAGTAAGATATCATTTAATAGATGAGAGCATTGAAAAATTTGTTTTCTCTGAAAAATATTCTCAAAGTGATGGTATTTTATCAGGAGCATATAATAAAGATACAGATCATTTTACTGGTTCTAATAACAATCTATATGATATGCAGCAATTTCTTAGCTATTCTGCAATACGTGTTGATAGTACCGCATTTTTGGTATTGGGTGAAAGTGGATATATAGATGTTTATGATGAAGATACGGGTCAAAAAATAAAACAAATTACTTATGAAGATGTAAATAAAATTGTAACTTATGATTCAGATAAACCAATAAAGCATATTCGTATTGAAACAAGTAAACCAGTAGATGTTGGTATTATTAGAATAGAAAATTTTAAGAGAATAGATAATTCAATATTAAAAAGTACGTATGATGTAAATTTATTTGATACATTTACACATGTTAATTCTGCATTTAGTGGTTTAATTAAAAGAACTAATCAAGAGGAATTGGTAAAAATCAATGGTGATGCGGTAGCTGGTGAATATCTAGAAGGAAGCAGTATGTATTATACCAGGTTTGATGCACCTAACTATACGTTTAGTGAGCAAAAATTAAATACAAATACTTTATCAATCTTTTTGTATGGAACTGAAAAGTATCTTGATAAAGATTATGTTAATTGGGTTAATCCAAAAATCATTGTAGAGTTTCCAGAAACTTTTACGGAGGTTATTTATAATAGTTTTACTTTTTATAATAATGGTAATGATATAGAAATAAAAAAGCATGAGGTTGAAAAGAAAGGTAATAAATATATATTAACATTAGAACTAGAAGGTGTTATTACTAAAGAATTAGAAGTTGGATATTTAAAATTTCAATCTTTAATTAATAATAGCAGTAGAAAAGATAGTGACACTGTAAGAATATTTGCTTATAATGAGGCATGTAATCTTTGGAAATATTACAATAGAGAATCTGATAATGCAGAAGATATATATGATATAGATAATGATAACAATAAAACAGAAACAACAAGAGCAGAAAGTTTAAAAATTTATTATGCAACATCAAATACATTATATACATCAACACAAGTTACTAATTTTGATGATCTTGGTACAGTTGTAGAAGGACCAAATGTGGCAAGTGTAGCTAAGGAAGCAAATAAAAAAGTAAGAATTAACATAAATGTTTCAAATGGTTATGAATCTGCTATTAGTAATGTAAAAATAGTAGGAAGAATACCATTTACAGGTAATAAAAATGTTATTAATTCAGATAGAGAATTAGGCTCAAAAATAGATACAACTATGGATGCTGCAGGAATTAAAACAGATTATAATGATATAAATGGAAAATATACAGTTTATTATTCGTATAATGAAAATGCAACAAAAGATGATACAAAAGGTACTTCAGGTGATAGTGTTTGGATTCAAAACCCAGATTGGTCTCGTGTAAAATCATATATGATTGATTTTGGAAGCAACCAAATTGCGGCTAAAACAAGAGAAGTTCTTTATTATGATGTTAATTTACCTGCAAATGTAAATTATGGAGATATTACGTATGCAACCCATGCTATATATTTTGATGCAGTAGGTGCTGCGGGTCGTTCAACTGAAACAGATAAAGTAGGTGTTCAAATAGGCTCAGGAAAAAAATATAATCTTATTATTAATGATTATAAATATAACACTCAATCTACTATAAAAAACGCAACACCACAAATTACAAATGCATCTGCAACAATAGAAATTAAGGGTGAAAAGTATGGAGATACTTATGGAGATGCTAAAAAAGTAGGAAACACCATAGCACAATATAGCGGTTTATATGTTGATGGAATTTATGTTATTCATCAAAAAGATATTAGTAGTCCTTATATTTTAGATACAAATGAAATTAAATTCCGTGTTGTATATAATAATGGAACTTATGAATTACAAATATTAGATGATGATAATCAACCAGGTGGAAATGCAAATGGATTTGTTAAAGCAGTAAGAAATGGAGAAAATACAAATATTGTTTATTTGGACATTCAAAATTTGTACAAATATAATCTTACTGTTATTAATAAAGTAAAGGATGAAGAAACTTTAATAAAAGGGTCTGATTTTACTTTAACAGGTTCTGATCAATATACAAATGGTGATCAAAAAAATGCACCAGAAGGATCGATAGCTTGGAAAGAACTATATGCTGATACATGGAAAATTGTTCAAGATAGAGTTGGAGAAAGCATATATAAATTAAATACAAAGGAACATAAATTAAAAGTTAATAGAAATGCTAATACGAAAGTCCTAGAAGTAAGTGAACTTCAAAACTTAGATAATAGTAAAGTTAGTATAAAAGGTGCAGATGACTTTGAAAATATGCCAGAGGTGTATGTTATAATAGAAAATGCTGCTGGAGATGCTATTATTAATGCTAATAAAACTGTAACTACACAATATGGACATAATTATGCAATTGAAGGTGAGCAACTTACTTATAAGATTAATATTACAAATACTGGAATGAGCGATAGTGATGTAACTGTATCTGATACAGTACCAGAAGGAACTACTTTGGTTCCAGGAAGTATTAAAGTAACTATAGATGGAGTAGTATCACCACAAGCATATGATGAAACAAATCTACAAACTGGAATTTCAGTTCATGTAAAAAAAGGAACTACATCTACAGTTGAATTTAAAGTTACAGTAGATACTGTACAAGAAGGAAAAGGACAAGTTACTATTACGAATACAGGTATGGTCAAAGTACCACCAACAGAGGATGAAGAGGAAGAAGAAGAAATACCTGTAGGACCAGTAAAAACACCAATTATTAAATTTTATAAGGAAGCTAAACTTATAAAGAAAACAACAGAAGATATTAGTGAAGATGCAGTTACAGCAGGAGATGAAATTGAATATACAATTGTTATTAAAAACTTAAGTGAAATATCTGCTAATAATATTACTGTAACAGATGTTATACCAGATGGTACATCAAAGAAAACAATAGAAAATGACGGTAAAATTACGGATGGTAAAATTATTCATTGGTTAGTTTCAGAAATTAAAGCTAATTCAGAAGTGAGATTAAAATTTACAGTTATAGTTAATTATAAACCTGAAAATGGTACTATAAAAAATGTCGCAATAGTTACAGATGAATCAACAAATGAAGTAGATACGCCTTATGAAAAACCAGATATAAGTATAGATGATACTATTACTAAAACTACAACTACAGAAAAAGTTACTAGCAAAGAAACAAAAATTTCTTATACAATAACATATACTGCTACTGTTAGAGATTTTGTTGGTAAGGCTAAAATTACATTAACTGATAAATTACCATATCCAATAGATGTATCTAATTCAAACCTAGATGAAGGAGGACATTTTGATTCAGATACTAATACAATTAGTTGGGATATTCCATTAGTAGATGTTAATACTTACAATGAGGATAATGACGAACAAGTAATTACAATTACTAAAAATATTACATTAAAATATATTTATCCATCAAATGTTGTAAATGCAACAATAGATAATACAGCAACAGGTAAAATTGATTTATTGCAAAAGAGTACAGATCCAGAACATCCAGATGAATATGAAGTTACAGTGCCTGGAGATGAAAAGAAAGATGATGCAAGTGTTAAAGTAGAATTACCAGGAAAGGTGGTTGTTCACCATTATTTCTGGGATGAATCAAAGGGTGATCTTGGAGCTACTACAGATAGTCTAGCACCAGATTCAGAAAAAACAGGTGTTATAGGAGAAAACTTTGATACAAGTCCATCAAGTGAAGTTGATCCAAATTATGAATGTAAAAACCCAACTCCACAAAGTGGAACTTATACAGAGGAAGAGCAAGTTGTTATTTACTACTATACATTAAAGGATGTTAGTGTAAAAACAAATGTAGAGAAAACTGCAGAAGCAGATAGTGTAAGAGACAATGTTGCAGTTTTAACTAAAGAAGATGGAGTTGTTAAATATCATATTAAACAAACTGTTGAAATAGATTCATATAAAGGAAAAGCTAAAATTATAATTAAAGATATTTTACCAGCTGATATAGATATTCAATCTGAGAAAACAAAATTGAATGGTGGAAAATATGATAAAATAACTAGAACAATTACTTGGGAAGAAGAAAGAAATATTGATACATTTGCAACAAATAAACCATATACAGAAACAATTGAAAAAGATATAGAATTTGTATATGTTGGACAAAATAAAGCAGAAACATTAATAAATATTGTTGATGCTACAGTAACATTATATTATCCAAGCAATTATCCAGATGATCCTGGAGGAGAAAGAATTACAGAAGAAGATACAGATACAGAAGAGGTAGAACAAAACTATCTTGTAACAAAAGAAGTAATAAAAAAATGGAATGATAATGGAAATAAAAAAGGAAAAAGACCTAATAGTGTAACTGTAGAACTACTTTCTAATGGAATGCATACTGGACAAGAGAAAGTTCTAAATGATGATAATAGTTGGAGAGCTTCATTTGAAAATTTACAAAAATATACACAACAAGGAATAGAAATTATATATAGTATAGAAGAAAAACCTACACAAGATGGTGAACTAGATGCCTATGAGACACCTAGTATCGTACTTGCAAATGATGTTATTGAAATAACTAATAATTATTGGCTTGTGAATAGGGATTTAGAAGCAGAAATAACAAAAACAGGGCCAACAGTAGTTAAAAAATCTGATGAACCAGTAACTTATCATATTGAATATCATGCTATAGTAAAAGACTATAAGGGAGATGCTAAGTTAATTGTAACTGATATTTTGCCATATCATATAGATGAAAGTAAATCTACTTTTGATGGAGTTTATGAGGATCTAAAACCATCTATTACATGGGAGATAGAATTAAATGATATTGATACTTCTAAAGAGCCAAACGGAGAACATGAAATATCATTTAGCAAAGATATAACAGTAGTATTTAAAGATTTGAATTTTAATGATAAGAGAATGATAAATTATGTTTCAGGAACAATAGAGTTCTATGAAACAGAAGAAAAAAATACAGTAGAAGATGATGCTGAAACATTTTTTGATCTTCCAGGAAAAGTAGTTGTACATTATGTAGATAAAGACACAGGTGAAGAAATTACTTACGAAGAAGATGGAGTAGAGAAAACTTATCAATATGAAATAAATGGAAATGCTGGAGATCCTTATGGACCAACAGATCAAAAAGAAATTCCTGGATATGTATATGATAGTGTTAAAGGAAATGAAACAGGTGTATTACCAGATGGAGTGGATGAGGTAATATACTATTATGTAAAACAAAAAGGAACATTAACAGAAAGGCACGTAGATGAAGATGGAAATGATATTATTCCACCAAAAGATACAGAGGAACCAATAGGAACACCATATGAAACAAAACCTGGTACAGGAGATCCATTTGAAGATTATGAAGTAGACTGGGTAGAAGGAGAACCAGAGGGTGAATATGGAGATGAACATAAAGATGTTATTTATCATTATAAAAAAAGAAGAGGAACAGTTATTGTTAAGTTTTTAGAGAAAGAAACAGAAAATGTTCTAGAAACAGAGGTTGTTTTAGAAGGAGAAGTTAAAACACCATATGATACAGAAAGAAAAAGTATACCAGGATATCGAGCAGCAGATCCAGAACCAGAAAATAAAACAGGTGTATTTTTAAGAGAAGAACAAATTGTTATTTACTGGTATGAGAAAGTCTCAGGAAAGATTGTTGTAAAATACAAAGATGTTGAAACAGATGAAGAAATTTTACATAAAAACGAAGAGACAGATGAGTATGAGCCTTATAGAGATGAACAAACTGGTGAAGTTGGAGAAGATTATGAAACAGAGCCAAGAGATATTCCGTTCTATAATTTAGTGGAAGAGCTAATTCCAAGTAATAAAGATGGAAAATTTACAGAGGAAGATAAAGAAATTGTTTATTATTATAGAAAACAAATATTTAATTTCGCAGTAGAGAAAACCATTACAAAAGCAATTATTAATGGAGAAGAGCAGAAAGTATTAGATGGAAAATTAATTAAAGTTGAAATTGTAGGTTCAGAAATGGAAAATACAACAGTAGAAATACAATATAATATTAAAGTAAGTAATACAGGAGAAATTGCTGGTAAAGCTACTTTAATAGAAAGACTTCCAGAATACTTTGTTGCTACTGAAAAAACATCAAAAGATTGGAAAGAAGATGGAAACGGAAATTTAAAAAGAGAAGTTGAACTAGAAGTGGGAGAAACAAAGGAATTTCCTATTACTCTAGTTTGGAAAAGAGGAAGTGAGAACTTCGGTAACGAGAAAAATACAGCAGAAATTGAAGAATTTGAAAATGAAGCAAATTATGAAGATAACAATTTAGAAGACAATAAATCTAATGCAGAAGTTATTGTCAGTGTAAAAACAGGTAAAGAAATTAATGTATACGGTATTATTTATATATTAACTATCATAATAGCTATAATAAAGGTAATATTTTATGTTAAAAAAATAAAAGAAAATGATACAAAATAGTTGACAAGTATTACAAAAATATTATATACTATCATATTATAGGGATTTACGGATATAAGGAAGATATGCGCATTCTTCCCTTAGCAAATCTTAGTGGAGTAAGGATGGTTAATATAAGGTGACAGACTTTATTAACATTTTGTAATAAAAAAGAAAAGTAAAAAGTTAAGTTGGTAAAAAAGAGAAATTTACCGACCTAACTTTTTATTGCTGTTTTTACTTTTGTTATGTAAATTTATAGAAAAGAGGAATTTGCATTATTAAGGCTACGGAAATAAGGCTTTAAAGAGCAGGAAGTCTAAATTTCGGTAAACCAAAATAATGTATAAGAAGGACTTTTTTATAAAATCATATATATTTAATCTGCTTAGTATTTTTTAGGGGTGATTCTTTTGGTAAAAGACATTAAGCACGAGAAATGTACTCGTAAGACTTTTGCAAAAATCGGTGATGCTACCGAAATGCCAAACTTGATTAAAGTCCAAAAAGATTCTTACGATTGGTTCGTAGAAGAAGGACTAGGAGAAATATTAAGGGATATATCTCCAATTGTCGATTATTCAGGAAATTTAGTTCTTGAATTTTTAGACTACTATATGGAAGACAAAACAAAATATACACTAGAAGAAGCAAAAGAGAGAGATGCAACTTATTCAACAAGACTACATGTTAGAGTAAGATTAATTAACAGAGAAACAGGAGAAATAAAAGAACAAGAGATTTATTTAGGTGATTTTCCACTTATGACAGATAGTGGAACATTTATCATTAATGGTGCAGAAAGAGTTGTCGTTAGCCAATTAGTACGTTCACCAGGATGCTATTATGCATTTGATTATGATAAAACAGGAAAGAAAATATATACTTCTACAGTTATGCCTATTAGAGGAGCTTGGATAGAATATGAAACAGATGCTAATGACATATTTTATGCAAGAGTTGATAGAACAAGGAAAATACCTGTAACATCATTATTAAGAGCAATTGGTGTTGTTACAGATGAACAAATATTAGAATTATTTGGGGACGAAGCAAAAATTAGTGCAACAATACAAAAAGATCCAATTAAGACACAAGATGAAGCATTAATTGAAATTTATAAAAAATTAAGACCAGGAGAACTTCCAACAGCAGATGCTGCTAGAAATTTATTCAATGGTTTATTTTTCGACCCAAGAAGATATGATTTAGCTAAAGTTGGTAGATATAAATTTAACAAAAAATTAAGTTTAGCTTCAAGAATTACAGGAAAAGTAGCTTTTGAAGATATCGTAGATCCAAGTTCTGGAGAAGTTTTTGTAGAAAAAGACTCAATAATTACAGAGGAAGTTGCAGAAAATATTCAGAATTCAGGAATCAATATTGTTGATATTAAAGTAGAAGACAAAAAAGTTAGAATTATTGGTAATGGAACAGTTAATATCCACAAATATTTACCAAATGTTAAATTAAGTGATCTACATATTCATGAGTATGTTAATTATGAAGTATTAAAATCAATTGTAGATACTACTGAAGAAAAGAAATTACATGATGTTATTAAAGAAAGAATAGAAGAATTAATTCCAAAGCATGTTACAACAGAAGATATTATTGCATCTATTAGCTATTTATTAAATTTAGATCATGGAATAGGAAATATTGATGACATTGACCATTTAGGAAATAGACGTATTCGTTGCGTTGGTGAATTACTTCAAAATCAATTTAGAATTGGTTTAACAAGATTAGAGAGGGTTGTTCGTGAAAGAATGACAATTCAAGATCTAGATGTTATCACACCACAAACATTAATTAATACAAAACCAATTACATCATCAATTAGAGAATTCTTTGGAAGCTCACAATTATCACAGTTTATGGATCAAACAAACCCACTTTCAGAGCTTACACATAAAAGAAGAATTTCAGCATTAGGACCTGGAGGACTTTCAAGAGAAAGAGCAGGATTTGAGGTTAGAGATATTCACTATACGCACTATGGAAGATTATGTCCAGTAGAATCACCAGAAGGACCAAACATAGGACTTATTTCAGCACTTTCTTCATTTGCAATTATTAATGAGTATGGATTTGTAGAAACTCCATATAGAAAAGTAGTAAATGGTAAAGTAACAGATGAAATAGTTTATATGCCAGCTGATGAAGAAGATAAATATATTATTGCACAAGCTTCAGAACCACTTGATGAAAATGGTGTATTTGTTAATGATAGAATTAGAGTTAGAATTCGTGAAGAAATTACAGTTGTAGATAGAGATCAAGTAAACTTTGTTGATGTATCACCAAAGCAATTAGTTTCTGTTGCAGCCGCAATGATTCCATTCTTAGAGCATGATGACGTAAAACGTTCTTTAATGGGTTCTAACATGCAACGTCAAGCAGTTCCATTACTTATGCCAGAGGCACCTATTGTTGGAACAGGTATTGAGTATAGAGCAGCCAAAGATTCTGGAACAACTGTAGTTGCAAAAAATGCAGGTGTTGTAGAGAAAGTAACTGGTGATGAAATTACTATTAGAAATAAGAAAGATGAATTAGATGTTTATAAATTAAGAAAATTCAAGAGAACAAATGGTGGAACTTGTATTAATCAAAGACCAGTTGTTGTTCGTGGAGAAAAGGTTAAAGAAGGAGATCTTATCGCCGATGGACCAGCTACAAAAGATGGAGAAATGGCGTTAGGAAGAAATGTTCTTATAGCTTTCACAACATGGGAAGGTTATAACTATGAGGATGCTATTTTAATCAATGAAAGATTAGTAAAAGAAGATATTTACACATCAATTCATATTGAAGAATATGATTGTGAATGTAGAGATACAAAATTAGGACCAGAGGAAATTACAAGAGATATTCCTAACGTTGGTGATGATAGCTTAAAAGATCTAGATGAAAATGGAATTATTAGAATTGGTGCAGAAGTAAGACCTGGTGATATTTTAGTAGGTAAAGTTACTCCAAAAGGAGAAACAGAACTTACAGCAGAAGAAAGATTACTTAGAGCAATATTTGGTGAAAAAGCAAGAGAAGTTAGAGATACTTCACTTCGTGTACCACATGGTGAAGGTGGAACAATTGTAGATATTAAAGTATTTACAAGAGAAAATTCAGATGAATTAGGACCTGGTGTTAATCAAATAATCCGTTGTTACATTGCTCAAAAGAGAAAAATCTCTGTTGGTGATAAAATGGCTGGACGTCATGGTAACAAAGGTGTTATTTCAAGAATATTACCAGAAGAAGATATGCCATTTATGCCTGATGGTACTCCAGTAGATATAGTATTAAATCCACTTGGTGTTCCTTCTCGTATGAACTTAGGTCAAGTATTAGAGGTTCACTTAGGAATGGCAGCAAAAGCATTAGGATGGAAGGTTGCAACTCCAGTATTTGATGGTGCAACAGATGAAGAAATTAGAGAGTTATTAAATAAAGCGGGACTTCGTGAAGATGGAAAAATTACTCTTTATGATGGTAGAACAGGTGATGCATTTGATCATCCAGTTACAGTAGGAGTTATGTATATGCTTAAATTACACCACTTAGTAGATGATAAGATCCATGCTCGTTCAACTGGACCATATTCACTTGTTACACAACAACCTTTAGGAGGTAAAGCTCAATTTGGTGGACAACGTTTTGGAGAGATGGAAGTTTGGGCATTAGAGGCTTATGGTGCAGCATATACATTACAAGAAATGTTAACTGTAAAATCAGATGATACTGTAGGACGTGTTAAAACTTATGAAGCAATTGTAAAAGGTGAGAATGTTCCTGAACCAGGTGTACCAGAAGGATTCAAAGTATTGATAAAAGAACTTCAATCATTAGGTTTAGATGTTCGTTTACTATCACATGATAATAAAGAACTAGAATTAAAAGAAAACATTGATGATGGAATCGATTTTAATTTAGATAGTAAGAAATTAGAGGAAGAAGTCTTAGACAAGCAAGAATTAAATGATGGCTACGAAGAAGAAAACTTAGATTCAGAAGAAGAAAATGACGATATGAATGAAGAATTGTTTGAAGACTTTACAGACGAAGAATTAGAAATAGATGAAACAGACCTTGATTTAACAGACTTAGCAGAAGATAATTTATTAAATGATCAAGATATGTTAGATGATTAGTTTACAATTATATGAATAAGAACAATAAAATTTAAAAATTCCGTTCTCCAAGGCGTTTTGGATAGAAAAAATTGGGAGATAGATACACATTTTAATGTGTTATATAAATAAATGCATTAGGTCGAACTCATTTTGAAATTTTATTGATTCTTATTCTCAGATACTGTTAATCAAATAAAAGTAATTAATTGAATAGTTTTGAAAAGAGTGGAGAGGCGACAGTAGGGAATTGCTCAGCAGGGGATAGCTTTGAAATTCTTGAAAGACAAGTTGTAAAAATAAATGAATCGGGGGAGGCTAACCAATCGTGGACGAATTAGAAGTTTTTGATAAGATCAAAATCGGATTAGCATCAGATGAAAAGATTAGAGAGTGGTCAAAGGGAGAAGTAAAAAAACCTGAGACAATTAATTACAGAACATTGAAACCAGAGAGAGATGGTTTATTCTGTGAAAGAATATTTGGACCAACAAAAGACTGGGAATGTCATTGTGGTAAATATAAAAGGGTAAGATATAAAGGTATTGTATGTGATAGATGTGGTGTTGAGGTAACAAAGGCAAAAGTAAGACGTGAAAGAATGGGACATATTGAACTTGCTGCACCAGTTGCGCATATTTGGTATTTCAAAGGAATTCCAAGCAGAATAGGATTAATGTTAGATATTTCTCCAAGAAGTTTGGAAAAAGTTATTTATTTTGCTGCATATATTGTAATAGATAAAGGAACTACTGATCTAACAAAAGGTCAAGTATTATCTGAAAAAGAATATCATGAAGCAGAAGAAAAATATGGAAAGGGTTCTTTCAAAGCTAAAATGGGGGCAGAGGCATTACGTATTTTACTAGAAGAAATTGATTTAGATAAATTAGCTAATAGTTTAAAGAAAGAACTTGAAAAAGCAAGTGAACAAAGAAAAGCAAAAATTGTTAAAAGATTAGATACTGTAGAATCTTTTAGATTATCTGGAAATAGACCAGAGTGGATGGTTATGAATGTAGTTCCAGTTATTCCACCTGATTTAAGACCTATGGTTCAATTAGATGGTGGTAGATTTGCAACATCTGATTTAAATGATTTATATAGAAGAGTTATTAATAGAAATAACAGATTAAAAAGATTATTAGAATTAGGTGCTCCAGAGATTATTGTAAGAAATGAAAAAAGAATGTTACAAGAATCAGTAGATGCATTAATAGATAATGGAAGACGTGGAAGACCAGTTACAGGTGCTGGAAACAGACCTTTAAAATCATTATCAGATTTATTAAAAGGAAAACAAGGTAGATTCCGTCAAAACTTACTTGGAAAACGTGTTGATTATTCTGGACGTTCTGTTATCGTTGTAGGACCAGAACTTAAGATTTATCAATGTGGTGTTCCAAAAGAAATGGCAGTAGAATTGTTTAAACCATTTGTTATGAAGGAATTAGTAGGAAGAGGAATTGCTCATAATATTAAAAATGCAAAAAGAATGGTAGAAAGATTACGCCCAGAAGTATGGGATATATTAGAGGATGTTATTAAAGATCATCCAGTTATGTTAAACCGTGCTCCTACACTACACAGACTTGGTATTCAAGCATTTGAACCAGTATTAGTAGAGGGTAGAGCTATTAAACTTCATCCATTAGTTTGTACAGCTTTCAATGCTGACTTTGATGGTGATCAAATGGCTATTCACTTACCTTTATCACCAGAAGCACAAGCTGAAGCAAGATATTTAATGTTATCAGAAAACAATTTATTAAAACCACAAGATGGTAAACCAGTAACAGTTCCTACACAAGATATGATTTTAGGTGCTTACTATTTAACAATGGAAGTTGATGGAGAAAAAGGAGAAGGAAATTATTTTTCTTCACCAGACGAAGCTGTTATTGCTTATGTAAATCATGAATTAGGAATGCATGCAAAGATATTTGTTAGAATGGAAAAAGAAATTGATGGAGAAATAAAGAGCAAAAAAGTAGAGACAACAGTAGGTAGATTAATTTATAACGAAGGAATTCCTCAGGATTTAGGATTTGTAGATAGAACAAATCCAGATACAATGTTTGATCCAGAATTGAACTTTACTGTTATGAAGAAAAACCTTGGAAAGATTATTGCAAAATGTATCAATGTTCATGGATTAAGTAAAACTGCTGAATTGCTAGATTATATTAAAGCAACAGGATATAAATATTCTACAATTGCTGGTATGACAGTATCTGTAGATGATGTTAAAGTACCACCTGCAAAGAAAGCAATTCTAGAAGAAGCAAATCAAGAAGTTAATGGTGTATTAAAGCAATATAAACGTGGTTTAATAACTGATCAAGAAAGATATAACTCAGTTATTAAGATTTGGGAAAAGGCAACAGATAAAGTTACAGACGCAATGAAAGATAATTTTGATAGATTAAATCCAGTTTACATGATGTCTGAATCAGGAGCCAGAGGAAATATCAATCAGTTAAGACAAATAGCTGGTATGCGTGGACTTATGGCAAGTACAACTGGTAAAACAGTAGAGATCCCTATTACTTCATCATTTAGAGAGGGTCTAGATGCTCTAGAATACTTTATTTCAGCTCATGGTGCTAGAAAGGGATTAGCAGATACAGCTTTAAGAACAGCAGACTCTGGATATTTAACAAGAAGATTAGTAGATGTATCACAAGATATTATTGTTAGAGAACATGATTGTGGAACACATGAAGGAATTGAAGTATCAGACATTAAAGATGGTAGCCAAATTGTTGAAAAAATGTCTGAGAGATTAGTAGGTAGATATCCATTAGAAGATATTATAGATCCAAAGACAAAAGAAGTTATTGTTGATACTAATACACTTATTACAGATAGTATAGCAGATAAAATTATTAATGCAGGAATCACAAGTGTAAATGTACGTTCTGTATTAGGATGCCATACAAAACATGGTGTATGTAGTAAATGTTATGGTATGGGATTGGCTACACGTGAAGAAGTTAATATTGGTGAATCTGTTGGTATTATTGCAGCACAATCAATTGGTGAACCTGGTACACAGCTTACAATGAGAACTATTCACTCAGGTGGTGTTGCTGGTGTTGCTGATATTACACAAGGTCTTCCTAGAGTTGAAGAGTTATTTGAAGCTAGAAAACCAAAGGGATTAGCTATTATGACTGAAATTGATGGTGTAGTCAAGGTTGCTGAAGAAAAAGGCAAGAAAGAAGTTGTTATTACAGGTAAAGATAATGCTAAAACATATGTTATACCATTTGGTTCAAAACTTCGTGTTAGAGATGGCGATGAAGTAAAAGCAGGAGATCCAATTACAGAAGGATCTATGAACCCAGCTGAAATCTTAGCAATTAAAGGAGCTCAAGGCGTATATCAATATCTTGTACAAGAAGTACAAAAAGTATATAGAAATCAAGGTGTTGATATCAACGATAAACATATTGAAGTAATTGGTAGACAAATGCTTAAGAAAGTAAGAGTTGAAGATAATGGAGATACACCATTATTTGCAGGTTCATTAGTAGATATTTATGAAGTTCAAGATGAAAATGAAAAAGTAATTGCTGAAGGAAAGAGACCAGCAACATATAAACAAGTATTACTAGGAATTACAAAAGCATCTCTTGCAACAGAAAGCTTCTTGTCAGCAGCATCATTCCAAGAGACAACAAGAGTTCTTACAGAAGCTGCTGTTAAAGGTAAAGTTGATGAATTAATAGGATTAAAAGAAAACGTTATTATAGGTAAATTAATTCCTGCTGGAACAGGTTTAAATGCATATAAAAATGTTCATATTAATACAGAAAAAGAACCTAAAGCAGAAAATGAAGAAGATGGTGAAGCTACTGCAGAAGAAACATCTGTTGAAGATGCTGTGGTAGATTAAAATAAAAGGACTGATTATTCAGTCCTTTTTGTATTCTACTTAAAATCCGACTCATAACTTTACGTCAACTTGACAACAATATGTAAAAATAGTAAAATATAAGTTGTGAAAAAGGAGTTATTTATGAATCACAACAAGAAAATATTAGAAAAAATACTTTCTAAAACAAAAATATATTTAGTTGTTATTGCAATACTTTTAATTGCTTTATCTGTATCATATCCAATTCTTAGTATTCCATCTATTATTGTGTATAGTTTGATAATTGGATATGCATATTGGAGTAATAGCAAGGGACAGGCTGAGCTTAATGAACATATTAAAAATTTAACATTTAGTGTAGAAAAAATTGCAAAAACAGCTTTAGTAAATTCACCAATTCCGCTTATTATTGCAGAAAATGATGAAACAGTTGTATTTAAAAATACAAAATTCATTGAAGAATTTGCTAATGTAGATATTAACAATTATGTTAATGAAATTGTTAAGAATGTAAAAACACAATTAAATAATAGTAAGCAAGATCGTATTATTGATGAAATTGTTATTGATAAAAAGGCATATCGTATTTATGGAACATATATGTCTTTAAAAGACGAGAAGATTATTGCTGTTCATTTTCTTGATATTACAAAGACTAAAAAGTTAGAAGAAGAATTTGATGATAAAGATTCTTATCTTGGTCTTATTATGATAGATAATTATGAAGAAAATGCACAAAGAATACCAGATGATGAAAAAACTCAATTGATTGCAAAAGTTGAGAAAGCAATTTATGATTGGATTTCAGAATATGATGGCTTAGCTTTGAAATTAGAAAGAGATACTTTTGTATGTCTTTTAGAAAAGAAGAAATTAAAAGAAATTGAAGAAAAGAAATTTGATATATTAGATTCTATTAAAGAAATACAATCTCATGAAAAAATGCAATTTACATTAAGTATTGCTATGTCAAACGAAGGGGAAAATGATGCCCAAAAATATAAATCAACACAAGCAGCATTAGATATTGTTTTAGGACGTGGTGGAGATCAAGCTGTTGTTAGAGAAGATGAAAAATATCATTTCTTTGGTGGTAGAACTCAAGAAGTAGAAAAGAGAACTAAAGTAAAGGCTAGAATGGTATCTCATGCTTTAGAGGAACTTATTAAAGAGGTTAGTAATGTTATTATAATGGGACATAATAATTCAGATATTGATTGTATTGGATCTGGTATTGGTATTTATTGTCTTGCTAGAACTTTTGAAAAAGAGGCATATATCGTAAATAATGATTATGGCCTTAGTTTACAAGCTTTTATGGAAGCACTTTCAGAAGTACCAGAATACGAGAATGTTATGATTAATAAAGAAGAAGCATTAGAAAAAATAACTTCAGATACGTTATTAATTATTGTAGATACACATAAAAGTACTTATGTAGAAGCACCAGAATTGTTGGATAAAACTGAAAAAATCGTTATTATAGATCATCATAGAAGAAGTACAGATTATATTGAAAATGCAACATTAACATTCCAAGAAGTATATGCATCTTCAGCTGCCGAATTGGTAACTGAAATATTAGAATATGCTTCAAAAGAAATTAATTTATCAGAGATAGAAGCTGAAGCTTTATATGCAGGAATTATGATGGATACAAAGGCATTTACTTTCAAAACTGGTGTTAGAACTTTTGAAGCAGCAGCATATTTGAGAAAATGTGGAGTTGATATTATTAAGGTAAAAAAATGGTTTCAAAGTGATTTAGACACATATAATAAAATCTCTGCTATTGTTGCTAATGCAGAAGTTGTATATGATTCTATTGCTATTTCTATTTATGAAGAAGAAGATAAAGATGCAAATGTTATATGTGCAAAAGCGGCAGATGAACTTCTTACAATTAGTAATATTACGGCTTCTTTTGTTATTGGAAAATTAGGTAATAAGATTTGTATTAGTGGAAGATCTATTGGTGATATTAATGTTCAAGTCATCCTTGAAAAATTAGGAGGCGGAGGTCATATTACTTTGGCCGGTGCTCAAGTAGAAGGAATGGAAATTGATGAAGTAAAACAAGAATTAATGAATAGAATTAATGAGTATTTTAGTGAAATAACAGATTAAAATTAATTTTAAGGAGGCAAATATGAAGGTAATTTTATTAGACAATATTAAAGGTGTAGGAAAAAAAGATGAAGTCATTAATGCTAGTGACGGATATGCTAGAAATTATTTACTCCCTAAAAAATTAGCAGTAGAAGCAAATGCAGAAAACATGAGCAAGTTGAATAACAAAAAAGATGCTAATCAGTATAAAAAAGATATGGAAAAAAAGAGTGCAGAAGAATTAATTCAAAAATTAAAAGGTATTTTACTTAAAGTAAAAGTAAAAGCTGGAGAAAATGGAAAAATATTTGGAGGAGTTACTTCAAAGGAAATTTCAGAAAATTTGAAAGCGCAATATGGTTATGATATAGACAAAAAGAAAATAGAAGTAAAGGAGCCTATTAAAACACTTGGTAGTTTCCAAGTAAATGTAAAGTTATATGAAGGCGTTTTTGGTCCTTTAAAAATTCAAGTAATTAGTGAATAAGGAAGGAGTAATTATGGAACTGGGAAAAGTACCGCCAAATGATATAGAAGCTGAACAAGCTGTTATTGGAAGTATGTTAACAGATAGAGATGCTGTTTCATCTGCTATAGAAGTTCTAAAGCCAGAAGATTTTTATCGTGAGGATAATAAAGCAATTTATGATGCTATTTTAAATTTGTATAATCAAAGTCAACCAATAGATATTATTACGTTAAAGTCTGAACTTTCTTCTATTGGAAAACTAGATTCAGTAGGTGGGCTTGAGTATATTGCTTCTCTTCCAGAAAAAGTACCAACTACATCTAATGTAGAACAATATATAAAGATAGTAGAAGAAAAATCAGTTTTAAGAAATTTAATTAAAACTGCTAATGAATTAATTACATTGGGATATGATCCAACTCAAGATGTAGAAACAATTATGGATGGTGCTGAAAAGAAAATTTTTGAGGTAATGCAAAAAAGAAATCAAAAAGGATATAGTTCTATTAAAGATGTATTGGTGGATACTTTTACTCAACTAGAACAATTATATAATCAAAAGCAACATATTACTGGAGTGCCTACTGGGTTTGCAGACTTAGACTTTAAAACAGCAGGACTTCATAATTCAGATTTAATATTAATTGCTGCAAGACCTGCTATGGGAAAATCAGCTTTTGCTCTTAATATTGCAACAAATGCAGCAGTACGTGCAAATGTTCCTGTAGTTATTTTCAGTTTGGAAATGTCAAAAGAACAAATGGTAAATAGAATTTTATGTTCTGAGGCAATGGTAGATAGCAATAAAGTGCGTACAGGTACAATAGATGATGATGAATGGGCAAAACTTGCTAGTGCTTCTGGACAGCTTTCTGAATCAAATATTTTTATTGATGATACACCTGGTATTTCTATTATGGAAATTCGTGCAAAGTGTAGAAAGTTAAAGTTAGAAAAAAATATTGGATTAGTTGTTATCGATTATTTACAACTAGTTCAAGGAAGTGGAAAAAGAAGTTCAAGCCGTGAACAAGAAATTGCTGAAATCAGCCGTTCTTTAAAGATTTTAGCAAAAGAAATTAATGTTCCGGTTATTGCATTATCACAACTTTCTCGTGCTCCAGAACAAAGACCAGATCACAGACCAATGTTAGCCGATTTACGTGAATCTGGATCTATTGAACAAGATGCTGATATTGTTATGTTTTTATATAGAGATGATTATTATAACGAAGATAGTGAAAAGAAAAATATAGCAGAAGTTATTTTAGCAAAGCATAGATCTGGTTCAACTGGTACAGTAGAACTTTTGTGGCTTAGCAATTATACTAAATTTGCAAGTATTGATAAATATAGAGAAGGATAATAAAAAGGAAATTTCCCCCAAGAAGATCTCTTGGGGGAAATTAGTAAAATAGTATGGATAATTTAGAAGAAAAAATTTTAAATGTAATAAAACAGTATGAATTAATTAAATATGGCGATACTATTGTTGTTGGTGTATCTGGTGGTCCAGATTCAATGACTTTATTAAATGTGCTTTATTCATTGAAAGATAAACTAGGAATACATCTTGCTGTAGCACATATTAATCATATGATAAGAGAAGAAGCAGATGACGATTCAGAATATGTAAAAGCATATTGTAAGAAATACAATATAGATTTTTATGTTAAAAAAGTAGATGTTACAAAGATTTCACAAGAAGAGAAAAAAAGTACAGAACTTGTTGGAAGAAATATGAGATATATGTTCTTTGATGAGGTGGCTCAAAAAGTAAATGCAAATAAAATTGCAACAGCTCATACTGCAAATGATAATGCGGAGACAGTTTTAATGAATTTAATGAGAGGTAGTGGAACAACTGGTTTAAAAGGAATTGAAAAAGTAAGAGATAATAAATTTATTCGTCCACTTTTAACATGTACAAGAAGAGAGATTGAACAATATTGTCAAGAAAAACAATTACATCCTAGATATGACAAAACAAATAAAGAGAATATTTATACAAGAAATAAAATTAGAAATATTTTAATTCCAAGTATTGAAAAAGAATTTAATCCTAATATTGTAGAAACTTTGAATAGATTATCACAAATTATGCAGGATGATGAAGAATTTTTCCACAAAATTGTGGAAAAGGAGTTCGAAAATATCCAAATTGCTGGAGATAATTTAGATGAAAAAGCAGTTATAGAAGAACAAGGAAATGGTTATTCAAAAAATATTATTTTAAATTTGAAGAAATTTAGAGAATTAGATAATGTCATAAAATCAAGAATGATTTTATATACTATTAATAAATTATTGGGAACAACACAGGGAATAGAAAAAGTACATATAGATGATATTATTAAATTATGTGATAATCATGTTGGAAATAAATATTTGATTCCTCGAAAAAATCTTAAAGTTTACGTGAAAAAAGGTAAAATTTTTTTCATGGGTAGAACATAAGTATCCGTAATAAAAGCCTTGAAAATAGCCGATAACAGGAAAAAAACTTTATTGAAAAACCTTGAAAATGAAAAATTTCTATGTTATATTTCTATAATGTAAAAGTACAAATGACATTGAAGGAGGATTTGATTTGAAAAATAGTATAAAGACATTAGCAACTTGGCTAATAATAATTATTATATTTGTTGTGCTAATTAGTGCAGTATTTGATAATGATAATAGTAAGCTTTCTTATTCAGAGTTAGTTACTAAAATTGAAGCAAGAGAGGTTAAAGAAATAGAAATATCTGCAGATGGATCAACAGCTGAAGTAACTTTGAAGAATAGTAATCTGGTGAAGCAGGTAAATATACCAAGTATTGATAGCTTAATGGAAACTTTGCAAACTAATATGAAAGAGGGTTCTATTGTAGTTAGTGAAAAATCAGAATCTGTCTTTATTATGATATTAAGTTTACTTACACCATTCGGAATTCTTATTATTTTCTTAATCTTCTGGTTTTTATTTATGAGCGGAGGAAACCAAGCTGGTGGCGGAACTAAGACAATGTCTTTTGGAAAAAGTAGAGCAAAAGTACTTGGACCAACAGATAAAAATAGAGTTACATTTGATGATGTTGCCGGAGTAGATGAAGAAAAAGAAGAATTAGAAGAAATAGTAGAATTCTTAAAAAATCCAAAGAAATTTACAGATATGGGTGCTAGAATTCCAAAAGGAGTTCTTTTAGTAGGAGCACCTGGTACTGGTAAAACTTTATTAGCAAAAGCAGTAGCTGGTGAAGCTGGAGTACCATTCTTTATTATAAGTGGTTCTGATTTCGTAGAAATGTTCGTTGGTGTTGGTGCATCACGTGTTAGAGATTTATTTGAAGAAGCAAAGAGAAAAGCTCCTTGTATAGTATTTATTGATGAAATTGACGCTGTAGGACGTCAAAGAGGAGCCGGACTTGGAGGAGGACATGACGAAAGAGAACAAACATTAAATCAATTGTTAGTAGAAATGGATGGATTCTCAGAAAATGAAGGTGTTATAGTATTAGCTGCAACTAACAGACCAGATGTATTGGATAAAGCATTATTAAGACCGGGAAGATTTGATAGACAAATTGTAGTATCTAGTCCAGATGTTAAGGCAAGAGAACAAATACTAGAAGTTCATAGTAGAAAGAAAAAATTAGCTGATGATGTTGAACTTAAAACAATTGCTAAGAATACATCAGGATTTTCTGGAGCTGATCTAGAAAATGTTTTAAATGAAGCAGCTCTTTTAGCTGCTAGAAGAAACTTGAAAGAAATAGGAATGACAGAAATAGAAGATGCTATGGTTAAAGTTACTATGGGACCAGAAAAGAGAACAAGAGTTAGAAGTGACAAAGAACAAAAACTAGTAGCATATCATGAAGCAGGTCATGCTGTTGTTAGTAGATTTTTACCAACACAAGATCCAGTTCATCAAATTTCAATTGTACCAAGAGGAATGGCTGGAGGATATACAATGTATCGTCCAACAGAAGATAAATCATTTATGTCTAGAACAGAAATGATAGAAAATATTGTATCTTTGCTAGGTGGTAGAGTAGCAGAACAATTAATATTAAATGATATATCAACAGGAGCAAGTAATGATATAGAAAGAGCTACTAAAATTGCAAGAAACATGGTAACAAGATATGGTATGAGTGAAAGAATTGGAACTATTACTTTAGGTCAAACACAAGAAGAGGTATTTTTAGGAAGAGATTTTGCTCAAGCAAAGGAATATTCAGAAGAAACAGCTGGAGTTATAGATGAAGAAGTAAAAAGTATTGTAGATTTTGCTTACAAAAAAGCAGAAACAATATTAAGGGAACATATTGATAAATTGCATAGCGTAGCTCAAGTTCTTCTAGAAAAAGAGAAGATTGATGGAGAAGAATTTGACGCAATTTTTGGAGAGTAAATAGTTTTGAGTTTATAAAATATTGATATGCGTAAAAGGAAAGATTCTTATTGAAATAAATCAATTTATTTCAAGTAAAAGAATCTTTCTTTTAGTTAAATAAAATTCTTTCTTTAGCTAAAGGAATATTACAAAAATAATGAAAATACTTGTACAATTTATTTGATTGTGATATAAATATGGTAAATATAATTTGCTACGGAAAAACATATAGTGGGGTTTTAATACAGATAAGTGTAAAAAAAGAAAGGTGGAAATTTCTATATGGAAGAGAATAATATTGACGAGCAAAAAAAGACGATATTAATTGTGGATGATGAAAAACCAATTGTAGATATTTTAGTATATAATTTACAAAAGGAAGGATATAATACTTTAGAAGCAAATGATGGCGAACAAGCAATCAATATTGCATTTGAAAAGAAACCGGATTTGATTTTGTTAGATATTATGCTTCCAAAAATAGATGGCTTAACTGTATGTAAAAAGATAAGAAATTCATATAATATGCCAATTATTATGATATCTGCAAAAGATGAAGAAATCGATAAAATCGTTGGATTAGAATTAGGTGCAGATGATTATATTACAAAGCCTTTTAGTGTAAGAGAATTAATGGCAAGAGTAAAAGCTAATTTAAGAAAAGCAGAAGTAACAATGAATCCTGCATTAGATTTTCAACCAGCTATGAGACAAGCAGAAAACCATGATAATGTAATTGAATTAGGAGATTTAATTTTAAATTTAGATAAATTTGAAGTAAAAGTAAGAGGAAATGTAATAGATTTAACATTAAGAGAATTTGAGGTACTTCGTTATTTAGCAAATCAACCAGGACAAGTTGTTACAAGGGAAGCTCTACTTGAAAAGGTATGGGGATATGAATATTATGGAGATATTAGAACAGTAGATGTAACAATTAGAAGAATTAGAGAAAAAATTGAAACTGATACATCAAGTCCTAAGATATTAATTACCAAAAGAGGAGTAGGATATTATTTATCATCAAAATAAGGGAAAAATATGAATCGAAATTTACAAGTAAAAATCGTATTAATCTTTTTTATAATTGGGCTTTTATTAATTGGAGGTTTGGGTTTAGGCTATCTTTCCATTTTACAAGAGTTAAAAGCAATGGAAGGTATGCAAATATATGCTGATACATTAGATATTCAAATAAATAAAGTACAGATTATGCTGATAATTTCTGGCGTTGCATATGCTGTTATTTCTGTGCTGGTTGGTCTTTTTGTGTCTAAAGTTTTGATTTCTCCAATGAAAAAATTGATAAAGAGTGCAGAAAAAATTGCGTCAGGAGAAAATATTGAAATTGCACAAACATCAAAGGCAAATAGTGAAGTAGGAGATCTAGAAAATGCTTTTAGTATAATGACAACAGAACTAAAGCAAAAATTTAATGAGGTAGATAGGCAGAAAAAACAAATAGAAACTATTCTTTTACATATGACAGATGGAATTATAGCTTTTGACATAAATGGAGATATTATACATATTAACCCAGCTGCTAAAAATTTATTAGGATTAAACGATAAAGATAATACTTTTGAAAAAGTATTTAACAAATTAAATATTGATATTAATATGGAAAAGATTATTTACCTAGAGAATTGGACATCATCT
This sequence comes from uncultured Clostridia bacterium, assembly GCA_947628735.1. Taxonomy (GTDB): domain Bacteria; phylum Bacillota; class Clostridia; order TANB77; family CAG-508; genus CALXVA01. The sequence goes on along the minus strand of CANRAY010000001.1, from coordinate 32,951 downwards.
GAGCAAAGAAAAAATATTGGGGAGAAATATATTAATATATTATTTGCTCCATTTCAAGATGAAAAAGATCTTCCGGGTGGAATTGTTGTTGTAATACAAGATATTACTGAACATGTTAAATTGGACAATATGAGAAAAGAATTTGTGGCAGATGTATCGCATGAATTGAAAACACCAATTACCTCAATTATGGGTTATGCTGATACACTATTAGAGGGAGAATATGATAAAGAAACACAAAGCAAATTTCTAAATGTTATTGCAACAGAAGCTAGAAGAATGGCCAAATTGGTAACAGATTTATTAACACTTTCAAAATATGATAGTAAAAAAGCTAGAACTGAGGAAACAGAGTTCGATTTAGGAGAGCTTGTAAAACAATGTCAAGAAAAATTAAGATTTGAAATTGAGAAAAAAGAACATCAAGTAGAATGTTTTGTAACAGCTAGTGTCCCACCGGTCAAAGCAGATAGATATGGAATAGAAAGAGTTGTTTTAAACATTTTATCAAATGCTATAAAATATACCCCTGAAAAGGGAACTATTAAGGTATATGTTGGCTTTGTCTATAATGATGCTTATATTAAAGTTATAGATAATGGTATAGGAATTCCAGAAGAAGATTTAAATAGAATTTTTGAAAGATTCTACAGAGTAGATAAGGCTCGTACTAGAGAAATGGGTGGAACTGGTTTAGGACTTTCTATTGCAAAAGAAATTTTAAGTCAAAATAGAGGAAGCATAGATATTAAGAGTGAAGTAGGAAAAGGAACAGAGGTTGTTATTCGTTTACCAGCAGTTAAATAGATAATGAAAATAGCTTAAGTCTTACGGATTTAAAAAGTATGTAATAAATATATTTACATACTTTTTTTATGTATTATCTTCTAATTAACTTAGAGGATTTTTGCTCAAGATTTATTGACAGATAAAAGCTAAAATAATATACTGTAGTTATTAATGAAAAAAGGAGGTTTTCTATTAATGAGCAATAATTTAGTGGAAATTAGATGGCATGGTAGAGGCGGACAGGGTGCAAAGACAGCATCATTATTATTAGCAGATGCAGCCTTTAATACAGGAAAATATATTCAAGGTTTTCCTGAATATGGACCAGAAAGAATGGGTGCACCAATTACAGCATATAACAGAATTAGCGATACTCCAATTCGTATGCATAGTAACATATATGAGCCTGATTATGTTGTTGTAGTAGATGATACTCTTTTAGAGAGTGTAGATGTTACAGCAGGATTAAAAGAAGATGGTGCAATTGTTATTAATACAGTAAAAGATGGAGAATACTTAAGAAAAGTATTAAATGGATATAAGGGAAAAATTTATACAATTGACGCAAGAAAGGTATCAATGGAAACCTTAGGAAAATATTTTCCAAATACACCAATGCTTGCAGCAATTGTAAAGGTAAGTGGAATAATGGAAGAAAAGGCTTTTCTAGAAGATATGAAAGGTTCATTCCAACATAAATTTGCTAAAAAACCAGAAGTAATTGATGGTAATATGAAAGCATTAGAAATGGCTTTAACATCTATTAAAGAAGTATAAATAGTTCCTAAAGGAGGTAAAAAAATGATAGATAAGAATACACCAGCAAAAGATTTAACAATTGGTGGAAATATTTATGAAGCTGGTAATGCAAGAGAATTTAAGACAGGAGATTGGAGAAGTATTAGACCAGTTTATATTTCTGAAAAGTGCAAACAATGTGGTTTATGTTTTCCAGTATGTCCAGATGATGCAATTCCAGTTGGAAAAGACCAATTAAGAAAAGATTTTAATTATGATTATTGCAAGGGATGTGGCGTTTGTGCTAAAGTATGTCCATTTGGAGCAATAGAAATGAAAACTGAAGGCGAGGACTAAAAGATTTTATAATAAAAAATAATGATTTCATAAAAATTGAATGAAAGAAAGGAAGAAAAAAGATGAGTATTAGAGAAAGATTAAGTGGAAATGAAGCAGCAGCTACTGCTATGAAACAAATTAATCCAGATGTTGTTGCAGCATTCCCAATAACTCCTTCAACAGAAATTCCACAATATTTTTCAACTTTTGTAAGTAATGGAAGTGTTGATACGGAATTTGTTGCAGTTGAAAGTGAACATAGTGCTATGAGTGCTTGTATAGGTGCAGAGGCTGCAGGAGCAAGAGCTATGACAGCAACATCAGCTAATGGACTTTCATTAATGTGGGAAATGATTTATATTGCTTCAAGTTTAAGATTACCAATTGTTATGTCTTTGGTTAATCGTGCTGTATCTGGACCATTAAATATTCATAATGACCATTCAGATGCAATGGGAGTACGTGATAGTGGATGGATTATGTTATTTTCAGAAAATAACCAAGAAGCATATGATAATTTAATTATGGCACATAGAATTGCAGAACATAAAGATGTATTATTACCTTTAATGATATGTCAAGATGGATTTATTACATCACATTCTATTGAAAATATTGAATTGATAGAAGATGAAAAAGTAAAAGAATTTGTTGGAAGTTATCATCCAGCTCATTATTTATTAAATGATAAAGAACCAATGGCAATAGGACCAATGGATTTACAAGCATTTTTATTTGAACATAAATATCAACAAGCAGAAGCAATGAGAAATGCTAAGAAGGTAATTCTTGAAGTAGCAGAAGAATTTGAAAAAATGACAGGAAGAAAATATGGATTATTTGAAGAATACAGATTAGAAGATGCAGAAATTGCAGTAGTTTGTATGAATTCAACAGCAGGAACAACAAAAGATGTTGTAGATGAATTAAGAGAAAAAGGAATTAAAGCAGGTATGCTTAAAGTTCGTGTATTTAGACCATTCCCAGCTGAAGAAATTGCAAAGGCATTATCTCATTTAAAAGCAGTGGCAATACTTGATAAATCTGATTCTTTAAATGGTGTAGGAGGAGTTTTATTTGAGGATGTTGTATCTGGAATGTATACAAATGGAAATAATGTAAAAGCATTAAGTTATGTTTATGGAATTGGTGGAAGAGATACAACAGCTCAAGATATTACTTCTGTTTATACAGATTTAGAGGAAGTAGCAAAGACAGGTAATGTAGGAAATCCTTATAGATATCTTGGATTAAGAAAGGAGTAGAAGAATATGGCATATAATTTAAAAGAAGTAATTGCAGAGAAACCATCTAGATTTACAGCAGGTCATAGAATGTGTGCAGGTTGTGGAGCACCAGCAGTAGCTAGAATGGTGTTAAGAGCATTAAAACCAGAAGATCATGCAGTAATTGCAAATGCAACAGGTTGTATGGAAGTTTCAAGTTTTATTTATCCATATACAGCTTGGACAGATTCTTATATTCATACTGCTTTTGAATGCGCAGGGGCAACTTGCTCAGGTGTAGAAGCAGCATATAAATCATTAAAGAGACAAGGTAAGTTACCAGAAGATAAAGAAACAAAATTTATTGCATTTGGAGGAGATGGAGGAACTTACGATATAGGCCTTCAAAGTTTATCAGGAGCTATGGAAAGAGGACATGATATGGTATATGTATGCTATGATAATGGAGCATACATGAATACAGGTATTCAACGTTCTTCAGCAACACCAAGATTTGCAGATACAACAACTAGTCCAGCTGGAAGTGTTATTCCAGGAAAGATGCAATCAAGAAAAGACTTATCAGAAATTATGGTATCACACCATATTCCTTATGTAGCTCAAAGTATAGCAGTTAATAATTTTAAAGATTTATATGAAAAAGCAGAAAAAGCTATTTATACAAAAGGACCAGCATTTTTAAATGTATTAGCACCTTGCCCAAGAGGATGGGGATATCCAACAGATATGTTAATGGAAATAAATAAATTAGCTGTAGAAACATGTTATTGGCCTTTATATGAGGTTGTAGATGGTAAATATAAGATTACATATAAACCAGCTAAAAAATTACCTATAGAAGAATTTTTAAAGCCACAAAAAAGATTTAAACATATGTTTAAACCAGGAAATGAATGGATGATTGAAGAGTTTCAACAAGAAGTTGATAAAAGATGGCAAGATTTACTAGACCTAGAAGCTATGACAAATAAGGAAAACTAATTAATTAGATATAAGTGATATTACAAGTGAAAGGATTATTATATTAGAAATATATAATAGTCCTTTTTTATTATATAATGTCGAAACTTGACGATTGATTTTTCTTGCAAATAACATAAAAGTACAATTAGCAAATCCTGGAAACATAATAGACAGAATATTATACTATTGGAGCCGAGCTTTCAGTGAGCAATTAAAAGAGGGAGATGAATATCAAGAGTTAAATAAAACAATAGGAATTTTAATTGTAGATTTTAATCTTAAAGAAATGGAGGGAATAGAAAAACTAGGGACAAAATGGAAGATAATGGCAGAAGAAGGCGAAAGACGTATATTGACAGAAAAATTAGAATTAGTTATACTAGAGATACCAAAAGCAAGGGAAAAAATAAAAAATGGAGAAAAAGATAATATAGCAGATTGGTTAATGTTTTTAGATGATCCTAATAGTGTGGAGGAGTCAAAAATAATGAAAGAAAATAATGAGATAAAAGAAGCTGTAGAAGAATTAGAAAAGAAATTAGTCAGAATGAAGAATTAAAAAGAATAGCATTCTTAAAGGAAAAATATATACGTGATGAAAAAAGTGCTAAAAGATATTACAAAGAGCAAGGTTTAGCTGAGGGTAGAGAAGAAGGAAGAGAAGAAGGAAGAGAAGAAGGAATGAAAGAAGGTATAAAAGAAGGTAAAGAAGAGGAAAAAAGGAATGTAGCCAAAAGGATGCTACAAAAAAATATACCAATCAGTGAAATTGTTGAATTGACAGAATTGTCTGAATCAGAAATAAAAAAATTAGTCTAAAAAATAAGAGTATAATGAATAATAGCATTATACTCTTTTATGTTTATTATTATTCTTCTTCTGGAGCTCCAACAGGGCAAATACCTGCACAAGTTCCACAAGAAATACATTGTTCTGGGTCAATTTTATATCTGTCTTCACCTTGTGATATACATGTAACAGGACAAGCTGCACTACATGCACCACAGCTAATACATTTATCTGTTATTTTATATGCCATTTTATTCACCTCCTTAAAATCTATTTATATTTCATCATTTGTTGCGTTTTCTTTATCTGCTATTTCTAATTTTTCTAGTTCTTGTAATTCTTTTAAATTCTCTTTTTCTTCTTCATTCATTGTATCTGTAGTTGCACTTTTAATAATTTTAATTTCTGATGCAGGATATTTCTTGTAAAATATATCATCATCCTCATCTTTAAATTTAACACGTACAATCTCTTTTAATGTTTCAACAGAGTCAATAATACCTTCTCCATCAGGGGTTTTTACAATAGAATTTACTTTAGGAAGTCTTTCTAGTTTGTCTTCATAAGCTTGTTGTTCATATTTTAAACAACACATTAATCTTCCACAATTGCCAGATATTTTAGATGGATTTAATGATAAATTTTGCTCTTTTGCCATTTTAATAGATACTGTTTCGAAGTCATTTAAAAAAGAACAACAACATAATTCTCTACCACAAATTCCGTTGCCACCAATTCTTTTTACTTCATCTCTTACTCCAATTTGTCTTAATTCTATTCTAGTTTTAAAAACAGCTGCTAAATCTTTTACTAGTTCTCTAAAATCAATTCTACCATCTGCAGTAAAATAAAATAAAATTTTACTATTGTCAAATTTATATTCTACATCTGTCAAATGCATATCTAGATTATATTTTTTAATTTTTTCTTCACAAATTTTGAAGGCTTCTTGTTCTTTCTTTTTGTTTTCCTCATGATGTTTTATGTCTTTTGGAGTAGCAATACGTATTACTTTTTTTAATGGAGATACAATTTTTTCTTCAGGCATGTTTCTTTTACTAATTACTACTTCTCCTAATTCTTCGCCCATTGAAGTTTCTACAATGACAAGATCTTTTGTATTTAAATTTAGATTTTCTGGATCAAAAAAATAAATTTTGCCAGGTTTTTTAAATCTAATTCCTACCATTTTTTTCATGTAATTCCTCCCATATATTCATTAATAGATAATCTATAGACATATCATAATTAGCATTAGAAAGTAATCTTAATTTTACATCTTCAACAATTGAAATGCAATTTGCATATTTAATTAAATTACTTTTGGTTAACTGGTTTATAAAAATTGTGTTCATATACTCTAATAAGTCATATATAGAATCTTTATTTTTATATAATATCTCACTATTATTCCAAATGTCTACAATATCCTTATGTTCAATATTGTTTAATATGTTATCAAGCTGATCATAAAGTTCAAGCTCATTTTGAATTCTTAAAGCTTTTCCAATACTACCATGACAAACATTTAATATATTTTCGCTTAAAGAATAATCTGGATTGTTTTCATGAAAGTATTGTATCATTTCTTCATTTGTTAATGGTATAAAGTTCATTTTTGTACATCTTGACTTAATTGTATTAAGTATTTTATTTTCATTAGATAGGACAAGTATGATAGTTGCATATTGAGGTGGTTCTTCTAATGTTTTTAATAAACAGTTTTGAGCTTCTTTTGTCATAAAATCACTATTATTTATAATATATACTTTGCGATTAGAAGTAATCGGTTTCTCTGCTATTTTTTCTTGTAGATATCGAATCTGTTCAATTTTTATGCTTTTTCCATCTTGGCTATCAATTACAAAAAAATCTGGATGATTATTGTCCTGAAAACTAATACAAGATTTGCATTGATCGCAAGCTTCTCCTGATGAAGAATTATAACATAAAATTGCTTTTGCAAATTCCTTGGCTAATAGAAGTTTACCAATTCCTTCTTGACCAACAAACATATAACTGTGCAATATATTTTGATTAGAGATTGCTATAGATAATGATTCTTTTATTTTATTGTTACCAATAATATGCTGAAAACTCATTCATACCTCCTCTAAATTATTGAACACTTCCAAATAAGTTTAATGGCCAGAAGCGAATCCAAACTTTACTTTCTATTTTTTCTAATGGAATACATCCGAAATTTCTACTATCCGTAGATTCAGGACGATTATCTCCCATAACAAAAACACAATTTTCTGGAACAACCAAATCACAATAAGCACGATTTTGAGTGCTAGTTGTAATTCCCTCACGTAGATAATCTTCTTGTAGCTCCACATCATTAATATAAACTTTTCCATTTTCTATTTTAATATGTTCACCAGGTAAGGCAATGACTCTTTTTATATAGCTGTCTCTGCCTAGTTCTAGGATGTAGTGAACAAATTTACCCCATAAAGTGTTTGGCTCATGCGAGTATTTAGCAATAACATTGTTAGCATCAAAATCATTTGGATATATATAAGAATCAGAAGTAGGAGCTTCAAAAGTGATAATATCTCCTCTACTTGGCATTTGATGAGTTGTGCGAACTAATCTATTTAAAATAAGACGTTCTCCTGGTTTTAAGGTTGGATACATAGATGGTTGTTGAACCATTGTAGGTGTTCCAATGAAAAAACGTATTAATAAAGCAATAACTAATGCAATTATAAAACAAAAGATCCATTCTAAAATATTTTTAGTTTTGGCACTTAATTCCATAATACTCTCCTAACGTACTTATATTTTATCAATTTTATACTATCCTATTATATATTTTTTTAATGAATTTATCAATAGTTTCATAATATTTCCTGGGAATATGAATGACATAAAAAAGTTATGATATAATATTAAAAATATAATTCTTGTAAGAAGAGAAAGGTTTATTTAATAAATGGAAAAAATAACAGAAATTGCACAAAAAATACAAAAAATAGGAGGAAGGCTTTATTTAGTTGGAGGAGCAGTTCGTGATGAAATTATGGGAAGAAAAATAGAAGATGAAGATTACTGTATTGTAGGAATATCACAAAAAGAATTTGAGGAATTGTTTCCAGAAGCAACTTTAAAAGGAAAAAGTTTTCCAGTATATGAAATTGATAAAAAAGAAATTGCTCTTGCAAGAACTGAGAAAAAAATAGGAATAGGTCATAAAGGATTTGAAATTGAAACTAATAAGAAAATTACGATAGAAGAAGACTTGAAAAGAAGGGATATTACTATTAATTCAATAGCTAAAGATGTTTTGAAAAATGAATATATAGATCCGTTTGATGGTATACTAGATATTAAGAATAAAATTATAAGAATGACCTCAAATGCATTTGGAGAGGATCCTTTACGAGTGTATCGTGTAGCACGTTTTAGTTCAATGTTTCAATTTCAAGTAGAAGATAAGACTACACAAAAAATGCATTTATTAAAGGAAGAATTGTTTACTTTGCCTAAAGAGAGGGTATTTCAAGAATTTAAAAAGGCTTTGGCGAGTGACAAACCTTCTACTTTTTTTGAGGTTTTAAGGAAAGCAGATTTATTAGATGTTCATTTTAAAGAAATTTATGATTTGATTGGAAAAATACAACCAGAAAAATATCATCCAGAAGGAGATAGCTATCAGCATACAATGATTTCCTTAGATGCATCTTGTCTATTAACAAACGATTTAAAAATAAGGTTTAGCTGTCTTGTTCATGATTTGGGAAAAGGAACAACTCCAATTGAAGTATTACCACATCATTATGGGCATGAAAAAAGGGGAGAAGAACTAGTATCTAAATTAGGAAGTCGTATAGGAATTCCAAAAATATGGGAAGAATGTGGAAAAACAGCAGCAAAGGAACATATGAGAGGTGGAATGTTTTCAGTAATGACTCCGAAAAAACAAGTGGATTTTATTGAAAATGTGTCTAAATCACCATTACGATTGTCTGGTATGAAGATAGTGGTTTTATGTGATCAGTATCGAAATGGAAAATATCCGGAAAATATTAATTTTGATATTATTGGAGAAGAATGTTTAGAAGCGGTTAAAGGAAAAAATATTCTTCAGAAAAATCCATCATTATCTGGAAAAAAAGTGGGAGAATTATTACATAAAGAAAGAATTGAATGGATAAAAAAGAGAATGTAAATTTATTTATTGAATTGACAATTTTATGATTTTAAATTATTATATAATTGATATTATATAATAAATAATATGGAACGAAAGGAACGGGAAACTCTATTATGCAAATGAAGAAAAAAGTGAGAGAAGAGAAGGGTTCTATGGCTGTTTATGTGGCTGTTACTCTTACAAGCTTTTTAATTATTTTAACAGCTATTTATATTGCTTCGACTTCTATGCGAAATACACAGTTATCGACAATAGTTAAGATTAAAGAATCTTATGAGCAAGGAAATGATCGAATTGGTGAAACTTATCAAAAAATAGCAGATCAGATGGCATATTTTGAAGATTTTAAAGATTGGAAAAATTTTCAATTAACAGCAACAGCGGAAAATAATATTGTAGATGGAATTTTATCATTAAGGTCTAGTGATGTTAATCCTACAATTACTATGGAAGATGTAACTTCATTTAATCCAAGAGAATATCGTTATATTGATATAAAATATAAAACAAATTCAAATGCAGGTTCAATGAAACTTATTATAGGAGATTCAACTATAGAAAAAACTCTAACTTGTGATGGACAATGGCATACAGCAACATTTGATCTAGGATTAGATGCTAATATATGGAGAAATTCACCTATTACAGGCTGGACATGGGTTTGGACAACAGAAAGTAATGTTACAATGGATGTAGATTATATTAGAGCTTATAAATAAATTTATAAAAAATAAAAATGTCGATTATTATTTAATAGTAATAATCGATGTTTTTTTGTTTGAAAAGATTGACCTTTTAACGATTTCCGTATATAATATATGTGTTTAGAATTATGCACTTTTGAAATAAAAACAAAATAATAAGTTTTGTTTTAATCAAATAAGGAGGAAAATTTATGGGAGAAGTTATTGTCATAACGTCCGGCAAAGGTGGAGTAGGTAAGACAACAACAACAGCTAATTTAGGTGCTGCATTGGCATTGAGAGGAAAAAAAGTAGCATTAGTAGATACTGATATAGGTTTAAGAAATCTAGATGTTGTTATGGGCTTAGAAAATAGAATTGTATATGACATTGTAGATGTCGTAGAAGAAAAATGTAAACTAAGACAAGCCCTTATTAAAGATAAACGTTTTAATGAGTTGTTTTTACTTCCAGCAGCTCAAACAAGAGATAAAAGTGCAATAAATGAAGAACAAATGAAAGAATTAATCAGTAAATTAAAAGAAGAGTTTGATTTTATATTAATTGACTGTCCAGCTGGTATAGAGCAAGGTTTTAAGAATGCTATTGCTGGAGCAACAAGAGCAATTGTAGTAACAACTGCAGAAATTTCTGCTATTAGAGATGCAGATAGAATTGTAGGGTTATTAGAAGCATCTGATATTAAAAATCCAGAATTAGTAATTAATAGAATAAGACCTGCAATGATAAAAAAAGGCGAAATGATGGATGTAGACGATATTGTAGATTTATTGTCAATAGATTTAATAGGTGTTGTACCAGATGATGAATATATTATTACGCAAACTAATAAAGGAGAACCTGTGGTAACAAATCATAGAGCTCCATCAGGTAAAGCTTATACTGAAATTGCAAATAGAATATTAGGAGAAAACGTTGATATAAATGTTCCTGGAAAGGAAGAAGGATTCTTCTCAAAAATAAAAGGTTTTTTCTCAAAAGGTAAACACTAATACTATTGGAGGTAAATTATGTTCGAAAACATTACTAAATTCTTTAAGAAATTTGGAAAAAACGAAAAATCAAAGTCAAAAACTACAGCAAAAGAAAGATTACATTTAGTATTGGCACAAGATAGAGCAAATATTTCAGCTGACTTTTTGGATATGATGAGACAGGAAATTATTGAGGTAATAAAAAAGTACATAGATATTGATGAAGAAGCAATTGATGTAAGAATGACTAACAAACCAGGTGAAGATGGAACAATTGGAGCACCAGCTTTGTATGCTAATATTCCTATTGTTACAATTAAAAATGAAGCAAGAAAATTGGAAAAGCAGATGAAAGAAAATGTAGAGGAAACTGCTAATAATGTTAAAAAAGGAAAGCAAAAAGCAGAAAAAAAGGAAGACAATAAAAAAGCAGTTGAAGAAAAAGACGAAAAAAGTGAAGTAAAAAAAGAAGATAATAAAGAAGTAAATGATAAAGAAAATAAAGAGGATAAAAAAGATAAAAAAGATAAAAAAGATCAAGAAGAGAAAAATAAGAGTGAAGAAAAACAAGTAGAAACTGAAAAAGAAGATGGCTCAAAAATTGAAAAAAATGTAAAGGAAAATGAAAAAGTAGCCGAAAAAGAAACAGAAAAAAAGGACAGCCAACCGGAAGAAACATCTAAAAAGGGAAAAGACGAAACGACTGAAATTAAAAAGAAAAAGGATAAATAAGTAAGAATGAAAAGAAAGATTCTTAAAAATGTAGAATGGGGCATTCTTGTATGTACTATTTTGTTAGTTATGGTAGGGATTGTCGCATTAACATCGGCAACGCAAAATTCTGATTATGAAGAATTAAAGAAACAAATTATTTGGTTGTCAATAAGTATTCCATTACTTATTGTTACCATTTTTATTGATTATGAAGTTTTAGTAAAAATTTCTCCTATTTTATATGGAATTATATTAGTCATGTTGGTTGGAGTTTTATTTACGGGAGCTATTAATGGGGCAACTAGTTGGTTTGATATTGGTGCATTTTCATTCCAACCTGCTGAATTTGCTAAGATTATTGTTGTATTATTTTTAGCATGGTTAATGACAAAAATACAATCTAAAGGAAGAGACGAAATAAATCGTGTTTTAAAATTAGGCTTAATCATTATTGCTTTTGCTGTTCCAGTATTTTTAATTATTGAACAACCAGATTATGGAACTGCATTGGCTTTTGTGGTAGCCTTTGTTTTTATGTTATTTGCTGGTGGAATACGCAAAAGGTATATTATAAGTGCTTTACTGTTAGTCGTAATATTAGTACCTGTTTTATATTTCTTTGTATTGCCAGAACATGCTAAGACAAGGATAGACGTTTATTTAAATCCTGATTTGGATCCAAGAAATGCTGGATACAATATTATACAATCAAAATTAGCTGTTGGTTCAGGACAATTATTAGGTATGGGATTGTTTAAGGGAAATCAAACACAATTAGGTTTTTTATATCCGAAAACAACTGACTTTATTTTTGCATTAATTAGTGAAGAAATGGGATTTATTGTAGCAGCAGGAATTATTATTTTGTATGTTATTTTAATTACTAAGGCAGTATATGTCGCAAAAACTGCTAAAGATGATATGGGATCCTATATTGCTATAGGAATTGCCGGAATTTTATTTTTCCATATGGTAGAAAATATAGGAATGACAATGGGATTGTTACCAATTACCGGAATTCCTTTACCATTTGTTAGTTATGGTGGAAGCTCTTTAATTAGTAATTTTATTATGATTGGTTTATTACTAAATATATCAGGCAGACGTCAAAAGGCGATTTTTGTCGAATAATGAAGGAAACAATTATGTATTTACAAAAAATAAAAATAGGAAATGTAGAACTTAAAAATAATATATTATTGGCACCAATGGCAGGTATTACAGACCTGCCATTTAGATTAATATGCGAAAAATTTTCTCCAGGACTAGTTTGTACAGAAATGATTAGTAGTAAAGGAATTTTTTATAATGATGAAAAAACGAAGCAATTATTATGTATGAAAAATGAAATAAGACCAGTAGCTGTACAGATTTTTGGAAATGATATTGAAGCAATGAAATGTTCTGCTAGTTATGTTAGTGAATATGCAGATATTGTTGATATTAATATGGGATGTCCTGCACCAAAAGTTGTAAAAAATGGTGATGGAAGTAAGTTACTTTTAAATTTGGAACTAGCAGGTAAAATTGTAGAAGAAGTTGTAAAACAAAGTAAAGTTCCTGTAACTGTTAAATATAGAAAAGGATGGGATAATGAGCATATTGTAGCAGTAGAAGCAGCAAAAATATTTGAACAAGCAGGTGCCTCTGCTATTACAATTCACGGTCGTACTAGAGATGAATATTATGCAGGAAAGGCAGATTGGAAAATCATCAAAGAAGTTAAAGAAAGTGTTAATATACCGGTTATTGGTAATGGAGATATAAAAACTCCAGAAAATGCTTTAAAAATGTTTCAAGAAACGAATGTAGACGGAATTATGATTGGAAGAGCTTGTATGGGAAATCCTTGGCTTTTAAAAAATATTCAAGATTATCTTTCAGGTAGAGATTATCAAGAAGTTTCTTATCAAGAAAAATTAAAGATCATAATTGAGCATATAAATTTAGAAATAGAAACAAAAGGTGAAGATGTTGGAATTAAAGAAATGAGAAAACATTTATCTGCTTATATTCATAATATGAAGGATGCAAGTAGAATAAGAGATATAATTAATAGAATTGATAATAAAGAAGATTTAATAAATTGTTTAACTGAATATTTTGAATCATTGTAGAATAAAATTAGAGTAGTTTACTACTCTTTTTTTATTGAGTATTTACTAATTTTTTATAAAATTTGATATGGAGGAATTGTATGAAAGAAAAATCAATACATCAGTTAAATAAAAGAAAAATCTTTCTTTTATTTTTAATAGCTTTTTTTATAATTGCTTTAATTATATATTTTTTTGTAAAAAATGATTATAAAAATTCAAAAGTTGGAAATAATATGAGTAATAAAACTTTAGAGGAAATAGAAGAATATATTTTAAATATTGGCTCTTATGAAGCAGAAATTGAAGTAACTGTTGAGAGTAATAAAAATAAAAATCAATATATTTTATCACAGAAATTTACAAAACCAAATATATCAAAACAAACTGTGATAGAACCAAAAAATATAGCTGGAATCGAAACAATTTATGATGGAAATACACTAACAATTCATAATACGAGATTAAACGCAAGTACTATATATGAAAACTATGAAGACATATTTGATAATTTTTTATGGCTTAATGAATTTATTGAAGATTATCAAGTAGGAAAAGGAAATGGTCAGGCAACAATAGAAGAAGAAAATGGAATAATAATTCTTAAAACAAAGGCAAAAAAAGATGATAATCGATATGTATATCAAAAAGAACTATATGTTGATAGAAGTACTGGTAAACCAACAAAGCTAATTATTCAAGATATTAACAAAAATAATCTTGTTTACATATTATATAATGAGATAACGATAAATGGTTTACAAAAAGAAGAAGTATTAGCTTTTAAGTTACAAAAGATATATGATGAAATTTATTAATTAAAAACCATCGTCGTATTTCAAAATAGCGAATATATAAAATATATCAATAAATAATCCTTAATGCTAGAAATTATTAGGAGTGAAGAATATGGTAATAAAAAGAGGAGATATGTTTTATGCAGATTTAAGCCCTGTAGTAGGATCTGAACAAGGTGGAGTACGACCGGTTTTGATTATTCAAAATGATGTTGGTAATAAACATAGTCCTACTGTAATTGCAGCGGCTATTACATCTCAAACAGGTAAAAATAAATTACCAACACATATTGAAATAGGAACACAAAGTGGAGGGCTTAAATCAGATTCTATTGTTTTAACTGAACAAATTAGAACAATTGATAAAAGTAGACTAAAAGAAAAAATAGGGCATATAGATGATGAAGAGATTATTTCAAAGTTGAATAATGCTTTAGAAGTTAGCTTTGGTCTAGAATTATAATATAAAAAACTATATCATTATTTGAGATATTTTATTATTTCAAATGATTATGATATAGTTTTTTATATTTGTTTATACTTTTAATTTTTTAATAATATCAATTTCTTTGTAAAGTTGTTTAATTCTGTCTTGACGCATTACAACAGCAGCTCTATATTCACTTAGTATTTGACTGTAATTCTCAACTGTTTCATCAGGTTGTAATAAAAATTTTATTCCTTCAAGATAATAATTTTTTGTTTTTTCTTTATTTGAATTTTCCATTTTTTGATGGTATTTATCAATCATTTCTAATCTTTTAATTTGATCTTTTAAATAATCAATATAATCAATAACACCAGATATTTCATATAATGTATCGTCTATAACAACTTTAAATAATACTTTTAAAGCTTTTTTATTAATTTTTCCTACTTTAGAATTTTCTGCTAAATGATCTAAGGCAACAAATCTTGGATCTGGTTGAGCATCCTTAATAAGTTCTTTTAGTGTTTCAGAAATATTTACGTGTGTTTTGTATTGCCTTTTGGTAACAATTGCATCATATTCATCTGCTACACGAATAATTTGAGCTTCATAAGGAATGTCAGCCTTTGTAATTCCATTTGGATATCCGGTTCCATTTAATGCTTCATGGTGATTTAATGCTCCTAAAGCATAAGGACGAAGATTTAGGTCTTTCATACACATTTCGTATCCTAAAGTAGTATGTGTTTTCATAATTTCAAATTCTTCTTCAGTTAATTGTGTTGGTTTTCCTAAAATTTCTGGTGGAATAAATAATTTTCCAATATCATGTAAATATCCTGAAATTGTAGCATGAATTGTAAATGGTTTAGAACAATGTAAATATTCACACATTCTACAAACTAGGTTTGCAACATTTTCACTGTGTGTTCTTGTAAATCTATCTAAACGTTCTAACATTTGTAACTGATATTTCATGGTTTGATCTAAGTTATAAGACTTTAAATTAACTGAGCTATAAAAATCAAATTTTTCTTGCATCGAGTTTCTCCTTTATTTTTCATTTGTAACTTTAATTTAATAATACTACAAAAATATAATAAGGTCAATAAATGAAAATTAAAATTAAAAACCATTGAAATATATATTATTTTGTCATAGAATTATAGAAATATAAAAGAATTTATGATATGTTATTATATAGAAATTTATTTACGGAAAGAAGGAAATGGCATGATTATTAAGAATGGTAAGGTACTATTATTTAAAAATGATGATGTTGTTATAGAAGAAAAGGATGTCTTAATTCAAGAAGGAAAGATTACAAAAATAGAAGATCAAATAAAAGCTGATGGCGAGGAAATTATTGATGCAACAGATAAAATAGTTATGCCAGGTTTAATTAATACACACACTCATATTGCTATGTGTCTTTTTAGAGGAACTTTTGAAGGATGTGATCTATTTACATGGTTACACAAAAAGATATGGCCAATAGAAGATAAGTTAACAAAAGAGCAAATTTATGATGCTAGTATATTTTCTATGATAGAAATGATCGCAACAGGAACTACTTGTTTTAATGATCAATATTTCATGCCAGAAGAAACAAGAAAAGCAGCAGAAAAAATGGGAATGAGAGCAGTTTTAACAAGACCTCTTATGGATACAGATGGCTCTGATTTAAATGTTAGAATACAAGAATTTAGAGATTTTTATGAGTCAAGAGATGAAAATAATGATTTAATTACTTATTCAGTTGCACCACATGGATTATATACTTGTTCAGGCAATTGCTTGAAAAAAGCAAGAGATTTAGCAGTGGAATATAATTTACCAATACATGTTCATTTCTTAGAGAGTATTGATGAAATTAATTCTATAAAGGAACTCCATGGTGAAGAAGCAAGTAAAGTTTTGAAAAAATATTTTGATGGAATTCATACAATATTAGCTCATGGTGTAAAATTAAATGATCAAGATATAGAAGTATTAAAAACAATGGATTGCGGAATTGCACATAATCCGGTTTCAAATTTACGTTTAGGATGTAAAATTGCAGATGTTACAAAGTATAAAAAAGCAGGAATAACAGTTGCATTGGGAACAGATGGTGCTGGTTCTGGAAATAATTTGGATATGTTTGAATCTTTACGTACAGCATGTTTAATGCAAGGAGGTATTTATGAAGATGCAGATAGAATTACATCCAGAGATGTTATAAAAATGGCAACAATTGAAGGAGCGAAACTTTTAGGATTGGAAGATAGGATTGGTAGCTTGGAAGAAGGAAAAGATGCAGATATTATTTTAGTAGATATTTCATCAAAATTAGATCATATATCTATGTTACCAAATCATGACATTATTTCTAATTTAGTATATAATACAAGCGGAAGAGATGTGGATACAACTATTGTTAAAGGAAAAATTTTAATGAAAAATAGAAAATTTGAACAAGTTGATGTTAATGAAGCAATAAAAAAAGTTAATCAGATAAATATTATATAAAAACTACATAAGAAATTAGGTGAAAAAATGTATTTAAAAAGGATGGAATTGCAAGGATTTAAATCTTTTGCAGATAAAACAGTATTGGAATTTAAAGAAGGAATAACTGCTGTTATTGGACCAAATGGTTCTGGAAAAAGTAATATTTCAGATGCAATTCGTTGGGTTTTAGGAGAACAAAGTATGAAAGCTCTTAGAGGAGCTAAATCAGAAGATGTTATTTTTGCTGGAACACAAGCCAGAAAATCATTAGGGTTTGCAGAAATTAGTATTGTAATAGATAATACAGATGGTAAGCTTCCTGTTGAATATTCAGAGGTAACAGTAACAAGAAAAATTTATAGAAGTGGTGAAACTGGATATTTTATTAATAAAACGCCATGCAGATTAAAAGATATCACAGAGCTATTTATGGATACTGGAATTGGAAAAGATGGATATAGTATTATTGGGCAGGGTAGGATAGATGAGGTTTTAAGTAATAAATCTGAAGATAGAAGACATATTTTTGAAGAAGCGGCAGGAATTGTAAAATATCGTACAAGAAAAGAAGAATCAGAAAAAAAGTTAGAACAAACAAAATTAAATTTACTTAGAATTAATGACATATTAGCAGAAATAGAAGCTAATATCGATCCACTAAAAATCCAAGCAGATAAAGCAAAAAAGTTTTTAGACTTACGAGAAGAATTGAAAAGCATAGAAGTAGGTTTATTTTTGCATCATATTGAAACATATAAAGAAAAATTAGCTCAAGTTGTTAAAGATGTTGAAATTATGCAAGATCAGAAACAAACTGAAGATGAAAAAATGCAACAACTTCAAACAGCAAAAGAACAACTAAAACAAGAGGTAGATCAGATTACAGTAAATGTTGAAGAATTGCAAAATTTAGGATTTGAAAGTACTAATAAAATTGAAAAAATTAATTCTGAAATTGGTATCACAAAAGAAAAAATGCAGAATAATGCAACTAATTGTGAAAGATTAGAGAAAGAAATAGAAGAAATAGAACAAAGAAAAAATACTTTGCAAGAAGAAATACATCAAAAAGAAGTTAAAAAAGAAAATCTTGTTTTAAATAAAGGAAAATTTCAAGAGGAATTAACAAATAAGGAAAAAGAATTAGCGGAATTAACACAAAAGTTATCTGATGAGGAAATTTCTATTGAAGAAAAGAAAAAGAAGATTGAACAAGATACTGATGCAAAATATGAAATAACAGAATTTATTAGTAATAAAGATGTTAATTTTGAAAATATAGAAAAGAGAGAAAAAACAATTGAAAATGAGCTTACATCTATAATTTCACAGTTAGATCATGAAAGAACAAATAAACAAGAATTAGGAAAAGGCTTTTATGAAATTCAAGCAAAGAAGGATAAACAAGCTAAAATCTTAGAAGAAAAGCAACATGAAAAACAAGCTTGTATGGACAAAATAAAAGAATTTGATGATAGAATAAGAAATCTAGAAGATGAAATGAGAATGAAAGATTCTCGATTGAAATTTTTAATAGAAACAGAAAAGGAAAAAGAAGGATATATAAAGAGTGTTAAAACTTTATTGAATGACTGTGAAAAAGATTCTAGCCTAAATAAAGGAATGGAAGGTGTTCTTGCAAATATTATTTCTGTAGATAAAAAATATGAAACTGCAATAGAAATGTGTTTGGGACAGGCTTTGCAAAATATTGTAACCAAAACAGAGGATGATGCTAAAAAACTAATAGAACATTTAAGAGTTAATAATTTGGGTAGAGCTTCCTTTTTACCAATGTCTTCTGTTAAAGGTAAAAAATTAGATAGAATTATAAAAAACAGTGCTGAAGGTATTATTGGAATTGCTTCTGATCTAGTAAAATGTGATAAAAAATACGAGCAAATTATTTTAAATCTTCTTGGAAGAACCTTGGTAGTTGAAAATATGAAATCAGCAATAGAAGTAGCTAAATTAAATTCATATAATTTTCGTATTGTTACATTAGAAGGAGATATTATTAGTCCTTCAGGAAGTATTACTGGAGGAAGTGTTGTAAAAAAGACAGTTAATATTCTTGGAAGAAGTAGAGAAATAGAGGAGATTGATAAAAAAATAAAAGATTTAAAACATCAAATAGAGAATGTATCAAACGAAAAGGAAAAATATAGTACTTCAGTAACAGATGTTATCGAAGAAACAACACGATTAGAAAAAGAATTACAAGAAATAGAAGTGGTTTTTGCAACGGAAAATCAAAAAATGGTAGCAGTTGAAAGTAATATTAGTAGATTAGAAGGAGAAAGAGATAAATATAAGGCAGAACAAGAAACATTGAAACAACAAAAGGAAGAAATTATTCACTTGAAGGAAGAAAAACAAAAAGAAATTGAGACTTTGAATATAGAAATTAGTGATCTAAGTAAAGTTGTTGAAGAGTTTGCATTAAAAAATAAAGAAAACCAAAAGTATATAGATGATTTGAATTTTGACATTACAAATTTAAAAATATCAGTTACTTCATTTGAAGAAAGTGGTACTTCAATTGATGAAATGATTGATAGAATTAAAGCTGATATTGAAAATCAAGATAAGAGTATGGAAGCGAAGAAAAGTAATGTTAAAGCAATTATTGAAGAAAATACAGAATTAGATACAAAAATTATTAATCTACAACAAGAAATAGAGAAGATTAAATCTGATGTTCAAAATAGTAGTTCAAAAGTGGATGAATTAAAAAAGACAAGAATTGCTAAAAATGAAGAATTATCTAAAACAGAATCAAAGATTAATGATCAATTTGAAGTATTAGAAGGTCTAAAAGAGCAGATAGTTAAATTAGATGTTAAGAAAACTAAATTAGAGCAAGATTTAGAGCAAGAAGTAAATGGCTTATGGGAAGAATATGAATTAACTCCTAATATGGTAGAAGAATATAAAAAACCAGAAAATATTGCACAGACACAAAAAGAAGTTAATCGTATTAGAAATGAAATAAAAGATTTAGGAAGTATTAATATTGATGCTATTGAAGAATACAAAAAAACAAAAGAAAGATATGATTTCATGTGTGAACAACGTTTAGATTTGGAAAATACAGCAACAAAATTGCGTAAAATGATTGAAGATATGACAGAAACGATGAAATCTCAATTTGCTGAAAAGTTTAAGCAGATAAATAAAAACTTTAATGAAGTATTTGTAGAATTATTTGGTGGTGGTAAAGCAGAACTTATTTTACAGGATGAATCAAATATTCTAGAATGTGGAATTGATATTCAAGTTCAACCAACAGGAAAGAAGTTACAAAATATGATGTTACTTTCTGGAGGAGAAAAAGCTTTTACAGCAATAGCACTTTTATTTGCAATTTTAAAGATAAATCCTGCACCCTTCTGTATTTTGGATGAAATAGAAGCAGCACTAGATGATGTAAATGTATATCGTTTTGCAGAATATTTGAAAAAATTCTGTAAAGAAACACAATTTTTGGTAATTACACATAGAAAAGGAACTATGGAAGTTGCAGATACAGTTTATGGTGTTACTATGGAGGAGAATGGAATTAGTAAATTGTTATCAATGAGATTAAAATCGTAAAAATTAAATCATAAAAATTTAGGGAAGAGAGGGAAACCTCTCTTTTCTTGATTTTGAATGCTTGTAAAATTAACAAAATATTACAAAAATGTAAATAATTTTTAATAATATGCTAATAATTGTTTTCCGTAAGAAAGTAAGAAAAATGGAAAAAATTACACGCGCGCAAGGAATTGACGGCTTTTTAAAACCAAGCTAATATAAATATATATATATTATTATATTAATAACAAAAAGAGGTAAGATTATGAAGGGAAGATTAACAAGTAAAGTAAAAGTTTTGGTTTTAATAGCTATGATAATATGCCTAGTTACAACAGTACTAAGTTGTTTTGCAAATATCCAAATAACAGAAGCAGCGTCTTCTCAAACTGCAACATTTGATGCTTTTGAAGAATTAACAGGTGATATATCAAAAACAGATTCGGAATTTGTAAAATTTGAAGCATATTTTGAGTCGCCAGATGGAAAAAAATATTCAGGAATTAGGCAAGAATTGAATGAAAGTGTTGTTTTAAAAACTAAGCTAACAGTTGATACTCAAGGAACATTAAAGAATGCAAAAATTACTTTAGAATCAAATGGAAATTTCTCAATGGTAAGAAATATTCCAACAGATGAGTATGTCAAGAGTGTAACAAGTAGAACAATTTCGTTTAATGAAATGACAGCTGGTCATAATAAACCAGTAGATATTACTATGAAACAAAATATTTTTGACTCAGAATATATGAATACTTTTGATGTTAATCTTCTTTCTAAAACTAATAAATTAACTTTTACAGGTGATTATACTGGAAGTGATGGAGTTACTAAAACAATTACAAAAGAAATTGAATTTAGAATTGATTGGTATGGAAGTATTGAATATGAATTTGTACAAGGATTTTGGTGTAGAGCAGCTGATAATGTTTTTGTTGTAGATTCAAAAAGTGAAAAAGTATATATAATTTGTAATCCATATGTATTTACAAGAACTGGAGAAGGTTTTACTGCAATGGCACCAGATGCAGGAACTGTAATTAAAGGAAATGCTCCTAAAATGGGAGATTATTATCCTACATCTGTTTATGTAAATGATATAAGTGCATCTAAAAAGAATATTACTAAAGTAGATTATGATTCAGCAACAGGTAGTTTAGAAATTCACATGGAAAATCCATTAAATAATGGTATTGGAAGTGTTATTTACTATGAGAATCTTTATCAAGCCAATATCGTTATGGAATATCCTATTGATGCATATAACAAAATAGAAGCAACAACTAACAGTCTTCAATTTAAAGCTACAGCATATTTGGAGGGTTGGTCAACAGATACAAAAGGAAAACTTGAAAAAGTACAGTCAAATACTGAAAGTATATCAACTGCAATTGATCTTCAAAATCCAAAAGGTTCAGTGCTTTTATATAATGTTGATATAGATGATACGTTATTATCTAAAACAAATAGTAGATTGATGTATGATAAAAATATTAATATGGATGTTAAGTATAAAGTGGATTGGACTGTAAATTTCTATATGTATGATGACAAAATTAAAAAATTTGTATTTTCAGAAAAATATTCAGAAGCAAAAGATATTTTAGATGGAGCTTATAAACATGATACAGATCACTTTTCAGACGAAGAAGGCCAATTTTATGATATGGATCCATTTATTCAATATGAAGCAATTCGTGTTGATGCAGCAGCATTTAATGTGTTAGGCGAAGATGGACAGATCATTGTTTATGATGCAGATTCAGGAAAAGTAATTAAGACAATTACATCTTCTGATGTAAATGAACTTCTTGAATATAAAACTCCAGTAAAACATATAAAAATAGAAACTACAAAACCAGTGACAACAGGAACTATTAAGATAGAACATATGAAGAACATTGATAATCCAACATTAAAAAATTTGCGTAGTAAAGAAGAATTTGAAAAATATAATATGGTATATTCTGCATTACATGGACTTGTTGAATATGATGGAGAAGCTGATTTAAGATCAATTAATGGTGATGTAGAACATGTGGAATATAAAGAGGGAAGTACTTTATATGAACCATTATTAAATTCAGATAACTATACATTTGATCCACAAAAATTGAATAAAAATACAATGACAATTCGTTTCTTTGCAGGATATCATGATATTGATAGAACATATACAGCATGGGTTAATCCAACACTATATATAGAATTTCCAGAAACTTTTACAAAAATAAAATATAATAGTTTTTCTGTTAATAATTATAATGTTAAAGTAAAGAAAGTTTCAACTGAGAAAAAAGAAGGTCATATTGTTTTAAAAATAGAAACAGAAGGAGTTATAACATCAACTGCAGATGTAGCTTTGAAATTTCAATCATCACTTAATAATCCAAATGGAAAATCAGAAGATACAATAAGAGTGTTTGGATATAATGATGTTTGCCAAGTTTATGAAGTGCATTTGCCATCATCAAAGGAAGTACCTGATGTTTATGATATAAATAAAAATAGTGATGTAGAAGAAGATGTAAGAGTTGAAAATGTGCAAATGTATTATGCAAAAACAGATCACTTAATAACAACTACTCAAATTACAGATTTTGATGATGAAGGTACAATTGTAGAAGGTCCAGAGGTAGCATCTGTTTTAAGAGATAATTCTAAAGGTCATGCTAGGGTTAATATAGTTGTTTCAAATGGATATTCTAATCCTATTAGTAATACAGTTATTGTAGGAAGAATTCCTTTTGCAGGAAATCATAATGTTCTTCATAATAATGTTGATCTTCAATCAACATTCTCAACAACAATGCAAAGTCCTGGTATTAAAGTTGACGAAGATAATCATCAACCAACGTATGAGGTATTTTATTCAACGGATGGAAATGCTACTAAAGATAGTTCTGATTGGGTAAAAGAACCTAATAATTGGGATGAAATAAAATCATATAAAATCGTAATTAGTTCACAAATTCCAGCAAAAACTAATTTTGGATTTTATTATACAGTAGATTTGCCAGAGCCATTAACATATGGAGAAGTTACATATGCAGATCATGCTATTTATTTTGATTCTGTAGGTACAGTTTTTTCTTCTGAAACTGAACCAGAAAAAGTAGGTTTGCAAATAGGAGATAGACAATATAGATTAGAAATTAATGATTATAAATTTAGAACAGATGAATTAATTCCTCATGCAACTGATACTGTAACAGATGCTAGTTCTACTATTCAATTAAAAGGTGAAAATTACGGAGAAGATTGGACAGAAAATCATACTGAGATTATTGGAAAAAATGCTGGAGAATATGAAGATTTATATTTTGGAGCTATTTATACTATTAAACAAAATGAAATTGATAATCCATATATTCCAGAGGAAGAAGAAATTGATATTCGTTTGATAGAAAATCCTGAAGGAGAATTAGAAGCACAAATATTAAATGAAACAGGAGAAGTAGAATATAGAGCACTTGTTAAGAGATCACTAGAAGACAATCAAGATGAATTTGTAAAAGGGCTTGCTATTACAGACGAAGAAACGGAAACACCAACGGTTCAATTAGACATTCAAAATAAATACAAATATGATATTGTTGTTGAAAATAGAGTAAAAGATACAGATGATGAATATATTGAAAATTCAGAATTTACTTTAGAGGGAAAAACACAAGAAACAGAAGGAAAATCAGGAACAACTAATGGACAAGGAACAACAAAATGGGGAGATTATGTATTAGATGAATGGACTATTACGCAAGACACAGTAGGAGAAGAATGTTTTGAAAGAGATGAACAAGAACATAAATTAAATGTAACAATAGATGAAAATGGAAAATTAACAACAGATGGATTAGAAAATCTAACAGAAGAAGATGTTTGGGTAGAAAATGAAAATGATTTTACAAAACAACCAGTTATCCATGTTGTAATAGAAAATGATTATAAACCAGCTGTAATAGAAACTAAAAAAGAATCATCTGTTTCTAGAAAAGGTGATTATGTACTAGCAGGAGATGAAATTACTTATACAATATCTGTCAGCAATACTGGTCATAAAGAAACAGATGTAACAGTTACAGATGCTATTCCAGATGGAACAGATTTTGTAGATGGTAGTATTCAAGTAGTAGAAGAAAATGGAAATGCTGTTCAAGAAGGATCTCAGCAAAACTATACAGAGGATGATTTGACTACAAATGGTATCCAAATTCATTTAGAACCAAATCAAACTAGAAAAGTTATATTTAAAGTAAAAGTACAAGAATTACCAGCAGACCAAACAAGTCGTGAAATAAAGAATAAAGCACAAGTTAGTGAAGGAACAGAGCCAAAAGAAAAACCAGATCATACCCCAGAAAGTACACCAATTACAGAAAAGAAACCAGACTTACAAGTATCAAAAGATAATGATAAAAAAGAATATGTTACAAAAGGTGATGAAATTACTTATACTATTACTTTAGATAATACAAAAGGAACAGCACCTATTAGTGTATTGGTAAAAGACCCAATACCAGAGCATACGCAATTTAAAGAAGGTAGTATAAAAGTACTAAATGAAAATAATGAAGAAGAAACAGAAGGAGATCCAGCAAAAACTTATGAACAAGCTGATTTAACAGAAAAAGGTATTAAACTTACTATAGAAGCTGGTAAAAAGAAATATGTTAAATTTACAGTAACTGTTTTAGATTCTGATCCAGAAGATAAAATAACAAATGTGGCAAGTTATTGGGAAAAAGATCCAAATGATCCAGATAAACCAGACTTCCCAGAATATCCAGAAGAACCAGATCCAGAAGATAAAAAAGATACACCAAAAGTAGAAAATCCATATAAAGAACCACAATTAAGTTCAACAAAAACATCTAGTATAGAATTACCTGAAGGAATAGAAAGAGAATATGCAGTTGCAGGAGATACTATAGAATATACAATTACAGTAAAAAATACTGGTAATATGGCAGGAAAAGTAACTGTGTCTGATAACATTCCAGATGGTACAAAATTTGTAGAAGATAGTATTACAGTTACAGATGATAAAGGTACTGAGCAAACAAAAGAAAATGGAGAAAAATATACAAAAGAAGATTTAAATACAGGAATTGAAGTAACAGTAGCAGAGGATTCATCAAAAATTATTAAGTTTAAAGTAAAAGTTTTACCTATAGACGGAGACGCAAAAGAAAAACAAATTGAAAATACTGCTCTAGTAAAACATGATGAAAAAAATAAACCAGATGAACAACCAAAAAGTGAACCAATTCCAGAATATAAACCTGATTTAAATGTAACAAAATCAAATCAACCAACTGAAGCTGTTAAGGTAGGAGATGTTATAACATATACTATTACATTAGATAATTCAAATGGAAAAGCACCAGTAAAAACTACAGTAAAAGATGAAGCACCAAAAGGTACAGTTTTCGTAAAAGATAGTATTGTTGTAAAAGTAGATAATGTAGAACAAGATGAAGAATATACAGAAGATAATTTAAAAGCAGGAATTGCAATTGAGGTTCCAGAAGAACAAACAGTAACAGTAGAATTTAGAGTAAAAGTTACACAATCAAATGATCAGTTAAATAATGGAGATAAAATTGAAAATACTGCAACAGTAATAGAAGAAATACCTGATCCAGAAGATCCAGACAATCCAACAACTAAAGAGCATACACCAAAAGTAGAAAACGAATATAAGGAACCTAAAATTTCTGCTAAAAAAAATGCAACAATTAAAACATCATCTGAAAATACTAGAACTTATGCTATAAAAGGAGATACTATTACATATACTATTACTTTAACTAATGATGGAGATTTAGATGGAGATGTTATTGTAAAAGATGCAATTCCACAAGGAACAAAATTTGTGGCAGGAAGTATTAAAGTTTTTGACGACAATGATACTGAAGTAGAAAAACAAGGAAATTCATATGATGAAACAGATTTAACTACAAATGGAATTGTAGTAACAGTAAAATCACATAAAACTGCAAAATTAACTTTTGATGTAATAGTAAACGATACAGAAAATACTCAAACAACTATAAAAAATACAGCAACATATAAGGACAAACTTCCAGATCCAGAAGATCCAAAAGAACCAGAACCAGATGAAAAAACAACAGAAGAAGTAAAAACACCAGTAGTTGAATTTACAAAGATTGCTACTGTTTCAAGAAGTGATAAATCAGCACAAGTAACTGAAAATTCAGCTACTTTAGGAGATGAAATTACTTATACAATTACTGTAACAAATAAAGGCGAAGAAAAAGCTGAAAATATTAAAGTAACGGATACAATACCAGATTATACGAAATATAAAGAAACACAAGATAGTGGAACTTATGATGAAGCAAGTAAAACAATAACTTGGACAATTGAAGAACTTCAAAGTGGACAAAGCCAGACATTAAATTTCACGGTTATTGTAACAGAAGAACCAGAAGATGGAAAATTTCATAATATTGCTTATGTAGGTGGAAGACCATCAGAAGAAGTAGAAAATAACTATGTAAAACCAGAAATTGAGGTAAAAAAATCTTCAAAAGTAGAAGTAAAGGAACCAGAGGTAGAAAAAAATTGGGTTACAAAGGGTGATACTATAACCTATATTCTTACTATTAAAAATACTGGTGGAGCAGAAGGAAGAGTAACTATAAAGGATAAAATACCAGAAGGAACAGAGTTTGTTAGTGACAGTATAAATGTAAAGAGTCAAGATGGTACAGTAGAGCCAAAACAAGATGGAACTTATTCAAAAGATGATTTAACAACAAACGGAATTGTTGTTAAAGTAAAACCAAATGAAACGAAAACTCTAGAATTTCAAGTAACAGTACAGGATGGAGAAAATGGAAAAGACATTCTAAACAAAGCTACTTACTCTGTAAAAGGTCCAAATGATGATCCTGAAATTCCAGAAGATCCTAAAGATGAACCTACTAATGAAGTAACAAATGAATATAAAGAACCAAACATTACAACAGAAAAATTAGTTGAAATTAGTTCTGGTGAAGCTTATGCAGTTCCAGGAGATACTCTTACTTACAAAATTAAAATTACGAATACTGGAAAATTAGGAAAGACTGTAAAAGTAAAAGATAAAGCACCAGAAGGTACTACTTTTGTAGATAAAAGTGTAGAAATTACTAAAGATGATGTGGTAGAAAAGCAAGAAGAAGTTACAAATGATCAATTAGAAGCAGGTATTGATGTAGAAGTACAAGAAAACTCAACAGTAATTGTTAGTTTTAAAGTAAAAGTGTCAGAATTATCAGATGGCAAACGTGTTTTGAAAGTAATAAATAAAGCTCAAGTAGATGATGAGGATACACCACAAACAGAAACAATAGTAGATAAGTCTGATTTGAAAATAAGTAAAGTAAATGATCCTAAAGGAAATGTAAAAGCTGGAGATACTATCACATATACAATTGTATTGGATAATACTAATGGAACAGCAGCTACAACTGTAAAAGTAAAAGATGAAGCACCAGATGGCACAGATTTTGTTAAAGATAGTATTAAAATTCTAAAAGTTGTTTCAAATGGCGATGATGGAGAAACAACAGATCAACTAGTTGAAGGACAAGCAAATGATGAAGAAAATCTAAAACAGGGTATTCAAGTTAAAGTAGATGCACATACAAAAATGAAAGTACAATTCCAAGTTACAGTACAAGATTTGGAAAATGGAACAAAAATACGTAATGTTGCAACAGTTACTGATGTTCCACCAGAGGGACAAGATCCATCTCCAGAAACACAAGAACGTGAAACACCACCAGTAGAGAATGTATATGTTGAGCCAATTATTACTGTAAAGAAAGATGTATCAACAGAATATGATAGAGAATATGTAGTAGAAGGAGAAACAATTACATATACAATTAGTATTAAAAATGATGGAGACTTAGCAGAAACAATAACAATAAAAGATACAAAGCCAGATAAAACAGAATTTGTTGATGGTAGTATTGTTGTAAAATCTAATAATGGAGAAGTAGAGAATTTATCTTATACAGAGCAACAACTAAATGAAGGAATTGATATAAAAGTAGAACCAAGATCTACTTATACATTAGAGTTCAAAGTTAAGGTATTATCAATAAACTCAGAAGAAACAAATGTTGTAATAAAGAATGTGGCATATTATAAAGAGAAAAAGGATCCTGAGCCTGAGCCAGATCCATGGAAGCCAACAGATGAAGCAAAAACACCAGTTATCAAATATAGCAAGGAAGCAGAAATTACAAGAAATTCAACAGAAGAAATAGTAGGAAATACTGTTACAGCAGGAGATGTAATTAAATATACTATTACTGTAGAAAATGTAAGTGATACTGATGTAGAAAATCTTAAAGTAAAAGATACTATTCCAGAAGGTACAACATTAAAGAAAGTTTATGATAGTGGAAAATACAATAGTAGTAGAGAAATTACCTGGACTATAGCTCAATTATCGGCTAATACTAAGAAAACAGTAAGTTTCGAAGTTAAAGTAAATTATCAATCAAATAATGAAACAATTAAGAATGTGGCAAGAGTTGATGATAAGCCTACAAATGAAGTAGATACACCTTATGAAAAACCAGAATCAAAATTAGAGGTTGATGTACGAAAATCTGGAGATGTAGCAATTACTAATGAAGAAACTAAGGTTATGTACAAAATACAAGCTAACACGACTATAAAAGATTTTGTTGGAAAAGCTAAGATTACAATTGTAGATACATTACCATTCCCAATAGATGATACGCAATCAGAATTAGACCATGGAACCTATTGGTCAGATGGTTCTAAACATACAATTACTTGGGAAGAAACAGTAGATGTTGATACTTATAAACCTGAAAATGCTACTATTGAAAGAGTAAAGAATTTACAATTAAAATATAATTATCCAGACATTAATAATATAGGTGAAGTTGTTGATAATGAAGTTACTTTAACAGTGGAGTTACTTCAAAATCAAAAAGATCCAGATAATCCAGATGAACCTGATAAAGAAGTTAGTGTAGATAAGCAAGAAGATCAAGATGATTATACTGTTCCTGTTGAAATTCCAGCAGATGTTGTAGTACATCATTACTTATGGGATGATAGTAGAGGAGGAGAAACAACTGATGAAGTAGCACCTGATAAACATATTGAAGGATTTGTTGGTAGAAGATATGAAACAGAACCTTCAGACGAAGTTGATCCAAATTATGAATGTGTTAATCCAGATCCAAATGAAGATAACCATACGGGAACATTTGAAAAAGATCAAAAAGACGTTTACTATTATTACAAATTAAAAGATCCTGTTGTTGAAAATTCTGTAAATAAAACAGCTGAAGCAACAGTAGAAGAAGAAAGAGAATTTGAAACAGGTCAATTTGAAGATGATGGAACACCAATAAAAGAAAAGAAGAAAGTACAAGTATTAACACAAGAAAATGGTATTGTAAAATATCATATTGAACAAAAGATAAAAATTGATAAATATAAAGGAAAAGTTACACTTACTCTAACAGATACATTACCAGCTAAAATTGATACAAAATTATCAAAATTAGAAGAAGGTAACTATGACGAGGAAAGTAACACAATTACTTGGACAAAAGAAATAGAAATTAATACCTTTGATGGTGAACCTTATACAGAAACAATTACAAAGGATATTGAGCTAGTATATCTAGACAGAAACTTTGTAGAACCATTAACAAATACTGTTGATGCAAAAGTAACATTATATTATCCAGAATCATATAAGCCAAATCCTGAGGGAGAAAGAATTATAGACGAAAAAGAAGATACAGAAACAGTAGAACAAAAATACACGGTTGATAAAGAAGTAAGAAAAGATTGGCAAGATAATGGAAATAGCAAAAATAGAAGACCAACTAGTGTTACTGTAGAATTAACAGCAGATGGTATGGCAACAAATAATAAGGCAGTATTAGATGCTTCAAATAATTGGAGTGCAAATTTTGAAAACTTACCAAAATATTCTGATTTTGGAGATGAAATTGTTTATAGTGTTATTGAAACAGAAACAAATTTAGGAGAATTAGCATTCTATGAAGCACCAATAGTTGAAGGTGAAAATCCAATTGTTGTTACAAACCGTTATAGAACAATGGAAGCAAATGTAGATGCAAGTGTAGACAAAATACAAAAAGATAATGAAACAGTTACAAATTCATCACAAAAGATAAAATATGAAATTAAGTATAATGCAACAATAAAAGACTATATTGGAAATGCAAAATTAACAATTGTTGATCATTTACCATATCATATTGATGAAGCAAAATCTACGTTATCAGATGGCGTTTATGATGCTAATAGAAAAACAATTACTTGGGAAATACCAATTAATAATATCAATGCTGATGCAATAACAGGATATGCTGTTCAATTTGATAAAAATATAGAACTTGTATTTAGTGATATGGATGCTAGTATTGGAATACTTTCAAATAGAGTAGAAGCAAGACTTGATTTATTTGAAACAGATTCAAGTAAAACAGTAGAAGACACAGAAATAATACCAGTAGACA
This sequence comes from uncultured Clostridia bacterium, assembly GCA_947628735.1. GTDB lineage: Bacteria > Bacillota > Clostridia > TANB77 > CAG-508 > CALXVA01. The sequence goes on along the minus strand of CANRAY010000001.1, from coordinate 1,581 downwards.
TATTGGGACATTTAATTGTTCATTATAAAGATAAAGCAACAGGAGAAGAACTTACTTATGAAGAAAATGGTGAAACAAAAGAATATCGATATGAAGAAGATGGTAAGGTAGGATCAGTATATACAACATCTAGTAAAGAAATTCCAGATTACAAATTAGATTCTGTTGAAGGCGAAGAAATGGGTACATATCCAGATGGAACTGTAGAAGTTACTTACTGGTATGAGAGCGACAAATCAGGCGGAATTGATGTAAAATGGGTAGATGAAGATGGAAATGATATAGTTCCACCAGAACATATACCAGGAGAAGGCGAACCAGGAAAGGTAGGAGATCCATATCATACAGAACCAAAAGAGTTTGATGATTATGTATTAGACTATGTAGAAGGGGAACCAGATGGTACGTTACCAGAAGGAACAGGAGAAGTTGTATATCATTATAAGAAAAGAAATGGACGTGTAATAGTTCAATACTTAGAAAAGGGAACAGAAAACGAATTATTACCAGAAAAAGTTGAAGAATATCCAATAGGAGATGACTATACAACAGAAAGAGAAAATATACCAAACTATAGAAGAGCAGATCCAGAGCCAGAGAATAAGAATGGTATAGTAACAAAAGAGGATACTTATGTAAAATACTATTATGAAAGAATCCCAAGTGGTAAAGTAGTAACAAAACATGTGGATGTAGATACAGGAGAAGAAATCCTATATCCAGATGAAGATACAGGAGAATATGTACCATATGGAGATGAGCAGGAAGGCTATGTAGGAGATCCTTACACAACAGAACCAGAAGATATACCATACTATAAATTAGTTGAAGAATTACTACCACCAAATAAGGACGGTGTTTTTGAAGAAGGTGACAAAGAAGTTGTATACTATTACGAAAAACAAGTGTTTAATTTTGAGGTGGATAAAGTAATAACAAAAGCAACAATTAATGGTGAAGAACAGAAAGTATTAGATGGAAAACTAATAAAAGTAGAGATTGTGGGTTCCGAAATGGAAGACACAGATGTAGAAATCACATATAAGATAAGAGTAAAAAACACAGGAGAAATCGCAGGAACGACAAAAGTAGTAGAGAAATTACCAAAGCATTTTACTATCGGAAAAGAAGCATATGACGAGTGGACAGAAAATAAAAATGGAGACTTAGAGGCAGAAGTAAGCTTAGAACCAGGAGAGACAAAAGAATTTACAATAAAATTAACATGGAAGAGAGGAAGCGAAAACTTTGGTAGAGAGATAAATACAGCAGAGATAAAAGACTTTAATAATGATGCTCATTACGATGATAATAACGAGAAAGATAATACATCAGAAGCAGAGGTAGTTATGAGTGTTAAGACAGGTGCTCCAACTCATGTATTTTTCATTATCTACGTGCTTATTATCTTAGTAGCAATTATAGAAGTGATTGCATATATCCGTAAGATTAAACTAAAATAAAATTATATAGAAAAGAAGGTATTTCTAATTGAAATGCCTTCTTTTATTCGCTTTAGCGTGTCGAGCCACAAAGCGAGACAAAAAACCACTCGCTATGCGAGTGTTGTTTTAAAAACTT